>JADKFE010000044.1 GCA_016717595.1 Deltaproteobacteria bacterium | reverse complement strand
GGCCGAGCTACGCCCAAACCAGGCAATCACACCCCTCCCTGGCGGGAGAATGGAGCGCCTATGTCTCAAGCTTCTGACCCCATGCTGACCCTCTTCACCCTGCACGGCTTGGCGGTGTCGCTCCGCGATCGCGCCGACATCATCTCCGAGCGCGCCGAGGCGCTGCTCACCCACGTCGAGGGGGCCATCGCCCAGCAGATGGCGGGTGAACCGATCGACCTGGGCGAGCTGATCTCCCTCGTCGAGGCCGTCGAGGCCGAGCTCGGCACCAGCCACCGCCTCAGCGAGAAGCTCCGGCGCGGCGTGAGGGCCATGGTGGGCGAGGCCGGGCTCTTGCTCACGCTGCCCAAGCTCCTCGTCTCCGAGCGGGTGCTCAAGGCCCTGCCGACGCTGTCTGACGCGGCCGCCACCCTGCGTCGGGCCGTGCCGCGCGCCCGGATGACCACCATGGCCCGAGAGCTCACCGAGGCCCTGGGGCAGCTCGCCTTGGCGGCCAGCCAGCGCCCGGTGAACGAGGACGACCTCTTGCCGCTGCGCTCGGTGTTCGCGCGGCTGGACGGCTTGCCCCAGGCGCTCAGCGGCGCGCGGGAGCGGCTGGGGGTGAGCCTCGCCGAGATTGAGGGGCGGTAGACAAGCGCGGCGCCGGGGCTCGTTGCGGGCTCCGGCGCTCGCGCGCACCCTGCGCAGGGCCTCCAGCGCGCGATTCTTCCCGTTCAGGCGGTTGAGCCCAGGTCACCAGGCGGACCTCACCTTCTGCACTTGCGGAGACCGAGCCGCCGACGTGGACCTCGCCTCCTGCACATGCACCGACCGATCCGCCGACGCGGACCTCACCTTCTGCACATGCACCAACCGATCCCGTGACGCAGACCTCACCTTCTGCACCTACAGCGACCGAGCCGCCGACGCAGACCTCACCTCCAGCACATGCACCAACCGATCCCGGCGCGCAGACCTCACCTCCTGCACTTACAGCGAGCGATCCGCCGACGCGGACCTCACCTTCTGCACATGCACCAGCCGATCCGCCGACGCGGACCTCACCTTCTGCACTTGCAGAGACCGATCCGCCGACGCAGACCTCACCTCCTGCACATGCGGAGACCGATCCGCCGACGCGGACCTCGCCTTCTGCACATGCAGCAACCGTTCCCGTGATGCGGACCTCACCTTCTGCACATGCACCAGCCGATCCCGTGATGCGGACCTCGCCTTCTGCACATGCGGAGACCGATCCGCCGACGCGGACCTCACCTTCTGCACATGCACCAGCCGATCCGCCGACGCGGACCTCACCTTCTGCACATGCAGAGACCGATCCGCCAACGCAGACCTCACCTCCCGCACCTCCGCGCCCCAAAAACACGACGCGCCCGCCGGGTGAGGGCGAGCGCGTGTGGGGCCTGAGGGGGATCAGGGGGTCTCGGTGTCGTCCGTGGACTCGGCGTCCGTGGTCTTCCGAGGGTTGGTGTCGAAGGTGAGCAGGTGCTCGTAGACGGCGTCTTCGCCGACCACGAGCTTCAGAACAGTCACCATCGCGCGGTAGGACGCGAGCGCCTTGGTCTCGGAGGCGTCTACCTTCGCGGACGCGGCGGCCTGGGCCTCCACGGCGGCGTCGGTGACGAAGATGCTCGCCTGCAGCGCGGACTGTGTGGACTTCACGAGCTCGAAGCGCTCCGCGGGCACCTTGAGGCCACGCGCCTCAACCCGGGTGATGAACGCGCCGATGGACACGACCTGCTCACGGTCGGGCCGGCTCAGGAGGCGGCTCACGCCGCTGGTGCCCAGCTCACGAAGCAGCTCGTCCAGCAAGGAGTCGCCGCCGTTGAGCTTGGCCGAGGTCAAGAAGTCCGTCACCGCCTCATCGGCGTCGTCGTTCTTCTGGTGCTGATCGTCGCGGGCGTTGTTCACGTTCGCCCGTGTGACGAGGTGGGCGTCGACGTCGCTGAGGTACTCGGGACCGATCACGCCCAAGAACTCCTCAATCTTGTCCGACACCTCTTTTGGGGCGACACCAATCTTGCCGACAGCAGACTGAACGGCGAGCTTGGCCTCTCCTCGGTTTTTGGGGATCAATCGTCGTCGCAGTTTTCGAAGGGTCACGCGGTGTTCTCGCTCCTTCTTTGGGCGCCTTGCCCGGTCGGGGTGGTCACTCTCACTCAGTGGGGGACGATCGAGACGATAGCAACACCTCAGCGGCGCGCGCAAGCCCCTCAACGCGCGTCATCGCCGTGTGTTGAGCATGATCCGGGCCAGAACCCTCGCCACGCGGGGTCTCGGCGGGGTTGGCGGCGGGGAGGATCTCCTAAGCGGCGGTGATCCAGTGTGGCGCGGCGCTTGAGCACGGCGCGGGAGCCCGACGCCGAGCGCCAAACACCCGGCGGCACCGGCGCGCTGTGTGTGCCCAGGCTCACCCCGCTCCGTCCAGCCCGAATCCCCACCGACCCCAGCGCCGCAGAGGCTCACCCGCGCCCCAAGGTCGAGACTGTACCGCGACGACACGATCCGCTCGTTTAGCCCTAGGCCAACCCCGCCCTCACCCGCCCCACCGTCCCCGCCCGCACCCCCAGCCGCGCCGTGATCACCGCGTCACTCGCCCCCGCCGCTACCATCGCCGCGAGGCTCTCCGCCCGCCCCTTCGGCGACCTTAGGGTGGCGCGCAGGCGGCCGTTCGGCGCGGGCGGGCATCAGCCCTCGGTGCGGGGAGGCAGCATCGTGAACTCGAAGTCACGGCACCAGAACTTGAACGCATCTTCCTCAGACTCGACAACTCGGAAGCGTAGGTTTTCTAGTTGCCTATGAGACTCGTCTGTGATCTCGAACAGAAAGCACGTGGCACCATTGAGGTCGCCGATCTTAATGTCCTCCACGCCAAAGAAGTCGAGACGCGCCCGCTCCGAGGACGCCCTCAGCTCTGCAAGCAGCGTGATCGACAACGAGTAGGTCCCATCGTAATCGTAGTCGGCGTTCAAAACGCGGCGTAGTTCTACAGATTCTAGATGTCTGAACCGGATGGGCCGGAGGCTCCAGTACTCTTCGATCTTTTTGCTCATGGAATGTACTCTCCGGGCAAGTGGCTTTCGGATTCTTGAGGGGCCTTGCCCGGAGCCCATCTATAGGTGTGATAGTGCGTTGCAGGAGACCCGGCCACCCCCCGCACGTCGCGGTCACCACGACGCGCTACGCCGAGACTCCACCGGGAGCCCCACCGGGAGCCCAGCCCGGAGCCCCACCACGGCCCCGTGAGACCCTTCCTTCGAGCCCGAAACCCCACCAACCCGCGCTGGGGTCGCCCCCGCGTGGGGGTGGAGGGCCGTCTCTCACGGGAGCTCTGGAGGCGAGCGTGAGGCCAGGATGGCCGTAGCTCGCCGGAAGCGCAGCGACCCCCGACCCTGGATGGGTCGGGGCGAGCGGTCCCGTGAGAGGCGGCACGGAACCCACACGATCAGGGGGCGACTCCAGCGCGCAGTTGTCGCCACGACGCTCAACGCCGAGCGACCCCACCAAGAGCCCAACACAGAGCTCCACAACCTCCCCCTAGCTGACCCCTCACCCGCCGTTGTCGCCACGACGCCCAACCGTCCCCCAACACCCCAGAGCCTCACCCACGCCCCAAGGTCGAGACCGTACCCCAACGACACGATCCACTCATTTAGCCCGAGGCCAACCCCGCCCTCACCCGCCCCACCGTCCCCGCCCGCACCCCCAGCCGCGCCGTGATCTCCTCATCACTCGCCCCCGCCGCCACCATCGCCGCGAGGCTCTCCGCCCGCCCCTTGGGCAGCTCAGGATAGGTCGTCATCCGATACAAAGCGGCCGCGGCCCACCGCCGCGTTGCCCCACCATCCCCCATCGGCAACCCCACCCGCGCCGTCAACAGCGGCGCGCGCTGCTCCGGCGTCGGCCGCACCCCCAACCGCAGCGGCCCCGCCGCGTACACCGGCCGCCCCACCACACACCGATGCAGACTCGCACAGTCCGGCATCCCACAAGCCGCCAGCAGCGCGTCCACACACAACGACGGCCCAGAGACGATCCCGCCGTCCTCCTCCCGCAGCCCCCGAATCAGCGCCCCGCCAAAGGCCCCATCCCCGCCCCAGCTCAGATCCAGGCCCTTGTAGCTCCCGCCCTTAAACCCGCGCCCCACACGGTGAAAGTAGAACCGCCCAGGCTCCCCCTGCTCAGGATGTTGATGCACAGTGGGGTCGAGGTGCCCCGGGCCGTGCAGGTAAAGCTCGGCCTCAATAGGCTCAAACCGGCGATCTCCAGCGAAGAGAGCACCTTCACACAGAAGCCAGCGCAGACGGCTGAGCCCCTCTTCCGCGTCACGGATCGGGCGGTCCCACACCCGCAGAGCCTCACCGGCCTCGCTCACTTGCCCCCCAGCGCCCGATACAGCGCCTCGGCCTCGTCCAACAGCCGCGCCGGATCGTCGCCCAGAAGCAGCACATGCCCCACCTTTCGGCCTGGGCGGGCCTCGTCTTTGCCGTACAGATGCAGCTTGGCGTGAGGCACGGCGAAGACACGCTCCAGAGGCGGCGGGCCGTCGCGCCAGAGGTCGCCCAAGAGGTTGAGCATCACGGCGGGCCGGGCCTGGGTGGTGTCGCCCAAGGGCAGGCCGCAGACGGCGCGGAGGTGCTGCTCAAACTGGCTGGTGACCGAGGCGCCTAGGCTGGTGTGGCCGCTGTTGTGAACACGGGGGGCGATCTCGTTCACCAAGAGCTGGCCGTCGCTGAGCAGAAACAGCTCCAGGCACAAGACGCCGACGTGGTCCAGGCGGGCGGCGACGGCCTCGGCCAAGGCGCGGGCGCGGGGGCCGACGCTCGGCTCGGCGCGGGCGGGGGTGAGGGTGGTGTGCAGGACGTGGCGGCGGTGGTCGTTCTCGGCCAAGGGCCAGTGGCGGGTGGCGCCGTCGGCGGCGCGGGCCATCACCGCCGAGACCTCGCGGTCAAAGGGCACATAGGCCTCGATGATGCACGGGGCCTGGCCCAGAGACGCCCAGGCGGCGAGGAGGTGATCCTCACGCTGGATGCGCGCCTGGCCTTTGCCGTCGTAGCCGCCGCGGCGGGTCTTGAGCACGGCGGGCAGGCCGACTTCAGCGAGGCCCGCGCGTAGGCTCGCCTCGTCGTGCACCTCAGCCCAGCGGGTCTGGGGCAGGCGCAGGGCGTGGAGCAGGCGGCGCTGGGCGAGGCGGTCTTGAATGAGCGCCAAGGCCTCGCTGCCCGGGGCGCAGGGGGCGACGGCCTCCACGGCGCGCAGCACGTCGGCGGGCACATGTTCGGTGTCTAAGGTGACCACGTCCACCTGGGCGGCGAGGCGGCAGGCGGCCTCAGCGTCGGAGAAGTGGCCCAGCACCAGGCCATCGGCCACCTGGGCGGCGCCGCAGCGGGGGTTGGGGTCGAGCACGATCACCCGCAGGCCGAGGTGTCGGGCCTCCAGGGCCATCATCCGGGCGAGCTGCCCGCCGCCCAAGACGCCCACGGTGGCGCCGGGGCCCAAGGGGCGTAAGTCGCTCAAAGGGGCTCCTCAAGCACCTTCTGGGTCTGCTCGGCGCGGAAGGTGGCCAGGCGATCCCGCAGGGCGGGGTTGTGCCGGGCCAGAAACGCCGCCGCCAGCAGGGCCGCGTTCACCGCCCCGGCCTCGCCGATGGCCAAGGTGCCCACGGGCACGCCCTTGGGCATCTGCACGATGCTCAAGAGCGAGTCCAGGCCATTGAGCGCCTTGGACTGCACCGGCACGCCGAGCACGGGGAGGATCGTCTTGGCCGCGGCCATGCCCGGGAGGTGCGCCGCGCCGCCGGCTCCGGCGATGATCACCTGCAGGCCACGAGACTCGGCCTGCTCACAGTACGAGAACAGCAGATCCGGCGTGCGGTGGGCCGAGATCACCCGCACCTCGTGGGGCACGCCCAGGGCCCGCAGGGTGTCAGACGCGCCCATCATCGTCGGCCAGTCGGAGCGGCTGCCCATGATGACGCCGACAAGGGGCGCTGAATCCTGCGGCGTGTGGTCCATGACGGCTCCGGGCGCGTGCGGGGCCACCGCGTAACGTGCCAAGGGCCGTCGCGCCCGCCGGGACTCGCCGCGTTAGGATGCGCCGAATGTCTCGCGTCGTGCTCATCACCGGCTGCCGCTCGGGCTTCGGCCTGCTCACCGCCGCCGCCGCCGGGCGGGCGGGCTGGACGGTCTACGCCGGGCTTCGTGCCTTGGAGCACGGCGACGCCTTGCGGGAGGCCACCGCCGGGCTTGACGTGCGGCCCATCGTTCTGGATGTGACCTCCGCCGAGCAGCGTGAGCTGGCCATCGCCCAGATCATCCGTGAGACCGGCCGCCTCGACGCCCTGGTGAACAACGCCGGGCAGGCCCTCGGCGGCTTCTTGGAGCTTGTCGAAGAGGACGAGCTGCGCGCGATCTTTGAGACCAACCTCTTCGGCGCCTGGGCGCTGACCCGCCTGGCCTTGCCGCACCTGCGCGCCCACACGCCGAGCACCGTGGTGATGGTCTCTTCAGCCTCGGGGCGCATGGCCATCCCCGGCCTGGGGGCCTACGCCGCCAGCAAGTTCGCCTTGGAGGGGCTCTCCGAGGCCTGGCGGCACGAGCTGGCGCTGTTCGGTGTGCGCATGGTGCTCATCGAGCCCGGCGCCTACCGCACCGACATCTTCGGCCGAAACCGCCAGATCAGCCGGGGCGTGAACGCGCCCGGGGTCTACGCGCCGTGGGTGGCCGGGATGGACAAGGTCTTCGCCTCCTTCGTGGATCGGGTGGCGAGAGACCCGGCGGAGGTGGCCGAGGTGATCGTGCGGGTGCTCAGCGACCCCCGCCCGCCCCTGCGAACCCCCATCGGGCCGAGCACGGGCGTCCGCGCCGCCTTACGAGCGCTCATCCCCGAGCGGGTCACCGAGGCCATCATCGGGCGGCTCTTGCGCCACGCCCGCGAACAAGGCGAGCGTCTGTTGGCTCAGAAGCCATAACGCTCAAACACCGGCGCCAGCACCCGCCGCAGCCGCTCCTCGTCCAGGCTCAACCCCTGCAGGTCCACCACCCGGGGCGGCGGCGCCTGCACCGTGGCCTGGGGCGGCGGGCCGGGCAGCTCAAAGTGAGCGTAGATGCGCTCTATCGTGGCGTTGGGGTCGGCGTGTAAGGCGTCATGGCGCACCACCAAGCGGCGATGTTCGGGCAAGCCGGGCAGATCCCGCTCGGCGCAGAGGTAGGTGCGCACGCTGTCCTCTACGATCACGTCTACCTGGGCCGGGGTGAGCGACGGCACCTCCGGGGCGCGCAGGCGCCAGATGGCCCGAAGCAAGGCGAGGCGCGAGGGGATGGCCTTGAGGGGATCCCGGACGAGGTAGATGAAGCGCGCGTCGGGGAACAGCCGCGCCAAGGCCGGGATCTTCTGGGTGAACGCCGGGTTCTTGGCCACGATCCAGCGCTCGGTGGCCGCGGTGCCCACGTCTCGGTGCAGACGCCGGGTCAACACGTCCCGGTAGAAGCCCAGCACCCGGGCCTGGCGCGCCGCGGGCTGCTGGTCGAAGTGCCGTAAGGTGTCGAGCTGGCGGCGCTCGACGCTCAGCGGGTGGTCGTTCGCGCACATGATCGAGGCGAACACCGCCCAGAGCACAAACTCGTCCTCCTCCACCTCGCCCAGCCGCAGGCGGTGCAAGGCGTCGATGGGGCCGAAGATCCGGTCCTCAAGGCGGGAGAGCGCGCCGCCCAGGGCCCGATCGAGCCCGGCGACGGCGGCGCGAAGGGGCGCGGCGGACACCGCCGGGAACAACATCTCGCCCAAGGTGAGCGCCCGGGCGTGGGCGGTGTCGGCGGCGAGCAGGCGGTGCAGGGCTGTGGTGCCCGAGCGCTGGTGCCCGATGATGAACAGCGGGCCGCGGCCTTGGGCCTCTCGCCAGCGCGGCGCCACCAGCTCATCCAGAGCCCAGGTGGCCTGAGAGATGAACCAGAGGCCCAGGCGTAACGCCAGCTCTCCCAAGGCGCGGAGGGGGCGCTCGGTGAAACGATCTTGAACCCGGCGGACGAGCTGCGCGGCGCCGAACGGCAGCACCACGTCCTCCACACGCCGGGACCGAGGCGGGGCGTGCCGCGCGGTGAGGAGGGCCTTGAGCGCGGCGAGATCCCGCTTGTTCTGGCGGCCCTTCACCGGGAAGCTGTCGATGCGAAGCACCTCATCCGGCGCCCCGTCGGGCCCCGCCGCCGCCCGCGCCGCCGCGGCCACCGCCGTGAGGTCAAGGGTGGGCGGCCCGGCGACGATCAAGGCCAGGCGCTCGTCTTGGCTGTGCTCGTCCCAGTCGCCCAAGAGCGCGCAGTCCTCGACAGCGAGCCCCCGCCGCAGGGACTCCGCGAGGATCGGCCCCTCCAAGGTGCCCGGGTACAGGTTCACGCCCCGGCGGATGATCATCTCTTTGCGGCGGCCGTGCAGGGTGAGCACGGGGCCCGTGGGCGTAGGCACGAGCTGGCCCAGGTCGCCGGTTCGGAGGGGCCCGGCGCGGGGCGGCTGGCCGAGGTAACCCGGCGTCACTGAAGGCCCGTCGAGCAGCACCTCGCCGACCTCCCCCTCGGGCACGTCGAGGGTCAACACCACGCCGGGCACCGGGCGGCCCACGAGGTCTCCGGGCCCCGTCCAGGCGAGCTTCTCCCCCAGGCTCGCCGTGCAGATCGGCCCGGCCTCGGTCATGCCGTAGAGTGAGGTCACCTGCGTGCTGGGCGCGAGGAAGCCCTGAAGCGCCTGCAAAAACCTCGGTCGAACCGGCGCGCTGCCCAGCACCACACAACGCACGGTGTCCGGCAGGGGCCCCGCCGTCGAGCGCCGCATGATCTCCCGCCACAGGTACGGCGCCCCGAAGTAGCCCTGGGCGCGACCGCTGCGTAAGAGCGCCTCCACCCGATCCGCCCGGCGTGGGCCTCGCCCGTGGGCGAGGTGGGCCTCTAAGCCGAGGTAGATCCCGTACAGCGCCTGGGGCAAGGTGTCGACCACCAGCCGCTCAAAGCCCTCCATCAAGAACAAGCCGCGCACGCTCTCCATGAACCCGCGGAGGCTCTTGTGGGTGTGCTGCACCCCTTTGGGCGCGCTCGTCGTGCCGCCGGTGTACACGACGATGGCGGCGTCCTCGGGCTCCCGCGGCGTGAGCGTGAGGCGCGGCGGCGCCCCCTGCCGTAGCCGCTGATCGACGCGGCCTCGGGAGACGGTGAGCACCTTGTCCGTGGGCGGCACCGGCGGCAGCCCCAGCCGACCGGCGACGCCTCTGAGCAGACCGATTGACCCGACGTGTTTTAGCAGAGGGTGAACAATCAGCCAGCGCGGCGCGGCGGCGGTGATGCGGCTGAGGTACACCGCGTCCCCAAGCCCACCCTCCAGCAGCACGGGCACGCCGCCCAAGGCGATCACGGCGAGGGTGGTGGCCAGAAGCTCGGCGCCGGGGGGGATCTGCACCACGGCGCGGTCCCCCGCGGCGAAGCCCGCGCCTACGAGGGCCTCGGCGACGGCGTCCACGCGCTGGCGCAGCTCACCCCGTCTCAGCACGCGGCCGTCGGGCTCGCCCAAGGCCACGGCGTCGGGGTCACGGTCCAGGTTCTCCAGCACGAGGCCAGCGAGGTTGTGCATCGTTCAATCCCCAAGGCGAACCGGTGAGAACCTGCGAGACGACACCCCACGGGCGTTCTGGCGGCGCCGGGACCAGTTAATTGTCCCGCGTCAAGATGACCTCCCCTCCCCCGCTTGTGAAGGAGCGCCCTTGCGACCCGAGCCCACCTCTCGCCCCCTCCTGATCGAGGGCCTGGGCCGAAAGATGCCCGCCCACGTCGTCGATAACGCGAAGCTCTCTGAGCTCGCGGGCAAGAGCTACCTGGGCATCGAGGATCGCTGCGGGGTGCTCACCCGGCACTTCGCCGACCGCGCCGCGGGCGAGACGGCGCCGGTCTTGGGCGCCCAGGCCGCCCAGGCCGCCATGGCCGACGCCGGCTGCACCCTCGACGACATCGACCTCATCATCAGCGCCTCAGGCACCTCCCACCAGTTCATCCCCGATCAGGCCGTGTTCATCCAGCGCGCCTTGGGCGCCGGTCGCAGCGGCATCCCCTGCTTTAGCGTTCACACGAGCTGCCTGAGCTTCGTGACGGCCCTGGACATCGCCGCCAGCCACCTCGCCTCGGGGCGTTACCGCCGCATCCTCATCGTGACCGCCGAGATCGCCTCGGCGGGCCTGAACCTGCAAGACGCCGAGTCGGGCCCGCTGTTTGGCGACGCCGCCGTGGCCGCCGTCGTGCGCCGCACCCAGCCCGACGACCCGGTGAGCCCCAACGCCGCCATCCACCGCGTGCGGTTTGAGAGCTACGGCGACGACGCCGACCTCACCGGCGTGCCCGGCAGCGGCACCCACCTGCCCGCGAACGACCCCAACACGCCCCTCGACGCCAGCTATTTCAGGATGTCGGGCCTCAGCCTGCTCAAGCGCGCGCTGCGCTACATCCCGCCGTTTGTGGAGAAGCTCTACCCCGAGGCGCTGCACGGCACCGACGACGACCCGGTGTTCATCTTGCACCAGGCCAGCCGCGCCGGCCTCAACCTCGTGGGCTCGTTGAAGCTGCCTGAAGAGTCCATCGTGCGCACCCTGTCCGAGTACGGGAACTGCGTGGCGGCGTCGATCCCGCTCACCTTGCTCAAGGCGGTGGAGACGGGCAAGCTCCGCCGGGGCCAGACGGCGGTGATGATGGGCACCGCCGCGGGCGTGACGTATGGCGGCGTGGTGCTCACCTACTGAGCGCAGCCCCGGTCCTCCTCCCATAGCCGCGGCGCCCGGCGCGCTTACTTAATGGGGCACGGGCGCCCTCCGGCGCCTGTGGAGGACCTCGTGAACACCGTCAAGACCTTCCTGTTGATGGCCGGGATGACCGCCTTGCTCATGCTCATCGGTGAGCTCGTGGGCGGGCAGAGCGGCATGATGATCGCCCTCGTCATGGCGGGCGTGATGAACCTCGGGAGCTGGTGGTTCTCAGATCGAATCGTGCTCGCGATGTACTCGGCGAAGATCGTCACTGAAGAGGAGGCCCCGGAGCTCGTGGGGATCGTGCGTGAGCTGACCCAGCGCGCCGGGATGCCGATGCCTCGGGTGGCGATCATCCCTGAAGAGACGCCCAACGCCTTCGCCACCGGGCGTAACCCCGAGAACGCCGTGGTCGCCGCCACCGCGGGCCTGCTGCGTATCCTCGACCGCGACGAGCTCGCCGGGGTGATGGCGCACGAGCTGGCCCACGTCAAGAACCGCGACACGCTCATCTCCACCGTCGCCGCCACCATGGCCGGCGCCATCGCCATGGTCGCCCGCATGGGCCTGTTCTTTGGCGGCAGCCGCGATGAAGACAGCCCCAACCCCATCGTGCTCATCGGCGCGATGATCGTGGCGCCGATGGCCGCGATGGTGCTGCAGATGGCGGTGAGCCGCAGCCGCGAGTACGGCGCCGACGCCATGGGCGCGCAGATCTCCGGTCAGCCCCTGGCCTTGGCCCGGGCGCTGAACAAGCTCGACCGCATCGCCCAGGGCCACCCCGTCGATGTGAACCCGGCCACGAGCCACCTGTTCATCATCAACCCTCTGGGCGGCCTGCACGGCGTGACCAAGCTGTTCCGCACCCACCCGCTCACTGAAGACCGCGTCGCGCGCCTCAAGGACCTCGCCGCGGCGATGTGAGCCTGGGATCAGCGCGGCCCCGCGCGGCCAGCCCCCCGTTCGCCGGGTTACCCTCCCGGCGAACGCTGCGCTCTGGGGTCCGCCTGTGAACCTCCTCCTTCGCCCGTCGTTTCGTTGGCTGCGCGCCGCCTCCCTCGGGCTGGGCATCGGCCTGCTCGCCGGGGGCGTCGAGGCCGCCCAGCGTGGGCTCACCAGCGCCCTCGACCTCACCTTCGCCGAGGCGTTCTTGGTGGGGCTCTGCGGCTGCGGCTTCGGCGCGCTGCTCGCCGCCCCCCTCGGCGCGGTCATCGGCGGGCTCCTGCAGCTCATCGGGCGTCGTTGGCTGGACTCCAAGGTGTTCGCGGCGAGCATGGGGCTCACCACCTTCTTCGTGGCCTTGGTCTATGTGCTCCAGACGGTCTTGGAGCTCCTGGAGGTCGGTCGTACGCCCGGCGCCTTGGCGATGTTGGGCACGCCCATCGGCTTCGCGGGCATGGTCTGGACCAACGCCGGCTATCTCTTTCGAAAGGAGGAGCTCGGGCGGCCCGCCCGGGGGACCTGGCTCGGGGTGTCCGCGGCCGGCGCCGTGGTCTTGTGCCTCGTGAGCGCGGGGATCTCAAGCCAGCGCGGCTACGGCTCGTCCCGGGCCTTGGCGGGCGATCCCAACGTCCTGCTCATCACCATCGACACCCTGCGCCGCGACCACGTCGGGGTGTACGGCGCGGGCCTGGCCAAGACGCCCAACCTCGACAAGCTCGCCGACTCCGGCGTGCTGTTCTTAGACGCCGTGACGCCCACCCCCGAGACCGCCCCGGCCCACGCCACCTTGTTCACCAGCCTGCACACCCTGCGGCACAAGGTGCTCTCCAACGGCGACAGCCTGGAGGAGGGCCACGTCACCCTCGCCGAGCGCCTGGAGGACGAAGGGTACGCCACCGCCGCCTTCGTCTCGTCCTACGCGGTCAACCACCAGACCGGCTTAGACCAAGGTTTTGAGCTCTACGACGACGACTTCTTCACCACGCCCCGGGGCTTGGGCCAGCTCACCTTGGCCCGCTACGCGGTGAAGGTCTTGTTCGCCGCCGGGCTGCCGCACCTCGCGCCGGGGCTCTTGGAGCGTGACGGTGAGCGCACCATCGACCTCGCCGGGCGCTGGATCTCCGCCCGGGGCGAGCGCCCGTGGTTCGCCTGGGTTCATCTCTTTGAGCCCCACGCGCCCTATGAGGCCCCCGGCGCCGCCGTGAATCACCGGGCGCTGCTCACCAACCCCGGCCACGTCTACACCGAGACCGAGGCCGCCGAGCTTCGCCGCCTCTACGCCTTAGAGGTGGAGCGTGTCGACGCCTTGGTGGGCCAGCTCTTGGCGACCTTGGCCGCCGCCGGGGCTGATGAGCGCACCTTGATCATCGTCACCGCCGACCACGGCGAGCAGCTCGGCGAGCACGGCATCCAGTTCCATCACCACGGGCTCTACGATGAGTCGGTGCGGGTGCCCCTCCTGCTGCGCCCGCCGGGCGGGGCGCTTCGTGGCCGGGTGGTGTCCCAGCAGGTGCGCCTGATGGACGTGGCGCCCACGGCCCTCAAGGTCATCTCCCTGGATCCGATGAAGCTCTCCGAGGGGGTCGAGCTTTTGCGCTACGCCACGGGGGAGCAGACCCAGTCCCTCGTCGCCGATCTCTTCGGGCGCAAGACCGCCGATCTCTCCCAAGGCTGCCTCTTCGGCCTGCGCTCGGCCTGGGCTGAGGCCCCCGCCGCGGCGCCGCCCGGCGCGACCCCCGGCGCCGAGGCCGCGCCCGCAGCCGTCGCGCCCACCGAGTCCGGCGCCCGCGTGAAGTACATCTTGGACCCCGACGCCAAGAGCGAGGCCCTGTACGACCTCACCAAAGACCCTGGCGAGCTGACCAACATCGCCCAAGGCCAAGCCCTCGCCGTGGAGGCCGCGCGGTCACGCGCCGCCCCCGCCGCCGCGGCCACACCTTGCGGTCGCCGAGACGGCGGCCTGGGCCTGGGTGAGCAAGGCATGCTGGAGGCCTTGGGCTACGTCGAGGGGGGCGACAAGAAGTGAAGGCGCCGCGTCTTGAGCGCTGGCCGTGGGCGGCGGGCCTGTTCTTGGCCGTCGCCGCCGCCCAGGCGCCGGACGTGCTCTTGGGCCGCGGGGTCTTCTGGTCTCACGACCTGCGCCACCATCACCACCCCTGGCGACACTGGGCCGCCTCCCAGATCAACCTTGGCCAGTGGCCCCTGTGGTGCCCGGAGATCGGCGCGGGCTTTCCGTTGGCCGCCGACGGCCAAACCGGCGTGTTTTACCCACCTTACGCCCTGCTCGGCCTGCTCTTTGAGTCCCACACCGCGCTCAGCCTCGCCGTCGTGCTGCACACGGCCTGGGCCGGTCTGGGCGGCTGGTGGCTGTGCCGAGGCTTGGGCCGAGGCGGCTTGGCGAGCGCGCTCGGCGGCCTCATCGTCATGCTCAGCGGCTTCCTCACCGCCCACGTCACCTACGCGGGCATGCACGCCGTGGCCGCCTGGGCGCCCTGGGCCTTGGGCGCGGCCTGGCGTCTGGGCCGCGGCGAAGGCGGCGCCTTGCCCTTCGCCGTCGCCGTCGCCGCGCTGTGCACCGCCGGTCACCCCCAGGTCGGCGCCATCGGGCTTCTGGGCGCCCTGCTCCTGTTCTTGATGAGCCGCCCCGCCCTGCCCGCCTTCGCCAAGGCCGGTCTCGCCGCGCTCGTGGGCCTCGCCGCCGCCGCCCCGCAGCTCGCCGCGAGCCTTGAGCTCGCCGAGCTCAGCGCCCGCGCGGGCGGCGTGGACGAGGCCTTCGCGGGCATCGGCTCCTTGCCGCCCCAAGAGCTCGTGAACGCCGTGCTGCCGCGGTTCTGGGGCTGGGAGCGCCCCGCCGACATCCCGCTCACCTACGTTCACAAGGCCGCCGCCTACTTCGGCACCGGCGAGACCCACTGGGAGGACTGCTTCTACCTTGGCTTTCCGGCCTTGGCTCTGGCGCTCTGGGGTCGAGGCGGGCGCTGTGGGCCTTGGGGATCTTGAGCCTCTTGTGGACCTTGGGCCGCTACACCCCGGCCTACGACCTGCTTCGCGCCGTCCCTGGCTTCGATCTGTTCCGATTCCCGGCGCGGTTCTCTTGGCTCCTCACCTTGGCCGTCGCGGCCTTGGCCGCCGGGGGCTTGGACCGCCTGATGGGTGAGGAGGGCGAGGCCCTGGCCCGACGCGGCGCTCGTCTCGCCCTAAGCGCCCTCATCCTCCTGGTTCTAGGCGGCTTGTTGGGCGCCGTTGCCCTACAAGCGGTCGAGCCGATGGTCCGGGGTGCGCTGATGGGCGCCTTGGGAGACCGCCCCGACGGCCCCGCCCGCATCGACGCCCTGGTCAACGGGATGCGGTTTAACGGCACCTGGGGCCTCCTCGCCCCGGCGCTCTGTTTGGGCGCCTTGGCTCTGCTCCTGCGTCAGCGCTCGGCGGCGGGCCTCGTCGTCTTGGTCGGCCTCGACCTCGGCCTCACCCTCTACGACTACAACCCCCGCACGGCGCCGGCCCTGGTCACCACCTCCCCGGCCACCGTGGCGCTCTTGCCCGAAGGGGCCGCGGAGTCCTTGGACCGCACCACCGTCATCGACCGCGTCGTGCCCCACGCCTTAGACCGCGAGCTGATGAGCGCGTCCATCGGCCTGTTGTGGGGCACCCACGACGTCATCACGCTCTCGCCCCTGCGCCTGCCGGGGCACGAGGCCCTGCTCAGCGCCGCGGGCTTGGACGTCGGCCTCGACCACGGCCCGATGAAGGCCCGGCAGCTTGAGGCGGGCCTGCCCATCGCTGAGCTGCTCGGGGTACGAAATCTGCTCACGACGCACCCCTTAAACCACCCGCGGCTGGTCGAGCGCGGCGCCGTGGAGCTCGCTGAAGGCACGGTGCGGGTGTTTGAGGCCACAGGCGCCCTGCCGCGGGCCTTTGTGGCGCCGTGCGTGACGTGGGCGCCCGACGAAGACGCCGCCCTGGCTGCGCTCAAGGCCGTTGATCCCGCCCAGGTGGCCGTGCTCCTCGGCGTGGGTGACGACGGCTGTGAGCCCGCGGTGAGCCCCCGCGGCGGCGGCGCCACGATCACCCGCTACACCCCCGATCGGGTGGAGCTCAGCGCCCAAGGCCCCGGCGTGCTGGTGCTCACCGACACCCACTATCCCGGCTGGGTGGCCGAGCTGGACGGCGTCGCGGCGCCGCTCCACCGCGCCGACCTCAGCCTGCGCGGCGTCATCCTGCCGCCCGGCGCGCACACCCTCACGCTCAGCTACCGCCCCGCCTGGGCCTGGACCTTGGGCCTGGGCCTGGGGGCCTGGAGCGGTCTCGGCCTGGGTGTCCTGCTTTGGCTGTCCCGAGCGGTGACATCTATGTCGCGGTGACACCGCCCCACACCCCATTTTTTGCTCCACGGGGCTGGCACGACGCTTGCTATACTGGCCTCGCGATTCGAACCAAACACCCAGAGGTCCAAATGACCGCCTCTCGCCTCGCGCTCCCGCTCCTCACCTCGGCCCTCGCCCTCACCACGGGCTGCGGCTTCGTCGGCGGCGCCGTGACCGGCATGCTCTTCGGTGACGACCCCTACTACAGCGACGTCACCTACAGCGCCACCGACTCCGAAGGCGAGGCCATCGTCTGCCTCGGCACCAGCGCCGAGCTGTCTGAGGAGCAGGCCGCCGCCACGAGCTTCGACATCCGTGGCCGCGTCGTAGACACCAACTTCAACGACCTCCGCCCCGACTTCGACAACGTCATCCCCTGCTGGGACACCCCAGAGACGGTCATTCGGGTGCGGGACGACGCGGGCGCGGTCTGGACCATCGGCTTCGCCTGGCGCATGTACGGCTGGGACTCCACCCCTTGGCCCATGGTGAACACCGACGAGCCGGTCTCGGCCATCGTGCGCACCGACGGCGCCGAGGCCGCGGGCTTCGCGCTGTTCAACCGCAGCGGCCTCCGTTACGCCTTGGAGGCCGGTCGCGGCGGCACGGCGCTTCAAGACGGCGACCTCCCCAGCATCAGCTTCGGCACCGCTGAAGGGGTCGGCGGCTACCAGACGGACTGCGGCGAGCGCGCCTTCCTCACCCAAGAGTTCGTGAGCGAAGAGTCTGAGCTGGTGCTGTTCTCGGGTGAAGACGCCGGGTTCTACGCCGACGACGAGTACTACACCACCTGCTCGATCACCGCGTACGAGACCGTCTCCGACAACTGCGGCGACTCCTTGCCCGTGGACAGCTCCTGGGTGATGTTCCGCTGAGGATCCCGTCGCTCGGCCTCGGGCGGCAACATTCCATAGCGGCGATCGCGCATCGGCTCGATCGCTGCTATGCTTGCTTCAGGCCCTCTCTCCCGTTGTCGGAGTCCACCATGCGCAGCGCCCTCCTCCTCAGCGCCTCTACCCTCTTGATCTCCGCCCTCACCGGCTGCGGGTTCGCCGCTGGGTCGTTTGTGGGCAGCCTCCTCACCGGCGATGAGCTCTCGTACTTCGACATCGCCGACTCCTCGGGCATGTGGTCGGGCTCGGGCGTGGTTTGCCTCGGCGGTGATGAGTCCTTGGCCTCTGAAGATGGCCTGTACACCATCCGTGGCCGCTTCATCCGCGATGAGGCCGCCCCCGCCGACTTCAACGACAACCTCATCCCCTGCGCCGATGAGCCCGCCCGCGTCGCCACCCTCCGCGACGACGCCGGGAACACCTTCCGCCTGGGCTACGCGTGGCGCGACTCCGGCGGCTGGGACATCACCCCCTGGGTGAACGTCCTGGAGGACGAGCAGGTCAGCCTCACCGTGCGCCAAGGCGACAGCGAGGGCTCTACCTCGGCGGGCTTCGGGCTCACGAACAGCCGCGGCGGCTTGGTCTACGCCTTAGAGGCCAACCGCGGCGAGCCCGGCCTCGCGGCCAACGACATCCCCGGCCTCAGCTACCGCGTCGGTGAGGTGGTCGGCACCGCCCAGTCCGACGAGTGCGGCGAGCGCAGCTCCTTCACCTTGGAGTTTGTCGCCGACGGCCAGACCATCACCATGTACGAGGGTGAAGACCTCGCCATGGAGGTCACCGACGAGCTCATGACGGTGTGCACCATCGCCTCCTACGAGCTCTCCGGCGACTGCGCCGACCCCGTTCAGTCCTCTTGGGTGATGTTCCGCTGAGCTTCGCCCGCTCCACACGCGCCCTCCGCCTCGGCGGGGGGCTTTGTGTTCCTTGACCTGCGCCCCCCTGGCCCACACCGCGCCGAGGCGCTAACTGAGCTGCCATGGACCGCCCGCTGACCGTCGGAGAGCTGAACGCGCGCATCAAGGACACCCTCGATCGCGCCATCCCAGACGTGTGGGTCGAAGGAGAGGTCAGCCGCTTCTTGGCCCACCGCTCGGGCCACTGGTACTTCAGCCTCATCGACGGACAGACCGCCACGGTCTCCGCGGTGATGTTTAAGGGCTCAAACCAGCATCTACGGTGGACCCCCCGCGACGGCGAGCGGGTGATCTGCCGGGGCCGCATCGACGTGTACTCGCCCCAAGGCAAGTACAACGTGCTCGTGCGGCAGCTCGAGCCTTCAGGGGCGGGCGCCCGGGCCCGAGCCTTGGAGGAGCTCAAGCGCCGCTTGGCCGCTGAGGGCCTCTTTGACGAGGACCGCAAGCGCCCGCTGCCGTTTCTGCCCAAGGCGGTCGGCCTCGCCACCTCCCCCACCGGGGCCGCGCTGCAAGACATCCTCAAGGTGCTCGCCCGGCGGTTTCCGGGCATCCCCGTCTACCTCGCGCCCTGCCGGGTGCAGGGCGACGGCGCCGCTGAAGAGGTGGCCAAGGCCATTGAGCTGCTCAACCGCCACGGCAAAGCCGAGGTGCTCATCGTCGGGCGCGGCGGCGGATCCATCGAAGATCTCTGGGCGTTTAACGAGGAGGTCGTCGTGCGGGCCGTCGCGGCCTCAGAGATCCCGGTGATCTCCGCCGTCGGCCACGAGATCGACATCACCCTGTGTGACCTCGCCGCCGACCTTCGCGCGCCCACACCGTCCGCCGCCGCGGAGTCCGCGGTCCCTGAACAAGCCGGGCTGTCGATGCACATCGACACGCTTGAGGAGCGCCTGGCCGGGGCGATGTCTCGGGCCACGAGCCGCGGCCGCCAACGGGTTGATCAGACCACACGCCGCCTTCGCCACCCCCAAGAGCGGGTGCGTGACGCCCGGCGTCAGGCCGATCAGCTCCGCGAGCGGCTCAAGCGCGCTGTGTCGTTGACGCTCTTCACCCGCAAGCAGCGCCTCAGCCGCGCCCGCCTGCCCGACCTCAGCCCGCGGATTGAGCGCGCCCAGGTGCGGGTGCAGCGCTTGGATGACCTCCAGCGCCGGATCATCGCCCAGCGCTTGGCCCGGGGCCGCGAGGCCCTCGCCCAGTCCGCGGCCAGCCTCAACGCCATGTCGCCTCTGCGGGTCTTGGAGCGCGGCTACGCCATCGCCAAGATCGGCGGCCGGGCCGTCGTGAAGGCCAAAGACCTCAAGGTCGGCGCCACCGTCGAGCTGCGCTTCCGCGAGGGCTGGGCCGAGGCCAAGATCATCACCGTGAAGCAGGACTGATCCCCAGGAGGCCCACGATGCGGCTCGACGCGGTGATGGTCTTGGGCAAAGAGCTGCGTCGCGACCCCGAGCGCGCCCGGCGTGAGCTGCTGGCCCGGTCTGTGGCCGCCGTGGTCGCCCTGCGGGACGGCGCCCGGCGGGTGCTCACCGTCGAAGCAAGACTGCGCGGTCAGGCCGTCTCTGGCTCGGCCTTGGTCGTCGAGGCGCTGCTGGCCCGGGGGGTGCGCCCCGAGCAGATCCTCCAGCGAGAGCAGAGCCGCAGCACCCGGGAAGAGGCGATGATGGCCCGAGCGCTCTGCGATTCACACAACCTGGGCCGCCTCGGCGTGATCACCGCGCATTACCACCTCCCCCGGGCCCGCGCCCTGTTTGATGAGCACTTCAGCCCCGGCCAGGTCGAGCTGTTCACCCCGGAGAGCTTCGCCCAGCGCGCCACCGCAGAGGAGCGCGCCGTGCTCGTCGCCGCCACCCCCACGGCGCAGACCTTGGCTGAGGAGGGCCGCGCCGAGGCCCTCTTGTTCACCTTGGCCCGGGCCTTGCGTCCCCTGCCCGACGCCCTGCGTTTTGGGCTCGAGGTCCGCGCGGGCGCCCTGCTTCGCCGGTCAGACCGCGGCGCCTAAGCCGCGTCCAGCTTCGCACGGGCGAGGCTGTAGCGCCGCGCGGCGGGCAAGGTCAACACCAGCAAGAACCCCGCGCAGATGATGAGCCCCACGGCCACCAGCGGCAAGAGCGAGAACAGGCCCAGATAGAGGGCGTAGAGCGTCCACAGCCCGCCGATGATCGCCATGCTCACCGCCAAGCCCACGCCGCGCAGCACGGGCTTGTGCTCCCCTGTGCTGGCCTGGGCGCCGGTCCACATGCCCGCGAGGCCCAAGACGATCAGCATCGCCGGGCCGACGAAGATCTGCGGCGGAGGCGGCCAGTACGCGACCATCAACACCTGCAGGCCCGTCGCGGCGATGGACATGCTGGCGAAGAGCATCAACAGGCCGATGAACTGGGCCCCGGGCGGCTGCTTGAGGTCGTCTTCGCTGGGCAAGCTCGGCTCAGGCGGCGAGGGCGGCGGGGTGCTCATGGTGGGCGTCCTCTCTCAGAAGCGGATGGTGTAATAGACGTCGGCGGAGCGGTCGTTCCCGATGTGAATCTCACCCTCTAACCTGCGCGTAAACGCGTACTCGAAGGAGATCTCGGTCTGGGAGCCGCCGTTCTCCTCCGCCGAGGCGCCGAGGTTCCACTGCAGCTCCAAGAAGCCCCGGTCACCCACCGACGTGCCCACCTTGATGTCGCTCAAGAGCTGGTCCTCCAGCGAGCCAAACGAGAGGCTGTCGATGAGGGAGGTCTTCGACGCGCTGCTCGCTTTGCTGGAGAGCACACCCCCGGCCTGACTGGAGAGGAAGGTGCCGATCTGCTGCATCGCCCCCGCTCCTGTTGTGCCGAGGTCTTCAGCGCTCTGGCCGGTGAGCAAGATGCTGAGAATGCTCGTGATGCTGTAGCCCTCGTCCGAGGTGAAGCTCACGTTGGGCGCCTCAGCGCTCTGGCTCACGTTGACGCTGATGTCGCCGTGGCTCTGCGTCTTGTGCACGGCGACGATCTCGATGTTGGGGTTGTCGATGGGCTGGCCCGAGAAGATGATGAGCCCGTCTTGTAGGCCGAAGCTCTTGTTCATCATCAGGATCTCGCCGCGCAGAATCGTCACCTCCCCCGTGGCGTCGATCTCTTCGCCGAGCATCCGCACGTCGAGCACGCCGTCGAGCTGGCTGTTCTGCAGGGTGATGGTGCTCAGCCCCAAGGCGTCGTAGGCGTCGAGCATGGGCAGGGTGACGTCTAAGAACGCCTGCCGGTTGAGATCGACGTTGAGCCGGATGTCCCAGAGCTCGTAAAAGCTGGGCTCGGCGGTGGGGGCCACGGTGGTGACGGCGGCGGCGATGACCTCCTCGCCGACGAGCTCCGAGACGCCGACCGGCGCCGTCGGGTCCGCGTCGCCACCTTCAGCCACGTCGACGGTGACGAGCTCGGCCTCGGCCTCCTCGTTGAGCCCACGCACCACGACCAAGGCCGGATCGAGCCTCAGGGCCCCGGCCTCAAAGAAGTCGGACTCCTCAAACCGCATCGTCATCGTGTCCGAGCGTAGGGATCCGCGCAGGAGCAGATTCGGATAGGGCCCGGTGAGGCCGAGGTCGGTGGTCACCTGGATTCGTTCGTCCCGGGTGGCGCTCACCCAGACCTTGTTCCCGCAGACCTGGAGGTCTACCGTCGAGGGGCTCAAGGCGTCGAGCTGCACGGTGCCCGCGGCGTAGAGCTCTCCCGGGGAGAGCGGGGCGTCGAGGGGCACGGGGCTCTTGCGGGCCTCGCCCGTCGTGGGGTCGGGGCGGGTGAGCCCGGCGGCGCAGCCTTCGCTCGCCGGGCGATCTCCGGTGGCGAGGAGCATCGACGCCGCCCCGGTGGCGCCGTCGTCGGCCGGGGAGATCTTCGCCCGCGCCTCACGGATGGTCAGGGCCTCGGCGGTGAGCTGGGCGTCGAGGTGGACCCCTTGAACGTCGAGCTTGAGGTCGCGGTAGACGAGGCTCGCGTCGTTTAAGGTGAGGGTCACGTCGGGCTGCGGCGCGGTGAGGCTGCCTTTGATCACGCCGTTGACCTGCAAGGCGCCGCGCCCACGCAAGATCGCCGGGTCGAGCGCCCGCAGCGCCGCCACGGGCAGGCCCGCGCCGCTGACGGTGAGGTCGAGGCCCTCCCGGGCGAGCTGGGCGTCCATGTCGAAGCCTGAGGCCGCGTCGAGCACAAAGGGCACAAACCCGGCCAAGGTGACGTCGGTGGCGCCCTCCTCGGGGGGCAAGCTCGGGTCGATGAAGCCCGCGGTGACCAACAACGAGTAGCCGCCCTCCACCGGAGACAGCGACATGATCGCCGGGCTGATCTCCAGCTCCCCCAGGCCCCCCTCGATGAGCAACAGCGCGCCCTCGACCTGGGGCGACGAGGGGCGCCCGGAGACCACGAGGCCGCCGCTCAGAAAGCCGCGCAGATCCTCGGGCAGCTCCACAAACAGGCCCAGCGCCTCGGTCGGCACACGCACGGGCACCACCCGCGCGGAGAAGCTCGACACCATGCCGTCGAGGTTACCGGTGTCCACCTCGGGGCCGTCCGCGAACAGCGCCCGGGTGAACGCGCCCACCGCCGCCTCGGCCTCCCCGTCAAGCTCAACACGGCGCTGGCCACGCTCGTACATCTCGGCGCGGGTGGTCAAGGAGTCGCCGTCTTGGTTGACGTTGAGATCTAAGCGTATCCACTCGTTCGTCTCGCCGGTGGGCACATGCAGCCCGGCGCGAAGCTCACTCACCGGCGCCAAGGGGGTGCCTCGCCAGACGAGCTCGGCGCTGCCGCGGCCTTCAGGCAGCTCCCCCACGGCGGGGAAGGCCCGGGCGAGGCGCTCAAAGCCCGTGGGCAAGAGCGTGACGCGGCCCTCCGTCGCGCCCTCGGGGAGCAGCGCGGGGCTCGTGAGGTCGAGGCTGACCGGCAGCAACCCGGCGAGGGTCACCAAGGCGCCCTCGCGGTCGGCGAGCTGGGCGTTGAGCCGCAGGGCGTCGCCGTCGGTCTTCGCGTCGATGCGGGCGTTCACCCCGGCGACCTGGCCGGGCACGCCCAGACCCTTCACCGATCCGCCCAAGAGCATCGTCGGCGCCGCGGCGTCGCCCTGCAAGATCACGTCGAGGTCTACGAGGCCCGTCCACCCGGCGAGGCTCTCCGGCGCCAAGGTGGCCACCCAGGCCAGGCTGAGGCCCTCGGCGTGGATCAGGCCGTCCAGCGGCCCCGAAGTGCCGAGCTGACCCGTGGCGCGGACGACGCCGGCCTCGCTCTTGAGCTCGACGGCCGCGTCCTTCACGCCGCCGTCGGTGAGGGTAAACCGGGCGGTCTGGGTGGACTGCCAGGCCACGCCGCCGAGATCCCCGACATAAATCTGCTCAAACGCCCACACGTCCGTGGCCAGATTCCCGCCGCCGACGGCGATCACCGCCGGGACGTCGCCATCGCGCAAGCGCAGATCAATCGTGAGATCGTCGCCGGAGATGCCCAAGGCCATCGTGCCCTGCTCCCCCGAGACCGGCGGGTAAGCCGCGCCCTCTAGGGTGAAGGTGCCCGTGAGCTCAAGGCGCTCCTCGGCGTAGCGCAGCTCCACCAGCCCGTCCATGACGTCTACGGTGAGCACGTCGTAGTTTAGGCCCTCGCCGTGGGCCTCTACCGCCACGTCTACGACGCCGTCCGGGTCGACATCCACGATGTAGGGCCCCGAGAGCAAGGCCACGTCCATGCCCGTTGAAGAGACCGCCTCGGCGTCCAAGGTGCCCTCGACATGGGTGCCCGAGCCGTCGTACCGCACGACCACGTCTGGGGACGACCAGGCGCCCATCACGACGTCTTCAGCGTAGGCCAACGAGCGGCCTTGGAGCGCGCCGTCGAAGTCGACCTCGGCGTCTTCACCGCCCCAGTCCACCCGCAGGCGGCCGCTGCCCCGGGCGTCTCCGGCGAGGTCGGTGACGTCGAGGGCCTCCAGGCCGCTGAGGCGCCACACGTTGAGCTTGAGGTCTAAGTCGAGGTTGGTCTCGCCGATCCAGCCCGTGCCCGTCGCCACGCCCCAGTCCGTCGCGTAGCGCACCCCGGTGAGCGTGGCGCGGCCGTTCTTGAGCGACACCGTCGCCTGGGCCTCGGGCACGGCGTAGCCCCAGGCGACGGCGTCGGCGAGGGAGACCGTGGCCTCGGCGGTGAGATCGTCAGGCCACGAGAGGCCCGCGCCGGAGCCCCGCACCTCCGCGGTGAGCACCGTCGTCTCGGTGACCGCGTCCACGAACGAGCCCACGTCGAGGCCCGTGGTCGTCACCACCCCCGACCAAGGCAGGCGGGCGTCCTCTACGTTGAGCACGACGTCTACAACGGCCTCCCCCACCGGCGCCTGAATCCCGCCCTTCACGCCCAAGGAGCTGAGCGGCCCCTCGACCTTCAGGGTGGTGGCCAAGGCCCCGGAGAGGCCCAGATCGCCGGTGAGCACCTCCAGGGCGTCTAAGTCGAGGCGTGTGGCGTTGACCGTGAGGTCGAGGTTCGGCGTGCCCTCCTCGTCCAGAAGCGCGCTCGCCTCGCCGCTCACCGCCAAGGACGAGCCGGCGACGGTGAGGTGTAGGGCGCTGAGGTCTAAGTCGCCGTCGTCCCAGATCAAGCTCCCGGCGAGGGTCAAGGGCCCGGCGGCGGGGGCCAAGATCTCGGCGTTGAGCTGAAGCTCGTTGAGCTGAAAACGTTTGTGGACGGCGTTTCCGGCCAGGTCCAGGTCGATGGGGCTCACCTCGTAGCGGGTGACGCCGTCGTCGTACGCCACCGACACGTCGCGGAGGCTCACGCGCTCCAAGATGAGCTCGACGGGCAGACCGCCCCAGGGCTCATCGGGGGCGTTGGGATCGCTGGGGAACATTCGGCTGAGATCGAGGGCGCCGGACTCATCCACCTGGAGGTCTCCCCGCGCGCCGCTCACGTCGAGGGAGCGCACGAGGATGGCCCTGCGCAAGAGCATCGGCCACAGCGCGATCTCCGCCCGCACGGCGTCTACCCCGATCACCTCGCGGCCCGCGCCGTCGGTGAGCTTCACGGCGCCGAGCTCCACCCGGGTGAAGAGGTCCGTGCTTAACTGACCGATGGTCAGTTTCCCCTCGCCCATGGTGCCGGTGACGAGAGACTCCGTCTGGGTGCGGATCAGCTCGTTGCCCGCCGGGGTGCGAAGGTAGACCACACCCGCGCCGCCCAAGCCCAGGGGCACCACCCCCACGGCGCCCAGGATCCGCCAGATCCAGCGGCGGCGGCGCGGCGGCGCGCTCATCAGAACGCCTCCTGAAACGCCAGATGAATGGCCCAGCGGCGATCCGCGGCGAACTGCCCCGTGGGCTTCACCAGGCGATACCCCACATCGAGGCGCAGGGGCCCGATGGGGCTGCGATACCGCATCCCCACGCCGACGGAGGGGTAGATGTGTTTGAGGGGGTTGAGGTCGGGCTCGTTGAGGTCGGGGATGAAGCTGCCCACATCGACGAACGCGGCGTAGTCGATGGAGAACGGCCCGGAGATGCGGTACTCCACGGTGCCGAACATCACCGCCTGGCTGCCTCGGGGGTAGACCTCCAACGACGGCTCGTCGGGGCTCACGGTGTAGCAGTCGGTGTCGGCGAGGGGGCCGTCTGCGACGCCGTCGCCGTTGATGTCTTCGCCGCTGCGGGTGAAGCAGGCGCGGCTTGACATGTAGTCCGCCGCCCAGCCGCGCACGGTGTCGGGACCGCCCATGAAATAAAGCTCGTTGTAGGGCACAAACGAGAGGTCGGGGTCGTCTCCCCAGGGCATCGCCACCCGCACCGCGACCCGGGTGGCCAAGGTGGCGCGGGTAGGCCGCATCACCGAGGTGTAGCCGCGCAGGTCGACCTCAGCCTTGGTGAACGTGAGGCCCGGCAGCACCGAGCGCCCGGCGTCGCTCACCCCAAACTGGGCGTAGTAGCCGCGACGGGTGTAGATCGGGTGGTCGCGGTGATCGAGGGTGGCCTGCAGACGCCAATAAATGAGGGTGTAGTCGCGATCCTTCTCGCTGAGCTGGGGGTTGTCCTCGTCGATGAACTCGAGCTCGGTGTTCCAGCGCTCGGCGTTGAGGCTGGGCGTGAACGAGAGGTAACGGTTGGCGCGCCAGGTGAGCGCCGGGGCCACCTGCAGGCTGCGGGTGACCTGGCCGACGTCACGATCAAGCACCACGGAGGCCTTGGGCGTCAGCGTGAGCGCGGGCTGGCCCAAGAACGACGGCACCACCAACGACGTCGAGAGCGAGGCCACGGGGCCGCCCTCAAAGCGGCTGCTGGTGGCCGCGGTCACCGAGTCGAGGGCCTCGGTGCGGTCCTCAAAGATGCCCCGGGTGGCGCTCACCAAGGTGAACGCGCTCGCCTGGCCGTTCTGGGTGAACCCCTTGACGCCGCCCTCGGCCGCGGCCTCCAAACGAATGAGGCGCCCGCCGAGGTTTGTATGCGAGAAGGTAGAGCGGGCGCGCAGCTCGGCGCTGTTGCTCTCAAAGGAGAACCCGCCGCCGAACCGGGCGCGGCGGAAGCGCGACTCGGTGACCCGCACCTCGACGGGGATGGTGTTGGACGGCACGGAGAGGTCGGGCAAGGTCTGCACGACGGCGAAGGTGCCCAGGTTAAACAGCGCGGTCTGGGTGTCCTTGAGGTCTTGGGGAGACCAGGCCTTGCCCTCTTCGACCTTGATGTGCTCCTCGATGAGCGCGGGATCGACGGCGACGTTGCCGGTGAGCGTGACCTCCCCGAAGCGGCAGAACGGGCCGGGGATGGCCACGATGCTCACGTCGGCCACCCCAAGCTCGGGGTAGACCTGCACCTGCACCTCGGCCTCGGCCCGGGCGTAGGACTGGTCTTGCAGCAAGGTCTCGATGAGCGCCGCGAGATCGTAGGGCGCGCTCAGGGTGAAGGTGTCGCCCACGAGGTCATCCACCGAGCGCTCGACCTTGATCTGCAGCGGGCGGCCCTGCTCCTCCAAGCCGGTGACCGTGATCTCGCGCAGCGTGACCGCCGGGCCCTCCTCGATGTAGCCCGTGAGCCGCACGGCCTCGGGGCGGCGCAGCCAGTCCACCGTCCAGTGGTGCGGCAGCCAGGGCAACGCGCGGGCCTCGCGGAGGGTCTCCACCTCCCAGCCCATCACCTTGGCGTCGAAGTAGCCGTTGTGGGCGTACCAGAGCTCGACGGCGAGGCCGTCTTCGTCGAGGTGCTCGATGTCTAAGGGGGGGTGTTCGGAGAACAGCCGCAGAAACGGCATCGACGAGAAGCCGGTCGTCTCTTCTTGGGCCATCGCCGTGCGCACGGCGTTGTCGCCGCGCCCGTTCGCCACCCGCTTGATCCGCTGCACGACGGGAAATCGGCCGTCATCCACGATCTCAAAGTGAACATCGGAGACGACGGGAGGGGGCGCCAAGGACCGATCGTCCTCGCGGCGCTGGCGATCGGCGGCCTCACGGCGCTCGCGGCGCTCCTGAAGAGGGCCTCCGCCTTCGGCGTCGTCGTCGCCCTCTGCAGCGACGGCGGTGGCCCCGGCTCCCGAGGCGAGGACGCCCAGAAGCACCCAGAGGACAGCGCGAGAGTTGGAGAGTTGGCTCAGCACAAGATCAGAGACTAACCCAAGCGTGGCCTCGCGCGGGGCCTTCGCCTCGCGAACGGCGCAGATCACCGCCCGGGAGAGGATCCGGGGGTTGACACGGGCGCGGCTCATCAATAAAGGCGGACGGTTCGTGTTCCCGGTCGGCGACGCCGATCACCCCGTCATCAGCACCGCTCATCACTCCGAGGAGGAGGCCCCCATGGGGAAGAAGTCTTCCAAGGGTCGCGTCAAGATTCAGCTCGAGTGCACCACCTGCCGCGAGTCTGAGGTCCCTGGCGTCTCCCGCTACCCGACCACCAAGAACAAGAAGAAGACCCCGGGCCGCATCGAGTTCAGCAAGTACTGCCGCTTTGAGCGGAAGCACACGCTGCACCGTGAGGTCAAGTAGTCTCCTCCGCCGTTGCACATGAGGCGCGTCTGGGCACCCCCCGACGCGCCTCTTGTCGTTTTGGAGCGCCGCTTTAGCCGTGTCTTTCCGCCCGCCCCAGAAGCCGCCGAAGATGAACGCCTGGAATCAGGCCCTCGGCCACCTCGCCCGGCGGGATCATGGGCAGAAAGAGCTGCGTGAGAAGCTCCTCCAGCGGGGGCACAGCGTCGCCGACACCGACGAGGCGATCGCCGCCCTGATCGAGCGCGGCTGGCTCAACGACGCCCGCACCGCGCAGAACATGAGCGAGTCCTTGGCCAAAGGCCGGGGCTACGGGCCACGAAAGGTGATGCAGACCTTGGTCGAGCGCCGAAAGCTCTCGTCCTCTGACGCCAAGGCCGCGCTCACGAACCTCGACGAGCAAGGCCACGACTGGCGCGCCCGGGCCGACCTGCTCCTCTCCCGCCGCCGGGTGCGCCCCGACGATCCCCAGGCCTGGGGCAAGCTGGCGCGCTTTCTGGCCAGCCGGGGCTTCCCCCAGAACGTCTGCGCCGAGGCCGCTCGGGATCGCCTGAACGCCCTCAAAGAAGAGGCCGCCAGCGGTCACGCCATCGAGAGCGATGAGGACGACGCCGACGACGAGGGCTAAGACCCAGCCCCGCGGCGGATCACCTGGCGATAAAACGCCGGGAACAAGGCGAGGTTGTCGAGCTTGACCCGCTCATCGGTGCCATGAATCGCGGCGCGCTCGGGCTCGGTGAGCTGCAACGGCATGAAGCGGTAGACGTCGTCCGCGATGTCCACAAACCGCCGGGCGTCGGTGGCCCCCACGGTGAGCCCCGGGGCCACGACCACGTCCGGGCGTAAGGCGCGGATCGCCCCGGTGATCGTGTCGAAGCCCGGCGCGCCGACGTCGCGGGAGATGGGGCTGGGCTCCCCGTTGAGGCCGCTGGGGTACGGGCTCAGGGTGATCGTGGGGTCGTCGATGACCTCGGCCAGCCGGGCCAAGGCGCTCGCCTGGGTGTCGCGGGGGTGCAGGCGCAGGTTCACCACCGCCCAGGCGCGCTGGGGCAGCACGTTGTCTTGGAGGCTGCCGGAGAGCATCGTCACGGCCTGGGTGGTGCGGGCCAAGGCGTTCGTGCTCGGCTTCTTCGTCATCTGGGAGATCACGACGGGGCGGAACAGCCAGAGGTTGGAGAACACCGTGCGTAGGGGCTGGCGCATCTCGGGGGCCAGCCAGGCGAAGAGTGAAGACGCCGGGCCGTCGAGGCCCGCGGGGAACGGATCGGCCTCTAAACGCGCCACGGCCCGGGCCACACGCCCGGCGGCCGTCGTCGGCGGCGGCATCGACGAGTGCCCGCCCTCGTCGGCGGCCTCGATGCGCACGCTGAGGTAGCCGCGCTCCCCCACGCCGATCAGCGCCGCCGGGGCCTTCACCCCGGCGATGATGCCGTCGGTGATCACCATGCCCTCGTCCAGCACCCATGAGAGGCGCACCCCACGCTCCCGAAGCAGGGCCGCGGCGGCGAGGCTGCCTTCGCCCAGGGTCTCCTCGTCGTGGCCGAAGCTCAGGTACACCGTGCGTTGGGGCACAAAGCCCTCGGCGAGCAGGCCCTCGACGGCCTCCAGGATGCCCACCACGCCGCTCTTGTCGTCCATGGCGCCCCGGCCCCACAACGCGCCGTCGGCGACCACACCCGCGAAGGGCGGGTGCGTCCACTCGGCCTCGTTCTCCACGGGCACGACGTCCATGTGGGACATCAGCAGAATCGGCGGCAAGGACGGGTCGGCCCCAGGCCAGGTGTAGAGCAAGGAGTACCCGGCGACCACCTCCCGGGTGAGCTGGCTGTGGGCGCGGGGGTAGGTCACCTCCATCCAGGCGATGAGGCCGCTGAGCGCCTCGTGGTTGAGGTCTTCAGCCCGGGCGGCGCTCACGGTCTGGAAACGAATGGCCTCGGCGAGATGCCGGGTCATGGCCTCGGCGTCGACGTTCTCCGTGGCCGCGGCCACCACGGGCTGCCGGGACGGCGTGGTGGCCACCCCCACACCCAGGGCGACGACGAGGGCGAGGACGAGGACACCGAGGGCGAGGGCGACACGACGCATAAGGCTCCCGAGGCTTGGCCGGGGAGTATACGGCGGCGGGGGCGAACGCGCTTAGCTCTGCGGCCACCGCCGAAGCTCAAGGCTCCGGTAATACTTCGGCCGCGTGTCCAGCCGAACGTGCAGCCACGACACGCCCAACCCCGCCGTTGACAGCCAGCGGGGCGCCTCTTGGGCCAGAAACGGCGCGGCGGCGCGGCCCACCTCGGCCCACAACACGTCTTGTTGTGCGGCGGGGGCGAGGCGGGTGAAGGCGGCGAGGTGGGGGTAGGCGTCGTGGGTGGTGAGCGGCGCGGGCACGACCAAGAGCGCGTCGCCGCTGAGGTTCTCAAACCGCACCACCGAGGCGCGGGGCTGGGCCTTGAGCTGGGCGGCGAAGGGCTGAAGGTCGGGGCCGACCAGCGCGAGCCGCTCCGCGTCGAGCACGTCTTGCCGCGCGGGGCGCTGGGCCGTCGCCCGGGCCAAGGGCAGGCTCTCCCAGAAGAACGCCTTGTACGGCGTCTGGGCCAAGGTCTGGCTCAGCGCCGCCCGGGCCTGGGGCTCGTCTCTCAGGGCGATGACCCACTCGGCCAAGGTGGCGGCCTGGCCGTCACGGCGCCAATGAAGCTGCACGCCGCCGGGGATTCGCCGCGGCTCGGCGCTCCACAGGCTCATGGAGGGGGCTCCTGGGTCTGGGTGCCCTGAACCCGACGCTCAACGTCTACCCACCACAGCGCGTCGCCGAGGCCCACCCAGGCCGGGTCACTCACGCCGCTCAGGCGGCGCTCTGTGAAGGTCATGCCGCCGTCGCGGCTGGTGAAGACGACGAGGCGGCTCGTGCCCTCTTTGTTGGCCAACACCCGCACGCCCTCGGGGCTCCCGGCGATGGCCGCGGGGCGATGGCCCTGGGGCAGAGATCCGCGCCAGAGGACGGCGTCTCCGCTGAGCTGGCCCACCCGGGCGGCGCCGGTCTGCCCGGTGATCACCCACTCGCCGTCTGTGGCCAACACCGGCTCGTCGTGCTGCACCCGCCAGGTGACGCCGTGATCGTCGCTGCGCATGAGCCGCGCGCCGCTCACGATCAGGCGCTCGCCGAGGAGGCCGAGCTGCTCGCTGACCTGACCCGGGGCCGGGGCGCCCCGAAGCTGGGACCAGCTCCGCCCGCCGTCCGCCGTGCGCCAGAGCTGGCCCACCCCCACGGCGTACCCTTCGCCCTGCTCGCCCACGGCCAAGGCGGTGAGGCTGGTGGCGGGGATGGGCCCACGCTCCTCCCAGCGCCCGGCGCGCTCGACGACGAGGCGGTACTCGCTGCCGGACTTGTCGGCCTTCGCCGTGGCGATCACCGCCCAGAGCTCGGAGGCGGAGCCGTCGGCGGCGACGTACCAGCCGGGGCCTTGGGGGCCCGTGGCGTTGGCCTTGGCGCCCAGGCGCCACGCGGCCAGGGTGCGGGCGGGCACGTCTACGAAGGGGCCGCCGCCGAAGCCGAAGATCACCCCGGCGTCGGGATCCACCACGGTGGGCGTGAAGTCTTGGGGCAAGGCGCCGAGGGAGGTGGTGGGCTCACGGGGGGCGCCGCCGAGGCAGGCCCACAGCGTGAGCAGCAGGCTCAAGCTCGCCCCGCCTGAAGGATTCGCCGGGTCTCGGTGAGGGCGAGGGCGCCTTTGTCTCCGGCCACGCCGAGCCAGGCCTCGTTGGGCGGCAAGGCGAGCAGGCTGGTGACGAAGCCGCCGTCGGGGTGAGAGGCGGCGATGGCCAGGCCGGGGTGGGCCGCTGGGTCATCAGGCACCAGGGCGAGCTGCATCGCCGCGCCCAAGGGCCGGGCCGTCCAGCCCATGGAGAGCGGGTCGCCGGGGTCGGTGACGTCGCCGAGCCACTCCACGAACGCGCCCTCCAGCCGCCCCAGACGCACGCGGCCGTCTTGAACGGCGGCGAGGTAGGGGAAGGCCAAGGCGCGGACGTGGGCGCCGTCGACGTTGCGGTGGCCCCAGCGCTGGCCGTCGTCCCGGGACAAGAACAGGCCCTCGGGGGTGCCCAACACGAGCTGGTCCCCCACACGGAACAGGCGGTCCCGGGTGGAGTCGCGGCGGCCCGGGGCGCTCTTCGCCTCAAACTCGCCGGCCTTCCAACGAATGAGCGTGTCGGCGCCGAGGAGCCAGACCTCATCGGGGCCCATGATGAGCGCGGAGGTGACGCTCTGGGCGGGGATCTCGCCGAGCTCTACCCAGCCGCCGACGTCTACAGACACGGCGCGTAACAAGGTGAACCGGGGGCCTGGGTGCCCCACCACGGCGAAGCCCGCGCCGTCGAGGAGGTCTCCCGCGCGCACCCAGCCCGGGCCCTCCCAGACCGTGCGCAGGCCGCCGTCGGCGTACACCCGCAGGATGACGCCGACGCGGTCCACGGGGCCAGGACCGCCACGCCAGCCGAACATCAGCCCCGAGCCGTCGGGCTGGGCCACGATACGCTCAGGCACAAAACCCGCCGGGGCCTGGGCGCCGAGACGCCACGCGCGCTCGGGCCGCCCTAGCTCGGGCCGGCCGGGCTCAGAAGATGTCATCCCAGACCTCCTCGGCCCAGGCCGACGCGGAGTCTACGCCCGCCTCGGCGCCGTCGGCGAGGTCGCTGGCCGTCTCCCGGGCGGAGTCGATGGCGGCTTCAGTGGCGCCCTCCTCACCGATGACGGAGTCCAAGGCGTCTACGCCCTCGCCGACCACCTCCGAGGCGACGCCGTGGGCGTCTTCAGCCAAGGCCAAGGCGTCTTGTCCCAGCTCATCGGCGCCGTCGGTGAGCGCCTGGGCCGTGCCTTCGCCGAACACCTCGTCGATGCCGTCACCGACCACCCCGAAGCCCTCGTACGCCACATCGACCAGCTCATCCGTGGCGCCGTCTCCGGCGACGTAGTCGATGGCGTCTTCGCCCCAGGTGCCCAGCAGCCGCGAGCCGATGTCGGCCACCTGGGTGAGCCCATCAAAGGCCACCAGGTCCCGCACGTCGGGGGTGAGGCCGATGTTCGCGAGGTCGAAGGGGCTGAGATCGCCCAAGCCCGCGTTCCAGTAGGCGTCCGCGTGGGTGCCATACGCGAACGAGGTGAACGCGGAGTCGTTCTTCTCCAAGCGGTCGAAGTCGGCGGGGTCGGCGTCGCGGCGGCCCTCGATGGCCGTCTGCAGGTTGACCCGCGCCCGCACCAGCCACGCCTTGCCCTCGTCGGTGAGGCGGTCGTTCGTCTCATTGGTGAAGCGCCCGACGTACTTCTCGCCATAGCCCAGGTAATACGTCGGCGGCGTGAGCCCAGCGTCGGTGTAGCGGGTGGAGAAGTCGCCGTGGCGGCGCCGGTAATACGACAAGGCGCCGTCGGCGGCGACGGAGCCGGGGAGGTTGACCGGGTCTGCGTCACCGCTGGCGGGCTCGCCGGGGCCGCCGCTCATCACCTGGCGCTGCACCTCGTTGTTGCCCAAGGAGTCCTGGCGCTGGTCACGGGACGTCGTCGGCGCGGAGGTCGTCGGGCCGGACGGCGCGACGGTGGGGGTGACCGGCTCATGGCGCAGGCCGCTCATTCCTGACCTCCGAGGTGCTGCTTCTTGCGCGGGGTGACAGGGGGGAAGACATGGGGGAGACTCCCCTTGAGGCTACCTCGGACCCCCAAAAACCGCAACAACTCCTTGCGCTCCCGCTGACCTGCCGGGCCAAGGTCGGGTCGCTGCGCTTGGGTTAAACGGCGGAATGCGCCGAGCCCCGCCCACACCCCCTGCCCCCGACGCCGCCTTGGCCGCCCTGCGCGCCCTGGCCGATCCCGCCCATCACGCGGGCCTGCCCCGCTACGGCATCCCCAACGCCCGGGCGATCGGCGTACGAATGGCCGACATTCAGGCCCTCGCCAAGAGCTTTGGCCGTCACCAGCCCCTCGCTGAAGCCCTGTGGGACAGCGAGATCTACGAGGCCCGGCTGCTCGCCGCGTTCGTGGCCGAGCCCGGCGCCCTGCCCCCGGCCACCCTGGAGCGTTGGCTCCTCGACCTCGACTCCTGGGCGATCTGCGACACCCTCTGCTTTCACCTCCTCGACCGCGCGCCCGAGGCCTGGGACCACGTCGTCGCCTGGGCCCACCGCCCCGAGGAGCTCGTTCGCCGCGCCGCCTTCGCCCTGCTCGCCGCCTTGGCCCTGCACGACAAGTCGAGCCCCGACGCCCGCTTCGTCGCCACCTTCCCGCTGATCCAGGCCGCCGCGGACGACCCCCGCGACCTCGTGAAGAAGGGCGTGAGCTGGGCGCTGCGCAGCGTCGGCCACCGCAGCCCCGGCCTTCACGCCGAGGCCCTGGCCTTGGCCCAGACGCTCCAGACCTCGGCGAGCGCCCCGGCCCGGTGGATCGGCCGAGACACCCTACGCGACCTCAGCCGCCCCGCCGTCTTGGCCCTGGCGACGCGTAAGGCCGCCAAGAAGGCCCCGAAGAGGCCGGCCTAGCCCACCTTCTTCCACAAGGCCTGCAGGGCGACGAGCTGGTCGTGGAGCATCTTCTTCGTCACCTCGTCGGTCAGCTCGCCCTCGCTGTTGAACTTGGTGTGCGCCGCGCCGATGAACACCTCGGGCTTGTTCAGGGTGAAGGTGTTCAGGAACACGAGGATCTGCCGCAGGTGGTACTGCGCGCGCACCGTGCCCAACATGCCCGGCGAGGCGCCCAAGATGGCCACGGCTTTGCCGTTTAGGGGCGGCTCGGGCGGGCGGGAGACCCAGTCGATGGCGTTCTTGAGCATGCCCGGCACGGAGTAGTTGTACTCCGGCGTCGCGATGAGCACGGCGTCGGCGGCGGCGATCTGATCCTTGAGCCGGGCCACGGCGGCGGGCAGGCCGAGCTTGGCGAGGTCGTCGTTGTACATGGGGATGTCGCCCAGCTCAGCGATCTGGAGGGTGACACCTTCAGGGGCGACCTTCTGGGCCGCGCGTAAGGCGAGGGTGTTGTAGGAGCCTTGGCGTAGGCTGCCCGAGAGTCCGAGCACGTTCATCGGCGTCAATTCCTGGGTTTTGAGGAGATGGCTCCCTGGTAACGCCGAGCGGGGCAATTCGTGGGGGGTTCATCCCGTAGACAGCGCCTTCTCACGCGCACTACAATCCCGACCCCTGCCCGCCCGGAGCCCCGGATGCCCCTCGTACAGCAGAAGCTCAGCGCCAAGGCCTCCCTCGTCGGCACCTTAGAGGTGCGCCGGGCCCTCCCCCAGCGAGAGCGCCGCTTCGTCGGCCCCTTCTGCTTCATGGACCACATGGGCCCCCACACGAGCCTCGGCGTGGCGGGCGGCGGCGTCGGCCCACACCCCCACATCGGCCTGGCCACGGTGACGACCCTCTTTGACGGCGAGATCCTGCACCACGACAGCCTGGGCACGGCCCAGCGCATCACCCCCGGCGACGTGAACTGGATGACCGCCGGCCGCGGCATCGTTCACAGCGAGCGCACCCCCGCGGACCGCGTCGGCCAGATGAACACGATCCACGGCCTGCAGGTGTGGGTGGGCCTGCCCCAAGCCGCCGAGGAGTCCGAGCCCTCCTTCCAGCACGCCCCCAAGGCCAGCCTGCCCCAGCTCGACGAGGCGGGCCTCAGCCTGCGCGTCGTGCTGGGATCCTGGCAGGGCGCCGCCTCGCCGATCCGCCTGGCCTCCCCCACCCTCTACGCCGTCGCCGAGCTTGGCCCCGACGCCAGCCTGCCCCTCCACAACGAGGCCCAAGAGCGCGCGGTGTACGTCGTCGAGGGGGTCGTGGAGCTCGACGGCGGCACCCTGCACCGCGGCGAGCTGGCCGTGCTCACCCCCCATCAGGAGGGCGCGCTCACCGCCATCACCCGCGCCCGCGTGGCGGTGCTCGGCGGCGAGCCCCTCGACGGCCCCCGGTACATGCTGTGGAACTTCGTCTCCAGCCGCAAAGATCGCCTGGAGCAAGCCAAAGACGACTGGATTCACCGACGGTTTCCGACGATCCCCGGCGACGACCAAGAGCGGGTGCCGTTCCCTGGGGAGGGGGCGTGAGGGGCCTCATGCTGGGCGGCCTCGTCACCGCCACCACGCTCTTGACCCTCACCGCCCTCAACCTGCGCGGCCTGATCATCCGCACCACCGCCCCCGAGGGCAGCTTCGACGGCGCGATACCCCCAGAGCCGCCCGACTACGCCGACCCCAAACACTGGAGCGCCCTGCCCGAGCGTGAGGACGCCGGGGACGCCGCGCCCATCGGCGTGCCCAGCGTGAACCAGCAGACCGCCGCCGTAGACGTGTTCTACGTTCACCCCACCTCATACCTGGGCTCGGGCTGGAACGGACCCACCACAGACGCCAAGCTCAACCAAGACACCGACTGGCTCTCCACGAACATCCAGGCCACGGCGTTTAACGGCTGCTGCGCGGTGTACGCCCCACGCTACCGCCAGGCGAGCGGGCAGAGCTTCTACGCGCCGAGCGCCGACGGTGACCAGGCGATCAACCTCGCCTATGACGACGTGCGCCGGGCCTTCGCCGAGTTCAACCAACGCCGGGGCCCGGGGCGCCCGTTCGTGTTGGCCGGTCACAGCCAAGGGGCGATGCTGGCCGAGCGCCTGTTGATCGAAGAGATCAGCGGAGGGCCCTTGGCGAGCCAGCTCGTCGTGGCGGTCTTGCCCGGTGGCCGGATGACCGTCGCCGGGCTCGCTGAGGCCGCGCCCGATGTGCCGGTGTGCGCTGAGCCCACCCAGACCGGCTGCGTCGTCGCCTGGAACACCCGGGGCCCTGGGTTTGTGGAGAATGACCTCTCGGTGCACCGCTTCGACCCTCGGCCGCTCGTGTGCGTGAACCCGATCACCTGGCGTGCGGATCTGGAGCGCGCGGACGCTGAGCTAAACCCCGGCGCCGTGTTTCTGGAGCACCCCGATCCCAGACCCCTGCCCGGCCTGGCCAGCGCCCAGTGCCGAGCCGACGGGGTGCTGGTCGTGGATGAGCTGGGCGAGGTGCCGCGGGACGGCATGAGCCGGCTCCTCGACCGCGTGCTGGGGCCCGAGAACTACCACGCGTTTGAGGTGCAGCTGTACTTCATGAGCCTGCGGGAGAACACGAACGGGCGGGTGGAGGCTTGGTGGGGGGCGCGGGCGGAGTAGCGTCAGGGTTTGGGGAGGCTGTGTTCAGGAATCGCCGC
>JADKFE010000043.1 GCA_016717595.1 Deltaproteobacteria bacterium | reverse complement strand
CGCATGTGGCCGCTCTCGTCGCGGAACACCCAGTTGGTGCCCGAGGCCAGGCCGTTGAGCAGGCCCTTGGAGCGCAAGAAGTAGACGTAAGCGAAGGCCGCGAAGAAGAACAGACCCTCGATGCAGCAGGAGAAGCAGATGAGGTTCATCAAGAAGGCGCGGCGGTCGGCCTTCGTCTCTAAGCGGTCGAGGTGGTGGACGCTGTCCATCCACTTGAAGCAGAAGTCGGCCTTGGCGCGGATGCTGGGGATGTTCTCGACGGCGGCGAAGGCCTGCTCCCGCTCGTGCAGATCGGGGATGTAGGTGTCGAGCAGCGTGAGGTAGAACTGTACGTGCAGCGCCTCCTCGTAGAGCTGCCGGGACAGGTACATCCGCGCCTCGGGGGCGTTGATGTGTTTGTAGAGGTTGAGCACGAGGTTGTTGGAGACGATGCTGTCGCCGGTGGCGAAGAAGGCCACGAGGCGGTTGATGAGGTGACGTTCCGCCGGGCTCAGCTTCTCGCGGAGATCCGTGAGGTCTTGAGAGAACTCGACCTCCTCCACCGTCCAGGTGTTGGCGATGGCGTCTTTGTACATCTCATAAAAGCCCGGGTACCGCATGGGGCGCAGGGTGAGGTTGAAGCCCGGGTCTAGGATCATCGGCGTCGTCTCGGCGTTCACGTCACGGTGTGGGATGTTCACTGGCAAGCCTCACAGGACTCAGGGTTCTCAAGGGAGCAGGCGATGGCGGCCTCGACGGTGGCGGCCGGCGCGGCGGCGCTCGCCTGGGGCGCGGAGGAGGCGCTCATCGTCTTGGCGATGGAGGTGCGCGGGCGAGAGCGCAGGTAATACGTCGTCTTCAGGCCACGTTTCCAGGCGTAGGCGTACATCGAGCTGAGCTTGCCGATGGTGGGCTCGGCCATGAACAGGTTTAAGGACTGTGCTTGATCGATGTAGGGTGAGCGGTCGGCGGCGAGGTCGATCAGCGCCCGCTGGGGCAGCTCCCAGGCCGTGCGGTAGAGGGTGCGCAGCTCGGCGGGCAAGGCGTCGATGTGCTGAACGCTGCCCTCTCCGGCCTTGATCTGCTCACGCACAGACTCGGTGTACATGCCGATACGTTTGAGCTCATCGACGAGGTAACGGTTGACCTGCAGGAACTCGCCGGAGAGCGTCTCCCGCTTGAAGAGGTTCGAGACCTGGGGCTCGATACACTCGTAACAGCCGGCGATGGACGCGATGGTGGCCGTGGGCGCGATGGCGATGAGCAAGGAGTTGCGCAGGCCGTGCTGGGCGATGCGGGCCTTGAGCGCCTCCCAACGACGGGCGGGATCGGCGCCGAACAGGCCGAGCTGGCCTTGGCGGTTGGCGCCGGGCTTTACGCCCCAGAGGTCAAACTGGAGCTGGCCCCGGGCGGCGCGGGTCTCCTCATAGCTGGGGTGCGGGCCCTCGGCCTCGGCCAGATCCACCGAGGCGGAGAGCGCCGCGTAGTAGATCTCCTCCTGGATGTGGGTGGAGAGGTGCCGGGCGTCGTCGCTGTCAAAGGGCAGACGAAGCTGGAACAGCACGTCTTGAAGGCCCATCACGCCCAGACCGACGGGGCGCCAGCGCTGGTTCGACGCCGCGGCCTCGGGGGTGGGGTAATAGTTGATGTCGATGACGCGGTCCAAGAACCGCACGGCCACCCGGGCGCAGGCCGAGAGCTTGTCGAAGTCAAACGCGCCATCCACCACAAACCGCGCGAGGTTGATCGAGCCGAGGTTACACACCGCCGTCTCACCTTGGCTTGTGACCTCGACGATCTCCGTGCAGAGGTTGCTGGAGTGAACCACGGCGCCGGGCAGGGCCGTCTGGTTGGCCTTGCGGTTGCAGGCGTCCTTGAAGGTCATCCAGCCGTTGCCGGTCTGGGCCAAGGTCCGCATCATGCGGCCGTAGAGATCCCGGGCCTTCACCGAGCGTTGGGCCTTGCCCGCGCGCTCGGCCTCGGCGTAGGCCCGCTCGAAGGCGTCGCCGTAGAGATCGACGAGGTGGGGCACCTCTTTGGGGTCAAACAAGGACCAGTCCTCGTCGGCCTGAACCCGCTTCATGAACAGGTCGGGCACCCAGTTGGCGAGGTTCAGGTTGTGGGTGCGGCGGGCCTCGTCGCCGGTGTTGTCGCGGAGCTCCAAGAACTCCTCGATGTCGGCGTGCCAGCTCTCCAAGTACACACAGCACGCGCCTTTGCGCCGACCGCCCTGGTTCACCGCCGCCACGGAGGCGTCCAGGGTCTTGAGCCAAGGGACCACGCCGTTGGACTGGCCGTTGGTGCCCCGGATGAGCGAGCCCCGGGCGCGCACCCGGTGCCAGGCCACGCCGATGCCGCCGGCGTACTTCGAGAGCTTGGCGATGTCGGTGTAGCGCTGGTAGATGCCCTCTAAGTCGTCCGTGGGGGACTCCAAGAGGTAACAGGACGACATCTGGCTGTGCCGGGTGCCCGCGTTGAACAGCGTGGGGCTGGACGGCAGGTACTCCAAGGACGAGATGAGGCGGTAGAGCTCGATGGCCTCTTCAGGGGTGCGGGAGAGGCCGCAGGCCACACGCATGAAGAAGATCTGCGAGGTCTCGGTGACCTTGCGGGTGATGGGGTGGCGCAGGAGGTAACGGTCGTACACCGTGCGCAGGCCGAAGTAGACGAAGAGCTCGGCGCGGCGGTCGTCGATGGCGGCGTCGAGCACCGCGGCGTGCTCGTTCACGAAGGCCGCGGTGACGTCGGAGATGAGGCCCTCGCGGTGGCCCAGGCGGATGGAGTCGGAGAAGGCGCGCACGCCTTGGGCGCGGACCTCCTTCACGAGCACCCGGTTGAGCAGCCGGGCGGCGAGCTGGGCCCAGTCGGGCTCTTCAGCGATGAGCCCTGAGCTGACCTGCACCAGCACGCGGTCAAGCTCGGCCTCGCTCACGCCGTCGTAGAGCCCCGCGAACACCCGATCCGCGAAGCGCCGCAGGTCGAGCTGCTCGATGCCGACGCCCATGGGCGCCAGGAGCGTGTGCAGGTTGTCGACGCTCAGGGGGCGCAGGGTGCCGTCGGGGGCCTTGAGCCGCACCGTGGGGCCCGAGGACAGGTCGTGGGAGACGTCGGACTGGTTCTCGTTCGATTGCAGCATCGGAGCCTCAGCAGGAGGGCGGGGCGAGGGCAACAGCGGCCCGACGCGAGCGGGGGGCGTCGCGGCGGGGACCCTACGGCGGTCGGTTGGGCGGGCAGATTGAGCGGTCAGTTTGAGCGAGGTTGGTTGGCGGATGCGCGAAGTTCCAACCCGAAGAATGGCGGTAAGGAGGGGCGGAGAGCGGCCGCGGAGCGCGGTGAGGTCGGCGAGGAGTGTGGAGCGGGGCGGGCAGAGAATGGCGCAGAGGGGGAGAGCCTGGAGCACTTGACGGGACAAGAGCTTTGGCCGGAACCCGACCCGAAACTCAACCTATAGTGGTGCGAGTCAGGCCGTCAACACCAGATGTAGTGGTCGCGCGTCAGGAATCTCTGGACCCCGCTTCTCAGGCGGCTTCGCGAGGATCCGGCCTCGATCCACCCGAGGATCTCCCGGATCCAGAGGCCCCTCGGTCTGGCGCGGCGGCCCGCTGGGCCGGGCGAGCTTGGCAAACTTTGTTGGCGCTCTCGCCAGCCTCGCCCAGATTCGGGGGGCTTAGACGTTTAAGAACGGGAAGCGCGCCCGGTGACGCACGAGCAGGCCCGGCAAGGCCCGGGGCAAGAGCCGCGTGAGCCAGTCCACGAGCCGCGCGTCCCCTCCGACGAGGATCTCCCCCTCGCCTCGCTCAATCCCCAGGACGATGCGCGCGGCGGCGGCGGCGGGGGCCTGGCCTTGGGCTTGAAGGTAGGCGTGCTCGAGCTCTTTCGCCTGGGGCCGGGCCACCCGAGAGCGGCGCACGATGTCCGTGGCCACGGCGCCAGGCAACGCGCAGCTCACCTGCACCGGGCCGCCGGAGAGCTCCGCCCGCAGCGCCGCGGTGAAGCCCCGCAGGCCAAACTTGGTGGCGCAGTACAAGGTCTTCGTGGGCATCACCAACATCCCGAAGGTGCTGGAGAGGTTGACGATGGCCGCCTCGGGCCGGCGCTGGAGCTGCGGCAAGAGCCCTTGGGTGAGCACCATCGCCGCGCGTAGGTTGACGTCGAGGATCCAGTCGATGTCGTCCTCTTGAAGCTCCGCCAAGGCCCCGCCGACGGAGACCCCGGCGTTGTTCACCAAGAGGTCGATCTGCCCGTGCTGGGCGAGCAGGCGGCCGGGCAGCGCGCGCAGGGCGTCGCGGTCGGCCAGATCCACCACCGTGGCGCTGTGGGGCGCGCCGTGCCCCAGCGCCAGAAGCTCGGCCACCGCCACGTTGAGCGCGGCCTCGTCCCGATCGACGAGCGCCACGGTGAGCCCGTGGGCCGCGAGCTCATGGGCCAAGGCGAGGCCGAGGCCGTTGGCGGCCCCGGTGACGACGGCGACCATCCCCGGCTTGAGCTTCATGCCGACCACCGGGCGCGCAGCGCGGCGCAGGCGTCGTCAATCGTTCCCACAGGCGCTCCTTCAGTGCCGCCAAGCCGCCGAGGCAGAAGCGGCAAGGTGGCCGCCCGCAGAAGCGGCGCCGCGGCCTCGGGCTGGCTTGGGTCAAACCGCATCATCGGCACGGGATCTCGGCACCAGACCTCGGCCAAGGCCCGGCGCGCGGCGAGGTCTCCCGGCAGGCAATGTTCGCCGTGGATGACGTCGAAGGCGTCGAGCACCGCCCAGGCCAAGGCCGCCGGGGCCTCGGTGGCGGACTCCAAGCCCAGGCGCCGCAGGGTCAACATCATCGGCACGGGCTTTGGGTCGGCGGCGGCGACGTCGTGGGGCCGAAAGTCGGGCTGGGCGTAGGGGAAGACTTGCGGGTTCAGCGCCGAGAAGCCCGCGCGACCATAGGCGAGCTGGCGCACGATGGAGGCCTCGTCGGCGGGGTCGATGAGCTCTTGCTCCGCCGCGAGCACCCGCTCCTCGTCGTCTTGCGCCCCCGCCGCGCGCAGGAGCGCCACGGGCGCGGCGCGTAAGAGCGCCCCCAAGCCCGAGCGCCGCCAGGCCGGGCCGATGAGCACATGGGAGAGCAGCACCACCCACGGGCCGTCCCCGCGGCGGATGACGAAGCAGTCCCGGGCCCCGGCCAGGGCCCCGTCGGCGTCGCGGCAGGCGAGCAGGTGGTAGGCCACGAAGAGCCCGTCTACGGCGCCGTGGCGCCCCAGCCAACCGGACAAGGTGGCCTTGGCCTCAAGCTCGTTCTTGGGGCCAAACTCGGCGTCTAAGAAGGCGTAGACCTCCTCAAACTCGGGGCCCGGGGCCAAGATCGGCGTGATCGTGAACCGGGCGAGGGCCTCGTCTAAGCGCGGGCCACGCTCGGCGGGCAAGAGGTCACTCACCGAGAGCACAAGCGGCGCAGGGCGCATCCGGCCTCCTTATTCCGCGGTGTTGCGCGGGCAGAACCGCTCGACCAGGGCCTCTGCGGCGTTGCGGCCGTCTAAGGCGGCGCTGACGATGCCCCCGGCGTAGCCCGCGCCTTCGCCCACAGGCAGCAGGTCCCTCACCGTGGTGGAGCAGAGGTCGTCCCCACGCAAGAAGCGGATCGGGGCGGTGGTGCGGGTCTCGGGGGCGATGAGCACGCCGTCATGCCCCGCGAAGCCGGGGATCTGCCGATCAAAGTGGCGCACCGCGGCCAGAAGGCCCTCCACCAGCGGCGCGGGCAGGGCCTCGCGGAGGTCGCTGGGGGTGACGCCTAAGGTGTAGGAGGTGCGCGGCAGCTCCGTGGAGCCGCGCCCGGCGAGGAGATCTTCCACCCGCTGGGCCGGGGCCTTGAACCCGCCGCCGCCGAGCTTCCACGCCCGGGCCTCGATCTGATCCTGAAACCGCATGCCCGCGAGGGGATCGGGGCCGTCGTAGTCCTCAGGCCGGACCTCGACGATCACCGCGCTGTTCGCCCAGTACGCCCGGCGGTTGGAGTAGCTCATGCCGTTGACCACCACCCGCTCGGGGTGGTTGCTCGCGGCCACCACCGTGCCGCCGGGGCACATACAGAAGGTGTGGGCGCTGCGGGGGGCCACACGACCGGGCCGCGCCGGGGGCGATGAGGTGAGCCGGTAGCTCGCCGGGGGCAGGTCTCCCCGCGCCTCGCCGTACCGCGCGAGATCGATGAGCCGCTGGGGGTGCTCGATGCGGGCGCCGATGTGGATCGGGCGCTGTTCGGCCGCCGCGCCCGCGTCGAGCATGGCCTGCCAGATGGACCGCGCGCTGTGCCCCGTGGCCACGATCACCGGGGCGCCTCTGAGCAGCTCGCCGCCCGCGAGGCGCACGCCCACACAGGCCCCGCCCTCGACCTCAAAGGCCGTGACCTCGGCGTGAAAGCGCACCTCGACGCCCAGCTCGACGAGCCGGGCGCGCATCTTGGGGAGGATCTCCCGGATGCGGTCGGTGCCCAGATGTGCCCAGCCCTCCTCCAAGATCTCGGGATCGGCGCCGAAGTCCACCAAGCGGCGGAAGATCCAGCCCAGCTCACCGTCGCGGCGGCGGGTGTAGATCTTGCCGTCGGAGAACGCCCCCGCGCCGCCTTCGCCGAAGACGACGTTGGTGTCGGGGTCGAGCTCACCATGCCGCCAGAACCGCCGCACGGCGAAGTGGCGCTCCCGCACGTCGCCGCCGCGCTCCAGCAAGATCACCGGGGCCCCGGCTTCAGCGAGGCGTAAGGCCGCGAACAGCCCCGCCGGGCCCATGCCGATGACGATGGGCCGCACCGTTGAAGGCCAGGTGCGCCGGGCCGGGGCGGGCACGTCCACCTCGGAGTAGCGGGCGCGGTCACGCTCGTTGAACGCCCGCACGCCGTGGGCGCCTCGGGCGAGCACCGCGGCCTCCTCGACGCTGAGCGTGACGCGGTAGTTCGCCAACCAGACCGGCGGGCGGCGACGGCCATCGACGGAGCGTTTGAGCAGCTCCACCTCAAGGATCGTGGCGGCGGGGAGCTGCAGCCGCGACGCCAGGGCCTCTCGCGGCTCGGAGCCATCCAGGGGCCAAGGGATGTTTGTGATGAGGAGCGCCATGTCTGCCCGGCATATCCCGTCTTTGGCCCTCGCGCCGAGCCGCTCTTACGCCCCGCTGACACACGCAGCAGCCCCCCATGTCAAGGTCACTATGATGGCTCGCTCCTTCGCCGTTTCGAGGTCTTGATGCGTCCTGCCGATCCCGATGTCTCGCCGCAGCTCTTGGGCCTCATGGGTCTGCTTGACTTGGCGTCCGAGGCGCTGTGGGTCTGCGATCTTCGTGGGGATCTGCTCTACGTCAACACCTCCGCGGCCCGCTTCTTGGAGGCGACGCCCGAGGCCCTGCGCGGGCAGAACGTCGTCACCTTGGGACTCTGCGCCAACGGGCTCCCTTGGGAGCGTTTTCTTGACACGCTGCGCGCCGCGCACGATCTCTCTCGCCCCGCGGCGATGCGCCTTCCATCGGGGAAAATGGTCGATTTGGTGATCCGCGTGAGGTTGGTGGTGGTCGACGGCGAGGCGCTGATTCACGGCGCCTGCGTCGACGTGACCGAGATGAGCCAGCTCGGCGCGCAGCTCTCCACCCAGACGAACCTTCACCGCTTCGCCCGCGACGTCGCCAACCGCCTGCTGCGCTGCGCCGATGACGCCCTCATCGACGTCATCCGGCAGATCATCAGCGAGCTGGGCCCCCTCATCGGCGCCTGCCACGCCGGGATCATGCAACGCCATGAGCCAGACGGCTGGGTGGAGGAGATCGCGGCCTGGGCCAACCCCCCCGAGCGCTACATCCCCCTGCCGCCCTCCATCGCCAAAGACAAGCTGGCCTTGCCCGTCGGGTTTCCCGACGAGCGCGTGATCATCGTCCGCCCCAACAGCGCCGACCCCCACGCCATGTTCACGCCGCCAGAGCTTGGCGTGCTCGTCGTCGTGCTCGTCGATCAGGCCCAGATCCTGGGCTACATGGGCCTGTATTGGACCGACGAAGACGCCTTCTGGCGCCAGCTCCACAGCGTCCGCGGCGTGGCCCAAGACATCGGCGACCTGCTCGCCCAGGCCCTCTCCCGCCGCCAGCTCCGCGCGGCGCTGCTCACCCAAGAGGCTGAGCGCCGGGCGCTGCTCACGAACCTTCCCGGCGTGGCCTACCGCTGCCGCTGGTCCTCAGACTTCCGCATCGACGCCATCTCCGAGAACGCCGCGCTCGTGTTCGGCGCCGACCGTGAGGCCATGCTCGGCGTCTCCCTCACCCCGCTCATTCACCCTGAAGACGCCCCGCGTGTGCTCAACGAGGCCCAGCAGGCCGCCCTGCTCCGTCGGCGCTGCAACCACACCTACCGTGTGGTCCAGCCCGACGGCCGCTACCGCTGGGTGAACGACTTCGGCGTCATCCAGCGGAACGCCGCCGACGAGCCCAGCCACGTCGACGGCATCCTGCTCGACGCCAGCGAACAAAAGGCCATCGAGCACGAGCGCGACATCTTCTTCAACTCCGCCCCCGACCCGATGGTGATCCTCGATGACTCCGAGCAGGTGCTGCGCTGGAACGCCGCCTGGGAGCGTGACTTTGGCTACTCCGCCAGCGACATGGTGGGCCAGCCCTTCGAGGCGTTCTGCCACCCCGATGACCTGCTCCCCCTTCGTGAAGCCGCCTTGCGCCAGCTCCGCGAGTCGGGCCGCGCCCATGGCTTAGAGGCCCGCTTCGTCACGAAGTCCGGCGAGTGGCGCTGGCTTCTGTGGAGCGGCTTCTTGGTGAGGCGTGAGCAGCGCCTGCTGTTCGCCGTGGCCCGAGACATCACCGAGCGCCGCACCTTGGAGGACGAGCGCCGCCAGCACGCCGAGCGCCTGCAGCAGGCCCAGCGTTTAGAGGCCCTCGGCCGGATGGCCGGCGGCGTGGCGCACGACTTCAACAACCTCTTGGGCGTCGCCATCGGCGCCCTGGGCTTGGCCCAGCGCGCGGGCCTGCCCGAGCTTGAGCGCCTGCGTAACCTCCAGCGTGTGCAAGGAGTCTTGGAGCGCGGCACCCAGCTCGTCGATCAGCTCCTCGCCTTTGGCCGCCGCCAGGTCTCTCACCGCCGCCCCATCGACCTCAACCACCACGTCGCCGAGTGCTGCGCGCTGCTGCGCACGCTGCTGCGCCCCAACATCGAGCTGGTCTTGGAGCTTCACGCCACGACCCCGGTGCTCGCCGACGTGAGCCAGCTTGAGCAGGTGCTGATGAACCTCGCGGTGAACGCCATCGACGCCATGCCGAATGGCGGCGTGCTCACCGTGCGCACCCACGAGCTCCCCGTGGCGGCCAACAGCCCCGCCGGGCTCACCCCCGGGCTCTACGTCGCGCTCACCGTGGCCGACACCGGCGTCGGCATCGACGAGCTCACCCGCGATCGGATCTTCGACCCCTTCTTCACCACGAAGGCCCCCGGCGCGGGCACGGGCCTGGGGCTCAGCTCGTGCTACGGCATCGTCACCGCCCACGGCGGCACCATCCGTTTGCAGTCGTCCCCCGGCCACGGCGCGAGCTTTGAGGTGCTGCTCCCCACGACCCCTCAAGACCAACAAGACGCCCTCGCCCCCATCGAGCCCACCCCGGCCCCCGCCCGCGCCCACGCCGAGGCCTCGTTGTTGTTGGTCGAGGACAACCCGGATCTGCGGGAGCTCGGCGTGATGATCCTCAGCCTGCACGGCTACAACGTCACCGCCGCCCAAGACGCTGAGGAGGCGATGCACGTCCTGCCCCGCCGCCGCTTCGATCTGCTCATCACCGACGTGATCATGCCCGGTCGCAGCGGCGTAGAGCTGGCGGAGATCGCCGTCGCGCTGTGGCCGGGGCTGCCGGTGCTGTTTGTCTCGGGCTACGCCTGGGATGAGCTGGTGCGCACCCGGCGCCTGTCCCGAGACGCGCCGTTTTTACGAAAACCCTACCGCAACGAAGAGCTGCTCACGATGGTGTCAGCCGCCTTGGGTTGAGGCGCCCGTGGGAGGGCCCAGGGGCCCGGATCGCTTCAGAGTGACGGGTTTGGGGCGTATCCTCTTGCGATCCCGCCCCCGTTCCCCTTGAACCTCTGCCCGGAGCTGGCGTGACCCCGCTGAACCCCACGCTCACCGCAGAGGCCCTCGGCCTGCTCGCCGCGCGTCCCGCGGCGCCCTGGCTGTTGTTGGGCCCCGACGGCGAGGCCTTGGTCACCTCGGAGGAGCTTCAGCGCGCCCTTCTGTCGTTGTCGCCTGCGGATCGGGCCGATCTCGACGGGGCGTTGCGCCGGGTGCTCAGCTTGGGCGCCCCCAAGAGCCGCGTGGTGGCGCCGCCCCTCCGTTTCATCGTTGAGCCGCTGCCCAGCGGTGGCGCCTTGGCGTTCATGGAGCGCCTCAGCCCCCAAAACCTGCTCGCCCCGTCGCCCACGGAGCCGAACCTCACGCCCCAGGCCCTCGACACCGACGCCTTACGAGACATGATCAAGGAGATGGTCGGGGACTTCACGATGATTGAGGTCATCCCCGGACGGTCCATCACCGCCGTCGGGCGCTGGGCCGTGGTCGTGCCCGCCTCCTCGCTGCCCCAGGTGATCGACGCGGTCTGCGCCTTGCTGCACCCCGACGACGCCCCCCGCGCCCACGCCGTGCTCACGGCGGCCTGGACGAACCCCCGGGACTTTGACCTCAGCGTGCGCGCCACGTCTAGCCGCGGCGAGGGCTACCGCTGGCGCCTGCTCCGGGGCCGGGCGCTCACCGACCCCCAAGGCCAATCCCCGCGCCTGCTCTGTGTCGACGTCGACGTCACCGAGGCCCGGGACAGCACCCACGATCTCGCCTTGGCCCGGCAGCTCATCGAAGAGAGCGACACGGCGCTGTGGGCGGCGAGCGCGGACGGGCGCTTGATCTTGCTGAACGAGGCGGCGAAGACCCTCGGCGGCGACAGACGTGTGGACCACTCGGGGCAGAAGATCTGGGACGCCAACCCCGAGCTCAGCGAGGCCCACTGGCGAACACCATGGCCGAGCTCCGCACGATTGGCCACAACAGCCGGGACTTTCGGGTGATCGACCCCAAGGGCCCGCCCGGTAGACCTCCGCTCCGCCGCCCGTCTGGTTCACATCGACGACGTCGAGATCGTCGTGGGCTCCGTCGCCGAGCTGAGCGCCGCGCGAAGGTTAGAGGCCCACCTCGACGCCGAGGCCTTCTTGACCGACCTCGCCGCCCGGCTGATGCGCTGCTCCGATGACGGCCTGCCCGCGACGCTGATGCACGGTCTGGAGGGCCTGGGGCGTCGGTCTGGGGCCTTCATCTGCCGGGTGATGGACCACCAGCACGCCGGGGAGCGCCTCGTGGAGCGCCTCCGCTGGGAAGATCTCACACAGACACGCCCTCAGACCGCGACCTCCCGGGCCGCGCCCGTCGAGCTGCGCCACGTCGCGCCGGGAGACTGTATTATTACTGCGCGCCGGGCGAGCCCACACCGCCAGGCTTAGAGGAGCTCGCGGGCTATGGCATGGCGAGCGCTGGGCTCTACGCCAGGGAAGAGCTGCTGGGCACCTTGTGCCTGGGCTGGACCCCGGCGGGCTGGGAGACCCGGCACGAGCTGACCCAGCACCTGATCATGCGTGTCGCCGAGAAGTTCGCCCGGGCGCTGGACCGCCTGCGCCAGAACCAAGACGCCAAGGTCCAGCGCCGCCAGCTCAACACGGTCCTGCGAAACCTCCCCGGCATCGCCTACCGCGCCCGCCTCGAGGGTGACTGCCCCATCGTGCTGATCACTGAAGGCACCCGCGCGCTCTTGGGTGTGCCCGCGGCCAGCCTCATCGGCGCGCCCCTGCGTGAGCTGGTGGCCCCCGAGGACCACAGACGTGTGCGTGAGGCCCGACACAACCTCACCATCGGCGGACAGTCCACCTTGGAGTACCGCCTCTCCCCCACCGCCACAGGCCGTCTCACCTGGGTGCTGGAACATTACACGCTCACCCAAGACCCCGACGACGGCGTGGTCTACATCGACGGCCTGATCACCGACATCACCGAGCGTCACATCGCTGAAGATGTGCGGGATCTGTTCTTCTCTCAGCTCGACGTGCCGATGCTCATGTCCAACGAACAGACGGATCTGCTCGCCTGGAACAGCGCGTTCTGTCGTTTGACGGGCTACACCGACGAGGAGCTGCGGGGCCAACGGTTCTCGGAGCTGCTCTCAAACCCCGAGGACCAGCGCGCGATGGCGGCGGAGGTCGGCGCGCAGATTCAAGGCGGCAACCCCCGGTATCGTGACGTGGTGTGTAAGCTCCGGCGAAAGGATGGCCGCGAGGTGTTGGTCGCCTGGATGGGCTACATCGAGATGCGCAGGCCGATGCGCTCGTTCAACATGGCGCGGGATCTCACGGCGATCAAAGAGGCTGAAGAGTCCGCCCGCCGCCGCGACGCGCAGCTACAACAAGCGCAGCGCCTGGAGTCTCTGGGCGTGATGGCCGGCGGCCTGGCCCATGACTTCAACAACCTCATCGCCGTGGTGCTCGCGGGGCTGGAGCTTGTGGCCCGGCAGGTCACCGACCGCCCCACCGCCCTGCGCCAGCTCACCCGCATGCGCTCGGCCATGGAGCGCAGCGCCCACCTCGTCGCCCAGCTCCTCGCCTTTGGCCGCCGTCAGGTCACCCAGCGTGAGCCGCTGGACGTCAACCAGCTCATCGAGGACCGCCTCGCGCTGCTGCGCGGCGCCATCCCCGCCGACATCGCCGTGGAGCTCTCCCTGGGCGCCACGCGCCCCATCTTCGCCGACCCCTCCCAGCTTGAACAAGCCCTGATGAACCTGGTGGTGAACGCCTTAGACGCCATGCCCGCCGGGGGCCGCCTGGAGATCGCCACCACCGACCGCGCCTTGCCCCCCGTCGAGGCCGCCGCGGTTCGTGTCGAGCCGGGACTGTTCGTCTCCTTGACCGTGCGGGATAACGGCCCGGGCATGTCAGAGGAGATCCGTGAGCACATCTTCGACCCCTTCTTCACCACCAAACCCGTCGGCAAAGGCACGGGCCTGGGCCTCGCCTCCACCTACGGCATCCTCACCGCCCACGGCGGCGCGGTTCGTGTGGAGACCGCCCTGGGCCGGGGCACGATGTTTGAGCTGCTCATCCCCGTGAGCGACGCCGCCCCCCGCGTCCCCGAGGCCAGCGTTGAGCTAGCGCCCACCCCGCCGGGCTCGGCCCGCCTGCTCATCGTCGAGGACAACGACGACCTGCGCGAGCTGGTGGGCGACGTGCTCTCCTTGGCCGGGTACGACGTCTACCGCGCCCAAGACAGCGCCCAGGCCCTCACGCTCCTCGCCGAGCGCCCGTTCCACCTGCTCATCACCGACGTGGTCATGCCCGGCGTGAACGGCGTCGAGCTGGTGCGCACGGCCACCGCCCAGAACCCCGCCCTGAAGGCGATCACGATGTCGGGCTACGCCTGGTCAGAGCTGGTGCAAGCCCGCCGCCTGCCCCCCGACGCGCACTTCTTGCGTAAGCCGTTCCAGAACGCGGAGCTGCTGCGCCTCGTGGGTGAGGTGCTCGGGGGGGGTGAGGGTGGGCGAGGGGCAGCGCCACCTCGCCGCCGCCGTCGGCTCAAGACGCGGCGGCCCCACCTGCCTCGCCCCCAAGCCCAGCCGCGCTGAGGCCGCCGCCGGAGTGAGGCGTGTCGGTGGTTGAGCGATGAGCGCCCGCCCGTCGGTGCCCCCGGCGGGCGGGTTGTTTTTTGAGCGGAGCGCGGGCTGACAGTGACGCCTCGCCAGCCGACCGAGCCCGCTCCCCACAGGTTAAGCTCCGCGTCATGCCTCGCTCGTTCAACACCGCTGGCCCCTGCAACCCCACGCTGCACTACATGCTGCCCGCCGAGTCGCGCACGCCCCCGAGCTAGAGACCCGCGCCACCCTCACCGAGACAAAGACCCCCTCCGGCCCCCGTGTGGCGCTCTTGCGCGGCTAAACGAACACCGAAGGATGGCCGCGACCGAGGCGGGCTCACGGCACATCAGAGCGGGTGCAACGTGAACACCTGCCCCCAGCCCTTCGCCGCCGTGGCATTCCAGTCCCCGACGATGAGGTGAGCCGAGCGGCCGGGGTGGGCGTCCAGAACCTCCTTGAGCTCGACCTTTAGCTCCTCGAGGGACTTGAAACGGCTGAAAGTACCCCTCGAGTCGATGTAGCAGACCAGAACGCTCGTCGGAGCGCCAATGATGAGGAGCTTCCATAGGCAGTAGCGCAGCTTAGGGGCGCCCGGGGCGTTCTCATGCTCAATGGCGACGCGTGGCCGAGACCAGTCGTCCACGAGGCCCATGACGTCGATGGTGAGGTACTCGCTGCGGCCATAACGATCCGGGTGGTTCCGCGCCGCGCAGATGAAATTTGGATCGCCCGCCGTCGCTCGCCCTACCGCGACCACAAGCGCCGCCGTCATCACCCCTGTCCAACTCTGGGCGTCCCAGTCCGTCGCGGCGGTGTCATCCCAATAGCTGGTGGCCTTCGGATCGTCGTTGAGCTGCGCCACGAGCGCGTCGTAGATGGCTTGAGGGGTCATGGAGCTCCTGTTTTGTCTGCTGAGCGCCTCGGTTTACTACGCCGATCTTCGGGGGACTCCGCTAAGCGGCCGTCCAAGGGACCTTGGCGCTCGGCGTGCGAGCGATGCTCAGGACGAGCGGGTTGGGGTCGATGTCGGAGATCAGCGCGCGAAGCTGGAGCAGCACGTTCGCCGCGTAGCCAACCCCGAACAACGCGGCGTGGGCGCCGTTGGTTGGGTGGGGCTCCAGGTGCAGGACGACACGACGCCGCGCCGCAGCGGACGCTCTGGCGGCGTGGTCCCGATGCGCCGGGTCTGGCGAGTCCGCCACGACCACAGGCAAGGCCGCCAAGGTCTGTCGCACCTTCTGTTCGACCGTCGCGGCCAAACCGCCGAGGTTTGTCGAGCGGGGCGGGTTCGTGATGACGCGGAAGTCTTTCACCTCGATAAGCCAGGTCACCTGGGGCGGCGGCGGCGCCTCGTTGGCGACCACGTCCACCACCTTCGAGCCGCTCGGCCAACCCGCGATGCAAGCCCCCCCAGACTCGTACTGGAGAGGATCGACGGAGGGTTCGAAGGTGAGCACGACACGCTCGACGGTGAGTTCGGTCATGGCAGCACCCCCATGGCCTGATCCAACACACGCTCGGCCTGCTGAACATCTTCGTCAAGCGCCGCGATCCCGCCTGACTGTGTCAGCGCGTCGCCTTGGGTCACCGCCACCCGCTCACCATCACGATGGAGGCCGAAGTATCGAACGCTCTTCGGCGAGGCGGACTCGGCCTGCTGCAGAAGGCTCAGCTCCCGCATCAAGAACAGACTGTGCGTGGCGACGAAGATCTGCACGCCTTGGGCGGCGAGCGCGAACAGCACCTGCGCCACCGTCTTGATCAGGACCGGGTTGAGGTTCGCCTCAGGCTCATCCCAGAGGAGGCAACCCCGCCCGACAAGCGCACCCGTCGCGATCAAACGCGCCACCATCGCCAGCTTCCGCAGCCCCTCCGCCACCAAGTGCATCTCGATCTTGCCGCGCTCGTCCTTCACATAGAAGCGGCCGGAGCTGTCGAGGACGATGTCACCGCCAAACACTCGCTCAAGGGGCTCTAGCAGCGCGCGGACCGGCGCCGGGCGCACGCCGCGATGCAGAGGAGCGCCGAGCAACACACAGATGTCACGCCAGGTGCGGTCAAACTCCAGCGCGCGAAGGTCATACAACGAGACGAAGCCTGGATAAATCGAGAGCGCCTCGCGTGTGGGAAAGTAGATCGGTGGGCGGTCGAGCCAAACGCTGGGCGCGACCTCCACCGCCACCTCGCTGCGGCTCCGTGTGCTGAACGAGAAGGTGACGGGTTGCGCCTCGTTCTGGAGCTGGGCCGACACGACACAGACGGCGTTGCCTTGGGTGCGGGTGGCGAGCCGGCCGAGGGCGTCGGGACGGAAGACCTCGACCAGCTCCTCGGCGAGGGCGCGCTGCAGCCAAGACCTCGACGGCGGGGCGTCGCCAGCGGGCGCTGGCTTCGTCGCCAGCGACCGCTGGAGAAGGTATGTGAGCTTCAAGATGTGCGTCTTTCCAGATCCGTTGACCCCGTGGAGGACGTTGATCCGCTCACCGAAGCGGAAGCTCGCGCGCTCGAAGACGGTGAAGTTGGTGAGATCGAGGCGGGTTAGCACGGGGGCACGCTCACTCGAACAGGCCAAGCGGGGGAGAGGTCTCGGGGGCGGCGCTGGCCACGGTCTTGATGGCCGACCCCAAGGAGAGTCGTGTGTTGTGGGCGTGGGTGACCCCGGCCAAAAAGATGGCAGCGAGGGTCGAGAACAAGATGATGCCTGGGCCGAGGATGGACAGGGTGAGCCCACGATGGTTGTGAAGTCCAGTGACGCATGAGCATGGCTGGCGCGACGATCGAGGTCAAGAGGGACGGCGAAGAATGGCGCAGGCGGAGGACGCGGGGGCGCAGAGGGTTGTGGGCGAGGCGGACGTGCGCCTACCCCCGCTCACCGCCCGCTCCGCGCTCGGCGCCAGCACACGCAGGTGCTCCTCGACGAGCTGGTTAAACCGCTCGGGGTGCTGCAGCGGCACGTAGTGGCCGCCTTCGCGCAGCTCGACGTAGCGGGCGCCGGGGATACGCTCGTAGAGCAGGCGGCCCAAGGAAGGGGGGGTGAGGCTGTCTTTGGCGCCCTGGATGATGAGGGTGGGCGCGCGGATGAGGCCGAGCTCGGCGCGGGCGTCAAAGCGGAGGGTCTCCGAGGCGTAGTGCATCAGGAGGCTGGAGGGGCCGGCCTGGCCGCCTTGCTCAAGCTGGGCCCGCATGGCGCGCTGGGTGGCGGGGCCGAAGGGCAAGAGGCCTCGCTCGAAGTCGGCGACGAGGCCGCTGAGCAGCTCGACGCCGCGGGTGGCGCTGTCGTCTTCGTCCAGGCGGGCCGTCGTGTTCACCAGGACCAGGGCACGAACGCGCTCGGGGTGCCGGGCGGCGAGGCGCTGGGCCACCATGCCGCCCAAGGACCAGCCGATCACGGCGAAGGCGCCGCCGTGGCCGAGGTCGTCTAGGGCGCGGATGAGGCGCTCGGCGACACGCTCGGGGGTGGCCACGGAGGGGTCGAAGGCGCTGCGGCCATAGCCGGGGTAATGCGGCACGATGACGGCGTGGTGGGCCGAGAGGCGCTCGATCTGGGCCCGCCAGATGGGCGCCGTGGACCAGATCGGCGGCAGCAGCACCAGGGGCGGGCCCTCGCCAGCGACGTAGAGCTCCAACGGCAGGCCATCGACGCGGCTCAGCACCAGACGGGCGCCGGGCACGAAGGCCCAGGGGCTCGGGCGGGACTCGGGGGGGCGCGCCGTGGGCTGGGGCGGCGGGGCCAGGAGCTCGCGGGTGGGCTCGTCGGGCGACGGGGCGTCAAGGCGCGCCTGGAGCACCTCGGCGACGAGGCCGCGCAGGGTGACCTGGCCGAAGTCGAGGCGGCTCAAGGAGAAGGTCACGGTGAAGCGGGCCTCGACCTCCCGCAGAAACTCCACGGCGGCCATGGAGTCCAGGCCGCCCGCGGAGAGCGGCAGGTCGGGGGGCTGGTCGCTGTCGTTCACCCGGCGGAAGCCGCTCAGGAGCTTGGTCAAGGCGGTCAGGGTGCGCTCGCCCAGGGCGCGCTCTTGTTCGCGGGCGAGCTCGTGCAGGGCGGGCAATGAGAGCGCTTGGCGGGAGAACGAGGCGCGCAGGCGCTCGGGGAGCCAGAGGGAGGCCGGGGTGCCCGCGGTGAGCGCGGCGCCGAGGCTGGCCTCGTGCTCGGCTTGAAGGGCGGGCAAGGCGCAGAGGAGCGTGGCGCCGGGGCGACCGGCGGCGCGGCGGGTGATGATCAGCGCCTCGGCGGCCTGCTCCACGGCGGCGGAGATGGCCCCGCCGGTCAGGCCACGGAGGGCCTCGCCGGGGCCGACGATGAGCAGGCGGAAGGGCTCCACCCGCTCGGTGAGGCGGCGAAGCTCAACAAGCGTAGGCAGCAGCTCGGCCCGCAGCGCGGCGCCGTCCAAGGACAGGGCCTCCACGGCGCGGCGGGCGCAGGGGCTCACGATCAAGCCCGCGAGGCGGGCGGCGTCGTCTAGGGTGGCCTTCACGGCGAGGCCGCTTAGGGACTGCACCGGGGCGCCCGCGGCGCGGAGGTCCTCCAGAAGGCCCGCGGGGGGGTCGCCCACGGGCGGGGCGAGCAGCAGCGCGTCGGGGGCGCAGGCGGCCAGGGCCCGGGCCAGACCGGCGAGGGGGCCGGTCAGCGCACCCCACAGCAGCCAACGACCGCCAAGCGCGCTCGTCTGCGCCTGGGGGGTGCCGACGCCGACGTAACGGTTGGCCCGGGCGCCGTCGTCATCGACGCTCAGCTCGTGCTCGGGCTGCTCGGCCCGGGCGGCGCGGGCGATGAGGGACCACGGCGGGCTCACCGTGGGCGCGTCGATCAGCGCGGCGCGCAGGGCCGGGGCCTCGGCGCGCAGGGCCTTCATCAGGCCCCAGATCGCGGCCTGGGCGGGGTCGGGGGCGGCGCCGGGGCGGGCGGTGGCGCCGCGGGTGATCACGACCAGCCGCGGCGGGTTGGGGCGGGCGAGGCTCGCCCGGGCCAGATCCAAGGCCGGGGCCCACAGCGCCTCGGGGGCCTCCTCCAAGGGCACGCCGGGGCGGGAGAGGCAGACAAAGGCCTTGGGGCGAGGCGCCCGGGCGAGGGCCTCGGCCAGCCCGGCGACCTCAGACACCACCTCCACGGCGTCGCCCAGGGCCCGAAGCGCCTCGGCCAAGGGCGCGGCGTCGCGGCCCACGAGCACCCACAGGCCCGGGCGGCCCGGCGGCAGGCTCAGGGGCATCCAGCGGGGGGCGGCGACCTCCACGGGCACGGCCTGGGCCGCGGACTGAGAGGCCCGGGCCCGGGCGCCCTCGACGACGGCGACGACCTGCCCCGACTCCGTGAGCCAGGTGACCGTGGCCTCGTCCCCCCCTTCGCCTAAGGTGGCCACGACGGAGGCCGGGCAGACATCGGGCAGGATCACCCGCACGGCGCCCGCGGCGGCCAACGACAGCGCGGCTTGGGGCCAGGCGCGCTCAAAGAGCAGGTGCAGCAGCGAGAGCCCGGCTTCAGCGGCGGCGGGGTGCAGGGCGCAGGCGGTCTCGACGTCGCCCCGAGGCTCAAAGGTGGCCAAGGCGAGGCGCTCGCCGCGCCACACCCGGGAGACGCAGCGCGCCGAGGCGTTCACGGCGACGCCCCGACCGGCCAGGGCGCGGTAGAACGACGCGGCGGCGAGGGGGTGCGCGGCCCGGGCGCGCAGGGGGGCGAGGTCCATCGGCGGCGGGGCGGCCTCGTGGTCGGCCTGGGCGACGCCCTCGGCCAACAAGGTCCAGGGGGCGTCACCTTCAGCGGCCCGGGCGGCGAGGTGCAGGGTGAAGCCCCCTTCAGCCCGAGGCCGCGCGGCGAGCTGAAGCTGGGCGCCGCTCTCGTTGTGCAGGGCGTAGAGCGGCTGAAGGCGGACGGACTCCAGGCGCGGCGGGCCGCCAAGAAGCTCCGCCGCCCCAGCGCGCACCAGCTCCACACACCACCACGCGGGCAGGCGGAGGGCGCCGCCTTGCTCGGCGTTGGCGTACCAAGAGGCCGAGCCTGGGGCGACGCTGAGATCCCACAGGCGCAGGCTGGGGTCGACGGCCACCCGTTTGCCGGGGCCCAGAAGGCGCGTGCCTTGGTGGGTGACGCTCGGCGCCGCAGGCCCGGCGGCGCCGCGGGTGGGCTCAATCCAGAACGGCTGGCGCTCCCACACCGTCGTCGGCAGGTCCGCCAGGGCCCGCGGCGGGGCCACGACCGGCGCCCACGAGGGCAAGACGCCGTGATCCCACAGCGCGGCGGCGGCGCGCAGAAGCTCCGTCGGCTCGTCTTGGCCGCGCTGAATCGCGCTCAGGGTGATCGAGCGCTCGGCGGCGTCGCCCAAGCTCTCTTGAATCGCCCGACGAAGGGTAGAGCGGGGGCCGAGCTCCACGAAGCAGCCCGCCCCGGCGGCGGCGACGGCCTCTCTGAAGCGCACCGGGCGCCAGAGCTGCCGCGCCCACCATCCGCCGTCGAGGGACACGCCGTCTACGGGCAGGCCGGTGAGGGTGGAGATCATCGGCACGGCGGTGGCCTGGGGACGAAGGCCCGCCAGCGCGGGGATCATCGCGGCGGCCTCGGCCTGCAGGGCGGGGCTGTGAAAGGGCACCCCGAAGCCCAACACCCGCGCCGAGGCCCCCTGGGCGGCGGCGGCGGCGGCGAGCTGGGCCAAGGCGTCGGGGGCCCCGGCGATGAGCAGCTCCTCTGGGGACTGGCTGGCGGCGACGGCCACGGCGTCTCCCAAGGCTGCGAGCAGGCGTCGGGCCAGGGGCGCTGGGGCACGAAGCAGGGCGAGATCCCCCGCGCCGACCCCCTTCGCCAGGGCCTCGCCCCGGGCGTGGAGCACCTGGGCGCACTCGGCGAGGGTGAGCGCCCCCGCCGCCCACGCCGCCGCGAGCTCGCCGACGCTGTGGCCCAAGACCAAGGCCGGGCGGAGGCCCCAGGCGCTCAAGGTCTCGGTGAGGGCGACCTGCAGGGCGAAGGTCGCGGCCTGGGCGAAGCGGGGGTCGGCGAGGCGCGCTGGCGCGGGGCCTAAGGCCAGCTCATCGAGGAGCGACGGCCCGCCGCCCTCGGCCCGCAGCGCCGCGGCGACCCGCTCCAGCGCGTCGTTGAACACCGGCAGGGCCCGCGCCAAGGCCAAGGCCATGCCCGGTCGTTGGGCGCCTTGGCCGCCGTACACGAAGGTGAGGCGCCCGGGAGACCGGCGGGCGTCTTGTTCGGCGAGGGCGCCTGCGGCCAGCGCCTCAAGCTCGGCGGCGAGGCCCGCGGCGTCTTGGCCGACGACGGCGCGGCGCCAGCGCTGGGGGGAGCGGCGCAGGGCGGCGGTGGCGCAGAGATCGGGCACCTCTTCGGCGGCGGCGGCGTGCAGGGTGTCCAAGGAGCGTCGGGCCAAGGCGCGCAGCGACTCCGAGGACGCGGCGGAGAGCGGCCACACATAGGGCGGCGGCGCCGGGCGCGGCTCCCCTGCCCCGTCTGGCCCTGCCCCGTTGGGCGGCGCGGCGGCGAGGATGAGGTGGGCGTTGGTGCCGGTGATGCCAAATCCGCTCACGCCCATCACCCGGCGGCCCTCGGGCCAGACGCTCGACTCGGCGCGGGCCTCGACGCCTAAGGTGGCCCAAGGAATGCGGTGGCTGGGGGTGCTGAGGTGGAGCTGCGGCGGCAACGTCGGCTCATTCAGGGTGATGAGCGCCTTGATCAGCCCGGCGACCCCGGCGGCGGCCTCTAAGTGCCCCACAAACGCCTTCACCGAGCCCAGGCGCAACGGCGCCGCGCGGCCCTTGCCCAGCACCGCCGCCAGGGCCTCGACCTCGATGGGGTCGCCCAAGGGCGTGCCCGTGCCGTGGGCCTCCACCGCCAAGACCTCCGCCGGAGACACCCCGGCGTCGTTGAGCGCGGCGCGGATCACCGCCTCTTGGGCCTCGCCGTTGGGCGCGGTGAAGCCGTGGCTGCGCCCGTCTTGGTTCACGGCGCTGCCCAGGATCAGCCCGAGCACGCGGTCGCCGTCACGCCGGGCGGCGGAGAGCGGCTTGAGCACCACCACCCCCACGCCTTCGCCGCGCACATACCCATCGGCGCCCTCATCAAAGGCCCGGCAGCGGCCCGTGGGCGAGAGCGCGCCCATTCGGGAGAAGCACAGGCTCAGCTCGGGGCTGAGCATGAGGTTCACGCCGCCGGCCAAGGCCAGCTCACACTCGCCGTTGTGAATCGCCCGGCAGGCGAGGTGAATCGCCACCAAAGACGACGAGCAGGCCGTGTCGATGGCCATGGCCGGGCCGCGCAGGTCCAAGGTGTAGGCCAGACGACCGGCGGCGGACGAGAGCGCGCTGCCCGTGGCCGACCAAGGATCGAGCCGCGCGGGCTGACCGGAGCGCAGGTGCCGCGTCTCCCAGTCGCTGCCGCTGATGCCGACGTAGACGCCCACGGCGCGCCCAGCCAAGGCCGCCGTAGGCACCCCGGCGCGCTCCAAGGCCTCCCAGCTCACCTCCAACAACAGGCGCTGCTGAGGGTCCATCGCCAGGGCCTCGCGGGGGGCGACGCCGAAGAAGCGGGCGTCAAAGCCCTCGACCTGGCTCAAGAAGCCGCCCGCTCTGGGGGCGAGCTCCGCGCCGGGGGCGCCGTCCCAGCGGCCGGGGGGCACCACACCCACGGCGTCGCGGCCCTCGTAGAGCAAGGCGCGCAGGGCCTCGGGGCTCTCGGCGCCGGGGAAACGGTTCGCCATGCCGATGACGGCGATGGGCTCTCGGGCGGCGGGGGCCGCGGGGCGGGCCGGGGCCACGCCGGGCGCGCTGCCCATGAGGTACACCAGGAGCCGCCGCGCGCTGGGGTGCTGCCACAAGAGGCTCGGCGGCAGGGCGCGGCCCAAGAGCCGGGCGAGCTCTTCAGAGAGGCTCACGCTGGCGACGGAGTCTAGCCCCAAGCTGGTGAACGGGGCGTCTAGGTCGAGGGCCTCGGGGGCGCCGGGGGAGAGCCGGGCGCGTAACCACAGCTCCAGGGCCGCGGCGCTCATCGTGGCCTGGGCCGCGCCGGGGGCGGCGCTCACCTGGGGCGCGCGCCAGAGGTGCAGGGCCTTGACGCCGCCCGCGCGCCAGGCCTCCCGCGCCGCGTGGCGCTGCACCTTGCCGCTCGACGTCTTGGGCAAGGCCTGGGGGGCCAACAAGGCGAGGCCCGAGACGGCCAGGCCGTGGGTGTCGGTGACCCGCTCCCGGATCGCCGCGCCCAAGGCCGCCAGGGTCTCCCCGTCGTTCAGCCGCCGCTCGTCCACCTCGGCGACGACGATCAGGCGCTCCTCGTCGCCCTCCTCCACGGCGAACGCCGCCACGCAGCCCGGCCGCACGGCGCGGTGGGTGTCCTGCGTCGTCCACTCGATGTCTTGGGGGTAACGGTTCTGGCCGCGGACGATGATCATGTCCTTCAAGCGGCCCACGACGTAGAGCTGGCCATCCCGCAGAAAGCCCAGATCTCCGGTGCGTAACCACGGCGCGGCCTCGCCCGGCGGGGTGTCGCCGAAGGTCACCGCGCTCTCGGCCTCCCGGCGCCAGTAGCCCGAGGCCACGCAGGGCCCCATGACGCGGATCTCCCCCACCCGATCCGGCGGGCAGAGGAGGCCCGTCTCGGGATCGGTGATCAAGGCCCGGGTGCTCAGGGCCAAGCGGCCGCTGCCTGAGAGGACGCGGGCGTCGGGGTGATCCGCCCCAACCGTCACCACCTCGCCGCGCTCCAGCGCCACGGCGTCTACGGTCAACGACTCGGGCAGCTCCCCCACGGGCTGAATCGTGACCTTGAGCGTGGCCTCGGCGAGGCCGAAGGCCGGGCAGAAGGTCTCTAGGCGAAAGCCCGCCGGGGCGAAGGCCTTGGCGAAGCGGCCCATCGTGCTCGGGCGCACGGGCTCGGCGGCGATGACCGCGCCCCGCCACGACGAGAGGTCCAAGGTGGCCAGAGCTTCAGGGGTGGCGCGCTGGGCGCAGAGGTCAAAGGCGAAGTTCGGCGCGGCGTTGTGGGTGCCGCGGTGCCGGGTGATCAGCTCCAGCCAGCGCAGGGGCCGCTGCAGGAAGGCCTCGGGCGGGGTCAACACGCCCTTGAAGCCCTGGGCGATGGGCTGGAGCAGGCCGTAGATCAGCCCCATGTCGTGATAGACCGGCAGCCAGCTCACCATGACGCTGTCCGAGTCGTGGACCAAGGCGGCGTCGATGTCGGCGAGGGTGTAGAGCAGGTTCTCGTGGCGGATCACCACCCCTTTGGGTGAGGCGGTCGAGCCCGAGGTGTACTGCAGATACGCCACGCTCTGCCCGGTGAGCGCCGGGGCCCGCCAGGAGAGCGCCTCGGCGTCGGGCACGGTGTCGGTGGTGATCCACTCCAAGGCCGCGAGCTCAGGCGCGAGGTGCAAGAAGCCCCGGGCGGCCTCGGCCACCGCCGCCGTACACACCACCGCGCTCACCCCGGCGTCTTTGGCGATGGCCTGGAGCCTGGGCAGCGTGCGGTGCAGGCGCGTGGGCTCGGGCGGGTACGCGGGCACGGCGACCACCCCGGCGAAGAGCGCGCCGAAGAAGCCCGCGAGGTAGTCCAGGCCTGAGGGGTAGAGCATGAGCACGGCGCGGCCCTGCAGGCGGCGGTCTTGCAGCGCGGCGCCGATGGCCCGGGCGCGGCCCTCCAGCGCCGTGATGGAGAGCGTCTCCTCGTGGCGCTCCCCGCTGGGCGAGAAGATCGCCACGCCCCGGCCTGGGGACTCCGCGCGGCGGCACAGGAGGTCCACGAGCGTTCTGGACGCCAAGAGGAGCGCGTTGGACCGGGACATTCCTTCTCCACACACCCTCGCGTGACCGACCTCTTGGGCCACGCGCGGCGCCTTAGCGCGCTCCTTCCGGGTCGGAGGCGCCGCCGCTGGGATCCAGTCCTTGCCCCGCGGCCTGTGGTTCTTCTTTGGCTTTGCTCGTGAGGCGGAAGACCTCTACCGACCGGCCGCCCGCCGTGGCCCGGGCGCCGACGGAGCGCCCCGGCACCGAAGACTCCAAGAGCGTCCAGGTGACCTTGCTGCACAGGAGCTCGCCGGGCTCGGCGGCGGCGAGGAGCGCGCGGCAGAGCTGCACGTTCACGCCGACCGGCGCCGTGGCGCGGGCCAGCTCGGCGCCCCACTCCCCGAAGATGCACGGCCCGGTGTGCAGCGCGCCGCGAAGGCCCCACAGGAGCTCACCGCCGCGGCGGGTGGAGGCGGACTCCAGGGACGCCAGGCGGTCACGAAGCTCCAAGGCGGCGGAGGCGGCGCGCTGGGCGGCGGCGTGGGCGGGCTCTTCAGCGGACTCCTCAAAGCTCGCCCAGAGGCCATCCCCGGCGGCGAAGACGACGGCGCCGCGCCAGGCGATCACCGCCGCGCTGGCCTCCCGCAGGGCCTCGTCGAGGCGCGCCCGCAGGGCGACCGGGTCGAGGCGCTCGGAGAGCGCGACGGCGCCGGTGAGCTCGATCATCAGCAAGGTCACCCGGCGGCGGCTGGGGGCGGGGGCGTCGGCGGCGCCGCCTTGAAGGCCGGGGAAGACGTCGCGGAGCTGGCCCGCGCGCACCAACATCGAGAGCTGGCGCTCCAAGGTGGCGTGGAGCTGCTGGTTCATCGCCGCGGCGTCGCGCTGCTGGCGCCTCGCGCGCACGAGGTTTCGCAGCCGCGCCAGCAGCTCATCCTCAATAAACGGCTTGGTGAGGTAATCATCGGCGCCGCCTTGCAGGGCTTGCACCCGGGCGTCGGCGGCGGTGAGCGCGGTGAGGAACATCACCGGGAGATCGCGGCGCTCGGGGTCGGCGCGCAGCGCGGCGAGCAGCTCGGCGCCGGTCTGGCCGGGCAACATCATGTCGGAGAGCACCACGTCGGGCTGCAGCTCTTGGGCCCGCTGCAAGGCGAGCTCCGCCGTGGGCACGGCGACGACGTGGTAATCGCGGCTCAACAGCCGCACGAGGTACTCGCGCAGGTCTTGGTTGTCTTCGACCACGAGCACCATCGCCGCGTCCGCCGCCGCCGGGCGGGCCCGGGTCTCTTGGCCGGGGTCACTTCCGCCGACGACGACGCCGCCGCTCACCAGCCACGCCGCCGGGTCAAAGCCGCCCTCCTCTGGGGGGGCCACGGCGCCGCCGCTCACGTCCCCTTGGGGCAGGCGCACGGTGAAGGTCGCGCCGCGCCCGGGGCTCGACTCCACGGTCACCCGGCCTTTGTGGGCGTCGATGATCTCTTTGACCAAGGCGAGGCCGATGCCCGAGCCGTCCTCCCAGGCCGAGACCGCGTCGCCGCGCTGAAACCGCTTGAACAGCTCGCCGAGCTGCTCGGGGTTGATGCCTTGGCCGGAGTCGGAGACGGCGAGCACCACGGCGTCGCCCTCAGCGCGTAGGCTCACGGCGATCTCGCCCGTGGGGTCGCTGTACTTGAAGGCGTTTGAGAGCAGGTTGTACAGCACCGAGCGCAGGCGGGTTGGGTCGACCTCGGCCAACACCGCGGCCTCGACGCCGCCCAGAGAGATGCGGCGGCGGTCGGCGCTGGACTCAAACCCTACGGCGACGCTCTTCACCAGGGCGGAGAGGTCGGTCACCCGGCGTTGAAGCTCGGCCCGGCCGCTCTCGATGCGGGCGATGTCGAGCATGGAGTTGATGAGCCACAACAGCCGCGCCGCGTTGCGTAAGCCCGCCTGCACCACCGTCTTGCGGGTGGCCTCGTCGTTCGCGCGCTGCAAGGTGCGGAACCCGCCCAAGATGAGCGTGAGCGGCGTGCGCAGCTCGTGGTTCATGTTCGCGTAGAACTCGTTGCGCAGGCGCGAGCGCTCGGAGACCTGCAGCGCCCCCTGCAGCCGAATGCGGGTGTTGTACTCCGCGCGCTGCAGGCGGCTGTAGAGCGCCACGGAGATGTCGAGGAGCAGGCAGGTCCAGAAGAAGAAGAAGAGGTTCTCCCCCGCGGCCACGGTGAAGAGTTTGCCTGTCCCGGCGGCGATGTGGGAGATGTAGTAGTAGGCGACCACCGCCGTCTGGGCGAGCACATGCAGGCGCCAGCGCACGGGGACGAGCACCGCCGTGCCGATAAAGATGAGGTTGATGCCCGCGTAGTAGTCGCTCTCAAAGCCGCCGAGCGCGATGGTGAGGTGGGTGTCGCCGCCGCCCATCACCAACAAGAAGCCCGCGACGAACAGCTCAGGCCGGGCGCGGCCCAGGCTTGAGGCGTAGGCCAAGGCCAGGAGCGTCAAGGCGCCGAGCCAGACGGCGCGGATGCTGAACAGGTGGGCGAGCTGATCGCTGTAGAACAGCACGTCGCCGATGGCGAAGCTCACGATCCCCAAAAAACCCAAGAGGAGCAGAGGCCGGAGCCGCTGCGCCATGAAGCGCTGCTCCCAGGCGTCAAAGTCGGTGGCGGCGGAGAGCGTGTCCTCGGCGCCGACGTCTAAAGCGGCGAAACGACGCGCCCAAAGCACGAGCCGGGCCAGGGGCGCGGCTTGGGGATCGCTCGGTTCGGGGGCGTCGCTCATCTAAGCTCTGGGGCGCTTCCTGGGCGGTCTGGGCGGAGGGGACAGTATCGCACAAGCCCCGGTCAAGGGCAATCCGACGGGGGCCCTTGATCTCCTAAAGATCCGAACCTGTCGCTTTCCTGTAGAATCATCAAGGGCTTGGAGAGCCCCAAGGAGCCAGGGATGGCGACGATAGACCTGCTCATCCAGTGCGCGAACCGGCTGGAGAAGGACTTCCCCGATCAGCTCGCGCTGTTGCCCGAGGCCAAGCTGGCTGCGCTCACGACCTCACCGGAGTGGCGCCACATCGGCGAGTGGGAGGGCCCGGAGTTCATCCGCCACGTTCGGCGGGCCCTGCGGAAGGGCGCTTCAGGCGCCGTGGTGATCACCCACAACGGCCACGTCCACGGCTTTATGTTGGTGGGCTCGGAGAAGCCCGAGCCCAAGCTGCCGGGCAACCTGCAGGTCGTCTCCTTTGACGACAGCCAAGACGACAAGATGGGCCGCACGCTCTCGGCGCTGTACGACGAGGCCTCGGCGTCCGTCGAGCGCGAGCGCGCCGCGAAGGCCACCGCCGACACCCGCCGGTCTACGGATCCCCCTCGCCCGGCCCCCCGCGCCGCCGCCCCCGCCGCGCCGCCGCCGCCGCCGCCACAAACCGACGGCCGCCTCACCGCCGCCATGCGCAGCCAGGCCGAGGTGAAGGCCCCCAGCCGCCTGCGCGCCGTGCTCCTCGTCGTGGCGTTTGTGGTGAGCGTCGCCGCGCTCCAGATCTCCCGGGCCCTGGACGAGGCCCGCAGCCTTGAGCCCAAAGGGGGCATCGCCTGGCGCCCGGCGAGCCTGCCCGCGGACATCGTCGGCCCCCGGGTGGTGCGCCTGGGCGACCCGCTCCTCGTCGGCGACATCGCCGTGAGCGCCCTGAACAACACCCTCGACGACCACCTCGTGCTCGCGGAGGCCTGCTACGAGTCGCTCATCGCCACCTTGCCCGCCGACGCCGTGCCCGGCGCTGAGCTGACCCTGAAGCTGGTCATCGGCAGCGACGGCGGCCTGTCCCGGGCGAGCATCGCCCATGGCTACAAGGGCGACACACGCCTGGCGACCTGCGCCTTGGAGTCGGTGCAAGGCGCACGTTTCCCCGCGCCCAGCGAAGGCAGCGCGGCGGCGGCCTCGTACGTCGTGGCGTTCGTGGCGCCGCCCGCGCCGGGTGGGGGGAAGTAGGCGGCGAGGTGGGTCGTGTTATGAGGCCAACGACCTGCACCGGAGCGGATGATGATCCCCGACCCCTGGACCTTACGCATTGAGGATCTGCGCACCTTAGAGAAGGTGGAGTGGAGTCCAGACGGGGTCTGTGTGGTGGTGGGGCCGAACGGCTCGGGGAAAACGACGCTCCTCAACGCGCTGATGCTCCTCAGCTTGGTCTTCACCCGCGACATGGACACGGCGCTGCGTCTGGTCTCACCGGCCCAGCTCCGCCGAGTGAGCGCCGCCGCCAACGACCCCGTCGTCCTTGACCTCACGCTCGGGGCGGTGCGCTGGGTGCTGATGTTGCCCGCCGCCGAGTATGGCCTCCAGGGCTTCTACGGCGAGGAGCTCTACCACCAAGATCGGCTGGTGCTCCGGTCCCCCCTGCTCAGCCAGCAGGCGCAGATCGACGGGGCGCCCTTCACCATCGATCCCGACGAGCGCCGCTGCCTCACCCGTGTGCTGTGGGACCGGGACGAGCCCGAGTGGCTGAGGCCCATGGCGGGCTGGCTGCGGAGCCTACGCATCTACAAGGACTGGCTCCTCCACCGGCTCCGCCAGCCTTGGCAGCGCGGCGACAGCTTCTCCTACCTCAGCAACACTGGCGACAATCTGTGGACGGTCCTCGACACCTGGGACGCCACACGAACCTACCGTGGTCAGCTCCGGTGGGTCATCGAGAAGCTCCGCCTCGCCTTCCCGACGCAGCTTGAGTCCATCGAGTTCGCGCCGGGGGTGCGGGTGTTCCGGCCCAACGCCCCGCTGCCGGGGCAGGGGCTCCCGCCGGACGTGCTCGCAGATGGCCTGCTCACCGCCCTTCTCCAGCTCACCGCCGTCACGGGTGCCAAGGAGGGCTCAACCCTGGCGTTTGATGAGATGGAGAACCAGCTCCACCCCTTCGCCATCCGCGTGATCCTCGGGGCGATGCGGGAGGAGGCCGAACGAAAGGGCCTCACGATCCTGCTCACCACCCACTCCCCCGAGGTGCTTAACGAGTTCCGAGGCGACGAGGAGCGCGTGTTTGTGCTCGGCGAGCCCGGCCGCACTCAGCCCGTCGCCTTGGCGGACCTCGTGCACGAGGACGAGCTGCCCATCGCGTACATCGGTGAGCGTTACCTGCGAGAGCGCTTCGCCCCCCAGTCCGCCTTGGCGAGCACCAGACGATGAAGGTCGCGCTCTTCGTGACCGGCGAGCTGGAACTTGGGGGGCTGCAGAAGGCGCTGGAACGGCGCTTTCCCGGCCATGAGTTTGACTGTGAGGTGTACCAGGTCGGGCGCCATGGCCGCGCTGAGCCCTTCCCGTCCTTCACCTCGGGCGCGGTGTCCCCAGACGCGCGGCTCTTGCCAGAGGACCCGCTCATCAAGCTCGCCCAGCGGGTCGTCGATCACCAGCATGAAGGCGCCGACCTCGTGCTCTTGTTGGATGATCTGGAGCTGGCGAACCTCGATCAGGCGGGCGTGGTGGTGGACCGGGTGCGCGCCGCCTTCACCCAGCTCGTGCGTGACCGCGAGGTCGCTCGCGGTAGCGTGGCGGCGAACCGCCTCGCGCGCTGGCTCCGTGAGACGGTGTCGTTTCATCTCGCGGCGCCGATGATCGAGTCCTGGCTGTTCGCCGACCCGGACGGTCTCCCCCACGCCGGGGTGCCCGCCGCGCGCCTGCCGAGCCCGCCTCACCTCGGCCCAAACCCCGAGCACGTCACCCTCACCGACCCGGCCTACCTCAACGATGATGGCGCCGACTGCGCTTGCTGCGAGCAGCCAGGCTGCGAAGATCAGCCGAAAAAGTCGCGTCCCGTGTGGTTGCTCAACGGTGTGCAGGGTCATCGGGAGCGGCACCCCAAGGCCGCGCTGGCTTGGCTGCTCAAGAACCGGTCCGAGGACAAGTGCTCGACCTACCGCGAGTCCAAACACGGCGCCGAGAGCCTGGGGAGGCTCAACTGGCCCGCCGCCCTTCGTGATCCCACGGCGATGACCTTCTTGCGGGCCTTACACAACGACCTCGCCGAGGGCCTGGGCGAGCCGGGGCTCGTCCTGCCGGGGAATCTGGCGCCGGAGACGATGTTCTGGCCCGGGCGGGCGGACGCGGTGCTGCGGAACGTCTGAGGGGCCGCGAGACGGCGGGGGCCGCGAACATCGTGGTCCCGAGCTCGCCCAGATTCGCGGACGCCTCGGACCTCGTGGTCCCGACCCTCCCCAGACTTGCGGACGCCTCGGACCTCGTGGTCCCGACCCTCCCCAGACTTGGGGACGCCTCGGACCTCGTGGTCCCGACCTGCCCCAGACTTGGCGGACCTCGTGGTCCCGACCTTCCCCAGACTTGGGGACGCCTCGGACCTCGTGGTCCCGGCCCCTCGCAGACTTGCGGACACCTCAGACCCCGTGGTCCCACCCTCTCCGCGCCCCGCAGCCGCCCTCACCGCCCCGTCATCTTCGCCTTGAGCGTGTCTACGTCTTTCCCCGTGAGCCCCGTGGCCTCCAAGCTCGCCTTGAGCTTCGGCGCCTCGGCCTTGTGCGCGCCCTTCGCGAGGGCGTTCGCCGACTCATAGGCCGCCAAGGCCCCCGCGCGGTCTCCGGCGGCGGCGCGAAGCTCGGCGCACCTGCGCCACGCCACGATGGCGCCCAGGGTGTCGCCCTGGGCGTGCTGCTCGGGGGCGTAGACCGCGAGGATCTGGGCGACGGCGGCGGCGTTGTCGGGGGTGGCCTCGGCCAAGGCCAAGATGCGCTTGAGGAAGGTCTGGCGCAGGGCGACGTCGGGCACCTCAGCGAGGCGCGGCAACAGGCTCAGGCCCAACGGCAGGGCCTCGGCCGGGGTGGCGCGGTCGGTGTAGATCTCGTCGAGGGTGAACCACAGCTCCACCGCCCGGCCCAGCTCATCGACGGCCAAGAGCATCGGGAAGGCGTCGCGCCACAAGGCCAAGGCGCGGTCCTCTTCGCCCAAGGCGGCGTGCGCCGTGGCGACGCGGTCGGTGAGCTCGGCCTGCAGGATGCGGTCGCCGGTCTTCTGGGCGAGCTCTAAGGCCAGGAGGTTCTGCTCTAAGGCCGTACGTTTGTCGCCGCTGAGCTCGCTCGCCCGGGCCACCTGCAGGCGCAGCTCGGCCTCCCAGCGGGTGTCGCCGACGTCTTGAACCCGCTGAATGGCCTTGTCCAGGCGCTCCATGGCCAAGGCGCGCTCGCCGGTGTTGAGGTAGGAGATCGACAACGACGCCAAGCTCTGCACCTCGCAGCGGTGCAGGTTGGACTGGCGGCACAGCTCGGCGCTGCGCTCCCAGGCGCTCTGGGCCCGGCGCTCGTCGCCGCTGCGCTGGTAGAGCCGCCCGATCTCGGCCTGGGTGGGGCCGACGGTGCGGGGGTCGCGGCTCACCTCGTACAAGAACAGGGCGCGCTCCAGGCGTTTGATCGCCTCGGGGAGCTGGCCCAGCTCAGCGAGCGCCGTGGCGCCTAAGCTCGTGGCCATGGCCTGGGCCGACTCATCGCCTCGGGCCTGGGCCAGCGTTAGGGCCTCGTCGTGGGCGGCCAAGGCCAAGGCGGGCTCTCCGAGGGCGCTGAGCGCGGTGCCGAGCAGGTCCAAGGCGGCGATCTGGCCGTCGGGCTCCCCCGCCATGTCGAAGCGGCCGGGCAAGGTCTGAAGCTCGGCGCGCACCTCTTCAGCGTAGCCCTCCAAGACGCGGAGCTGCACCCGACCCAAGGCGCACCACAGCTCGGCGCGGGCGTCGCCGTTCTGCTTGAAGGCGTCTTCAGCGCCGCGCAGAGACTCCAAGGCCCCGGCGCGCTGGCCTTGGGCCTCGCGCACCCGGCCCATGGCGTACTGCAGCCGGGCCAAGGTGCTCTTGTCGTTGGCGGCTTCAGCCTTGAGGCTCGCGCGCTCTAAGGTGGCCGCGGAGAGCGGCAGCTCCCGGGTGGCCCAGGCGATGTACGCGCGCTCCTCGTACATCGCGCCCAGGCAGCGGTCGTCCACCCCGCAGGCGGAGATCGCGTCTTGCACCGAGAGCCGCGCGGCCTCGCTCATGTTCGCGTGGGCCTGGGCCCGGGCCAAGGTCGCCAATGAGAGCGCCGCGGAGCTGGGCTGGGCCTCCAAGAGCAGATCGTAGGCCTCCTCCAGATAGCCCTCGGCGTCGCCGAGGCGCAGGGTCTCCAGGAGGTGCATGCCGATGACCACCATGGGCACGGCCTCCACGCGCTCCTCGTCAAACAGGCTCACCGTCCAGGTGTCCGGCGCGCGCTGGCGCCAGAACAGGGGCATCTCGCGGTCGATGCTGGCGCTGGGGGCGTTGCGGCCGACATGCGCCAGATGCACCAGGCCGCCCGCGCCGGGGAAGATCACGATCTCCGCGCCCCAGGCCCGCGCCGCCGCCCAGGCCTGGGCCGGGGTGTCTACGGCGCAGTCCACCTGGGCGAAGGAGAAGCCGTCCTCCTTTAAGTTCGCCTTCTGGCCGTACGGGCCGCGCACTTCAGCGGCGAGGCGGGCCTGAAGACGCTCGGAGAGGGGCTCGGCCTCGCCCCCTTCGCCGGGGGCCGGGGCGCGCACGCCCAAGACGAGCACCCCGAAGGCGCCCGGGGTGAAGGTGGGCGCGGTCAAGGTGTCGGAGTGGCAGAGCACCGGCTGGGCGAGGGCCTCGCCGCCCAGGGTGAGCGCCAGAAGGATCGAAGAGGAGATCAAGCGCCCGGCCTCCGCGCCGCCGTCAGGGGACGAGGAGAGGACACCTGCGCCGCCGCCGCACATTCCTGGCCGATCCCGAAGGACATCACACCTCCGCCGGCCAGTGTACCCTCTCCGGGGCGGCGCTGAGCAGCCCGACCTGCGCTTCAACCTGCGCGAGCCGGGCGCGCCGTCTGCCCGCGCGCCCCACGTTGACCCCGACGACACCCACCAGCTAAGGTGCCGAATGCGCTCGCGACTCACGCCCGCCCTGCTCTTTTGCCTCGCTGGGCCTGCCCTCGTTGGGCCCGCCCAGGCCGAGGAGCCCACCATCGAGTTTGTGCGCGGCGCGTCGGTCACCACGGGCCGCGTCTTGGGCATGGGCGGCGTGGCCGTAGGCGTCGGAGAGGGCGCGCGCTCTCAGCTCTACAACCCGGCGGCCTCGGTGCGCCGTCGCCCGCCCGCCTGGGGCCGCCCCTTCGACAGCGACTCCACCCTCGCCCTGGTGAACAACCCCTTCACCGCCCGAGACAACGGCCCGGCGAACCTCGCTGAAGAGGGCCCGCCGGACTGGCTGGTCTCCACCGGCGGCGCGCTTCGTTGGCGGCAGCTCGCCCTGGGCGGCACGCTCTTGGGCCAGTCCTACACCACCCTCGGCGACGATCTCTCCCTCCGCCAGATCACCACGATGGTGAACCTCGCGGGCGTTGACGATCGGGGCCTGCTCTCGTGGGGCCTCGCCGCGAGCTGGCAAGAGACGCGGCTCTTGGCGCCCCGGGCAGACGGCGAGGCCCGCGAGCTGCAGCGCCGCGCGGGCACGCCGGGGCTCACCGCGGGTCTGCTGCTCACGCCGCCGGGACGCTCCACCCGCCTCGGCCTCGCCGCCAGCCTGCCCACCAACGCCAAAGCCGTCGCCGTCAACGGCGGCGCCACCCGCCCCGACGGCGACTTCGCCGGGGTCCACACCCCCTGGACCCTCACGCTGGGCGCGTCTCATCGCCTGGGGCCGATGCCCTGGAACGTCTCGCCCACCTACGCCGGGGGCGTGTTTGAGGGCGACAACCCCCGCTTTGGCGGCCCGAGATCTCTGCTGTTGGGGGTGGATCTGGGCCTCATCGGCCCGGCGAAGAGCGGCCTGTCCGCAGGGCAGCTCGCCAGCGGCGCGGCGCCCAGCGAGGCCACCTTGTCCTTCGCCCCCCGCGCAGGCGCCGAGGTCGAGCTTGGGGATCTGATGAAGCTGCGGTGCGGCGCCTATTGGGAGCCCGGTCGTTTTGATCCCGCCGCCGGGCGCCTGCACGCCACTGGCGGCGGGGATCTGCGCCTGCCCTGGCTGCCCGGCTGGGGCGACCGCGACCTGCGCCTCACCGGCTCCATCGACGCGGGCCGCGACACCTTACGGTTTGGTGTGGGCGTCGGGCTGTGGTGAGGCCGGGCGGTGACTGTGTTTTATGTTGAGTCCGCTGGGCCTGGCGCGCGGCTGCGCTGCGCCCCGGCCAAAGCGTCGCATCAAGCGAGCACGCCTGCCCCACGGCGCCAAACCGGTTATGCGAGAGCACACCCCTGCTCCCTATGGACCCAATGATGAGCTACCGCGCCCGATTCGAGCAGCTCCTGAGAACGCTTCAAGCGCACCCCGACGTTGAGGTGTACGCCTGGGCCGTCGAGCCGCCAGCGAGCGCCGCTCGATTGGCGGACGCTGAACGTTTTCTGAACGTTCAACTTCCTCCGGCGATGCGGGCGTTCTACACAGAGCTCAACGGCTTCTTTGTGGAGTGGGCCCCGATCGGGGACAAACACGAAGAGAAGACGAGCCCCTTCGGATATCCTGACTATGGTCAGCCTCCGGGCTGTATCAACCTCTTGCCCATCGAGGAGGCCCTGACGACGGCCTGGCAAGAGGAGTACCACGTCAACGAGATCCAGTCGGATCATTGGGAGGCGCTCTATGGCCGCCCCCAGACCGAGGCCGAGGCCGCGCAGCTCGCCGACCGCGGCGCCTGCTGCATCGACAACTTCTCCAAGTACAACCACGCCGATCTCATCCTTGGCCCCGAGCCCCTCGTCGTCATCTCCACCGATCACGGCGCCGACATGGACTCCTCCGACCACATGACGTTTGAGACCTACCTGGAGCTGACCTTGGCCACCTGGGGGCTCAACCGATACCGCTCAGCGGGCATCGGCTGGAGCCGCAAGTCACAGCGTCTCCACCAGTTCACCGACCGGCCGAGCCTGGATCAGGTCATCGCCCAGATGCGCGCCGAGGCCGAGTAGCCCCGGCGCGACGGGGGCCGGTCAGAGGCCGAACGGGTTCAAGACGGCGCGCACGTCTTGCGCTGGGGCGAGCGCGGCGGCGTCTAACATCGCCTGAACACGCGCCTTGTTGATCGTCACCGGCGCCAGAGCGCGCCGTGGAGCCCTCCACCCGCGTGGCGACAAACATGCGGTTGCGCGCCCAGGTGGTCTCGTCTTCACCTTCACGCGGCACAAAGGTCAGCTCGGTCGCCGCGCCCTCAAGGCGAAACGTGTAGCTGCCCGCGAGGCTCTCGGTCAACGTGCCGCCCACGATAAACCCAGCCGCGGAGAGATCGGGCAGCGACACCTTGAGCGAGTCTCCGTCACGGGTGACGATGATCGTGCCCACGAGGTGCTCATCGACATAAGTGCCGACGTAGTGGTCGAGGTCCGCCGGGTCTTCATCAAGGTCGGGCGCGTCGATGGAGCTGGAGATCGCCACGCCGTCCAGCGCCACCTGAATCGCCGTATACGTCGCCGGGCCGAAGTCGTCCGCGTAGCCGTTTGAGAGCACGCTCACGGCGATGCGAGCCTCAGGCAGCACGTACCAGCTTGAGGTGTAGGCGAGGTGGTTTCCGCCGTGAATCCACAGCGGCGTCTCATGCCAGCCGTCACTCCACGAGAACGCGTCGTAGACCATCACGCCGTGACCGTATTGAATGAAGTCAAACTTAGGGTAAAACGGCGCCTGACCGGTGACCATGCCCTCCCGCAGCTCGTCGGGGAGCACCGCGGTGTCACCGTCCAAGAAGAAGCCCGCGAGGCTGGCCATGTCCGACGCCGTGGACCACACCCCGCCCGCCGGGCGCACCCACGACGAGTCGGGGAAGGTGGCGACCTCTTGAACGCCGACCTCGTAGGCGTAGCTGTAGATCTCCTCCAGGTCGTACACGTCGAGGTCTTGGCCGTTGATGATGCCGTACCCGGCGGCGTAGTCCCCATCGGCGAGCACGTCGGCCACGCGGGCGAAGGTGCGGTTGAGGCCCAAGGGCCGCAGCACGTCGTCCTCGACCACGTCGCCCCACGCCCGGCCATCGGCGACCTCTACCGCCAGACCCGCCAAGGAGAAGTTGGGGTTGGCGTAGTTCCACATCGCGCCGGGCTCGGCCATAAAGTAGGCGTTGTTGGCGAAGGTGCCGTAGGCGTACTCCCCCAGCACGGCGTCCTCGGGGGCCGTGCCAAAGGAGGTGTCATCATAAAAGCTGGTCGTGTGCTCAAGCAGCATCGACACCTGGGCCTGGGTCATGGCGTCGGGATCGTCCGCGAGGATGAGCTGCGGCAGGGCCTCGGAGAGCGGCGTGGTGAGGGCCAGGCGCTCGGCGGCGACCTGCTGCAACAGCGTGATCGCCGCGAGCTTCTTCGTGTCGGAGCCGATGTTAAACAGCGTCGTCGCCTTGACCGCGCCGCCCAGCTCGGGGTGCGCCAGGCCAAAGCCCTCGGCGAAGACGATCTCGCCGTCTACCCACACGGCGACGCTGGCCCCTGTGGCGAGGCTCGTCTTGAGCACGTCCTCTATCGCGGCCCGCACGGGGTCCCAGCGAACATCTGGCGCGCCGGTGTCATCGCCCGAGTCATCCGCGCCGCTGTCCTCGGAGTCCACCGCGCTGTCGTCGGGGGCGGCGGAGTCATCGGTGGGGGTGGTGCCGTCTTTGCAGGCCAGAAGCGCGAGGAGCGTGAGCATCGTGTCTCCGAGGAGCGGGTTGTTCGGTCGCCCTTACGGCCCACAAGGTGCCGCATTCCCCTCCCCTGTAAACACCGACTCCCCCGTCGTCAGGCGGATCGTGTCCGCGACGTCATCCCCGACCCCGCTGCGCCGCCAGCGCCACGCTCACCACCTTGAGGCAGGCCCGCTCTAGCTCACCGAGCACCCCCTCTGTGCGCGCGTTGAGCAGGTTGCCAATCAGCACAGACGGGATCGCCACGAGCAGGCCAAGCTCGGTGGTGACGAGCGCCTCGGAGATGCCCCCGGAGAGCATCTTGGGATCCCCCGTGCCCAGCTCCGTGATCACGTCGAAGGTGGTGATCATGCCGGTGACCGTGCCCAGAAGGCCCAGCAGCGGGCCCACAGCGGCGATGACGAGGATCGGCGCGCCGAGGCGCTCTACGGCCGGGCTCTCGCGTAACATCGCCTCGGCGGCGGCGTCCTCCAAGACCTCGCGGGGGGCGCTGACCTGCTCCAGAACCGTGGCCAAGGCCCGACCGGCGGCGCGTCTTGGCAGCAGCGCCTGGGCCCCAGCGACATCCCCGGCTGCGATCATCGGCGTGAGACGCTCGGCGAGGGGCTCGGCGACGCCCCCCTCACGACTGAGCACGATCATCCGGTACGCCGCGAGCAGGACGTTCACCCCGCCCAAGGCGATGATCAGCCAGCCGACGGCGCCACCGGCGGCGAAGAAGTCCTCCCAGGTCTTCTCTTTGGCCACGGCGGCGGGGCGGTCGAGGCCCTCAAACAGAAAGAGGCCGAGGGTGGCAGGGACCGCGCCGCTGGCCAAGGCGCGGGCCACCTCGGCCGCTGGGTCGGGGGTGAGCTGCAGGCGGCCCTCCCCGGCGGGGGCCAAGGCCCCGGCGTGCTCCCCGGCCACACCAAACGCGGCGATCTCGCCCACACGGACGAGCTGGCCGTCGATCTGTACGCCATCAAGGGTGAACATCGCGCCTGGGCTCACCCGCACCTGACCGGCCTGAACCAGCCCGGCGGCGGCGGCGGCGAAGGTGAGACGTAGGGCCTCGGCCTCGGCCTCGGGGGCGCTCAGGTCTGTGGGCAAAACCAGCGTCGGGTACAGCCCTTGGGCCTGGCTCAAGAGCGTGGTCACCCGCTGCTTGTCCTCCTCGACAGACCATGTGGCGCGCTCGGAGTCGGCGAGCTGGGCCTCGGCGGCCTCCACAGACAAGGTGAGGCGCACGAGCCGACCTTGGAGGCGCTCGACCTCGGCGTCTTTGCTGCGGTGCCGGGCGGCGCCCTCCTGCTCCACCTCGACGAGCCGGGCGGTGAGGCTCTCGCGCTCGGCCTGCAAGAAGGCGAACTCACGCTGGTAGGCCTGCTCCAAGGCCACGGCGGGGTCTTCAGCGAGGGCGGCGAAGGTGAGCCCAAAGAGCAGGGTCATCATGGGGTCACCTCGGGGATCGCGGCGGGGATCGCGGCGGGGATCGTGAAGAACCCGACGCGCACCTGCTTGCTCAAGGCGTCGAACAAATCGACGAGCTGCAGTCGCGCGGCCTCGTCTGTGACGGGCTCATACCGCCAGCCTTCGCCCTCGCGCACCGCCCGGCCAAGCTCACCCTGGTCGGTGCGGTAATACAGGCTCACCATGCCCAGACGCGCCACGTCCGCGAGCACCTCTTGGCCGTTGAGCGTGATGATCTGGCGATCTAGCGCGCTCTGGCTGGCGAGGCGGCGCTCGTCCTCGACGAAGCTCCACAGTCGGGACGCGACCTCCCGGGGGGTGCTCGCGCCGCTCTCTAAGGCGGCCTGGAGCGTGTCCAGCTCTCCCAGGCGCTCGGCCTGACGAAACGGCAGCCCCGCGGCCACGCCCGCGCGAAGGCTGACGATGGACTCCGCCACCGCCGGGACCAAGGCCGCGCTGCCCGCCACGGCGGCGGCGCGCGCCTCGGCCTGCCGGGTGAGCGTCTGGTTGAGCTGCTCCAGGCGCAGCTCCTCCTGGCGTGTCTGCGTGGCGAGCTCCGCCGCTTGGTTGTCCAAGGCCCGCTCTTTGGCCCGCAGATCATCCTTGAGCTGGCTCAAGGAGTCGGTGAGGGTCTCGACGTCTTTGCGCGCCTCGGCGAGCCGGGCGGCGAAGCCGTCAGGGTTGATGGCGAGCACGGGCCCGCTCATCAACAGGAGCAGAAGGGGCAGCCAGCGGAGGCGAAGACGCACGGTGAAGCTCTGTGTTGGTTGTTCTGGGTCTTGATGCCCGCGGCGCGGCGGTTTAGTCCGCCGCGGTGGTGATCCAGCCCGCCGTCCAGTCCGTGGTGGCGTCAAACGCGCCGATGTAGCTCACCGACTCGAAGAAGCTGTCCGTCGGCTGCTGGGCGCCAGAGAGCGCCGCGGAGCCCGCGCTGGGGCGGAAGTTCGGCGCGCTGAGATCGTAGGGCTTGGTGAGGTTGGAGGCGGTCTCTTGGTTGCCCAAGCTCGCGCCGTTGTACCACGCGGCCACGTCGTCGGCGGTCTTGCCCTCAACGTCCGTGGAGAAGCTTGTGGCACAGTCCACGATGGACGTGGCCATCACCAAGGCGCCAGACGCCGCCTGCTCAAAGGTGGCCTCTTGGCTGAGCCCGACGCAGGCCTGGTTGAAGCCGACGATGAGCGTGCTCCAGAGCTGGGCGGCGGTGCCTTCGCGCAGGAGCGCGCCGAGATCGGACTTGTCTGAGGTGGGCACACCGACCAAGGTGACGTTTGACAGCACAGGCGCCGAGCGCGGCGTGGCGTCGTTCGCGTCGTTGCTGTTGTCGGCCTCGATGCCGTTGTCACCCAGACCATCGGCCTGCTGCACCACGGCGAACTGCACCCGGCCCACCCAGCCGTCGGTCCAGTCGATGCCGTCGTCATCGGGCGCGGTGACGACGACGTGTGTGGCGTCTACCATGCCGCCGAAGAACTCGACGCCGTCATCAGCGCCGCGGTGGGCCTGGATGTAGTCCACGACTGTGCCCGATCCTACGCCTTGAAAGGCGATGCCGTTGAGCTCGTTCTCATCGGTGATCTTGCGGCCACCAAACTCCACACGGACATACTTGAGCACGCCGCTGGAGTCGTTGGGCTCACCGCCACCATACAGGCCCGTGCCGCCCTCCCCCTCAGCCTCACAGGGCAGGCTCTCCGCGCCGTTGAAGCAGTTGTTGATCGGCGCGCGACCGTTCAAGATGATGCCGCCCCAGTCGCCGGGCTTGCGGCTGCCGGCCTCCACCGCTGAGGTGAAGACGATCGGCGCGGCGGCGGTGCCCTCGGCCTGGAGCTTTGAGCCCCGGCGGATCACCAAGAACGAGAGCGTGGTGTTGTCGCCGTACACCGTCACGCCGGGCTCGATCTCCAGGATCGTCTCGTTCACGTCGTCACCGATGAACACGCCGCCGCTGAGCAGGTAGGCGCAGCCCGTGACGAGCTTGACCTTGGCCTGGGTGTACTCCCCGCTCACCGCGGCCACACCATCGACACACTCGGGCACGAAGGCGTCACCGGACGCGGTGTCGTCGGCGGTGGAGTCATCCGTGGCGGAGGAGTCGGCGCCGCCGTCCTTGTCACCGCAGGCGGCAGAGGTCAGCAGCAGGGCGATCAGGCTGAGCTTCTTCATGAGGTCTCCGGGTCTTCGTTGAGGTCGCCTGTCTTATGGACGCCGGGTGACGCGCCCCGGCGGCTCGGTGACCGTTCAGTGACCGCCCGGCGAAGTGTCGCGGTCGAGGGTTGGCCGGGGCCCCGCGCCGGATCACATCCCGACCTTAGTTACATCAAGATTGCATTAACAACCGCACCACGATAAGCCCGCCTGCCCACCCACGGAGCCCCCATGGACCGCCTGCCTGTCACCGTGCTCTCCGGCTTCTTAGGCGCCGGAAAGACGACCGTGCTCAACCACCTCCTCAGCCACCGCGGCGGCCTGCGCGCGGCGGTCATCGTCAACGACATGAGCGAGGTGAACATCGACGCCGCCCTGGTCAAAGGGGGCGAGGCCGCCCTGCGCCGGGGCGAGGAGCGCCTCGTCGAGCTCTCCAACGGCTGCATCTGCTGCACCCTGCGCGACGATCTGCTGCAAGAGGTCTCGAAGCTCGCCCAAGAGGGCCGCTTTGACGTGCTCATCGTCGAGTCCACGGGCATCTCCGAGCCTCTGCCCGTGGCCCAGACCTTCACCTTCGTGGACGAGGCCGGCCAGAGCCTCTCCGAGCTCGCGCGCCTGGACACCATGGTCACCGTGGTGGACGCCAAAAACTTCTTGGCCGACTACGGCACCCAAGATGAGCTGCTCGACCGGGGCCTCGCCTTGGGCGAAGACGACGAGCGCAGCGTCGTGAACCTGCTCGTGGAGCAGGTCGAGCTCGCCGATGTGCTCGTGCTCAACAAGACCGATCTCGTCACTGAAGAGGAGCTAGGCCGCCTCTCGGGCATCCTGCGGGCGCTGAACCCCGACGCCCGCCAGGTCTGTGTCACCCGCGGCCAGGTGCCGCTGGACGCCGTGGTCAACACCGGCCTGTTTGACATGGACAAGGCCAGCGCCAGCCCCGGCTGGGCCAAAGAGCTCGCCGGGGAGCACATCCCCGAGAGCGAGCAGTACGGCATCCGCTCCTTCGTCTACAACGCCCGGCGCCCGTTTCACCCCCAGCGCATCCACGACTATTTCCACGACGACTGGCCGGGGGTGATTCGCTCCAAGGGCTATTTTTACCTCGCCACCCGCACCCACCTCGCCGCGGTGTGGAGCCAGGCCGGGGCCACCTGCGCCTTTGAGCCCGCCGGGCGCTTCTGGGCGTCGATCCCCCGGGAAGAATGGCCCACAGACGAGGCGGAGCGCCCCGACCTGCAGCCCGAGTGGGTTGAGCCTTGGGGCGACCGCCGCCAGCAGCTTGTGCTCATCGGCATACAGATGGACGAGGCCGCCCTGCGCGCGGGCCTCGACGCCTGCCTGCTCACCGACGCCGAGCTCGACGCCGGGCCCGAGGCCTGGGCCGAGTACGAAGATCCGTTCTCGGCCTGGGATGAGCCCGACGAGGAGGCCGCCGAGGCCTAGTCCGGCGCCGTGGACCGCACCACCTCTTCAGGGGTGGTCATGCCCGCCATGAACTTCTTCACCGCCGCCATGCGCAGAGAGTCCATGCCCAGACGGATCGCCTCACGTTTGATCTCCAAGGTCGAGGCGCCGTTGAGCACAAACTCGCCGAGCTGGTCGTTGAAGATCATGATCTCATAGGCGGCGATGCGGCCCTTGTAGCCCGTGCCGTTGCAGCGCTGGCAGCCTTTGCCCTTCATCGGCTGGAAGCTGCCGATCTTGTCCGGGGGCACCTGAAGGTCGAGCAGCGCCTTCTCGGGGTAGGTGATCGGCGCCACACACTCCGAGCAGTTCTTGCGCAGGAGGCGCTGGGCGGCGATGAGGTTCACCGACGACGCCACCATCATCGGCTCGATGCCCATGTTCAACAGACGCGAGACGGTGGACGGCGCGTCGTTGGTGTGCAGCGTCGAGAGCACCAAGTGCCCGGTGAGCGCGGCCTTGACGGCGATCTCGGCGGTCTCGAAGTCGCGGATCTCGCCCACCATGATGACGTCGGGGTCTTGGCGCAAGAACGAGCGCAGGGCGGCGGCGAAGTTCAGGCCGATGTCTTCGTGCATCTGGCACTGGTTGATGCCGTAGAGGTTGAACTCGACGGGGTCTTCAGCGGTGGAGATGTTCGTCTCGGGCTTGTTGAGCTCGGAGAGCGTCGAGTACAGCGTCGTCGTCTTGCCCGAGCCCGTGGGGCCGGTCACGAGGATCATCCCGTACGGTTTATGAATGGTGTTCATAAACTTGGCGAGGATGTCGGCGTCAAAGCCGAGCTTGCTCATGTCGAGCTGGAGGTTCGACTTGTCGAGCAGCCGCATGCAGATCTTCTCGCCGAAGAGCGTCGGCAGCACGCTCACGCGGAAGTCCATCTCTTCGCCTTTGCCCAGCTTGAGCTTGATGCGGCCGTCCTGGGGCAGGCGCCGCTCGGCGATGTCGAGGTTGGACATGATCTTCACGCGGGAGGCGATGGCGTGCTTGAGCTTGAGCGGCGGCTTCATCACCTCGTACAGCAGGCCGTCGATGCGGTACCGCACCCGCAGCGCCTTCTCGTAGGGCTCGATGTGGATGTCCGAGGCCTTCTTGCGGATGGCGTCGAGCAAGATGAGGTTCACGAGCTTCACGACGGGCGCGTCGCCGGCGGACTTCTCAAGATCGAGGACGTTCATGTCCTCGTCGGTCTCGCCCACCTCAAGCGCCGCGTCGTCGGTGTCGAGGTTGAAGTCGAGCATCACGTCTTGGAACGAGACGTTCGCGTTGTAGTACTTCTCCACGGCCTCGGCGATGGCGCCCTCAGAGGCCACGACCACGTCGATGTTCAGGTTCGTGACGAACTTGATGTCATCGACGGCGTAGATGTTGGAGGGGTCGGACATCGCCACGATCAGCGTGTTGCCCGCCTTGTTGATCGGGATGACCTGGTGGCGCTGCACGACCTCCTTGGGGATGAGCTTGAGCACCTCGGGGTCGATGTCGAAGTCGGCCAGGTTGATGCTGGGCACGCCGTACTGCTTCGAGAGGAACGAGGTCAGCTCGTTCTCCGCGACGTAACCGAGCTTTGTGAGGTGATGCCCCAAGCGCCCGCCCTTGTCGCGCTGCTCGGTCATCGCTTTCTTGAGCTGAACAGGGGTGATCAGCTTCTCACGGACGAGCAGCTCACCGAGCCGCCCCGACGCTCCACCGGAATCACGCGCCATGGCTCCAACACCTCTTGTTTGGACGCCCAGCATCAACAATCCGGCGGCGTTCGTCAAGCCCCCCGCGGTCAGGGCGCGGCCACGCCCAGCCTGGAGGCCAACATGAGCGCGTCGTCGGACCACGGGCCCAGGTAGAGATCGGCGCGACCGTCGATGTGGTGCGCGACGACGCGCCCTTCGCCCGCGCCGTGGGCGCGCAGCGCCGGGCCTCTCCCTGAGGGCAACGTCGTGTATCCGCCGAGCGCCAAGCCCTGCTCGGGGAGCCGCAGCACGCCCACCCGGGCGCCTCGGGCGTCGCGATAGACCACGAGGCAGCCGCCAAAGGCCGGAGACGCGCCTTCTAAGCGCAGACCCACCGACTCCAAAGACGGCGTGATCGTGAACAGGGGCGAGATCTGCGCGGCGCGGAGCAAGGCGTTGAGCGCGTCTGGCGACTCCGAGGTCACGAGCGGCGCGGCCAAGGGCGCGTCGGCGCGGAGGAGCTGCCGCACGTCGTCGGCGGCGCGGCGGTCGGGTCCGCCCGCGGTGGCCAGCACGAAGCTCACGGCGAAGACCACGGCGACGAGGCCCGCCCAGATCGCCGAGGCCGGGCGCTCCACGGCGGCGGCGCGGCGCACCACAAACAGCGACCCCGGCGCCGTCCGGCGCAGGCGATCTTGGCAGAGGGTGCCGCTGGCGCTGAGCTGGGCGGCCAGGGTGGCGAGCTCGGGATCCTCCTCCAAGGCGGCGCGAACGTCAGCGGCGGCCTCCGACGGCAGATCGCCGCAGAGGTAACAAGGCAAGGCGCGGAGGATGTGGGCGCGGTCGAGACTCACAGATCCCCCTGCATCGCGGCCATGATCCGGTACTGCATGAGCGATCTCGCCTCCCGCACCAGGGGCTCGGGCTCACCCACGATCACCGCGAGGTGCCGGGCCTTGAGCCCGCCGAGGGTTGAGAAGGCCCAGATGAGCCGAAGGGGGACGCTCGCGCTTCGCACCACAGCCTCCACACGCGCCGCGGGATCACCCCCCGCTCGGGGCGCGCCCGGGGGGACGCCGCCCCGAGAGAGCGGGCCAGGCGCGGGGAGGATGCTCTGCAGGCGCGGAGGTCGCAGCCGCGCGAGGGTCACGGTGAGCAAGGCCGCGGCGGCCTGCTCCCGAAAGGGCTGCTGCAAGCTTAGCTGCCCGAGGCGTGCGCTCAGGCGGCCAAACGCCTCGCTCACCAGGAGGAGCGCCTCGGCGTCGGCGACGAGCACGCAGGCCACGGAGAACAGGCGATCGACCTCGGCGTCCCACAACGCGCCGAAGGACTCGGCGTTGCCGAGGCGCGCGGCGCGGATGAGCCGCACCTCGGCGAGGTCGTGAACGTGGTCAGACGGGCGCAGAATGAGCGGCTCCTGGTCCGCCGGAAGTGTATCCCGCCGCGCCCAGGCCGTGCGGGAGCACGATACGATGGCGGGATGAACACCCTGCTCATGCTGCTCGCCTGCGCGAAGCCCGGGACCACGACCAAGCCGCCTGAAGATCTCGGCCCGCCCGTTGTGCCCGCGGTGGTGGCGCCGGTGTACACCACGGCGCCGGGCGCGCCCCGGGATCCCCTCATCGCCTGGGCCGCCCGGGACCTGCCCTACGACGAGGCGCTCGCCGGGGCGGCCGCGGGTGTGGCCTTTGAGATGTTGGCCACGGGCGGCGGCCTCGATCCATCGGGGCTGCGCTGGGCCGCGGTGCGCGCGGGCTGGCCTTGGCCTGTTCAGGGCGTCTCCAGCGAGCTCGTGACCGAGGGTGAGCTTCCCGCGGCGATGGTGAGTGAGCTGCGCGCGGCGCTCAAGCCCGGCCAGGCCATCGGCCTCGCGCGGGTGCGGGATGATCTGGGCTCCGGGGATCTGTGGGTGGGGCTCACGTCTACGCCCGCCTTGGCCTTGGCGCCGATCCGCCGGGAACAGGCCGTCGGCGCCACCCTCACCCTCGGCGTCAAGGTCGACAGCCCGGCCCCGGCGGGCCTGCGGGTGCTCGCCGCCAGCCCCTCGTTGCGCCTCATCGACGGCCCCAGCGTCACGCTTGATGAGCCCGGCGAGTGGGTCATCGAGCTTCGCCAAGTCCAAGACGGCGGCGGGGAGCGCGCCTTGGCCCAGCTCCCGATCTACGTCGGTGAGCCAACCCCCGATGACGGCCCCTTCGAGGCCCCCGACGCGCCCCCGGCGGACGTGGGCGAGGCCATCCGCGGCGCCATCGCCGGGGTGAACGGCCTGCGGGGGCTCAGCGCCGCCCAGACGCTCAGCACCGATCCTGTGCTCGCCGCCACGGCGCGGTCCGAGGCCACACGCCGCGCCGCCGGGGGCGGCCCCAGCGCCGACGCCGAGGCGCGCCTGCGCCGGGCCGGGTTCCCCACAGGCGACGTCGCCGAGCTGAGCTGCCGCGCGCCGACGGTGCAGTCTTGCCTCGACGGCCTGTTCTGGTCGCCGACGTCTCGGGCCGCGCTCTTGGACCCCGACATGACCTTGCTCGGCGTCGGGGCCGAGCTGACCAACGGTCAGTTAACCTTGGTGCTCGGAATGGCGGCGGGGAGCTGATGCGACGCGGGGTCGCGCCGCTCCTGGCGCTGCTGTTTTTGGGCTGCCGCCCGCCTGTCCCCGCGCCTGTGGCCGCCCGGGGCGTCGAGGTGCGTTTTCGCCCTGGCGCCACGCCCCCGGCGGACGTGGCCCGGCTCTTGGAGCGTGTGCCCAGCGCCACCTACGACGAGGGCCTGCAGCGCGCCGTTGAGCTGCTCCTCGCCGCGGCGCGGGCGCCGTCGTCCCGCATCTCCCCCGAGGCCAGCGCCGACGCGCTGACCGCCGCGGCGTACCCCGGCTTCGCGCGGTTCTCCCGAGAGTACAACGGCGGCGCGTTCCCCGACGATCTCGCCGACGCCCTCGCGAACGCCGCCTTAGAGCGTGACCAGCCCGTCGATCTCGCCCTCGCCCGGCGCAACTTCAGCGACGGCACGACGCTTTGGATCGCCGGGTTCGCCCACCGCCCGCTCCTGCTCGATCCCCTGCCCCGGGATCTCGCCCCCGACGATCTCCTGCCGGTGCAGGTCGAGGCCACGGTCAAGCTGCCGCCGCTCACGCTGTTCGTCGCCCCGCCCGACGGCCCGGTGCGGGTGATGCCGATGCCTCAGGGCGAGGCCCTGTGGGTCGACGGCTTTCATCTGCCTGGGGAGACCCGCCTGGAGGTCGTCTCCGACGCCGGGGGGGACGCCCAGGTGCTCTTGTTGTGGAGCGCGCTGGTCGACACCGCCGCCGCGCCGCCGGAGACCCTGCCGTTGGCGAGCGCCAAGCCGCTGGACCCCATCGCCGCGGCGGAGTCGCTCTACGCCGCGCTCACAGACCTACGCGCCCAGGCCGGCCTGCCGCCGCTCACCCGGTTCCCGGCCTTTGAGCCCCTGGCGCGTGAGCACGCCGCCACCTTGGCCGCGCGGGGCCAGGTCGCCCACGTCTTGCCCGGCCAGAGCCCCGGCGTCGCCAGCCTGGCCCGCGCGCGGTTTCACCCTCAAGCCAAACACTTAGAGGACATCGCCGCGGCCTTCACCTGGCAAGAGGCCCAGGCGCTCGTGGAGCTCTCCCCGGGCCACCGCCGCAACCTCTTGTGTGAGACCTGCACCCACATGAGCGTCGGCGTCGCGTTGGAGCCCTCCATCGACGCCGTGCCCCGGCTGTTCGTCGTGTGGGAGCTGCTCAGCTTCCCCAACGGCGAGCCCACCCCGATCCCCGACTACGACCGGAGCCTCCCGTGAGACGCAGCCTAGAGGAGTGGTTCGCGGCCTACGCCGTCAGCCACCAGAACCCCACCAACAAGGCCGTACACGTCGTCTGCGTGCCCTTGATCGCCTTCTCTACCCTCGGCCTCGCCTGGGCCGTCGCGCTGGGGCCGCTGAACCTCGGCCTCGTGCTGCTCGTCGTCGCCTTGGGCTTCTACCTGCGCCTCTCCGTGCGGCTGGGCCTGGTGATGTTGCCCTTCGCGGCGATCTTGGCGGCCGGTCAGATCGCCCTGAGCGGCCTGGGGTTCGGCCTGGCCTTGGGCGTGAACGTCGCCATCTTTGTGCTCTCGTGGATCGCCCAGCTCATCGGCCACAAGATCGAGGGCAAGAAGCCGTCGTTCGCCGACGACCTGAGCTTCTTGTTGATCGGCCCGCCGTGGGTGCTCGCCCCGGTGCTGCGCGCGGCGGGGGTGGTGGGGGCGTGAGCGGGCGCTGGTGTTTAACACATCGCCGTCTTCCGCTTTTTGCCTTGGCGACCCATGCCGATGACCTTCTGAATCGTGTCCGTGGCCAGGGGCACCTTACAGGCCGTGCCGCCCATGTTCACCGTCACCTTGCCGATGGTCTCGGCGGCGGCCAAGGCCTCGGGGCCAAGGGGGGTGACGTAGCTGCCGACGGCGATGATGAAGCCGTTCATGGTGTAGCGCACCCGGTCGGGGGCGGCGTGAACCTCGGCCACGGCGCGACGGAGCAGGGCGCGGACGGCGTCGAGGTCAAGCTTGGTGTCGTCGGTGATCGAGAGCACGGAGGCCGCCGTGGACCAGCCGGAGCTCTGAATGTGGGGCTCGGGGCGGTTGATCCAGTCGTTGGCCAAGGACCAGGCCTCGGGGTGATCCGAGGCCACCCAAGCGACGGTGTACTCGCAGATCATCTGCCAGGGCGCGCGCTCCGCCCAGGCGTTGAGCTGGGCGCGGCTCATCTTGGCGCCATCGGCGACGAGGCCCGCGAGGTACATCGCGTCGGTGTTGCCCGTGTCGTAGAGCGCCAAGGCCAGGGCTTGATCCCCCTTGATCTTCTTGGCGATGGGCTTGAGGTCGCCCACCAACACGCCGAAGTACAGGTCTTCAGAGTCTGGGGCGCCATGTTTACGCATCGTCTTGCGCGTCTGCTCGCTGCCCAAGGCCCTCAGGGTCGTCATCACCTCGTCTAGTGTCATCGGCGCTCCAGGCTCCACGTTCCAGGGAGCACGCCGTTTATTCACGAGGGGCCGCGCTGGGTAGGCCAAGATTCGTCCGCAGCCAAGACTCCGCGTCGCGCCAGAGGGTCTCGCGGTGGGCGGGGCGAAAATACCCGAAGTGTCCTAAGGACTTGAGCCCCAGGCCCTCGGGGGTGAGGTGCACGCGGTCGGTGCGGGCGGCCTCGTACAAGCTCGCCAAGGCGTCCACCGTAGGGGCCGGGGCGAAGCCGTCATCGGAGATGGAGATCAGGCGCATCGGGCCCGACCAGCGCGCGTAGCCCAGGCCGCCGTGGTTGTCGGCGTAAGAGCGCATGTAGCGGGGGTGTTTGCCCCAGCTCGCCCACTCGCGCGCCACGCCCAGCGGCACGTCTTCGCCTTGGCCAAAGCGCCTCATCGGCAGCAGGCCGTAGCCCGCGGTGAGCCCAGGCACGACGAGGTGCCAGAACGCCCACATGCCCACGCGGCTGAGCCCCGGCCAGCCCCGCCAATACCCCGACTGGCTGGCGACGAAGTACGCCGCGTCAAACGCCGCGCCTTGCACGAGGCCGAAGAGCTGGCCGCCGACGCTGTGACCGACATACCCCAGCGGCAGGTTGGGCAGCTCCGCGCGCAGGCGGGCCGCGGCGGCGCTGAGATCGGCCTCGCCCCACAGGCGCAGGCTCGCGTCCTGTTTGGCCGGGCCCGAGCCGCCGATGCCGCGGTAGTCGGGCACGAGCACCTGGGCGCCACCTTGGGCCAAGGCCGCGGCGAAGCTGCGGTAATACCCCCGAGGCACCCCCATCGCCGGGGCGATCAGCACGCCGTAGCTGGGGCGGCGGCCCTGGGGCACGAAGTGGTCCGCGGCCAAGGTCACGCCGTCGTAGGCCGAGAGCTGGGTGGCGGTGACGGTCACGTCGTCGGGGATCTGCATCGGGGCTCCCGGGCTGGTGTCTCCAGTGGAGACATTGTATCCACTGGAGACATTGACGCAAGCGGGCGGCTTGAGATGCCCTCGGGATGGGGCCGGGCTCAGGCGCCGCGGAGGGTCTCGGCGAGGCCACGCACGACCGGGGCCAAGAGCACGCGGCTGTAGCCGTCGAGGCGCTCGGGCTTCACGCGGATGCGCCCCTGGTTGAGCTGATCGGCCACGCCGTGCATCGCCGCCCACAGGGTGAGCCCGGCGTCGCGGATGGCCGTGCCGGTGACGCCGGGGGCCGTGGCCTCGAGCTCGGCGTTGAGCAGGTTGATGCCCTCGAGCACCTGGGCCTCTAGCTCGGGGAAGCGCCCGTCGGCGTTGAGCCTGGCGCCGCTCATCAAGGCGTAGCGGGCGGGGTCGGCGACGGCGTAGCGCAGGTACACCCGGGCGATGGTGAGCAGGCGGTCCTCAGGGCGACGCGCCTCGGCGGCGAGCTCCGCGCGCGCCTGGGCGAGCAGCTCGGCGTAGCCCTTCGCCGCCATCACCGCGAGCAGCTCCTCTTTGCTTCGGAAATGGCGGTAGAGCGCACGGTGGGTGACGCCGACCCGACGCGCCGCCTCTCGTAAGGTGAGCGCCTCGGGGCCCGCCTCCCGCAGGATCGCCCCGGCCGCGTCGAGGAGCGCCTCGCGGAGATCGCCGTGGTGGTATGCGCTGCGTCGTGGGGTGTCGGCCATGCGTGTGCTTAACCCGCAGACGCCGCGCTCCCACAAACCCAGGGCCCGCCCGGCGTCTTGCGGGTGTATAAACGCGGCCATGTCGTTCACCCCACGCCTTTGGGCCCAGCGGATCCTCTACGCCTTCGCCTGGAGCGTCTGCCTCGTGGTCTGCCTCGTCGTGTTCCGCCTCAAGGTGCAGGGACGCGACCGTGTGCCCAGAGACGGGCCGTTCTTGCTCTTGGGCAACCACACCTCGGCCTTAGATCCGGTGTGGGCGGGCTTGGCGGTGCCCAGGTTCCTCAAGTATATGGCCAGCGAGGCCCTGTTTCGGGTGCCGCTCTTGGGTTGGTTCATCCGCAACGTCGGCGCCTTCCCCAAACAGAAGTTTGTCCGTGACGACACCTCCATGGAGACCCTCGAGCGGCTCTACCAGGCGGGCAACGTCATCGTGATGTTCCCCGAGGGCACCCGCACCTGGGATGGCCGCTCCGCCCCGGTGCGGGCGGGCATCGGCGCGCTCATCAAGCGGCTCAACGCCCGGGTTGTCTTTGTGCGCAACAAGACCGGCTTCTTGGTGCAGCCGCGCTGGGCCCCCTACCCTCGTTATGTGCCCGTCGAGGTCGAGTACAGCGAGCCCTTCACCTTCCCGGAGTCGATGAGCGTCGAGGAGATCGCCGCCGTGGTGGGGGAGCAGATTCACGTCGACCCCGAGGTGCGCGCCCGCCGCCCGGCCTTTGGCCGCCGACGCGCGGTCGGCCTGCCGGATTACCTCTGGGCCTGCCCCCGCTGCTTCACCTTGGGCGGGCTCACCGTGAACCCCGACCACATGAGCCAGACGCGCTGCGCGGCCTGCGGGGGCGCCTGGCTCGTCACCGTAGACGCCCGGCTCAAGGATCTCCGCTCGGGGGAGGAGCTGTCCATCGCCCGGGCGTTTGATGGCATCGACGGCCACTTTGGCTCCCCCGCCGTGGTGAACCCCCAGCGCCTCGCCGCGGAGGGTGTCCTGCTTCGGGCCGAGCGCGCGACCTTGACCCGCCTCGTGAGCGGCAAAAAGCGCCCTGAGCCCGTCGCTGAGGGCGAGGCCGTGCTCACCCAGACCCGCCTCTCGCTGCGGGACGCCGCGGGCGCCGAGCGCTGGGGCGTCGAGCTCACCGCGCTCCGGGCGGTGTCCATCGAGATCGGCAACCAGCTCCGCCTCTTGCCGCCGAACGAGACCCTCGTGCTCAGCCCCGAGGGCCAGAGCACGCTGTTGTGGAGCCACGTCCTCCGCGGCTGGGTTCATCACCAGAAGGGCGGCGTCGGCGAGGCTCCCCCGGGCTGAGCGTCAGGGCGGCGGCGGCGGCGGGTTGTAGCGCGCCTCTAGGTCGGTCCAGGTCTCGTCCTCCCAGGTCCAGGCGCTCACCACGGGCTCGAACCGGTACAGCCAAGAGATGCCCGCCGGGCCGACGTAGGCGTCGGGCAAAGAGAAGACCGGGTCGGCGAGGGCCTGCTCCAAGGGCACGAAGCGCGCGCCCTCGGCGGCGAGGGCGTCCATGAGCGGCCCGGCGAGCTCCACAGACAAGGCGTTGGCGTGGAGCAGGAGCACCTGGGCCACCTCACGCCCGAGCTTCTTTTGGGCCACGGTGCGGGCGTTCGCCGTCGCGGCGAGCAGGTGGGGGATGTACTCGCCGCGGACGGCCTCGGCGCGGGCCACGTCCCCGGCGGCGAGGGCCTCGGAGTAGAGCTGGGCGAGGCGCCACTCGTGGTTGTCGATGGTGACATGGGCGATGGTCTGGCCGAGCTCTCCCCGGAGCGCGGCGTAGGCGGCGTCGCGCACCTCGACGGTCTTTCCTTGGAAGAGGTAGGGGTAGCGGAAGAAGCGCGGCGGGTTGTACACCTTGAGCGCCTCGTGGCAGCGCCGGGCGCCGTCGAGCCAGGTCTCCAGCGGCACACGGTTGAGGTTGTCGTGGTTGGCCTGGTGGTTGCCGAGCTCGAGGCCCGCCGCGCGCCACAGCCGCAGGACCTCGTCGCCGCCCCGGTCGCAGTTCACGAAGCCCACCGCCGGGATCGACCGCGCCGTGAGCGCGGCGAGCAGCCGTGAGGTGCCGCCCAAGGCCCCGTCCGCCGGGGCGAGGGCCTCCTGAAACGGGAGATCGTCATAGGTCACGGAGAGCAGAAATCCCGCGGCGGGCGGCGCGGCGGGCTCGGACACGACGACGTGCTGGCCACCACAGGCGGCGAGCAGCGTGACCCAGAGGGCTCCGCGGAGGCTGACCATCGGCGCCGCTCCCAGGGTGAGGACGAGTTAGTCTGCCACGATGCGCACCCTCCTTCAAGGCGTCGGCGGGATCGGCGGCGTCGTCGCCGCCACCCTGCTCCGCGCGGGCTTCGCCGACCTTCAGCTCGTGACCGGCAACGCCCCGCTCGCCGAGGCCATCCATCGCGACGGCCTGCGCGTCCGTGAGCGTGACGGCTCCACCTTCGTCGCCCGGCCAACCCTGCCCCCGAGCCCCACCGTCCCCGAGGGCGGCGGGCCCTACGAGCTCATCGTCCTCGTGACCCAGACCCCACGGCTGGCCGAGGCGCTCCAGGCGAGCCAGGCCCAGCTCAGCCCGACCGGGGTGGTCTTGTGCCTTCAGAACGGGCTCCCCGAGGCCCACGCCGAGGCCATCGTCGGCCAAGGACGCGCGCTCGGCGGCGTCGTGAGCTGGGCGGCGAGCATGACCGCCCCCGGCGAGTACGTTCGCACCACCCCGGGCGCGATTCACCTCGGCTGGCCCGGTCGCCCCGCCGACGCTCAGCTCAAGGCCATCGCCGCCGCCTTGGCCCCCACCGGCGACGTACACGTCACCGACAACCTCCTGGGCGTTCGCTGGTCAAAGCTGGCGATCAACGCCACGATCACGACCATGGGCGCCATCGTCGGGCAGCCCTTGGGCCGCCTCATCGACGACGCGCCCGTCCGAGACCTCGCCCTGCACGTCTTCAGCGAGGCCGTCGATGTCTGCGACGCCCTGGGCGTGCGCTTGGAGCCGGTCACAGGCACCTTCCCCCTGGCCCGACTCGCCTTAGGCCCCGCCGAGCGCCGCTCCCCGGGCCTCTTCGCCCGGGCCTGGCGCCACCTCGCGCTGCGCCTCGTCGGCGCTCGGTACAGCGGCGCACGAAGCTCGATGCTCTACGCCATCGAGCGCGGCCGCCCGCCTGAGGTGGACTACATCAACGGCGAGATCGTGCGTTCTGGCGCCAAGCTCGGCGTGCCCACCCCGGTGAACACCGAGCTCGTGCGTCTGGTGCACGAGCTCGCCGCCAAGCGCCTGCCGCACGGCTTTGAGCCGCTGCACACCCTACGCGACACGGTCATGGACTGATCCCGCCGCGTCTCGCCACGCTACTCGGGCAATGGCGGCAGCAGCTCCGCGCCGACGACGCCGATGATCGCCTCGCGGCGGGCGTTGAGCAGCTCGATGCGCCGCTTCAGCGCGAGGCTCTTCTCCCAGTCTTTCTCGGCCTCTAACGCCGCCTGGGTGGCCTTGAGCTCCTCGTCGATGAGCACGGTGCGGATGAGCGGGGTCTCGGCGTTGTTCTTGGAGTTGTTGTCGGTCCAGAGCGGCACGCCGAGCACGTTCGCCAGCTCGACCTTCACCTGGGGGCTGCCGTCGGGGCCGGGGCCGTAGTCTTTCTTCACCAGGTCCACCTGCAGGGCGAGGCCGTCCCGGGTGTAGCCGTGGTGGTCTTGTTGGGTGCCGAAGAGGTACCAGGCCGACTGGTTGGAGATGAAGTTGCCCAGGCTATACGCCACCACCGCGCGGCGGCCGTCGGGGGTGGCGTAGATCTCCACGGGCTGCAAGACGTGGGGGTGATGGCCGATGATCAGGTCTACGCCGCCGTCCATCAGGGCGTGGGCGTCGTCCACCTCGGCCTGGCTGGGCGCGGTCTTGTACTCTTGGCCCCAGTGGATGGAGAAGATGACGATCTCCGCCCCCGCCGCCCGGGCGGCCTTCACCGCGGCCAGGGCCTTGTCACGGTCATACGCGAAGGAGCAGGCCTCGGTCTCGGCGGCGTTGAGGTTGTCGTTGTAGACCTTCGACGCCCCCAGCCACGCCACCTTGATGCCGTTGGTCTCGGTCATCTTGGGCGCCTGGGACTGGGCGCAGGTGCGACCGGCGCCCACGAAGGTGAGCTTGGAGCCCTCCAGGTTGTCTAAGGTCTCGACGAAGCCGTCCCGGCCCTGATCATAGACGTGGTTGTTCGCGAAGCTCACCACGTCAAAGCCGACGTCTTGCAGGGCGGGCAAAAACGCCGCCGAGACGTTGAACACGAACTGCCGTGTGCCTTTGTTGGCCTTGGGGGCCACGGGCGTCTCTAAGTTGGCGAAGGTGAGGTCCGCCGAGCGCAGATAGTCGTCCACATGCTCAAACAGCACGGGGAAACCTTCGTAGTTGAGGCTCTCCCCCGCCGCGCCCAGGCGGTTGCCCAAGGCCGCGCTCTTCTGGACCATGCCGTGCATCAAGAGGTCCCCCACGGCGATCACCCGGGCCTTGGCCACCACCGTCGGGCCCTTCCAGCGCCGCGAGACGGTCTGAGGCGCGTCCGTGGGGGTGAGCGGATCGGGAGGGACCGGCGGCCGAGGCGCACAGGAGATCAGCGCGGCGAGGAGCGTGAGCAGGACCATCAGCGAGACTCCACAAGATCGACGCAGGCGTCGAAGAAGGCAGGGCGCAGCGCACGAATCCCCAGGGTGTTCGCCCGGGTGGGGAAGGTGCGGTTGGTGAGCAGGGCGCAGGAGAGGCCACGATCGAGGTCGATCCACCAGCCCGCGCCGACGAAGCCCAGGTGCCCGACGCCGCCCCGAGGCCCGACGCCGAGGCGCGGCCCCGCCGTTGAGCCCGGGCCCGAGGGCCGGTCAAAGCCTAAGGATCGGCGCGGGAGCAGCTCGGGGGCGTCTACGCTCAGCCACTCGGCCACGACGGGGGCCGGGGCGAGGCGACCAGCGCCGCCGAGCTCCTCCAGAAGAAGCTGGCCCAGGCGCGCGAGGTCGGACGCCGTGCCAAAGAGCCCGGCGTGCCCGGCGACCCCGCCCATGGCCCAGGCGTTGTCGTCATCCACCTCACCCGGGCGCAGCGTCGGCGCCTGGGGCGGCACGGCGTAGAGGCCCTCTTGGCCCGGCGCGGGCTCTCGTGGGCGCCAAACCCCGGTGACCGGCGCGGCGGGCGGCGGGCCCTCACCGATGGGGCAGAACCCCGTGTGGCGCAGCCCCAGCGGCCCGGCGACGAGGTCCTCAAAGGCCCGATCGAGGCGCTGCCCGCTGAGCTGCCCCAGCACCTCACCCAAGAGGATGAAGTTGAGGTCGCTGTACACCCGGGCGTCGTTCACCGGGGCCTCTGGCGGCACGGCCAGGGCGGCCTCGACGGTGAGCGCGCGGGCGAGCGTCTCGGTCAACACCGCCCTCTTGAGCGGGGTAGAGCCCGCGGCAGCCGGGGTGCTCCCGGGCGGCGGTGAACAGCGGCGACCAGGCCCTCAGGCCGCTTCGGTGGCCAAACATCGCCCGCAGAGGCACCGCCATGTGGTGCCCGCGGCCGGTGAAGCGCCCCAGGGGCTCATCGAGGTTCAAGAGGCCGCGCCCGGCCAAGACGAGGCCCACGAGGGTGGTCGCCGCGGCTTTGGTGACGCTGGCGAGGTCAAACCGTGTGGTGGCCGTCACCTCAGGCCCGCCGGGCCAGGCCTCACCAAGCTGCGCCTCCCAACAAACGCCAGGCCCGATCACCGCCGCCTGAATGGCCGAGGCGACGCCGTCGTGGTGGGCGCTGTGCAGCAGGGGGTTTGGCTCAGTCACCATGTCCTGCTGTTTTATGAGATCTGTGGCCAAGACGCCACGCGGCGGGCCGCTCAGCGAAACTTCGCCGGGTGCGCCGTCAGCGGGGAGCCGAAGCGCTCGTTGTTGACGTCGGTGCCGCAGTCGTAAGCAGCGCACGTTCACCACGGGCACGCCGAGGTCTACGATCAGGAAGATCGTCCCGTCCTCCTCAAGCCCGCCCCCGTCGCCGTTGAACTGGCAGCCGTCGCTCAAGACCTGGATGTTGTAGGGCGAGTAGCTCTCTTTGCCAAAGGGCGTCTCGGCGCCGTCGTGCAGCCGGAAACCAAAGGCGTCGTTGTAGCGTTGCGCCCAGTCGTCGAAGTAGTGGATGACGTCGGCGCAGAGGCCCACATAGGTCTGCTCCCCCTCGATGGACCGCGCGCGGATGGCCTCGATCTGGGCGTCGGAGAGGGTCAAGGTGAAGTCTGACGGCAGCCACTGCCACTGGTCGCCGTCGGTGAAGTGCTCATCGAAGGGCAGATCGGCGGCGTAAGGCACCAGCGTCCAGCCGCCGCCGGTCATGTCGCAGGTCACGACGAACGGCGGGAGGCCTTGGCCTGCGCCGTCGGGGTCGATGAGGTAGTCGCCGTCTTCGCCGCCGCGCCCGTGGATCAGGATGTCGTCGCAGGTGCCGCCCAAGGCGCAGTCGCCGTTGGCCTCGGGCACGATGGCCGGGTCATCATCGTCGCAGTCTGTGCCGCCGCAGGCGAGGTCCGAGGCGCCGTCACCGTCGAGGTCGTTGTCGATGGCCCCGTCGCAGTCGTGATCGACGCCGTCGCAGCCGAGCTCCGCGCTGGGGTTCACCGCGGGGTCTTCGTCATCGCAGTCGCCGCCCAGAGTCACCCAGGCGGAGCCGTCGGGCGCTGTGCACGCCACGAGGGCGGTGGTGGGGTCTCCGTAGCCGTCGTCGTCGCCGTCAAGCGTCCACTCCAAGGCCCCGTCGTCCAGCGCACCATCGCAGTCGTTGTCCACGCCGTCACAGACCTCGACGGCGTCTGGGGACACGAGCTCCGGGGTGAGCGCGCGCCCGTCGTCGGTGGCCTCAGCCAAGAAGGTGTCGTCGTTGGGGTCGTCCCAGCAGTCGCCCGGGCGAAGCTCGGCGTGGCGCGTGAAGCGGATCTGCCAGTCGGGGAACGCGGCGACGTAGGTGTCGGGGACGAAGCCGTCGCCGTCTTGGTCGGCGTCGTTGCCGTCGCAGTCCTGATCGACGCCGTCGTACCAGATCTCCTCCCCCGTCGGCGCGCAGTCACCCTTGATGAGCTCCCAGCTCACGCGGCTTTTGCAGCCAACGAGCACAATCAACAGGCTCAAGGTGACCACACAACACCTCCGACCGTTGGGGAAGGAGCGCCGACACAAGGCGCGTTGAAGATCCGACGTGACGCCGGAGCCCCATCGTACCCTGAGATCCCGCCCATCAGCCAAACGACGTCGTGCCCCGCGCCCGAGGCTCAGCGGAACTTCGCCGGGTACTTGGTGAGCGGAGAGCCGAACCGCTCGTTCTTGATCGCCGTGCCGCAGTCGTAACAGAGCACGTTCACCACGGGCACGCCGAGGTCTTCGATGGCGAAGATCGTGGCGTTGGACTCCAGGCCGCCCTCGTCGCCGTTGAACTGGCAGCCGTCGGTCACGACCTGAATGTTGTACGGGGTGTAGAGCTGGCTCCCGTAGGGCGTCTCACCGCCGTCGTGCAGGCGGAAGCCGAAGGCGTTTGTGTAGGCCTCGGCCCAGTCGTCGTAGTAGTGCAGCACGTCGTCACAGAGGCCAACGTAGCGCTGCTCGGCCTCCAAGGACCGCGCCCGGATGGCGTCGATCTGGGCGTCGGAGAGGGTGAGCGTGAAGTCGGCCGCCAGCCATTGCCACCCATCGCCGTCGGTGTGGTGATCGTCAAAAGGCAGGTCCGCGGCGTACTCCACGAGCGTCCAGCCGCCGCCGCTCATGTCACAAGGCACCAAGAACGGCGGGAGGCCCTGGCCGGGGCCGTCGGGGTCGATGAGATAGTCGGCGTCGCTCGCCCCGCGCCCGCTGAGCAGGATCTCGTTGCAGGTGCCGCCCAAGGCGCAGTCGCCGTTGGCCTCGGGCACAATCGCCGCGTCGCCGTCGTCGCAGTCCGTGCCGCCGCAGGCCTCATCCGAGGCGCCGTCGCCGTCGAGGTCGTTGTCGATGGCGCCGTCGCAGTTGTTATCGACGCCGTCGCAGCCGATCGCCTCGCCGGGGTTCACCGTGGGGTCGTCGTCGTCACAGTCCCCGCCCTGGTTCACCCACGACGAGCCGCCGGGGGGCGTGCAGGTGATGACGGCGGTGGTGTCGTCGCCGAAGCCGTCGCCGTCGTCGTCTAGCGTCCACTCCAAGGCCGCGTCGTCGTCGATCTCGCCGTCGCAGTCGTTGTCGATCTCATCGCAGAGCTCAACGGCGTCGGGGTTCACGGCGGCCACGGCGTCGTCACAGTCGAGGTCGTTCTCGGAGACCGGGCCCGTCAGCGGGCAGTCCACGACGAGGGCTGAGGCCGGATCCCCGAAGCCGTCCTGATCGAGATCCGCGTAGGCCCGGCAGCCGTCGAGCTTGTCGCTCGGCAGCTCCGGCAAACACGCCCACAGCCCCAAGGTCGGGAGGAGGGTGAAGGTCTTGTGGAGCGTCTTGGAGAGCGTCGTGCTCGTCATCGGGGTGCTCGTCAGTTTGCGGGGTCAGCTCCCCGCGAAGCGGATGAGGGCTTTGGGATGCTCGGAGATCACCTTCTCGAAGCTTGTGCGCTCCCAGTCTCTGATGTCGACCATTGTGCCCTGACCTGAGTTGAGGATCACCTCCCAGATGCGATCTTGGATCCCGTTTGACCGATCCTCCAAGAGCCGCTTGGTGATCTCCCAGGTGCCGAAGATCTGCCGCCCGACGATGCCATGGATGTGGATGCCGTCCATGACAAGGCGATGAATGTCCTCGATCACCGCGTCGCCGTTCTTCACGCCGAAGGCGACGACGTGGCCGCCGCGGCGCACCACCCGAAGCGCGTTGTTGAACGAGTCGTTGAACCCCGCCATCTCCATCGCGACATCGACGCCGACGCCGTTCGTGAGCTCGCGGATCTTCGCCCGCAGGAGCGGATCCGAGGCGTACGGTTTGAGCGGTGAGGCCGGGTTGGGCGTGAGCACCACGTCGCAGCCCAGGCGCCGGGCGAGATCGGCGTGGTGCGGGTTCACCTCGACGCCGATGATCTGCTTAGCACCCATGCCCCGGGCCACGAGGATCGCGAACAGGCCGATGGTGCCGCAGCCCAGGATCGCCACCGTCTTGCCGTTGAGGTCGGTGGCTTGGCAGGCGTGCACGGCGTTGCCAAACGGCTCCTGCACCGCCGCCACCTCGGGGCGAATCTTCTCAAGATCCGTCGGCCACAGGCTCTTCGCCGGGAGCTTCAGCCGCTCGGCAAAACAGCCGTCCATGGAGATGCCGATGATCTTGTCTTTTGCGCAGACGTGAAGGTCGCCCACCTGACACTGGTAGCAGACCCCGCAGACGATGTGGGACTCCGTAGACACCACGTCGCCGACCTTGAGCCCAAAGCCCTCGGTGACCTTGGAGCCCACGGCGATGATCTCGCCGAGCAGCTCATGGCCGACCACCCGCTTGTCGCGGCCCTCCTCGTCGAGGCTGCCGAGGATCATGTCGCCGAAGGCCTTACGCCACCAGATGCCGCGGTCGGAGCCGCAGAACCCGGCGTACTTCACCTTGATCAGCACCCGCTCGGCGTCGCCGGGATCTTGGGCCTCATCCAGCGTCGGCGCCGGGATCACCTCCTTGACGAGCCCAGTTGAGCTGGCCCAGTCTTCCCGGGAGCGGTCGAAGGTCAGCGCGAGCATCGTAGACATGGGGGGTCTCCGCCTGAGGTCGGGCACAACATATCCGCCCCGCCGAGCCAGGATGCGCGCGGCCCGCGTCAGATTCCGGTGAACCCGCCCCGCGGTGTAAACTCGCCGAATGTGGACCGCCCCGCTGTGGCTTCTGGCCTGCGCCTCAAACCCTTCGCCCCTACCGACGCCCGCTGAGCCCCCGGCCAAGGACGTCGTGCTCATCGTGATCGACACCCTACGCGCCGACGCCTTGGGCCCCGCCCACACCCCCACCCTCGACGCCTTGGCCGCCCGAGGGCAGGCCGCGACCTTGGCCTGGAGCGGCGGCACCTGGACCGTGCCCTCGGTGATCAGCCTCTTCACCGGCGCGCCCGTGCGCCAGCACGGCTGGGACGGCCCCACGGGCCAACAAGGCCGCTACCCCAAGCTGCCCACCCTGCCCACCCTCGCCGAGACCTTCCGCGCCGCCGGGTTCACGACCATCGGCCTCTACGCGAACGGGTATCTCGCTGAAGAGCTCGGCTTCGACCGTGGTTTTGACGTGTGGCGCCGGGTGCCTGACGCCGCCATGCCCAAGGCGCTCGCCGAGACCTTGGCCGCGCTGCCGCCGGACCCCGACCGCCGCCACCTCCTCTACCTGCACCTCTTGGGCCCCCACTCCACCCTGCGCCCGAGTGAAGAGGCCGCCGCCCGGCACGGCGTCACCGAGGCCGTGACCGCCGCGGGCAAACAGGGCCTCGACATCGGCGCCGTGGCCCGGGCGCGGAGAGACCCGGCCGTCGCCGAGACTTATCGCCGGGCGTACCACGCCGTCGTGGAGGACACCGACGCGCGGCTCGCGGCCTTGCTGGAGGCGATGGGGCCGATGGCTGAGGAGGCGGCCATCGTCGTCACCTCCGACCACGGGGAGCTCATCGGCGAGCGTGGCCTCGCCGGGCACGGGGCGCAGCTCTTCGCGCCGTTGACCCAGGTGCCGTATCTCGCGGTGAACGTGGCGCCCCTGCCCTCGGCGGTCTCGACGGTGTCGACGGCGGCGCGGCTCAGCGAGGCCGCTGGGCTTGAGGTGCGCTGGCCCGTGGTGCCGGAGCTGCCGTTGGTGGCGCAGCGGGAGGGGGCGCTCACGTTGACGTTGGATGGAGAGGCCCAGGCGATCTGGCGGGAGGGTGAGGCGGCGGCGGTGTACAGCGTCGGGGCGATCGAGGCGGCGCCGAGCGCCGATGACGGGCGGTTTGAGCAGGCGCGGGCGGCGTGGGAGGCCGCGGTGCCGGAGGGCGTGAGGCCGGGGGAGGCCGAGGCGCTCAGGCCGGGGACGGAGGAGGCGTTGCGGGGGTTGGGGTATCTTGACTGACCCGTTTGAGGGGCTCGTTCACGCGTGGCGTGTATGCGCCGAGCAGCGCAGCGGAGGCACCCCCGCCGACTCAGCCGGCCACCACGAGCGGGTCAGAGACGGAGACAACATGAACCCCAGTGGCATGTCCCCGCCCGCCGTCGATTGGGTAGACCAAGTGCGACTCGGCCACCAAAAAATATCGCCCCGGCTGAGGGGCTTCAAACGAGAAGCGCACCGATCCGGCCCCCACGGGCTGGGCGGCG
>JADKFE010000042.1 GCA_016717595.1 Deltaproteobacteria bacterium | reverse complement strand
GAGGCGTGAGCGGGTAGACGGCGTGGTCGCTGCGCTGTGGATGGACGGGCGCCTCCGCGATGGGGCGCTGTGATGCCGACGACATTTGACGACGCCGTGATGGACCTCGTGGCCACGGGTGGAAGGGGTCCCAGGGTTTGAGGAGAGTCAGCGGCGCCTGCGCCGTGCGTGACCTGCGCGGGCGGGTGAGGCTGGTGGTGCGGCGGCGACGCCCTCGATCTTGGGGCGCTCCAATAGTTCCCTTGGCGCGCGCCCTGAGGGGGTGGTTCTTTGGGCAAGTGCTCTCCACCCGCGCGAGAGAGGCTCGCTGCGGCCCGGCTCGCCCGGGAGGCGCTCGCGCGGCTGGCCTTGGCCCACCCAGTGGTCGAGTCGTTTCGTGGGCGTGGCGGGCGGCGAGACGGCGATAGACACCGCGGTGGCGTGGGGTAGCGGGTCTTGAGCAGCGCTTTCCGGCTTGACGGTACGCCCGCTGCGCCTCTCTGGGCGTTGGAGGGCGCGCCCCGGCGGTGGTCGCGTTTTATTCGTTCAAGGGCGGCGTGGGGCGCTCTACCCTCGTGGGGATCATGGCCTGGCAGCTCGCCCGCCTGGGCAAGCGGGTGGTCTGTGTGGATTTGGACGTCGAGGCGCCGGGGCTCGGCAGCCTGTTCAACGTCCAGGGCGGCCCATCTGTGCTGGATCACCTGCTCACCCACGCGGCGACGGATCAACTGCCCGAAGAGGATCCGGTTCAGGATGTGACGGTGCATGGGGTAACATGCGGTTGGTCTCCGCGGGTGCGCTTGTGAGGGTACTTGTAGAGAAGCTCGCGCGGCTAGATTACCTGGCGGTCGCCGACGCGCAGAGCCCGGTTGAGGACGCGCTGCGGCTGCTGCTGACACGAATCCGGGGCCAACACGATCCCGACTACATCTTTCTCGACTGTCGAGCGGGAATTCACGACCTCGGCGGGCTGTCGTTGAACGATCCCGCCCATGTAGACGTGCTCGTCGGGCGTGACAGCCCCCAAGGGCGGGATGGCCCCGCGCTCACCTTGGAGGTGTTGGCGGCGCGCCGCGCGCCCATAGACCAGCGTGTGCTCCTCGTGCAGACCTTCGCGCCGCTCCCGCTCAACGGCGAGGCCAGCCAGTGGAGCCAGGCCCGGTATCGCGCGGCGATGTACACGGCCTGTCAGCGTACGCTGTACAACAAGCTCGAAGACCCGCCCGCTGAGGACGACGATCAGGCCGCACATTACCCCTGGCCCGTCGCCCAGCGGACGAACCTCGGATCACCAGGCAACCTCGCCGACATCACCAAAGAGACGCTTTTGGGCCAAGAGCTGCAGAATCTTCGCGCGCGGCTTCAGGCCCTCGCGGCGGATGAGGGGCGGGACGTTACGGGGCAGGACGATGAGTAACGCGCTGAACAAGGCCCGGCGGGAGAGCCTCCTCAGAGCTCACTCACGCTCAAGACCGACGAGGACGACCCGAACGGAGTCACCCAGCGGTTCCTGCCCCCTTGGCGCCTACGCCGTCGCGTTGCACACCAGCAAGCTCGTCATCCGAGGTGAGCGCGGCGCTGGCAAGACCACGCTCTTTCAGCTGCTCGGCGCGCTTGACGCGCAGAAGCTCCCACTGAGCGTCATGTTCCCCGGCGCGTCCCTGACACCTGGGCGTGTGGTGGAAGGGTTCAGCGAGCGCGGGAAGGGTCACCCCAGCGCGGCGGCCCTCGACCAGCTCGCCGAGGCGGGTGATGACGGCGCCCTGCGCGCGATGTGGTTTGGTCACCTCGTCGGCGTGCTCAGCGAGTCGATCCCCGCGGTCACGGCTCCGGGCGGCGACTTCATCCAGCGGTGGCGGGCCCAGCGCGCCGAGCCCCTCGCCTGGGTGGGCGCGGCGCAGGCCGAGCTTGGGCCGCTGACGACCTGGCTTGACCGCCTCGACGACCAGCTCTCCCAGACCAACGCCTGGGTGTTTGTGACCTACGACCACCTCGACAAGCTCGGGTTTAAAAGCCCGCTGACGCGGCGGCGCTTCGCCTCGACGCTCATGGCGATGTGGCTCTCCTTGGCGAGCCGTTACGAGCGCCTGCGCTGCAAGGTGTTCTTGCGGGAAGACCTGTTCCAGTCGGCTTTGCGCGGCTCCGCGGACGCCAGCAAGCTCCAGAGCCGGTCGGTGACCCTTTTGTGGAGCCCGGCGGATCTGTATCGGGCGCTCATCCGCCACATCTCCGCCGCAGAGGGCCTGCGCGGGTGGCTCATCGACGAACCCAAGGCGATCCCGCTCACCGAGCGCCCGCCCTTGGGGTGGTTCCCGCCAGACCCGCTCCCCGAGGACGGGCAGCGCCAGCTCGTTGGGAAGCTGGCCGGAGAGGTGATGGGAGAGGGCGTCACCAAAGGGTTCACCCACAGTTGGATGATGAACCACCTTCAAGACGGCTTCGGGCGGGTGGTCCCCCGCTCGTTGTTCAACCTCGTGAGGTTCGCTGCAGAGATCGCCGTCAAGGAGGGCCCGAAGGCGCGTTACGCTCGGCTGCTCAGCCCCGATGAGCTACGCGCGGCCCTGGTGAAGACCTCCCTGGCGCGTGTCAATGAACTGCAAGAGGAGCACACCCTAGTGCAGCGTCTGGAGAGCCTTCGCGGCATGACGCTCTTGGGAGAGCGTTCGGACTTCACGCAGGCGCTCCGTGCGCCGCCAGCAAGGGGGCTTGACGACGGCTTTGGCGACGACGGCGCGGCGGCATTTGACGAGCTTGTTCGGCTTGGGGTCCTCAAGCTCCGGTCCGACGGCCGCGTCGACGTCCCGGATCTGTATCGGTATGGGTTTGGCATCAAACGAAAGGGCGGCGTGGCGCGGCCTCGCTGACCACGCGCTCCTACCCCACCACCCCCAACAACTCCCCCGCGTCCACCAACGCCCCGACCACCGCCCGCAGCGCCCCCACCACCCCATCCTGCGGCGCCCGCAGCGTGTGCTCCGTCTTCATCGCCTCCAGCACGATCAACGCCTGCCCGGCCACCACGGCGTCGCCCTCAGCCACCTCCACCCGCAGCACCCGCCCCGGCATCGGCGCCACGAGGCTGCCCGGCGGCAGGCTCACCCGGCGATCAGGAAACGGCGGATCCAGCGTGAGACAAACATCGGCCTCCGCGGTGTGTACCCAGACCCGCTCCTGATCCCGCACAAGCCGCGCCGTCTGCCGGTGCCCATCGAGCCGAAACGCCACCGCCGCGCCGTCTGGGGCCTCCACCACGAGCCGCCCCGTCGCCCCGGTCAGCCCGTCCACCACCTGAAACCCGCCCAGCGCGCCCGGCTCGGGCCGCCACTGAATCGCCTGCCCATCGACGAGCAGCTCCGCGTCCCGCGCCCGACTGTTCCGCCAGCCCAGGGCCACCTTGGGCAGAATCGCCCGCCCACGCTCATCTTGCCGAGGCCGCCCCAGGGTGTGTGCCAAGGCCGCGAGACGCGCCGCGCGTTTCGCGCCAGGCGCCTCACCCACCCCGGTCACCCCCTCCGCCTCAATCCAGCGGGTGTGATGCCGCGCCTGCACAAAGTCTGGATGCCGCAGAATCGCCAAGAGCTGGGCCTTGTTTGTGCGGAGTCCTAGGCAGCTCAGCCGACGCAGCGCCACGATCAGCCGTTGCCGCGCCTCCTCCCGTGTGGGCGCCCACACAATGAGCTTGGCGAGCATGGGGTCGTAATACACGCTCACCACGCTCCCCGTGGTCACCCCGGCGTCGATGCGTAGGCCCTCGATCTCAGGCACAGACCAGTCCAGGATCGTCCCCGCCTGGGGCTGGCCCTGGGCCGCGGGATCCTCGGCATACAGTCGCGCCTCAATGGCCGCGCCGGAGAGGGCAGGGCGCTCGGCGGGCAAGGGCTCGCCCGAGGCGATACGAAGCTGCCACTCCACCAAGTCCCAGCCGGTGATGGCCTCGGTGACGGGGTGCTCCACCTGAATGCGGGTGTTCATCTCCAAGAAGTAGAACGCGCCGTCCTCACTGAGCAAAAGCTCCACGGTGCCCGCGCCGACGTAGTGGACCGCCTCGGCCGCGCGCACGGCGGCGGCCTCCATCTGCTCCCGAAGGGCAGGGGACACAGACGGCGAGGGCGCCTCCTCGATGACCTTCTGGTGGCGGCGCTGGGCCGAGCAGTCGCGCTCGTACAGGGCGATCACGCGGCCAAACGTGTCGCCGAGGATCTGCACCTCGATGTGTTTGCCCCGGGCGATGAAGCGCTCCAAGAACACACGGTCGCTGCCGAAGGCGCCAAGGGCCTCGCGCTGGGCCGAGGCCAGGGCCTCGGGGACCTCGGCGGGGCTGTGCACCAGCCGCATCCCGCGACCGCCGCCGCCCGCGTCGGCCTTGATCATCAGGGGGTATCCCACACGGTCGGCGTCGTTGGGGTCGTGGCTGCCGGGCACCACGGGCACCCCGGCGGCGATCATCCGCGCCCGGGCGTTCACCTTGCCGCCCATGGCCAAGATCGACTCCGGGCGCGGGCCCACCCAGATGAGCCCCGCGTCAAGCACGGCCTGGGCCAGCTCCGCCCGCTCGGAGAGGAAGCCGTAGCCGGGGTGAACGGCGTCACAGCCGGCGCGGCGGGCGGCGTCGAGGAGCTTGGGGATGTTGAGGTAGGTCTCGGCAGCCGTGGCGCCGTGAAGGGCGATGGCCTCGTCACAGGCGCGCACATGCACGGCCTCGGCGTCGGGGTCGGAGTACACCGCGACGGTGTCTACGCCCAGACGGCGGGCGGTGCGGGCGATGCGCGCGGCGATCTCGCCACGGTTGGCGATGAGCAGCTTCTGGATCATCTCAGCACCTCAATGGCGGATGACGCCCCAGGACGTCGTGCCGGTGAAGGGGCGCGTCGCGCAGGCGGAGAGCGCGATGCCTAAGGCGTCGCGGGTCTGGCGGGGGTCGAGGATCCCGTCGTCCCACAGGCGGGCGGTGGCGAAGTAGGGGTCGGACTCGCGGTTGATCTGCTCGGTGATCATCTGCTTCATAAAGCCGAGCTGATCCTCGTCCACGGGTTTGCCCCGGCGGGCGGCGGCGTCGCGTTTGATGATGTCGAGCACCCCGGCGAGCTGCTCACCGCCCATCACCGCCACGCGGTGGTTCGGCCAGGTGAACAGAAAGCGTGGGTTGTACGCCCGACCGGCCATGGCGTAGTTGCCCGCGCCAAAGGACGCGCCGATCATCACCGTGAGCATGGGCACCGTGGAGTTGGAGACGGCGTTCACCATCTTGGCGCCGTTCTTGATGATGCCGCCCTCCTCGTAGCGGCGGCCCACCATAAAGCCGGTGATGTTCTGCAGAAACAAGAGCGGGATGTCTTGTTGGTTACAGAGGGTGATGAACTGTGCGCCTTTGTTCGCCGACTCGGAGAACAAGGGGCCGTCGTTCGCCAACACACCGATGCGGTAACCGTGCAGAGTGGCGAAGCCGGTCACCAGGGTTTTGCCGTACTCGGGCTTAAAGTCCAAGAAGCGGCTGCCGTCGACCATTCGGGCGATGACCTCCCGGGCGGCGAAGGGGCGGCGAAAGTCCGGGGGCACCACGCCGAGGAGCTCGTCGGGGTCGTAGTGCGGCGCCTCGACGGGGCCGGGCTCGGGGCCCTCTTTTTGCCAGCGTAAGGCGCCCACCAGATCACGGCCGATGCGGATGGCGTCGAGCTCGTCCTCCGCCAAGAAGTCGCTCACGCCGCTCACCCGGCTGTGCATCGCCGCGCCGCCCAGCGCCTCCTCGTCTACCTCTTCGCCCGTGGCCATCTTGACCAGCGGCGGCCCGGCCAGAAACACCTTGGCGCCGTCTTTGACGAACACGGCGTAGTCGCTCATGCCGGGGATGTACGCGCCGCCCGCCGTGGACGAGCCGAAGACGAGGCAGATGGTGGGGATACGCGCCTTGGAGCGCCGGGTGATGTCGCGGAAGCTCTCGCCGCCGGGGATAAAGATGCGCGACTGGTTGGGGAGATCAGCGCCGCCGGACTCGATCAGCGACACGCAGGGGAGGTGGTTCTCGGCGGCGATCTCGGCGAGGCGTTTGGTCTTGATCACGCCGATCTCGTTCACCGAGCCCCCGGCGACGGTGGACTCATTGGCGAAGATGGCGCACTCAACGCCGTTGATCACGCCCACGCCGCCCACGATGCCCGCCCCGGCGGTGATCAGGTCTACGTCACGACCGGCGAGCGGCGCCACCTCCAAGAAGTAGGAGTCGGGGTCGAGCAGGCGCTCGATGCGCTCTCGGGGCAAGAGCTTGCCGCGCTCGATGTGGCGCTGGTTGTACACCGCGCCGCCGCCCTCGCGGCTCTTCTGGAGCTCCTCGTTGAGGCGCTCGACGGCCTGGAGGTTTGTGGCGTAGTTCTCACGAAACTCGGGGCTCTTCGTGTCGATGTGGGAGACGAGGCGCAACATCAGGCGATCCCCAGAAGCGCCCGGGCCTCGGCGGGGCTGGCCACCTTGCGCCCGGCGTCCAACGCCACCTTGACCAGGGCCTCGATGAGCGCGCCGTTGCCGTGGGCCTTCCCGCCGTCGGGCAGGTAAAACGTGTCCTCTAAGCCCGTGCGCAGGTGGCCCCCGCGCTCGGCGGCGGCGCGGTGCAGGGGCCAGACGTCCTCACGGCCAATGGCGATGACCTGCCAGCGGGCGCGGGGCGGCAGCTCATCAATGAGCAAGGGCAGCCACGAGGGCTTCGCGGGCATGCCCGAGGCCACGCCCATCACGAAGGAGACGCTCGGCGCGTCGCCCAAGAGCCCGACCTGCTGGTAGAGCGGGATCGAGCGCACGATGCCGGTGTCAAAACACTCACACTCGGGCAGGATGTTGAGCGCCTTCATCTCGGTGACGAAGGCCTCGACCTTCTCGACGGGGTTGTCAAACACCATCGGCGGCCAGGCCCAGGCGCCGCCGCTGCGGGTCTTGAGGTAGTTGAGCGTCCCGGCGTTGAGCGCGGCGAGCTCCGGGCGGCCCCGGCGTAGGCAGGCGATGGGCCCGGAGAGATCGGGGCCGAGCACGCCGGTGGAGAAGTTGAGCAGCACGCCGGGGCAGGCCGCGCGGATGGCCTCAGCGATGGCCCCGGCGACGTCTGGATCCCACGAGGGCAAATGCCCCAGGCCCGGGGTCTGGTCGCGGAAGTGCAGGTGCAGGATCGACGCCCCGGCGTTGACGGCCTCTCTGGCCTGGGCCGCCATCTCTTCAGGGGTCACCGGGACGGGGTGCTGCTTGGGGTTCGTCAACACGCCGGTGAGCGCGCAGGTGACGAGCGCCAGGTCAGAGGACGGCGTGGCAGAGGAGGATGCGTCGCTCATGGGGGCTCCGGGCCGTTGTAGTCGTTGACTACATTCCCCCTTATCCTGCCAGATCAGGCGCCGAGAGTCACCGCAAGACGGGGAACGCCGGGGCCTTCACCTTGGGGCAGGGGATGGCGCCGAAGAACTCGGCCTCGCGGCGCTCCACCTCGCCGCTGGCGTCGATGATGCCGCCGGGGCTCAACAAGGGCTCGGCGAAGCCAAGCTCCCACACGTCGGCGGCTTTGCCATCCGTGCGCTCGGCGGCGTAGGCGTAGAGCGGGCCGCCGCGCTCAGAGCGTAAGAAGATCGGGCCGACGCCGTCGGCGTCGACGTGCTGCAGCGGCGCGCGGGTGCGCACCCACACCCAGCCGGGCTGATCGGGGACGTAGCCCTCAAAGCCGTGGCCCGGGCTGTGGCGCAGGCGGCCCACCAGGGCGCCGGGGGCGACGGGGCCCACGTAGAAGGTGCCGTAACGATGGCCGGTGTCTTCATCGAGGCAGGTGAGGCTAGACGGGCTGAGGTCGCGCAGATCCGCCAGGGGGCTCACCACACGCTCGTCGCCGCGCACCAAGACGGGGAGCAGGATGCCCACCTGGGCGTCATAGCGGCGCTCGCCCTCGTTGCGGGGCCGCAAGACCCAGTACCAGCCGGGCCGCGCCAAGGCGTCCGCACGAAACAGCCCACCGTCTACGCCGCCGCTGCGCCACTCCATGACTCACTCCTCGGGGATGGACATCGCGCTTATCGGGTTCTGCGCCCACGCGGCAGGGGGCGCGGAGGAGGCGCTGAGGGTTGGGCTGCCCACGGCGCGGGCGAGGGCCCTCACGAACAGGCGTGAGCGGGCGTCTTGGGGCATCCCGCCGAGGCTTGAGCCCCGGGTGATGAACGGCTCAAAGAGCATCCAGCCCAAGGCGGCGGCCTCGCCCAAGGCGGTCAAGGCGGCGAGGTCATCGTCGAGAGGCTCGCCGTGGAGCTGGCGCACGAGGGGCGTCATCGAGGCGACGGGGAGCTGGTTCAGGTCACCCCGAGCCAAGGCGTGGGCGATCACCCCGGCGATCCAGCGCTCTCGCAGGAGCACGTCGAGGCCCGAGGCCAAGGCCGCCTCAAAGTCTTGGGCGGCGCGGGCGGCGATGGCCTCGCCGGTCTCGCGGAAGACCTGGCGCAGAACCGCGAGCACCAGGGCGTCTTTGCCGCCGTAGAGGCGGTGGACGAGGCCGTGGTTCACCCCGGCGCGCTGGGCGATCTCCCGCACGGAGACCTCGCCGGGGGGGCGCTCTCGGAAGAGCTCGGCGGCGGCGGCGCGCAGGCGGGCGCGGGTCTCATCCGCGGGCACACGGGGCTTCTTCTCGGGCATCCGCGGGGGTTAACCCGACGATGGCGGGGGTGGAGCTGAGCTAGCACAAGAGATCGGGGGGGTGAATCGTGTGCAGGGTTGAGGTAAGATGGGTGTAATGGAACGCATCGATCAGCTCGTCCTCATGGCGCCCGGCGGCTTGCAGCACGTCGTCTCGCTCGGCCAATCCCCGCTCTCCGTGGGGCGCGCGCCGACCAATGACCTCGTGCTCTCCAACGGACACGTCTCTTGGAACCACCTCTTGCTGTGGGTTGACGGCGAGGGCGCCTGGGTCAAAGACCTGGGCTCCTCCAACGGCACCTTCGTGAACGACGCCCGCTCGACGGGCCCGACGAAGCTGCGCACCGGCGACACCCTGCGTGTGGGCACCGAGTTTGAGCTCAAGGTGGGCCTGCGAGAGGTGACGCGCCGCGAAGACCGCCCGCGGGCCTATGTGGTCGAGGCCCCAGAGCTCGGCGTGCGGGTGCCGATTCGGTCCGACCGCCTGCGCATCGGCTCGGCGGCCAACTGCCACCTCAAGGTGGAGTCTCTGCCGCCCAACGCCGCCACCCTGATGGTCTTTGACGGCGGTGAGCTCAGCCTGGGCATGAACGAAGAGGATCACCCCATCGAGCTCGGTGAGGTGTTCATCGTGGGCGGGCTGAGCCTCAAGGTGGTCGAGGTCGATCCCACCCGCGCGCCGACGATCAGCCCCTCGGCCACACACTACGGCTACCACCTCACCGCCGCCATCGACGGCCCCACGGGCCCCGAGGCCACGCTGCGTGATCTGCGGGGCGGCGCCAGCCACCACGTCGTCGCGGGCAACCGGGCGATCCTGCTCTACCTCTTGGGCCGCCAGATCGTCGCTGACGCTGAGGCGGGCTTGGCCGAGGGGGAGCGCGGCTGGTGCTCCGATGAAGACATCAAGCTCGGCGTCTGGGGGCGCTCGAAGTCTCAGGGCAACCCCGGCGGGCTGCATGTGCTCGTGCACCGCCTGCGCAAAGAGCTCGAAGACGCTGGGCTTGACGCTTGGTGTATCGAGAAGCGCCGCCGCTTCATCCGAATCCGCGTCGAGCGTGTGGAGATCACCTGATCTCCCCGTCGCCCTGAGCCCCTATGTCGGTGACCCCCACGCTCCCTGAGCTGCTCGCCGGGCGGTATCGCCTCGGGCGCGCCCTCGGCGAAGGCGGCATGGCCAAGGTCTTCTGGGCCTGGGATGAGCTCCTGCGGGTAGAGCGCGCGGTGAAGGTGCTCCAGCCTGAGGCCGCGGAGAGCCCGCTCCTGCGCACGCGGCTTCTGGCCGAGGCCACGGCGATGGCCCGGCTCAACCACCCGAACGTGCTGCGGGTGATGGACCTCAACGCCGATCATTCGCCGCCGTTCGTCGTGATGGAGCTCGCCGCCGGCGGCAGCCTCGCCGACCGCCTTGAGCGTGGCGGCCCGCTGCCCCTGGGCGAGGCCACGCACCTCATCGCCCAGGTCGCCCTGGCGCTTCAGGCGGCCCACGAGGCCGGCATCATCCACCGCGACGTCAAGCCCCAGAACATCCTCATCGGCGCGGGCGGCGTCGCCTTGCTCGCCGACTTTGGCATCGCCTTGTTGAGTGGCGACGGCGACCTGCGCACCACACGCACCAACGTCGCCATGGGCTCGATGTGTTTTATGGCGCCCGAGCAGCGCCTCGACGCCCGCGCCGTGGGCCCCGCCGCGGACGTCTACGCCGCGGCCTGCGCGCTGTACAACCTCATCACCGATGAGAACCCCATCGACCTGTTCACGGCGGCCGAGCGCTCCCCGCGCTGGCTGCCCGTGCCCGTGGCGCTGCGCGACGTGCTGCGGCAGGCCACGGCGTACGACCCCGAGGCGCGCCCGATGAGCGCGCGGCAGCTCTCCGAGCAGCTCCTCGCCGCCTTGGGGGAAGACGTCGCCGTGCCGGCCGAGCTCGCCGAGCACACGGCCTTGGCCTTGTCGTGGCGGCCGCTCGCCTCAGGAGAGTCGCCCCTCGCCCCGTCCCGGGCGGATCACACCTTCGAGGGCGTCTTCGCCAGCCCGCAGAGCGCCATGGCGCAGAGCAGCATGAACGCCCCGGCGGAGGGCCTGTACACGCCGACGATGCCCCCGGCGGCGCAGTACACGCCGACGTCGCGCCCCGAGCCCCCGGCGGCCAGCCGCGTGACGGCGCCCGAGCCCCGGGCCCGATCCCAGGCCCGGTGGATCCCCCTCGGCGTCTTGGCGGTGGGGCTGGTGTCGGCGCTCGTGTGGTTGGCGGTGCGAGGGCAGGGTGAGGAGGCGGTTGTGTCGCCGCCGGCGCCGATCTCGTCAGCGGTGGTGGAGGATCCCGGCGTGGTGGCGGCGCCGATCGCCGCGCCGATCGCCGCGCCTTCAGAGCCGTCGGTGACAGCGCCTCCCCCCCAGGCCACGCCGCGGGCGGGTGTGGTGGAGCCGACGCTCAGCGCGCCGCCCGCGCCGCCCAAGGAGATCCCCGAGGCGCCAGACGTCGGCGGCTCAAGCCTCGCCGGGGCCTGGCGAGGCGCGTTCGGCGGCCACTTCGCGCAGCTCAGCCTGCGCGGCGACGATGACGCCCTGCGCGGGGACTTTGTCGTCAAGGACCGCACCGGCGCCGTCGTCGTGAACAGCCCGGTCACCGGTCATTTTGACGCGGAGACCCAGGTGTTGAGCCTCACCGATGTCGATCAGAGCCCAGCGGACGCGGCGCGCTATACTCTCCGGCTGACCAAGCCCACACGCTTAGAGGGTGAGTCCGAGACGGTCCACACCCGCTCGAGCGCCTTGGTCGTCCTCAGCAGGTCACCCGGATGATCTTCGCCCTCCTCACGCTCCCACTGGCCTCGGCGACGACGTGGGGGGCCTACGCCGTCGGGGGCGCCGCCGACGCGCCCGCCGAAGATCGCGCCTACGTCGGCCTCGGCGGCATCGCCTCGTGGACGGTGAACCCCCGTCTGATGGCGGAGCTGCACACCCAGGCCGGGGTCACGGCGCTGATGGGCCCGCGGGTAGACGCCCGGCCCGAGGCCCGGGTGCGGCTCACGGGCCTCGACTCCAAGAACGCCGTCGTGTTCATCGGCGGCTACGGCCTGAGCGCGCGCCCTGATCTGGGGCCGTCTGGGGCCTTGGGTTTTGGCCTGGATCTGCCCACGGGGGCGCGTGGGGTGTTTCGCCTCGACATGCGGATGGTCACCGACAGCCTCACCCCGGCCACGGCCGAGCTGAGCCTTGGGCTGGTTCGTTCGCCCGCGGCCCCCGTCGTCGCCGCGCCCGAGCCTCCGCCGCCCGAGCCAGACGAGGCCCTCGTCTGGCTGCCGCACCCCTACTGCGAGTGGGTGCCCGCCGATGAGCTCGCGCGCCACTGGAGCCGCCTGCCCCCCGACCACCAGGTCTGGGCCGTCGCCCCAGGCGGCACACCGCAGCTCTTGCCGCCCGGTCAACAAGAGGTCACCTCACTCAGCCTCACCCCTCGCCCAGAGCAGGGCGGCCTCGTGCTCGTGGGCATCCCCGGCGACAAGCTCATGGTCGGCGACGTGAGCCTGAGCGTCGGCGCCGACGGGGTCGCCGTGCTCATCACCCCGGAGGGCGTCGTCGAGGCCACGGTGGTCGGCGCAGGTCGGCGCGAGGAGCTGATGGCCGCGGTGGTCTCCGGCCACGTCGTCTACCTGCGGGCCGGGCGCCCAGAGCCGGTGATGGTGCGGTTCCCCAAGAGCTCGGCGGCGGTCAGCGGCGACGACATCGAGCGCCTGCACAAGCTCGCCCGGGCGACGGAGGGCTGGGAGTATGAGCTGCAGGGCTCGGCGTCTCCTGAAGGCGCCGCGGACGTGAACGCGAGGCTCGCCGCCGAGCGCGCCGCCGCCACCCGAGCGGTCTTGGAGGCCGCGGGGGTGCCCCCAGAGAAGATCCGCGTGCTGAGCGTCGATCGTGAGCTCGCCTCGGACGCGCCCGCCGAAGACCTGCGCTCCTGCACCGTGCGCGCCGTCCCCCCTCGCCCGGCGGAGGAGTGATGGTCGTCACCCTCGGCGCGTAGTGGGGCTCTGGGCCTTGTTCGGCGTCGCCCAGGCGGGCTCACACGTCGTCGTCCAGCCCGGTCAGACCGTGGAGTCTATCGCGAGAGACGAGCAGCTCGTCGGTCGTGAGGCGGAGATCCGCCAGCTCTCGGGTCTGGGGCGCGGCGCGCAGCCCACCCCCGGCGCGGTGCTCCTGCTGCCCATCGACCGAAGCGGCCAAGAGAGCCTCGTGCTCACCACCTACGGCGTGGTGACCAGCCGAATCGGCGCCGCCGCCCCCGCGCCGCTGGCCCCCGGCGAGCGCCTCGCGCCTGGCGCCGAGGTGTGTACGGCGGCGGAGAGCTTCGTCACCTTACGCCTCGTGCTCGACGAGTCTACGCGGCACCACGATGACCTCACGCTCATGCCCGAGAGCTGCGTCGTCGTCGAGCGGGTCACCCTAGAGGGCGCCGAGCGCAGCTCCCTCGTCTCGTTGGGCCAAGGCTCGGTCACCGTGCAGCCCAACCTCGACGGCCACGTCCCAGGCCGGGTGACCGTGCGCGCCTGGGGCGCGGTGACCAGCGGCCTCGGCGGCGGCCACCGCATGCACGTCGAGCGCGGAGCCCTGCGCGCCGAGGCGGTGAGCCAGCCCCTCGAGATCTACGGCGGAGGCGCGCGCCTCGACCTCTCCGCGGGCGAAGGCAGCCGCTCGCGTGGCGACGCGCCGCCGGATCCTGCGGTGAAGCTCTTGATCGGCCCGGCGACCTTGCTCCCCGAGGATCACAGCGTGCTGCGCTCCCCAGACTTCACCTGGAGCCCTGTGCCTCGCGCGCTTGGCTATCAGGTCGAGCTCTCCACAGACCCCTACTTCACCGAGCCCGTGCTCGTGGTGGAGTCCCCCCTCGCGGAGTGGCTCCCAGAGGCCATGCTGCTGCCTTGGCGGGCGCGGGGCGTGTACTGGCGGGTGATCCCGGTCGATCGTTTTGGATACCTCGGCGTGCCCAGCGAGACCCAACACCTCCGGTTTCCGCCGGGCTCCGGCGGCTGATCTGTCATCGGCCAAAAGATCGGTTGCGCCCCTCGCAGCGGCTCGTGAGGCTTTGCTTTACACTGCCCTGACAGTGACCACCCGCTGTTAAGCTGCCCCGACGTGGGTCGCGCTATCATTCAGCGTGTGAGCACCATCCTGTCCCCCTCGGAGAGATTATGAAGCGCCCCATCCGGTCTCGGATCACCTTGCCCGCCGCTCCTTCCAAGCGGATCGCGCCGATCCTCTTGCTCGCGTTGACGCTCGGGGGCGAGGACGCGCGGGCCGAGGGCACGACCGAGCTTGGCGCTCGTCAAAACCTCCAGACCGACACCACGGCCTACGTCGACATCGTCAGCGCCTCCACCGAGCGTATCCAGTGGACAGGCACGGGCACGATGACCGTGAAGAGCCCCAGCGGCGCCACGGTCGCCACCTTGAGCAGCGGCGCCTCGACGGGCTCGCTCAGCGCCTATGGCGCGGGCGTGTACGAGCTCACGTTCAGCGACCACCAGGTCTACGGCACGTCTTGGGACATCAAGGTGGTGAACCAGACCACCAGCGGCGGCCGCGTCTGGTCCTACGCCTGGTACTTCGACACCGGCAACTTCCTCGACTCCCGCTCGTTCAACGGCAGCGTCTACGCCGTTGTCCCCGGGGGGAACACCACGGAGAGCGCCGTCATTGAGCTGCTCGCCGACGGCCTCGCGGGCAACGAGTGGGCGATCACGGCGAACTCCAGCGGCGTCGACGGCGCCAACGGCCGCTCCGTCGTCGTCTCCGGCGCGACCACGGTGGAGCTGGAGTACCCGATCTACCTGAACCCCCCCACCAACGCGACGTACTCCTACGCCGCGCCAGCGGTGTCTGGGGCGGGCTTCTACGCGGGCGCGGAGGTCTGCAACCTCGTCTCTCCGGGCACGTCCACGGGCGAGTTTGAGTTCAGCTCGACGATCACCGGCACCGGCCACATCATCTGTGACCTCAACGGCGACGGCCAGTACGACATCACCTCCGACGACGACCTGCACATCCTCCTCGACGCCGCCGTCGGCACCACCACGGTGGAGTGGGACGGCACCGACAACACCGGCGCCGACGTCGCCTCGGGCACCTACGACTGCGTGGCGATGGTCACGGTCGGCGAGTTCCACTACCTCGGCCTCGACATCGAGACCTGCTACGAGGGCATGCGCTTCTTTGAGGTCGACGCCTCGTTGAGTCGCACCGGCCTGACGATGTTCTGGAACGACGCCGAGGTGCAGTCCACCGACGTGTTGATGGCCTCCGGCGACTACGGCTTAGAGAACACCGGCGCCTCCGGGCTCTCTTCAGGCAGCTACGCCGACGTCGCCAGCCCCAACGTCAACGCCCGCTCTTGGGGCAACTTCACCTCGAGCTCCAAGGGCAACCGAAACCTCCTCGACACCTACACCTACCTCGACTCTGACATCTCCAGCGTGTTTCAGGTGGTCGTTGTTGAAGGTGACCTCGACACCGACGGCGACGGCCTCCTCGACGTAGACGAGAGCTGCCAGGAGGGCACCGACCCCAACAACGCCGACACCGACGGCGACGGCCTCGACGACGGCGAAGAGGTCGAGGACTACGGCTCCGACCCCCTCGACCCGGACACCGACGGCGACGGCGCCACGGACGGCGTCGAGGTCGACGACTTCGGCTCCGACCCCACGGACACCGACACCGACAACGACGGCCTCAGCGACGGCGAAGAGATCAACACCACGGGCACCGACCCGACGAACGAAGACACCGACAGCGACGGCCTCAACGACGCCAAAGAGGTCGACGCGGGCACGGATCCCAACGACGCCGACACCGACGGCGACGGCCTGGGCGACGGCACCGAGGTAGACGACGGCACCGACCCCACCGACGCCGACACCGACGGCGACGGCCTGGACGACGGCGACGAGATCGTCGAGGGCACCGACCCCACCGACGCCGACACCGACGGCGACGGCCTGGGCGACGGCGACGAGGTCACCGACGGCACCGACCCGACGGATCCCGACACCGACAACGACGGCCTCGACGACGGCGACGAGGTCACCGAGGGCACCGACCCGCTGGACCCCGACACCGACGACGACGGCCTCGACGACGGCGACGAGGTAACAGAGGGCACCGACCCCGTTGACGACGACACCGACAACGACGGCCTCACCGACGGCGAAGAGGTCAACGACTATGGCACCGATCCCCTCGACGCCGACACCGACGACGACCGCTTGGAGGACGGCCAAGAGGTCAACGACACCAACACCGACCCCTTAGACAAAGACACCGACAACGACGGCGTGAACGACGGCCGCGAGGTCGAGACCTACGGCACCGATCCCAACGACCGCGACAGCGACGACGACGGCCTCAGCGACGGCAAAGAGATCGACAGCTACGGCTCCGATCCGCTGGACACCGACACCGACGACGACGGCTTAGAGGACGGCGAAGAGGTCGAAGACTACGGCACCGACCCGACGCTGCCCGACACCGACGGCGACGGCCTCGACGACGACGTCGAGGTGAACACCACGGGCACCGACCCCCTCGACTCCGACTCCGACGACGACGGCCTCAACGACTCCACCGAGGTGAACACCACGGGCACGGATCCCCTCGACGCCGACAGCGACGACGACGACCTCAGCGACTCCGCCGAGGTGAACACCACCAGCACCGACCCCAACGACGCTGACAGCGACGACGACGGCCTCGATGACGGTGACGAGGTGAACACCACGGGCACCGACCCCAACGACGCCGACACCGACGATGACGAGCTCACCGACGGCGAAGAGGTCGAGACCACCAACACCGATCCCAACGACGCTGACAGCGACAACGACGGCCTCGACGACGGCGAAGAGGTCAACGAGCACGGCACGGATCCCAACGACGCCGACACCGACGGCGGCGGCGTCTCCGACGGCGTCGAGGTGCTCGTCAACGAGACCGACCCCTTAGACCCCAGCGATGACGGCCTCGACAACCGCGACGACGACGGCGACGGCCTGACCAACAGCGAGGAGGAGGTGCTCGGCACCGACCCCAACGACGCCGACACCGACGACGACGGCCTGGACGACGGCGACGAGGTCGAAGACATCGGCACCGACCCCACCGACGCCGACACCGACGGCGACGGCCTGGAGGACGACGACGAGCTCGTGCTCGGCACCGATCCCGTAGACGCCGACAGCGACGACGACGGCCTCGACGACGGCGAAGAGATCGACATCGGCACGGATCCGCTCGACTCCGACACCGACGACGACAACCTCACCGACGCTGAAGAGGTCAACACCTACGACACCGACCCCACCGACGCCGACACCGACGACGACGGCCTGACCGACGGCGACGAGGTCCAGGTCACCGAGACCGACCCCACCGACTCCGACAGCGACGACGACGCGCTCTCCGACGGTGAAGAGGTCAACACCTACGAGACCGATCCCAACGACAGCGACACCGACGACGGCGGCGCGAGCGACGGCCTGGAGGTGCTCGTTGACGACACGGATCCGCTCGATGGCTCGGACGACGTCATCGACCGCCCCGACACCGACGGCGACGGCCTGAACGACGCTGAAGAGGAGCTCTACGGCACGGACCCCCTCGACGCCGACACCGACGACGACGGCCTCACCGACGGCGAGGAGGTGCTGCAGACCGGCACGGACCCCCTCGACGCCGACTCCGACGACGACGACCTCGACGACGGCCTGGAGATCGACACCACCGGCACCGACCCCAACGACGCCGACACCGACAACGACGGCCTGAACGACGGCGAAGAGCTCGACCTGGGCACGGATCCCCTCGACGACGACAGCGACGACGACGCGCTCTCCGACGGCGAAGAGGTCAACGAGACGGGCACCGACCCCATCGACGCCGACAGCGACGACGACGGCCTCACCGACGGCGAAGAGGTCAACGAGTCCGAGACCGATCCCCTCGACGCCGACAGCGACGACGACGATCTGAACGACGGCGACGAGGTGAACACCTACGGCACCGATCCCAACGACGCCGACACCGACGACGGCGGGCGTGAGGACGGCGACGAGGTGCTCAACGACGGCACGGACCCCCTCGACCCCAGCGATGACGCCCAAGACGCCGACGACGACGGCCTCACCGACGCTGAGGAGGAGGAGATCGGCACCGATCCCGAAGACGCCGACACCGACGACGACGGCCTAGAGGACGGCGAAGAGGTCAACGAGACCGACACCGATCCCCTCGACGCCGACACCGACGATGACGGCCTCACCGACGGCGAAGAGATCGAGGACTACGAGACCGACCCGAACAACAGCGACACCGACGGCGGCGGCACCTCCGACGGGGACGAGGCGGCCAACGGCACCAACCCCCTGGACGGCGCCGATGACGTCAGCGCCTCGACGGCGTGTTTAAGGGCGGCAACGGCCTCTCTTGCGCCACCGCCGAGTCCTCCGCGGCGCCCTCGGGCTGGCTGATGGCGGCCCTCGGCGCCCTGGGCTTGCTCATTCGCCGCAAACGCTGAGGGGACCGGACGCTCCGGGCGTGGTAACGTTGTGCCATCGTCCGGAGCGTCCATGTCCGCCCCTCGCCCCAAGCTCGAAGAGATCCTCGAATTCCCCGCGACGTTCACATTTCAGGTGATCGCCGTACACACCGAGGTGCTCGTCGAGCAGTGTGTGACCATCGTAGAGCGTGTGCTCGACCGCCGAATCATCCAGGTGGCCGAGCGCGCGTCCTCCGCGGCGCGGTATCGGGCGGTGCGGGTGACGACGACGGTGATCAGCGCCGATGAGGTGCGCGCGGTCTACGCCGAGCTCAACGCCCTCCCCGACGTGAAGCTCCTGCTCTGAGCCGCGCTAGCCTTCACGCGGCTTGGGTGAGGAGCTGGTGCAGCAGGCGGCCTTCGGGCCCACGCACCCCCAGCGGCAGCCAGGTCGGGCCCGGGGTGAGGGGCTCGCCGGACTCAAGCCCCGCGCAGAGGCCCAAGACGAAGCCCGCCAAGGCGTCGTGCTCATGGGCCTTTAGCCAAGCTCGCGCCCGGACGAACTGGGGATCGTGAAGCGGCGTCTGGAGGAGCAGCAGGCAGGCCACGGCGGCGGCCGTGCGGGCGACGTCGCCCTCCACGCTGCCGTCAGGGCCCAAAGACGCGCCGAGGAGCCGATGAGGATCGTCCGTCGCGCCGACCGCCGCGGGTGGGCGTTTGCCCCGAAGCTTCACCCCCGAGGACAACCCAAGCGCGGAGAGCAAGGCGTGGAGCGGGTTTCGGGCCATGATCTCCACGGCGGGCCTGAGACGTTCAGCTCACCGTACACTATGATGCGGAAGGAGGTTGGATGGCCGCGCCCCCCAAAGGATCCCCGCCTGCTCACGAGGAGGAAGACTCCGCGCAACGGACGACGTGGGTGCGCATCAAAAACCCCGACGATCTGGCCGCTTTGGGCCGCACACCCCAAGGCCAGGCGCCGCCGCTCCCCGCCGCTCCGGCGCGAAACGTGCGTCCCAGCTCGCCGCCGCCGCCCGCGGATCCCGCGAACCCCTTCGCTGGGGCCTCCCGGGACGATCGGTCCACCCGCATCCGCCTCCAGAGCGCCGGCGCGCGGGGCTGGCTCATCACCTTGATCGCGTTCGTCTTCGGCCTGCTGCTGGCCTTGGCGATGGCGATGGTCGTGGGTCGCTGAGCGACTCCGCGCAGGGCGAGCTGGAACCCAAGGAGGGGGCTGTCAGCTCCTCGACGGTGTGATCGCCCGGCTCGTGCGCCTGGGGAGCGTTTGGGGCTTGGCACAAGTCTTGCTGTTCTGGCGTCGTCGCTGAGGGCTTGGCCTCGGCGTCAGGCCAGAGGTCAGCGTGATGAACGGGGTCGAAGAGGCGGTCTACGAGGAGCGGGGTGGGCGTGAGCAGGCGGCGGTGGCGCGGTGGGAGGCGCTCACCGCCCTGGCCGAGCGGGCGCGGGCGGCGCGGATTCGGTCCGATGAGGGCCTACGCGCCTTAGAGGAGCGGGTGGACGCGGCGGCGGGCCGGCGCCTGAGCGCGTCACGCGCGGGGCGTGACTCCTTGGAGGAGGGGGCGTGGGGCGTCGCCGCCGAGGCCCGGCGGCTGGGGGAGGCCGGACGAGAGGCCGCGTCACGTTTGGGTCGCCTTGATGCCTTAGACGGCCTCGTCGCCCAGGCGGCGAGCCGCGTCGGCGCCCTCGCCCGGGCCCGCAGAGCGACGCTCAGCCGGGCGGCGTGGGCGGCGGAGGCCGAGGTGGGGCGGGTGTGGGCCCAGGTCACCTTGGCCCGTCGCGCCGTAGACACCAACGCGCGGATCGAGCTCCAGGCCCTCAAGGGCGCGGCGGAGCAGGTGTTCTGCCCGGGCCGGGATCACTCGCGCGGCCAGCGCTCGCTCCAGTCGGCCCTCGCGGCGTGGGACAAGCGCCACGTCGAGGCGCTGGAGCAGGCCAGCGCGCCGCTCCAGGTCGAGCTTGGGCTGCAGGCCGCGCTCCTCGACGGGGCGATCGCCACCCAGCTCCGCGAGGCCGAGGCCGATCAGGCGGCGATCCTCGCCGGGCTCAGCGCGGGCGTTCGGGGGCTCACCTACGCCCCGCCGCCGCGGGATCAGCCCTTGTTGTCGAGCTCCGACCACCGGGCCCACACCGACTCAAGCTCTTGGCTGAGCGCGGCGTGGCGCCTCTGGAGCGCCTGGGCGTCGGCCTTGGGGTCGCGGTAGGTGTTTGGGTCACCCAAACGCGCGTCGATGGTGGCCAGCTCGGCCTCGATGGCCTCTACCCGCTGGGGCAAGGCCGCGAGCTCCTGCTTCTCTTTCCAGCTCAAGCCCTTCTTTGTGGCGCGCGGGGCCTCGGCCCGGGGCTCGGCGGCGGCGCGGGCCTTCGTCGCGGCGGCTTGGGCGGCGGCGGCGCGGCGCTCCTTCGCGGCGGCTTGGGCTTGAAGGCGGGTGGCGTAGGTGCCGCAGCGAGCGTCCTCTTCAAAGGCGAGCACGCTCGTGCAGACGCGGTCGAGCAAGGCACGATCGTGGGTGACGACGACGACGGCGCCGTCAAAGCTCAACAGCGCCTCCTCCAGCACCCGCAGGGTCATCAGGTCGAGGTCGTTTGTGGGCTCGTCGAGCAAGAGCACGGACGCGCCCTTGAGCAAGAGCCGCGCCATCAAGAGCCGGGCGCGCTCACCGCCGGACAGCGTGCGCACACGCTGGTCGAGCTGCTGGCGCCCAAACAGAAAACGCCCCAAGAAGCTCGTGACATGAACGTCTTCGCCGCCTACCCGAACGCTCGTGTTGCCGCCGCCCGCGGCCTCCATCACGGTGTCGTCGGGGTCTAGGCCCGTGCGGTGCTGGTCCAAGGTGGCGATGACGACGCGAGGCCCAAAGTTGAGGCGCCCGGCGTCGGCTTGTTCTGTCCCGGCGATCACCCGCAGCAGCGTTGACTTGCCCGCGCCGTTGGGCCCCATGATCCCCAGGCGATCCCCGGGGCGCAGGGTGAGATCCAGGCCGGGGAGGATCACCCGATCGCCGTAGCGTTTTTTGAGCCCCGTGGCCTCCACCAAGGTGCGCCCGCGGTCGAGCCCGGCGCGCAGATCGAGGCTGAAGGGCCTCTCTTTGGCCATGGGCCGGGTCTTCATCAAGGCGTCGAGGCGCTTGAGCCGGGCTTGCTGCTTCGTCGTGCGCGCCGCGGGCGAGCGTGAGGCCCACTCGGCCTCGCGGGCGATGAGCGAGAGGCGCTGATCTTCAGCCTTGGAGAGCGCGGCCTGGCGCTCGGCGCGGGAGATGAGGTAGTCGCCGTAGCTGCCGTCATAAGAGACACACACGCCGTCATCGACCTCGACGATGCGCGTGGCGAGGGCCTCCAAGAGGTAGCGGTCGTGGGTGACCAACACCGCGGCGCCGCGGTACTCCGTGAGCCAGCCTTGCAGCTCATCGACGGCTTCAGCGTCGAGGTGGTTGGTGGGCTCGTCCAAGAGCAGCAGCTCAGAGGAGCTCAACAAGGCCAGGGCCAAGGCGACGCGGCGCGTCTCGCCGCCGGAGAGCCGGGCGAGGGGCGCCGAACGATCCGGCGCGCCGAGCAGGGTGAGCAGCGCGTCGACCTTGTGGTCTTGCACCCAGCCCGCGGCGTCGAGGCGCTGCTGGGCGTCTTGGGCGGCGGCCTCATCGCCGACGGCGTGGGCGCGCTCAAAGGCGGCGATGAGCGCGCGGTGCCAGGCCAAGGCCCGATCGACGGCGTCGCCGACGGTGCCTTCGCCGAGCATCGGCTCCTGGGCGAGGTGGCCGAGCTGGGCGGGGCGCTGCACCGTGCCCGCGTCGGGAGGCTCCGCCCCAGCGAGGATCGCCAACAGCGTAGACTTGCCGCAGCCGTTCGGCCCCACGAGGCCGACCCGCTCACCGGCCTCGACGTTGAGATCGCAGCCGCGCAGCACCACGCGGTCACCATACGCGCGCTCAACGCCACGGCAGGTGAGCACGGCCACAGAACCTCCAGAGACAAAAATCCCGCCGGGGAGAACCGGCGGGAAGATGGTGCCGAGAACAGGAATCGAACCTGCGACCTACTGATTACGAATCAGTTGCTCTACCGACTGAGCTATCTCGGCCTGCGGGTGCTCTGTTATCGGGGATCCCGCCGGTCGTCAACTGCCTCACGGCCGCGGATGGGCTTTGAGATGACCGGCTCCTTGAGGTATGCTCAGCCTGATGAACCCGCTCCTCCTGCTCGCTTCCCTTTTGTCGCCTGCGCTCGCCCAAGACGTCCTGGTCTCGGAGTTTGAGAGCGAGAGCGTCACCGACATCGCCATCGCGCTCACGCTGCAGGACATGTTCCTCGCGGAGCTGGAGCGCCAGGGCGTCAAAGCCGCGAGCCCAGAGCTGCTCCTGACGAACAAGCTGCACCCTCCCGAGGGCTGCCTCGCCGAGCCGGGCTGCCCCAAGGCCGTGCTCACGCACTGGGAGTCGCCGCTCATCGTGTTCACCTCGGTGCGCACGCTCGACTCCGGCGTGCTCTCTGTGGTGGTGCGCGTCTACGACGCTGAGGATGAGAAACGCGCCCTTCGGGAGATCGCGGAGGAGATCCCCCAGGGCCAAGAGGCGGAGTTTTGCCGGCTCGCCGCGGGCAAGATCCGGGGTGACCTCAAGCTCTACAAGGCGCGCCCGGCGGGCAAGCCGCTGCCCAAGGCGCCGTATCCGTTCTTGGCGCCGAAGGCGCCGGATCTCAACGAGTTTGACCCGACCTCGCAGGTGGACCCAGGCCCGGACCCGGCCTCCGATCCCGGATCCAGGGCCCGATCCGAAGCCTCCGGAGGATCCCGTGAAGCCTCCGGTGGATCCCGAGCTGCCGCCCCCGGCTGCACAACGGAGTCCTGCGCCCGCTCTGAAGAGGAGCGCAGCGCCCTCGGCCTCAGCCCCGCCCTGTACTCGGCGTTCTGCGCCAGCGGCAAGACCCCAGAGGCCTTCGCCGCCGATCGGCGCCTGCGCAAAGGCAGCGTCGGCTTTGAGCTGAGCGCGGGCGCGCCGATTCAGTGGTTTGAGCGCAGCTACGCCGTGGCGTACAGCGTTGGCTCCAACGGGGACGTGGCGAACCCGCACCTGATCGACGGCCTGTACGCCACGGGCATGAGCGCAGACGGCGGCACGCCCACGGTGCTCACTCGGGCGGCGCTGTCGTTTCACCCGGGCCACAACGTCGAGCTCGGCCTCGCAGGGGGGCTCTCGGTGAACCAGCGCGGGTCTGCCCAAGCGCTCGTGGTCAGCGCGGTCGACGGCGTGTACCAAGGCGACGGGGCCTCGGTGACCCCTCGGCGGCACGGCGGGCTACCTCGAGCCCTTTGTGCGCCTCTACCCCATCAGCAGCGGCGTCTTTAAGCCCTACGTCTCGGCGTCGCTCACCATCCTCTTCTCTCCGGCGCTCAGCGCGGACACCCTGGGCGAGCTCAACATCCCCAGCGATTTCGACGCTGAGACGCCCTTCACGAGCCGCCCGATGAAGTCGGCGGGCATGGCCACCGGGGGCGCGGGCGTCTCGTTGGACATCAGCCAGACGTTCTCGATCTTCGCTGAAGGCCAATACTCGATGGTCTTGCCGACGACGAACAGCCCGGATCAATGCCGCGGTGACAAGACCTTCGGGCTCAACGAAGACCTTCGCTGCTCGCAGGCGCTGGCCGCCGCGGCTGAGGAGAATGACTGGCTCACGGGTGGCTCCCTCGCCGATGGCACCGCCGCGGTGCTCGCGGGCGCCCAGCCTGGCGAGCTTCTCTCCACGGCGCTGCGGGTGAACGTCGGCGTTCAACTCCGGTTTTTTTGAGCCTGTGAAGGCCCCGCCGCCGCCGCCGCGCCCCTGGACCGAGGGCCCCGCGTACGCCTGGACCGGTGACGGCTGGGGCGCCTCAGCCTCCCTCGCGCCGGGGGCCGCCCGGGCCGGGCGCCTGCGGGTGCTGACGTTCAACATGCTCTTTGACCTCTACGACGCGCCGCGGGTGCGCCTCGGCGAGCGCCTCCCGGCGATCTCGGCCATGCTCCAGGCCGCCGACGCCGACCTCATCGCGCTCCAAGAGGTCACCCCCAACGTGGTCGAGGCCCTCGGCGCCTGGCCCTGGGTGCGCGCGGGGTACCGCATGAGCGAAGGCCCTGAGGCCCTCGGCGTGCGGCCCTACGGTCAGCTCTGGCTCTCTCGCCTGCCCGTGGAGCGTGTGGCGCGCCTGACGCTGCCGCGCAGCAAAGCCGCCACGGCGGTGCGGGTGAACGTCGGCGGGGTGCCGCTCCAGGCCATCTCCGTGCACCTCTCTTCAGATCTGCACGCCGACGGCCCCCGAATCCGCCAAGAGCAGCTCCGTGTGCTCTTACGGTCGGTGCGTGAGCCCTTCGGTGGGGTGTCGATCCTCGCCGGAGACTTCAACTTTGGCGACGAGGAGTCCCCCGAGGCCCTCCACCAGAGCGGCTTTGTGGATCTCTGGCCGGCCTTGCGCCCGGGCGACGCCGGGCTCAGCTTTGATCCCAGCCGCAACCCCCTCGCCGCGGGCATCGGGCCCCACGTCACGGCCCGGCGCCTCGACCGGGTGATGCTGCGGGCCACCTCAGGGCGGGTGCGCCCACGCTCGGCGGCGCTTTTGGGGGAGGGGATGATCCCCGGCGCGGATCCGCCGATTCAGCCCTCGGATCACTTCGGCTTGCTGGTCGAGCTGGGCATGATCGGCGGCTGAGGGCGCTCAGCGGAAGGCGACGCTCACCTCGGCGAGCATTCGTAGGCCCACGGCGCGAAAGGCCGCGTCGTCTTGCACGGTGTAGACCACGGTGAGCTCTCGGGTGGTCGCCTGGGCCTGGCCGGGGCTCTGCGGGGCGCCCAGCACGAGGTCCACCCCGGCGCGAACCCCCAACCCCAGCGCCGTGGTGCGCCCGGCGCGGCGGTAGTTCATCGACAGCTCGGCGGTGGGGATGTGGGCCAGGGCGCTCGCGTACACCGCCCAGTCGTCCGAGGGCGCGGGGCTGGTGTCGCAGGAGAGGCCCTCGCCGCTGCCGCCGACGCAGCCCAAGGCGACGCCGGGGATCACGCCGTAGCGGTAGCCCAAGGTGGGGCGCAGGGCGAGGGGGCCGCCGATCATCAGCTCTCGGCCCAGGCGGAGGCCCCCGGCGACGCTGCGGGCGCTGCCCGCGGGCCCGGCCTCGACCATCACCCAGCTTCGTGCGCTCCAGTCCACCGTCGCGCCGATCAGCCACCCGGCGACGGGCTGGGTGAAGGCGACCTGAAGCTCCAGAGACGGCGCGTAGTGCGCGGCTTGGGGGCCAAACAGCGTCGAGACCCCGCTCGCGAGCTCCAGGCGGCTCACCTGCAAGGCGGAGAAGCCCTTCGCGCCGAGCTGGCTCATGCTCAGCGGCAGGCTGGACTCGGCGCTGGGGCTCACGGTCACCGTCTGGCCTTGAACGGCGTACTCGCCTTGGGGCAAGGCCACCCGGGCGGGCAGGCTGACGCCGTGGGTCCAGGTGAGGCTGAGGGCCTCGACGCAGCGTTTGTGCTCGGGGTTCAGGAGCATCGACTGGGGCTCAAGCTGCAGGCGGGAGAACATCCCGTCGTGGGGCGCGGACACGGTGAGCACGCCGTGCTGGCCACGAAGATCCGCGGCGAAGGTGAGCGCCTCGGCGCGGGCGGCCTCGTCTTTGGTGAGCGCGGCGGCGCGCTCGGCGGCGAGCCAGGCGCCTTCAGCGTCGCAGAGGGTGAGCCGCGCCCCGGCGAGGGCCCACCACAACGCCGCGCTCTCGGCCCCGGCGGGGGTGGCGGCGGCGGCCTCTAGCTCGGCCCGGGCGTCCTCCACCCAGCCCCGGCGGGTGAAGAGCTTGGCCTGATCCATCGCGTGCTGCACCGCAGCATCCTCGGCTTGGCCGGGCTCGGCGCCCCAGGCCAACGTAGACAAGAGCGTGAGGAGGCCGAGGATCATGGGGCGCTCGGGTGATGGCAGGCGAGGAGGTGATCGTCGCCGCGGTCGGTGAGCGGCGGCGCCTCCTCTGTACACCGGGCGGTGGCCCCGGCGCAGCGTCGGGCCAAGGCGCAGCCCCGAAGAGACGGCTCGGCCTCGGGGTTCAGCGCGTGGCCCGGCGTGGGGCGACCGGCGGCGCGTAAGGCGGCGGCGGTGAAGGGGTGATGGCCGAGCTGGCCCAGGCGCCGCGCCGGAAAGCCCTCGACGATCCGGCCCTGAACCATGACCAGCAGGCGATCACAGGCCCAGGCGACCAGGGGCAGATCATGGGAGATGAGCAGCACCGCCCGCCCGCTTGGCCCACGACCGGCGAGGAGCAGGTCGAGGAGCTCGGCCTTGCGGTGGGCGTCGAGGCCGGCGGTGGGCTCATCGGCGACGATCAGGCGCGGTGAGGCGAGCAGCACCCGGCCCAGGCCCAAGCGGCGGCGCTCCCCGCCGGAGAGCTCGGCGGGCCTGGCGTGAAGGCGGGCGCTGAGGCCCATCGCGGCGGCCATCGCCTCGGCGCGCGCTTTGGCTTGGCCCTCACCCGGGTGAAGCTCGGCGGACTCGATGAGGTGCTCCGCGGCGGTCATGCCCGGGTTGAGCATCCCGTCGGGGTCTTGCAGCACGAGCTGGGCGCCGCGTCGCCAGGCGCGTCGGGCGGCGCCGGGGGCTGGCATGGCCACGCCGTCGAGGTGAACCCGCCCGGCGTCGGCGGGGATGAGGCCCAAAGCGGCCCGCGCCACGGTCGTCTTTCCTGAGCCCGACTCACCGATGAGCCCCACGACCTCCCCCGGCGAGAGGTGCAGAGACACGTCGTCTACGGCGATCCGGCGCCCCCAGAGGCCCACGGCGAAGCTCACCGTGAGGCCCGAGACGGCGAGGCGGGGCGGGGCGGCGCTCAAAGCCAGCCTCCAGACACCCGCGCCGTGGCGTCTCTTAAGGCCACCGCCGCGGGGTGGGTGAGGTCTCGCAGCGCCTGCGCCGGGCCGTCCGCGACGATCTCCCCGGCGTGCATCACGAGCAAGGTGTCGGCGAGGCGCGGCACGAGGCGCAGATCGTGGGTGACCAGCAGCACGGCGACGCCCTCATTGTCTACCAAGGCGCGTAGCGTGGTGAGCACGGCCTCTTGCACCGTGGGGTCGAGGCCCGTGGTGGGCTCATCGGCGAGCAAAAACCGCGCGCCCCGAGCCAAGGCCAAGGCGACGTTCACCCGCTGGGCCATGCCGCCGGAGAGCTCGTGGGGGTAGAGGCGGCTCACCCGGTGGGCGTCGCGCTGCCCGGCGCGCTCTAACCAGCGCCCAGGGTTTGGGTCGTGGCCCGCGCGTCGGGCGACGGCGGTGAGCTGGGCGCCGACCTCACGCAGAGGGTCCAGCGCGGCGCGGCCGTCTTGGGGGATCCAGCCCAGAACCGCGCCGCGAAGGGTGGCGAAGGACCGCTCCACGGCGGCGGCGTTGGGCAGGCTGTCATAAGGCCGGGTGATCCGGTCGCCGTCGTGAACGCTGAGGCGCCCGGCGGTGACGGTCAGGCCGCTCAGGCCCAGCAGCGCGCGCACGGTGAGGCTCTTGCCGCTGCCTGACGCGCCGACCAAGGCGGTTAATTGACCGCCGGTCATTTGTAGCGAGACGCCGCGTAAGAGGGGGTTCCCGGCGGGATCCGCGAGGTGCAGGCCCTCTAGGGTGAGGGTGCGCTCAGCCACGGCGGGCCTCGGGCTCGTTCAGCCACGCCAAGGCCACGCAGGTGATCCAGAGGGTGAGCGCCGGGGCGGCGGCGGCCCAGGGGTTGCCGTCGATTCCCCACTCAAAGCTGAGCATGTTTCCCCAAGACGGGGTGGGCTCCGCCACGCCAAGATCGCCCAGATAGGAGAGGGTGGTCTCTAAGGTGAGCACGGCGGCGAAGAGCGTGAGCGCCTGCCGCAGGAGCAGCCCCCGACAGCCGACCCAGAGCAGGTGGTGGGTCAACACACGCCAGGGCGGCACCCCGTGGGCCTCCAGGGCCAGCACCAGCTCCGCCTGCCGCAGCGACTCCAGCCGCGCCCGCACCGCCTCGGCCACACGCGGCGCCCAGGCCAAGCCCGCCAAGGCGCCGAGCACCTGGGGCGAGGGCCCAAAGATCGCCGCGCCCAGACACACGAGGCCCAAGGTGGGCACCGACTCCACCGACGCCGTGAGCGCCCGCTGCCCGGCGGCGACGAGGCCCCCAAACCAGCCCGCCGCCGCGCCGATGGGCACCCCAATCCCCAACGCGACGCCACAGGCCAAGGCCCCCGGCGTCACGAAGGCCCAGGCGCCGACCACCAGCCGCGCCAGCACGTCGCGCCCGAGGTGATCCCGGCCCAGCGGCGCGTCAAAGCTCGGCGCGGCCGACGCCAGGGGCGTGATCACCTCCAGGGCGCGCTCGCCCCAGGCGAGGCCCAGGGCCAAGACCAGGCCCAGGAGGAGGATGGTGACGGCCCTCACGCCGCCTCCCGCAGCCGGGGGTCGAGCCAGAGCCGGGTGAGATCGCTCAGCAGCCGCGCCGAGGCGACCACAAGCGCCGCGCTCGCCGCCAACCCGCAGGCCAGGGGCAGATCCCGCTGGCTGCAGGCCCGCCAGAACAGGTCCCCGGCGCCGTTGAGCTGCAGGGCCCGCTCGACGACGATCAGCCCGCCGAGCACCACCGCCACCTGAGACGCGCCGACCTCAACCAGCGGCGGCAGCAGATTTCGCAGCGCCACGGGCCACGCGGGCTCACCCCGGGCTTGGGCGGCCAAGACATAGGGCGCGCGGCGCACGCGGCCTAGCTCATGCGCCGTCGCGGCCTGCAGCTCAGCGAGGCTAGACGAGCCCCAGGCCAAGGCGCAGGCGCCGATCGTCCACCGCAGGCCCGACTCGGCGTCGGGCAGCGCGAACCAGCCCGGTCGTTGAATACGCCCGGCCTCGATGAGCGCCCACGCGCCCTCGTTGAGCCCGGTCATCACCGCGTAGAGCGCCAAGAACACCGGCGCCGCCGAGAGGATCAAGGTGAGCCGCCGGGCCCTCGCCCCGCCAAAGCCCAGCGGCAAGGCGAGGCCCAGCCCCAACGCCAAGGCCGCCAACGCCAGGCCCGCCGAGCGCGCCCCCGAGGCGGTGATCAACGAGGCGACGGACGCCCCAGGCCGCACGGTCAACGACTCGCCGAGCTCCCCTTGGGCGGCGCCGAGCACAAACCGCCCCCAGCGGGTGAACAGCGGCTCGTCGAGGCCCCAGGCGGCGCTCAAGGCGTCGCGCAGGGCGGCGTCGTTTGCGGCGAGGTCGGCGGCGTCCCCTGGCGCGAAGCCCACGAGGGCCTGGAGGAGCAGGGTGGCGCCCAAGACGCTGCCCACAGCGGCCAGCGCCCGCCGCAGCGCCGCCCAGGCCAGACGCCCGGCGCGGCCCCTCCCCAGGCTCACAGCATCTTCCAGTCCGAGACGAAGGAGAAGTACGCGAAGGGGTGCACCACCACGTCCCGAACCTTTGTGCTCACCGCAGAGTAGGAGTCGAGGCTCCACAAGAAGATCATCGGCGCGTCGTCGTGCACGATGGCGTGTACTTTGCGCAGATCAGCCTTTCGCGCCGCCGGGTCGCGGCTGGCCCGGGCGCTGTCCAGGAGCGCGTCCACCTCGGCGTTCTTGTAGCCGCCGAAGTTGCGGGCGCCGGAGGAGTGAAGCTGCTCCCGCACGTCCTCATTGCGGTCAAAAGACCACTGGGCGAGCACCACGTCGTAGTCGTGCTGTTTCCAGATTCGGGCCTTCCAAGCGGCCTCATCGAGAAACTCCACGTCCACCTTCACCCCGGCGGAGCGCCACTGGCTCTGCAGGTTGATGACGACCTCTTGGGCCGACTCCAAGGTCTTGTGCGCCGACACAGTCACCGTGAGCGCCTGACCGTCCCGAGACCAGTACTCGCCGACCTTGGCGAAGCCCGCGCTCTTCATCAGCTCCGTGGCCCGGGCGTTGTCGTTGGGCCAGGGCGGCACGTCGTGGTTGTAGTACGGCGAAGAGCGCACAAAAGGCCCGGAGAGGGTCTGCCCTGTGCCAATGGGCGCGAGCAGGCTGGGCACGTCGGTCATACACGCCAAGGCTTGGCGAACCCGCTCATCGTCAAACGGCGCGGCGTTTAGGTTAAAGCCGATGTACCACCAGGAGTTTGTCTGGTAGGGGTAGAGCTCAACCTTTCGGCTCTTCTGTAAGATCGCGAGATCTCGGGGCAACACCCGCACCAGGGCCTCTAAGCTCTCGTACAGCAGGAGCTTCGCCTGGTACGACTTGTCGGAGACCTCCCGCATCACGATCTCGCTCACGCCCAGGGCCTTGGGGTAGTTCGGGCTGGCGGCGAAGGTGATCGAGTTGTCGTCGCCAAAACGCGCCAGGCGGTACGGCCCCGAGCCGACGGGTTTGGTGCGGAAGGCATCCGCGCGGGTGACGGGGCGTGAGGCGAAGGCGTGGGCGGGGAGAATCTTGAAGAACAGCTTCTCGATGGCCTGGGGGTCGGGGCGCTTGAGCTTAAAGACCAGCTCCCGATCGTTCACGACGCTCACGGACTGCACCCAGTCCACGCGCCCCGCCTCGGTGGACAGGGTCTTTGGGTCTTGGAGGGTCTCGACGGTGAACGCGACGTCTCGCGCGGTGAGCGGCTTGCCGTCATGCCAGGTGAGCCCGGGGCGAACGGTCACCCGCAGCTCATCGGCGGCGGCGTTCAGCGTGGCGCCCTCCGCGATCAGGGGCGTGGCGCGAAGGTCACGATCATCGGCGTAGAGCCCACCAAAGAGCAGCTCGTTCACCCGGGCCTCAGCCATCGTCGTCGAGTACAGCGGGTTCACGATCGCCGGGGCCGAGTCCTCGGCGTACCTCAACGAGCCCGCGACGGCGGGGGCGGCCAGAGCGGCCAAGAGAAGCGGCGTCATGACGCGAGCGATGCTCATCGTGTCAGTTCTCCTTCGACTCGCCGTGGCGGTCCAGCCCGACGAGGATCGCCCAGTCTCCGAGCAGCTCCGTGAGCCCGACGAGGTCAGGCCGGTGGAGGCTGAGCGGAGCCAGCGCGTCCAGCGCCTCACGATGATAGCCCGAGCGCGCCTGGGCCTCGGCCATCGTCCCAAACAGACCGGGGTGGTTCACCGGGCTGACCTCCCGCGGGGCGCTGAGATCGACGGCGAGACGGGCGAAGGTCAAGGCGCGCCGGGGGCGGTCGGCGTGAAGATCGGCGCGCGCCAAGGCGAGCAGCCAGCGGGCGCGGCAGCGCTCGACGAGGCGCAGATCACCAAACAGCTCGACGGCGCCGGGGTCACCCGAGGCCAAGGTGGCGCGGAGCCAGGGGTCCAGCGCGGCGTCCAGCGCGGCGACGAGATCGCTCGCGGCCTGGGGATCGTCTACGTCCTGGGGCGGGGCCACGCCAAGTCGGGCCAGCGCGGCCAAGGCGCAGCCGAGCTCTGGCGTGGTGATCGACGTCTGGGCCTCGGCCTGGGCGTCCTGCAGGGTGAGGCAGCCCGAGAAGACGAGGGCCTGGGGGCCCTCCGCGGGGGCGTCTACGGCCAAGGCGAGCTGCACGGTGCGGTAGAAGAAGGGATCGTAGAGGCGGCGCTCACCCGATCCCAAGGCCTCGGCCCAGAGAGGCGTCGCGGCGAGACCCCACAGGTTGCCGACGTCCCGGGCGTCTCTCGCGGCGTGATGGGCGGCGAGCCGCTGCTGAACGGGCTCCGCGGCGCGGGCCAGGGCGGCGGGGAAGGGGATCGTGAGCGGCGCGGGGAGGGTGTCGGCGGGGCGCGCGGCGTCTTTTTTGTCGTGCTGGTTGAGCGCGGCGAAGACGAGCACGGCGGGGGAGATCGGCGCCTCGCGCTGAAGACTCGGCGAGCACGCCGTCGTAGGCGAGGTCTTGCAGGTGCGCGAGCTGGGCGTAGAGCGCCGAGAGCTCACGGCGCGCCCGCAGGCCCACGACGCCGTCCCGGGTGGCGGCCTCCTCCAGCCGGTGCTGCTGCAACAACACGAAGCCCTCACGGTCGGACGCCACCCAGGCGGTGAACCGGCTGGGATCCGCCCGAAGCTCGCCGAGCCAGGTGTCATCCAAGGCCGTCGTGACCGCCATCGTCGTCTCGTCGGGGCCGTCGCCCGCGCAGGCGCCGAGGGCCAGCGCCAGCGTCCAGCTCCCGAGCCTCGCCCCATCGCTCCAACGCACCCGCTACTCCCCCTCATAGGTGGCGCCAGAGGACTGCCCTTGGGTGTTCACGGCGTCGGGGTCTAAGTCTACGGGGGCGCTCTCGACGCGGATGGTGTCCTCACGCAGGGTCACTGGGGCCAAGATGAGCACGCCGCGCTCGTAACGAACGGGCACCTGCTCGACGTGGTAGCCGGGCTTAAACACCTCGACGGTGTACTCCTGACGGGTCTCTAGTTTGGTGCGGGCGCCGGTCTCGTCGCGCAGGTAGTCAAACGCGAAGGCGCCGCTCTGATCGGTGATCAGCTCAACGCCGCCGGGGACGACCTTCACCAGCACGCGGTCGAGGGGTTGGCCGTTCCGATCGATGACCTGGCCGGAGATCTGCCGAGTCGCGCAGCCGGAGAGCGTCAACAGCGCCCAGAGACCCAGGCCACGGATCAGAATCTTGGAGTTGTTTGACATGTCCACTACTCCATCCTCGCCTGCATGTCGCGCAGGCGGCTGATCTCGGCGTCGGCCTTGGCGACGCGGGTGGAGTCGCCCCGGGCGGCGGCGTGCTGGCGGTATCGTTCCCAGGCCCGAATCGAGCGGTCGAGGAGCGCGGCGTCGTCGGGGTTGGCGTAGAACAGGCCCAAGGCCGCGCTCGCCTGGGAGGCGTAGATGTCGGTCTGGGTGCGGTCCATCTGATCGGCGGGGATCCTGGACCAGTAACGCTCCGCCTCGTTCGCTTTGGTGAGGGCCTCGGCGTACCGCTGCTTGTTGACGAGGTGCACCGACGCCCGAGAGAGGTAGACCGGGTTGTAGCGGTTCTCGTCGAGCTTAAAGAGCTGGTCGAGGTAACGAAGGGCGGAGTCGGTGTCGCCGCGCTTCTCGGCGTTCTGCACCAGCAAGGCGCGGGAGCGGCTGTACTCGTCTGAGGTGAGCGGCACACCCTCTAAGGTGGAGACCTCGGCGGCGTTTAAGGCGCCTTGGCGGGCCGACTCGACGAGCTGCGCGGTGACCAGGGCGCTGGGGAGCGTCGGGGCGGCGGGCACGGGCAGAGGCGCCGAGGCGACCACCGGCGGCGGCTTGACCCGCGCGGGGCTGGGGCTCGTCGGGCGTGATGTGTTGGCGGGCGTCGCCGCGACGGGGGCGATGGGCGCCTCGACGATGGGGGCTTCAGCCACGGCCTCTGCGGCGGGCGCCTCAACAACAGGCGGCTCGGCGATGGGCGCCTCGGCGATGGGCGCCTCGACGATGGGCGGCTCCACAACAGGCGGCGGGCCGGTCACCTGTGCGATCCCCTCGGGGGCCTGGGCCAAGCCGGGGTCCAGGCGTCTTGTTGAGGGTCGTCCACCACCAGCCGACGCCAGCGCAGGCGACGACGAGCACCAGGGCCGGGACCAGGGCCAGGGCCCAGCGAGACCCCGCAGTGGGCGGCGGCGGCGGCGGCTTCGGCTCGTCGGGGATGACGAGGGGGGGCGCGGCCTGAACGGGGCGCGGCGGCGGGGTCGGCGAGGAGCGCAGCGCGCTCGCGGGCACGTCATCGGGCACCCAGGTGTCTTCAGAGCGTGTGGCCTGGGCGGGCGGCGGGGCGGCGGGGCGGCGCTGCACGGGGAGCGCGGTGACCGGACGGCGCGCGCGGGGCTCCACGGGCGGCACCGTCGGCGCGTCCTCCAAAGACATCGGGCGCGACGGGAAGCTCGGCCGGGGCGGCGGGGCGGCGCTCAAGATTCGCGCGGCGTTTAACAGCGGATCCACCGGCGGGGCGGCCGGCGGCTTTGCCTCGTCGGCGAGATCTAAGGAGTCGTCGTCGGGCGGCAGGGTGGTGTTCTCGTTGATCCAGCCCGGCCGGCCGCTGGGGCGCTTGGGCGCCGAGAAGGGCGGCGGCGACTCGGTCGCGGGGGACTCGGTCGCGGGGGGCGGCACCGAGCTCTCCGGCGGCCAGGTGGTCACGGCCTGCGGCGGCTGCGGCGGATATTTGGGCTCGGCCGGGGGCTCGTCGGGCTCCGCGGGGGCGATGGTGTCGGTGTCTTCATACGCGACGGGCGGTGTGGCCTGGGGCGCGGGCTCATCATCCTCGGGATCCGCGTCGAAGGAGTCATCATCAGGGGGGATGGTGTTCTCTCGAAGCGCCTGGATCAGCGGCAGGGACACCTCAAACTCTGCGGCGGCGTCGGGATCCGTGCGCTCGTCCAGCGCGAAGGGGTCGTCTTCCCGCTGGGTGACGGCGTCTTGGCGATCGGGATCGAGGCGCCGCTCGGTCAGCGGCATCCACTCGTCATGGGGCTCAGAGACGGGCCCCGAGCGCGGCGCCGCGGGCAGCTCGTCCCCTTCACCGCCCGCCCAATCAAAGACCGGCGCCGCCAAGGCCGCCAGCTCCTCATGGATGGTCTTGAACGAGAACTCCGCCATCAGCCCGCGCAGGTCCTCGCGCAGCACAAACGCCCGCTGGTAGCGGTGGCGAGGGTTCAGCGCCATGGCGCGGTAGAGCGCGACCTCGACGCCGGGCAGGCGCTCTTGGGCCTCGGCCATCTCGTCGTCGATCTCCGCGCGCCGCACCCGCTGGATCGTCCGCATCGGGGTCTGGTCGCGAAAGAGCGGGCGCAGGGTGAGCAGCTCGGTCAACAGGGCGCCCAGCGCGAACACGTCGCTGGCGGGGGAGAGGCGCTGATCGGCGTGGGTCTGCTCGGGCGCGAGGTACTCTAGAGTCGTCTCATCGGCGTCGTCGCCGGGGAGGGGCCCGACGCCCGGAATCAGCGCGAGGCGACCGAGGCGCACCCGGCCCTCGCGGCTCACCAGCACCGCGGAGGGGCGCAGGCCCAGGTGCAGGAGCTGATCGGCGCCCGCGGCGGGGGAGGGCCGGCCGTGAAGGGCCTCCAGCGCGTTGCAGATCTGGGTGGCGATGTGCAGAAAGACGTGCGCGGGCAGGGCCTCGCCCGTGGCGCGAAGGTACGCCAGCACGCGGTCGAGGCCCACGGCGTCGGGGGCCTCCTCGATCAGCACCGTCGAGGCGCCGTCGCTAAGAAGATCGAGGGCGGGGACGATGGACGGGTGGCGCACGCCGAGGATGTCTCGCGCCCGCGCCGCCGCCGCCGCGAGCCGGCCGGGATCGCGGAGCTGGTCCGCGTCGATTCGGCGCGCCAAGGCGGGGCGCCCCTCAGCGGACGTCGCGGCCAGACGATCGACGGGCCCATCCGACCCTAGCTTTCGCGCCAGCGTCCACGATCCGATCACCGTTGGGAGCAAGAGCATTCACCGCCCATGCGTGAAGAAGTGGAGGATCGTCATGCAGGTTGTAGATCCTACCTGCGCAAAACCACTTAGGTCAACCCATAGGGCTGGGCTTTGGTCAGGGCCAAGCGCGGATTCCCCACGAACTTCGCTTGACGCCGTCTTCCGAGGCGGGGATAACTCTGCACTCTATGAGCTTCTGGTCCTCCCTCACCCAGACCTTTCGCCGCGTCTTTGGCGGTGACGCCCCCGGCCCCGCGCCGTCCGTCGCCGTCACGCCGCCCGCTCCGCCTGCGATCCAACCGGAGCCCGGCTTTGGCGCGCTCGGTGGGCCGCAGCCATCCACCGCCGCCGCTGTGGAGGTTGAGGACGACGACGACGAAGGCGGCGACGATCAGCCCGAGGCCGCGGCCCGCGGCGGCAACGACGAGCTAGAGCTTGAGCTAGAGGATGAGGAGGAGCGCGCGCCGATCACGCCCCCCGTCGTCCCCGCGCCGACGCCGCCGCGCTGGTCACCCCAGCCCGGCCCCCGCATCTCCGCCAACACGCCGATCCGCCAGAGCCCCGCCGAGCGTGAAGACAACGAGCTGACCGAGCTTGAGGTGAGCCGCAGCGGCCGAAACCCCGCGTTCACCGCGGCCTTAGGCGGCGGTTTCCACGAAGACCTCGACCCCCGCCAGCGCCAGCGGGTCGCCCCGTCTCCGCTGATGCCCACGGCGGCCTACGACGACGAAGACGAAGACAACCGCCCCACGGTCATCGATCAGGTCGTTGACTTCCACGATGAGCCGGCCACGGACGTAGACGTCTTCGGCACCTCCCGCGCCGCGGGCATCTCCGCGGGCCACCGCCGAAACCTCGCCGATGAGCACGATGAAGATCGCGCCACCTTCGCGGACTACATCGACGACGCCCCCGCCGCGCGGGTGATCACCAACGACTACACTGAAGACGAAGACGCTGGCGCCTTTGACAGCGGCGAGCTTGACGTCGGCATCTACGCCCGGGCCTTGGGCGCCACGATGGCCCCGCCCGCGCGCCGGCCACGCCCGCGAGCGTCGAGCTTGATGACGACGATCTCGATGATGACGACGACGATGACGACGACGAGCTGATCGCCCCCAGCGCCGTCACCACCTTCCGCCCGCGGCTGCAGCCCTCGCCCACCACCCGCGACGCCGACGAAGACCCGGTCACCTACGACGAGGAGCTCTTCTCTCACCAAGACCTCGCGCGCACCCGCACGGCGGCGAAGGCGCCCCCGGCGCGTAAACAGGCCCAGGCGTGGTCTCCCGAGCTCGCGAAGCCCCGCCCCGCGGCCCGTCCGGCGGGCGCGCCGTCGATGTCCCACACCTCCGCGCCGACGCTCGTGCCCGACGGCTTGGACGATCTCGACGATCTTGAGCTCGAGACCGAAGAGGTCCCTGAGGACGCCGCGCCGATGGTCGCGCCGACCTCCATCCCTGAGCAGCCCCCCGCCGCCGAGCCCCCGCTCGTGGCCGCGGACGCGCCTTTGGCGCCCCTTGAGGAGTCCGACGAGCACACCGACTTCGCCGTCGAAGACTTCTCTTGGACTGAAGACCCCGACCCGCCCTCTGCCCCCGCGCAGGCCGTAGAGCGCTACCGCAACAGCCTCAACATCCCAGACGCCGAGGTGGTGCGTGTGCTCCGCGCCCAGCACTTCCCCAGCGCAGGCGCCGCCCCCGACGATCTCCTGCACCAGCTCGCCCAGGTGGAGTCGGGCCTGCTCGACGCCTCGGCGAGCCTCGGCCACCGCTTCACCCGCCTGCTCGACCGCGTGAGCCGCCAGAACGAGCTGTGGCAGTCGGCGGTGTGGTGGTCTGGGGTGTACGGGGATCGCCGCGCGCGGGAGGCCCTCGCCGCCCTGCGTGAACAAGGTGACGAGCCCTCGGCGCGCGCGGTGGCCTGGGCGGTGCGGCCTTACCTCGCGGAGCTCATCGAGGCCGCAGGCGGCGCCCGCGACGACGCCCGCGTGGTCGAGGCCCACGGCGCGGTTGAGGTCTTGCTCGGCCAGCGCCGCGCCTTGGCCAAGACCGCCCCCGCCGAGCTTCGCGCCGATCTCAAGCGCCTGCCCACCGAGCCGCGGGGCCTCGACGAGATGCCGGGCTTCCGCTGGCTCGGATGAGCCACGTTCTCCCGCTGATCCTCGCGCTGTTTTGCCTCGCCTGCGCGCCTCGCGCGCGAGTTCAGGGTGTGCTCCTCAGCGATGATCAAGGTCGGCTGGAGCTCGTCGAGCCCGAGGGCAAATCCACCCGGGTTCACCTCACGCCGACGAGCGCGGCGCTGACGGCCTTGGAGGAGTGCACCGTCGCCGTCACCGGCCCCAAGCTTGGCCGGGGGGTGTGGGCCCGGGATTGGGAGGTGCTCACCGCCGCCGACGGCTCGGCGCCGTTCGTGGGGCGCCTAGAGCTTCGCGGCTCCAACATCCTGCTCCACGATCGGCAGACCGGCTCGATGCTGATGCTGAGCCCCGAGAGCGCCGCGCCCCTCGCGCCGTTCAACGGCGACATCATCATGGTCATCGGCTTCGTCGAGGGCCCCAACCTCATCCGGGTCATGGGCTGGCGTGTGCTCGAGGACCTGCCCTGAGCGCGTCGGCCCTCAGGCGCGGCCCTCGTCGTCGCCCTCATCGGGCGGCACGGTCACGCTCATCGGGCGGATACGCACCGTCGAGAGCACCCGACCGTCGAGCCAGTAGTACCGCGCCTCCACCCGAAACGGCCCTTCACCCTGGCTTAACCGTAAGGTGACCTCGGCCTGGCCGTCGGGGTCGGGGGTGACGTGGGCCTCGGAGAAGTCCACATAGCGGCGCACGTAGGGGTAGACCGCCTTGTAGATCGCCTCCTTGATCGAGAAGCGCAGCAGCACCCCCATCCAGCGGCGCTCATCGGGCAGGTCGTTGACCGCGCGGAGCTCTTCAGGGGTGAGCACCTTCGGCGCCACGATCATCCGCGGAGGGCTCTGATCCTCCAGGTCTACGCCCAAGGAGCCGTGCCCGGCGCGGGCGGCCAAGGCCACGGCGAGGGTGCGTTTGTGGGAGATCGACGCCGCGACGCCGTCGGGCAAGATCGGCTCACCCCGCGGCCCCGCCAAGACCGCGCCGGCCTTACGCCCCATGCTGCGGATCGCCCGGTGGAGCGCCAGGCGCCCGCCGACAAAGTCCACCTGCCGATACCCGCCGAGGGTGATCGCGTGGTCGCGCTCTTGGGGCGGGAGCTGGTCGAGGATTCCTTGTGGAACGGGTTCCTTGGAGTCCGGGAGGTGAACCGCCGTGAGCACGCCGAAAGACAAGGCGTCGGTGAAGGCGGTTCCGAAGGGCTTGCTCACAGGCGCGGCTCCGGGCGGCGTAGGTGTTGCGGTGCCAGCGACCGCTCGGCGGCGAGGAGCGCCGCGCCGCGCAGGCCGAGGAGGGGATCGGTGACGAGGCGCAGCGGCACGTCCATCAACAGCGGCCGCATGCGCCCCTTCGCCAAGAAGGCCTCGACGAGGCCCAAGCCCACGAGGTCAAACCGCGGTGGCAGCCCCCCGGCGAGGTAGATCCCGCCCTTGGGCAGCAGGCTCACCCCGAGGTTGCCCGCGGCGGCGCCCAAGAGCTGGCAGAAGCGGCGGATCGCGGCGCGGCTGGCGTCGTCGCCGCTCGCCGAGACCTGGGCGGGGTCGGTCAGCGTGTCTCCGGCGAGCCCCCGCGACCGATAAAACGCCTGCAGCGCGAGCAGGCCCTCGCCGGAGAGCGCGCGCTCGGCGCTGACATGCTCGGGGTGCCGCTCCATGAAGAACCGCAGCAGCTCGAGGGACTCGTCGTCGGTGGGCGCGAGGTCCACATGACCGCCTTGGGAGGGCCACACCTGCCAGTCCGACTCACCCACCGGGCTGAGCAGCGCCTGGCCGAGCCCCGTGCCCGCGCCGAGCACCCCGATGAGCCCACGCTGGGGGGCTGGGCCGTGGAGGTGGGTAAACCCGTCGGGGCCAAGGGCGGTGACGCCTCGGGCGGCGCCGACAAAGTCGTTCACGATCAGCGCCGGGCAGCCCAGCGCCGCCGCGACCTCGTCTTCAGCGATCGTCCAGCCGGCGTTCGTCAGCTCAGCGACGCCGTTGACGACGGGGCCCGCGACGGCGAGGCAGGCCGCGGCGAGGGGCCGACCGGCGGCGAAGCGGCGCGCGGCGGCGGCGGGGGGCTCGGCGGCGGTGAGCGGCGTGGCCTGGTCGATGAGCTCGTCCCCACGCCACAGGCCGAGCCGACAGTGGGTCGCCCCGACGTCCGCAGAGAGGATGAGCATCGACATTCTAGACTCCGGCACAGCGCGGCATTCTATCCTGCCCGGCGCTTCGTGGGTTATCCTGGCGCTATGACTGGGCTGCTGCTCACCCTCCTGAACGTCGTGATCCCCGTCGTCTCCGCCGCGGAGGAGGGCGCGCCCGCGGTCAGCGCCCGGGACGAGGCGTACCGCAAGGCCGAGGCGAAGCGGCTCTCCGATGAGCTCGAGAAGCTCGTGCGCCGCCAAGCGTGGGCAGGCGCGGCGCGCACCTACGCCGAGCTAGAGGCCATTGGCCTGCCCTTGGGCGTCGATGAGCTCTACGCAGGGGCGCTCACCGCCCGGCAGCTCGGCGAGATGGCGCTGGTGTATGAGCGGCTTTTGGCCGCGGCGAAGCTCGACGGCCGCCGGGAGATCGTCGATTGGCTGTGGGCGATCGACACGGGCTATGGCCGCGTGAGCCTCACCGGAGACCCGGCCTCCCCGCCGACGCTCAGCGCGGACACCCCGCCGCTTCTGCCCGAGCAGCGCGCCTGCGTCGAGGCCGCCCAGCGGCACCTCAGCGAGTCCGGGCGCTTCGACGGCCTGCTCCCCGCGGGCACCTACCGGGTGAACGGCGTGCCCGTCGAGGTGATCCCCGGCGAAGATCCCGTCGTGCTCGATCTCACCCCCGCGCCCACCGGCCGCCGCCGCCGCTGAGCCCGCCGAAACCGCTGAATGGTGGGGCCGCCGCGCCGTCTACGCGGCCCCGCTCGCCCCCGGAGGTCTTTTCATGCTCTCAATCGCCCTGCTCCTCACCGCGCTGACCTCAACCGCCCAGGCCGACCCGCACATGTGGGGCGTCGGTCCGACGGTCTCTACGGTCGTGTTCCCGGTGACTTACCCCGGCAAGCTCCCCACGGCGGTGCCCAGCAGCTTTGACTTCGACGGCGCGCGGCTGGACGTAGGCGTCGGCGGCCACGCGGTGCTCTACCTCGACAACGACTCTCGCCTGGGCCTACGCGCGGGGCTCGGCGGCGGCGGCGGCTGGTCCAACCGCTTCATCGACGCCGAGTACGAGCGTGTGCTGCTCACCGACGCGAAGTTCCACATGCTCGCGGGGGTGGGGCTGGGCCTCGGCGCGGGGTCGTTCACCGACCCGACGGAGGACCTCCTCCAGCTCAACTACGCCTTGCTGCGCACCCAGCTCACCGGCATCTACCGCGACAAGAACAAGGCCTATGAGCTGGGCCTCTTCGCCCAGTACCACCTGCCCCTGGAGCACCGCTACACCCCCTCTGGCGGCCAGACCGAGACGATCAAAGGCAAAGGCAGCCGCTACGGCAGCGTCGGCTTAGAGGGCACGATCTACTTCGGCGACTTCACCCCGCCCAAAAAGAAGGGCAAACGTCGCGGCGGCGGCAACAACAACGGCGGCGGGCAGCGCGGGCGCTGAGCTTGCGGGTTCTCCACCTCGCCGACCGCCTCTCTACCCGGGGCGGCGCCGACCACCACCTGCGCGACGTGCTCACGCGCCAGGCCCCACAACACACGGTCACGCTCATCGTGGGGCGTGTTGAGCCCGGCCTCAGCCCGCCGGAGGGGCTGAGGGTAGACCGCGCCCCGGCGCTGGCCCGCACAGACGACGATCCCCGCGGCCTCGACGCCCTGCGCCAACCCATCACAGACGCCGACGTCGTTCACCTGCACAACGTGATGAACCCCGCCGCCTTGCGCCTCGCCGTGGCGTCAGGGAAGTGTGTCATCACCCTGCAAGATCACCGCGCCTTCTGCCCCGGCCCCGGGCGAACTCTGCCGGATGGCGCGGCCTGTGCGCGGGCGCCGAGCCCTGGGGCCTGCGCGGCCTGCCTGCCCGAGCCGGTCTATCGTGAGAGACTGTGTGGGGTGACCGAGGCGCGCTGGCGAGCGATGGAGGGCGCGCGGTTTGTGGTGCTCTCCAGCTACATGGCGGCGGAGCTGGCGCGTTTGGGCCGCCCGGGCGCCGCGGTGATCCCCCCGTGGGTGACGGTGCGGCAAAGCCCCAGGCCCCCCGGTCGCGCGTTTGTGTTGGGTGGGCGCCTCGTCTCCCACAAAGATCCGCTGTTCGTTTGGGGGGCCTGGCGAGACTCCGGCGTGGCCGCGCCGCTGTGGCTCGCCGGGGATGGCCCCTTGGCCCCGCAGCTCCTCGGCGCCGAGCCTCTGGGCTGGTTAAGTCGCGGCGCCCTGCGCGAGACCTTGGCCCAGTCCCGCGCCCTGTTGTTCCCGACGCGCTGGCAAGAGCCCTTCGGCATCCTCGGCGTGGAGGCCTTGGCCGAAGGTCGCCCGGTGATCGCGACGCGGCGCGGTGGGGTGGGGGACTGGGCTGAAGCGGGGGTTCTCTGTGTGGAGCCTGAGGACCGCGTGGGCATGGTGGAGGCCATACAGGCGCTTCACCAAGACGACGCCCTCGCCGCGCGGCTGGGCGAGGCGGGGCGTACGTTTGTGCAGGAGCGCTTCTCCGAGGCCCGGCGCTCCGCGCAGCTTGAGGCGCTCTACGCGGAGGTGGCGGGCGGGTGAGGCGTTTAGATCGTGGGGCAGCTCGTGCCAAAGAAGTCGTTCGCCTCAGCGGGGTCGTCGCCCCAAACGCCACAGTCTACACCGGCGTTGTCCTTGTCGAAGACGTATACAATCCAGGTGAGATTGTCGTACAGATCGCAGCCGAACAAGGTCTTCGAGCCCTCACGCACCTCGTTGACGGAGTTTACGCTGTCCAACTCCATGTAGAACAGGTCCCAGGCGCCATTTGCCCCCGACTCGATGGGGTCAAGCGGGAACGGATGGACCTCGTTCCAGGGGTTTGAGCTGCCCGTCTCGTAGATGTAGAGCTCTGGCGCCGAGCCCCGGCCGGACTGATTCACGTCAAAGAAGTAGCCGATCTCGTCACAGTTCGCCGTCGCCGAGAGCAGGGTGACCTCATCCCCACCACCCCCGCCGCCGCCGGTGTCGTCCCCGCCGCCGCCGCCGGTGTCATCGGTGGGGATCTCTTCGCAGAGCGGCGAGCCCACGCAGGCGTCCTCGTCGCAGTCAAAGAGGCCGTTCTGGTCGTTATCGACCCCATCGTTACACTCCCCGGCCTCGTCACCTTCGAAGTCTTTGCCGCCGAAGCAGGCCAAGCCGAAGGCGAGGGTCAGGGAGAGGGGGATCAGGGTCAACCGGGTCTTCGTCATGGATGTACTTCCTCATGGCATGCGAACCAGCTCGCGGCGCCAGGATAGATGACTTGAAGGGGGGTTGGCAAGGGTTTTTCAACGTCTTCACAGGGCGGGGGGCGGATGAGCGGAAGGCGCTGTGGCCGACGTGCTTAGAGCGTCGGGCAGTCGGTGCCAAAGAAGTCGTTTACCTCGCGAGGGCTGTTGCCCCACGCGCCACAATCTACGGTTGTCCCCCCTCGATCGTTTATGAACACGAGCAGGTCGTTTCGTCGTAAAGCTGACAAAGAACGCGGTGGTCTCGCCGCTGACGACATCTGATGCCCCCATCGACGGGCTCCATGTAGTAGAGGTCCCATTCCCAGGTGCGGTCTGTCGCGTCAGGGGCGTGGGGAAGGGTGGAACTCGGAATAAGCGCGGCTGCCGTTTACATCAAAGGTGATGTAGAGCTCGGGGGCGGATCCTTTGCCAGTCTGTTGGACCTCGTAGAAGTACCCGAGGTTGTCGCAGTCCGCCGCCGCCGAGATCAGCGTGACCTCGTCGCCGCCGCCGCCGGTGTTCCCCTCGCACAGCGGCGAGCCCACACAGGTCTCCTCATCGCAGTCAAAGACGCCGTTCAGATCGTTGTCGGCCCCGTCGTTACACTCCCCGGCGTCGTCGCCCTCGACCTCTTTGCCGCCCATACAGGCCAAGCCGAAGGCAAAGGTCAAGGAGAGGGGGAGCAGGGTCAACCGGGTCTTTGTCATGGATGTACTTCCTCTTGGAATTCGAAGCGGCTTGAGTCGCGAGTCACAGCGTCGGGCAGTCGGTGCCCCAGAAGTCGTTCGCGCTCTCGGGGTCATCGCCCCACACAGCGCACTCCACTGGCCTTAGGTTCTCGTCGTAGACGAACACCAGCCAGGTGAGGTTCTTGAGCTCGTCGCATTGAAAGAGGGTCGTCTCACTCTCCTCGACCTCAGAGACGTCACTGACGCTGTCCAGCTCAAGATAATAAAGCTCCCAGGCGCCGGTGGAGGACTCCTCGATGGGATTGTTCGGGAAGTAGTGAAACTCGTTCCAAGGGTTGTAGGCGACGGTGTCGTAGATGTACAGCTCGGGGCCCACCCCTCGGCCGGAGATCTTCACCTCGTAGAAGTAGCCCTGCAGGTCACAGTCGCCGGTCGCGGAGATCAGCTTGTCTCCCGGTGAGGTCGCCCGTGTCGTCTCCTGGGTCGGTGTCCTCATCGTTCAGGCCCTCCTTGCAGGCGAGGGCCTGGGCGCAGGTGGGCTCGTCACAGTCCGCGCGGCCGTTCTGGTCGTTGTCGAGGCCGTCGCTGCACTCGGCGCTCTGCAGGCCGCCCTCGATCTCGGCGGGCTCACCGCAGGCCGAGCCGCCGAGGAGCAGCGACAGGAGTGAAGATCGACGGAGGAGGCGCATCGAGACCTCGGCGCAGGAAAACCGTTGTAGCGTCGCAGGATACCGCAGAGATCGACGGGCCCGCAAGCACCATGACACGCCAGATCCCGCCCGGCTCGGGTTATGCTGGCGGCTGTTCGCTGATCTCGGAGCCTGAATGCCGATCCACCCCACCGCCATCGTCGACGCCAAGGCCACCCTCGGGGACGTCGAGGTTGGCCCCTACGCCATCATCGGGCCTGACGTCGAGCTGGCGGACGGCGTCGTCGTACACGCCCACGCCGTCGTCACCGGCCCCACCCGAGTGGGTCCCGAGACGAGGATCTTCTCCTTCGCCTGCGTCGGCGGCGACCCTCAAGACCTGAAGTACAAGGGTGAGCGCACCACCTTAGAGATCGGCGCCCGCAACACCATCCGCGAGTATGTCACGCTCAACCGGGGCACCGCCCAAGGCGGCGGGGTCACCCGGGTGGGCGACGACAACCTGTTCATGGCCCAGGTGCACGTCGCCCACGACGCCCAGGTGGGCAGCCGCTGCGTCTTCGCGAACTCCGCGGCCATCGCCGGGCACGTCATCGTGCAAGACAACGCCGTTCTCGGCGGGCTCTCCGGGGTTCACCAGCACGCCCGGGTGGGCCGCTTGGCGATGATCGGCGCGGGCACCATGGCCAGCCTCGACATCCCGCCGTTCTCCATCGCCCAGGGCGACCGCGCCAAGCTCTTCGGCGTGAACATCATCGGCCTGCGCCGGGCGGGCCTCGACTCCGCGCGAATTGAGCTGCTGCGCTCGGTGTGGCGAGAGCTGTTCGGCGGGTCGTCCCCGCTGCGCATGTCCGCCGAGCGTTTCCGTGAGGCCTACCGTGACGTGCCCGAGGTGGTCGAGCTCGCCACCTTCATCTTGGGCTCAACCCGTGGGGTCTGCCGGGCGACGAGCGCGCACGAAGACGCCGACTGATGCCCACCGCGCCGCCGCCCCTGCGCGGGGTGATCGTCGGGTATGGGCACATGGGTCGGCTGCACGGCAAACGCCTGCTTGAGCGCCAGGACGCTGAGCTGGTGGCCGTCATCGACCCGATCTCGCCGATGAACGACGAGGGCCCTCGTTGGTGCGCGGGGCTGGCCGCCCTCGACACCTTGGGGCCCCTGGACTTCGCCGTCGTGGCCGCGCCGTCTGCGGAGCACGCGCCCCTCGCCCGGGCGCTCTTGGACCGTGGCCTCGCGGTGTTGGTGGAGAAGCCGCTCACGCCGACGGCCGCTGAGGCGGAGGCGCTCATCGGGGAGACGCGCCTCTCCGTGTCGCATCTGGAGCGTTTTAATCCGGCCTTGCTCGCGCTGCCCAAAGGCGCGACGCCTCGATACCTTCGCGCCGAGCGGCTCGCGCCGCCACGCAGCCGCGGCCTCGACGTGGACGTGATCTTGGACCTGATGATCCACGACCTCGACCTCGCCTTGTGGCTCGGCGGCGGCGCGCCGGTGCGTACGCTTCAGGCCGTCGGGGTCTCGGTGCGGGGCGGCGCCTTGGACATCGCCGAGGCGTGGATTGAGCTTGAAGGTGGCTTCACCGCCACATTGACCGCGTCTCGGGTGAGCCGGGCGGCGGCCCGTCGCCTGCGGGTGGTGAACGACGGCGAGTACTTTAGCCTCGACCTCAACAGCCGCCGCGCCGAGCGGGTGCCGTGGGGCGAGGGGGATCTCGACGCGCACCCCGTCGAGCTGCCTCCCGGCGACAGCATCACCGCCCTGCATGACGCCTTTCTGGCGGCGGTGCGCGGTGAGGCGCCGTTCCCTGTGCCCGCCGCTGAAGGGGCTCGGGCCGTGGCCTTGGCCGAGCGTGTCGCCGTCGCCGCGCGCCGGGGCTGAGGCGTGTCAGCGCCCCAAACGCTCGTGCTCAGCGCCGGAGAGGCCAGCGGTGACGCCTTGGCCGCCGAGCTCGCCGCCGCGCTGCTCAAACGACGCCCGGGCCTACGTCTGCGGGGCCTCGCCGGGCCCAAGATGCGCGCCGCTGGGGTGGAGGCCATCGGGCGGGTCGAAGAGCTCGGCGTGATGGGCGTGGCCGAGGTGCTGGGGGCGCTCGCTCGGATACGCGCGGCGCGGGCCGCCCTGCGAGGGGCCTTGGCCGAGGGCCCGGCGATGTTTGTGCCCGTGGACGCCCCCGACCTGCACCTGCCGATGATCCCCGACGCCCGGCGGGCCGGCGCCAAGGTGGTGCTGTACGGGGTGCCCCAGGTCTGGGCCTGGCGCCGTGGGCGGGCGAAGACCTTGGCGCGTGACGCCGATGAGCTGCTGTGCCTGCTCCCCTTTGAGCCCGCGTGTTTTGAGCCCTTTGGCGGCCGCGCCACCTATGTCGGCCACCCGGCTCTGGACCGCGCGGGGGCGTTGACGCCTCGGGGTGAAGACTGGGCGATCTTCCCGGGCTCGCGTGACGGTGAGCTGAGGCGCCTGCTGCCGACCTTCCTCGACGTGGCCCGGGGCCTTCGGGTCGCCCGGCCCGGGGCCGTGGTGCGCCTCGCCTTGGCGCCGACGGTGAGCGCTGAAAAAATGCGACAGCTCGCCCAAGACGCCGGGCGAACCCTCGACGACGTCGTGCTCGTCGAGGGGGTGTTGGCCGCGGCGCTCCCCGCTCGGGCTTGCCTCGCCGCCTCGGGCACGGTCACCTTAGAGCTCGCGTGCCTGGGGCGCCCCGTCGTGGTGGCGTACAAGGTTCATTGGCTCACCTACTGGATCGGTCGGCTGCTGGTGCGGGGGGTGGAGCACATGGCGCTGCCGAACCTGATCTTGGGCCGTCGCGCCCTCCCGGAGCACCTCCAGCGCCTCGACGCGGGCGCGATTCTGGCGGATCTGCTGCGCCTGGGGGAGCCCGGTCAAGACACCACGTCGCAAGAGCTGAGAGCGCGCCTCGGCCCCCCCGGCGCCGCGGAGCGCGCCGCGGAGCGTATTCTGTCGCATCTGGACGGGGCGATTTGATGCGACTGCAGCACGCCGCGCCAGCGCTGTTCACCATGGCCTGGGGCCTTGGGCGCCTGTTCTTCGCGGGATCCCCGGGCTCAGCCCTCGGGAGGCCTTGGCGGCGGTGGCCTGGGACGCGGGCGCGCCGTCGGTGGGCGCGGGGCTCGCCGCGGGCTCGGTGTGGCTGTTCGGCGCCACGGAGCTCGGCGCGCGGGCCTTGGGGATCGTGCTTCAGAGCCTCTCCTTTGGGGCCTTGGCCTGGGGCCGACCGCTCACGGCGCTGCTGTTGTTGGGCACGCCGGGCCTCAGCCTAGAGGCCGCCGAGGTCGGTGAGCTGCCCGCGCTCACGGCGCTGTGGGCGATCGGCCTGGTGGCGCTGCGGGGGCCTTGGGTGTGGGCGCTTCTGCCGGTGAGCCTGGGGATGCTACAGCTCGGCCTCGCTGGGGGGCTTGGCCTCTGGGATCCTTCGGTGGAGGGCCTCACGAGCGCCTTTGACCGGGGGGTTGTGCTCTGGCTGGGGGCCTTACCGCGGGTTGGACCGCTCGGTCTGGTCACCGTCGTCGCCGCCTTGGCCGGGGCGCCTGGGCGCTGGCTCATGGTCGTCTGGCTCAGCGTGCTGACCCTCGCGGCGGGGCTGGGGGAGGTCTCCCCGGCGCTGTTCGCCCCGGCCTGGGTCACCTTGGCGTGGTCGGCCCAAGCGGCGGGGCCCAAGACACGACGGCTGGCGGGCTTGGGCGCCCTGAGCGGCCTCGGCTTTGGGCTGTGGGCCCTGTCGCAGCAGCGTGAGGACGACGGCGTCGGGCTGTTCGGGGATGAGCGGCGTGTGGGGCCGAACCTGGGCGGGTCGATCTCGGCTTGGGGGGTGGAGCCGGCGCTGTGCGCGCGGTGGCAGCACGCCGCGCTGTCGCGTTTTTATGGCGGGGTTGACGCCTACAGCCTCACGCCCGGCGCGCCCCTGGCCTGGACGGGGCCGCTGCCCGAGGAGGCCCTGGTGGTCACCCCCGCGGGCGAGGCGCCGGGGGTGGATGTGGAGACCCGTCTGGCCTCGGGAGAGGTGGTGCTGCGCCGGGGAGATCGGGTGTTGGGGTCGGTGACGGTGCGACACGCCCGGGGGCTCTCGTGGTGATCGATCCCAACCTTCGCCGCTTGTTGGCCTACCACCGGCCTCATGTCCCCGCGCTCTTGCTCTCGACGCTGCTCATGGGCGTGGCCGCGCTCATCCCCGGCGCCTTGGTGCTGCTCATTCAAGAGGTGCTGGACTCGGTGCTCATCAACCGCGACGAGGCGGCGCTGCGGATTCTGCCCTTCGTGGTGGTGGGGCTGTACGCGGTGAACGGCGCGGTGAACCTCTGGCGGGCCTCGCTCAGCCGGGGCGTGGCGTTCTCCGTGGTGGCCGACCTACGCGCGGCGATGTTCCGCCACATGCTGCGCCTGGAGCCCGCTTGGCATCAGGCCACGCCTCTGGGCGAGCGCCTGAGCCGCCTCACCCAAGACGCCGGGCAGGTGCAGTACCTCGTCTCGGCCTACGCCACGGCGGTGCAGCGCCCGCTCACCTTGATCGGCCTGCTCATCGTCGCGGTTCGTGTCGACCTGGGCCTCACCGTCGCGGCGCTGGTGCTCATGCCCCTGGTGATCTGGCCGATTCGGGCGTTCGGGGCGCGGGCGCGGGCCACGGCGAAGGAGGGCCTGGAGGGCCTCGCCGCGCTCTCGGTGAGCGCGCAGCAGAGCTTGGCCGGGGTGAAGATCGTGCAGTCCACCCGGGCTGAGGCCGCCCGGGCTGAAGATTTTGAGCGACACAACGAGGCCCAGCGCCAGGTGCAGCTCCGCGCCACCATGGCCCAGCTCCTCCCCGGCCCGGTGATTGAGCTCATCGCCGCCGTCGCCGCCGGGATCGTCATCGCCTACGGGGGCCGCGAGGTCTTCGCCGGGCGGCTCACCCCCGGGGAGCTCGTCGCGTTTTTGGTGGCCATGGGGCTGATGAACCTGCCGCTCAAGGGGCTCAGCGAGGTCAGCTCCTTGACCCAGCGCGCCTTGGCCGCCGCCGAGCGCTGTTTTGAGCTCCTCGACCGCGCCCCGGCGCTCGTGGACGGCGAAGAGCCCCTGCCGCCAGGGCCGCTGCGGCTGGAGCTAGACAGTGTTCAACTCAGCTACGGCGACGGTGAGGTGCTCCGGGGGGTGAGCCTCCAGTTTGTCCCCGGTGAGCTGGTGGTGATCGTCGGGCCCTCAGGCTCGGGCAAATCAAGCCTCGCCTCGCTGTTGCCCCGGCTGCTCGACCCCACCGGGGGCCGGGTGCTCCTCAACGGCCTTGACCTCCGCCGCCTGCGCCTTCACGCCCTGCGCGGCCAGGTCGCGCTGCTCACCCAAGAGCCGATCCTCTTTGACGCCACCGTGGCTGAGAACCTCCGCCTCGCCCGGCCCGAGGCCGATGACGCCGCGCTCTGGGCCGCCTTGGCCGGCGCCGACGCCGAGGAGTTTGTGCGCGCGCTGCCCTTGGGGCTCAACACGCCGCTTCAAGACGCGGGCATGCGGCTCTCCGGCGGCCAACGCCAGCGCCTATGCTTGGCCCGGGCGCTGCTTCAGGACGCCCCGGTGTTGGTGCTCGATGAGGCCAGCTCCGCCCTAGACCCCGAGAGTGAGGCCCGGCTCATCCGCACCGTCCGGTCGCTCACCCCTGGCCGGATCGTGCTCACCGTCGCCCACCGCGCCTCGGTGATCACCCAGGCCGACCGGGTGATCGTGCTCGACGAGGGCCAGGTGGTTCAGGACGGGCCCCCTACGGTCTTGTTGTCTGAAGAGGGCCCTCTGCGGCGCCGCTACGGCGGGGGGTGACCCAATGACAACGAACCTGTTGACCCGTTGGCGCCTCTGTTGGCCATACAACAGCGTCGTTGAGTGGGTCGGTAAACCCGCGTCTCGGTTAGGTTTGGCGCCATGAGCAACCTGCGTCCTCGCGTCTACGACCTCGTCTTGCAGATCCCCGCTGGGCGAGTGCTGGCCTATGGGGACGTGGCCGGGGCCTTGGGCTGCCCAGGGGCGGCGCGGCAGGTGGGCTACGCCATGGCGGCGCTTGGGCCCGGCGGCCTCGACAAGCAGGGGCGCGCGGTGCCTTGGCAGCGGGTGATCCTCAGCTCGGGGTTCGTCGCGATGCGGGGCGACCCGGTGCGTGGGCCCTTACAGCGGCAGCTTCTGGAGGAGGAGGGCGTTCAGTTTGACGGGGACCGGGTAGATCTGAAGCGTTTCCGCTGGGATCTGCGCGACGTCACCCTCGTCTGAGTCCCCCGTGTCGCATTTATTCCTTCGGCTGTTGTGGTGGGCGCTGTGGCCGGTGGTGATGCTGGTCACGGTGACGCACCCGCGCCTGCGCGGCGCCTGGGCCGAGCGTCTGATGGTGCGTGCGCCGCCGGTGGAGCCGGGGGCGATCTGGGTTCACGCCGCGTCCGTGGGTGAGGGCCGCGCCGCCGAGGCCATCGCTGAGGCCATCCGCCGGGCCAAGCCAGGGCAGGTGATCTTACGCACGGCGATGACCGAGGCCGGGCTACGCTCCGCCCGTGGCCATGACGTGCTCGCCGCCGCGCCCTGGGACGGTTGTGCCGAGCAATTTTTGCGACAGGTGCGACCGGGCGTGTTGGTGTTGGTCGAGGCCGAGCTCTGGCCGCTCCTGCTCTTCGCCGCCGCCGCGCGGAAGGTGCCGGTGATCGTCGCGGGCGCGCGGGTTGGGCCCGGGGCGCGGCGATTTAAGAGGCTCTTGCCGGGCCTCTGGGCGAACACCCGCGACGCCGTGACGGTCTGGCTCGCCAAAGACGCGGGGGAGGCCGAGGCGCTGCGCGGCTTGGGGGTGCGGGAGGTGACGGTCATCGGCGAGCCCAAGGCCGACGCGCCGCGACCCCCGCCAGCCTTCACCTGGGCTGATGAGGGCCGCCCGTTGATCATCGCCGCGAGCACCCGGGCCGGGGACGAGGAGCGGGTGGTGAGGACGATGCGCGCCTTGCCCGGTCGCCCTCGCCTGCTCGTGGCCCCGCGGCAGCTCCAGCGGGTGGCCGAGGTGGCCGCGCTGCTCAACGCCAGCGGCGTGTCTTGGGTGGCCCGCTCCAAGTTTGGCGCGGAGGCGCCTCTGCGCGTAGACGTGGTGCTCCTCGACACCCTCGGCGAGCTGGACGGGCTCATGGCCCTGGGGGATGTCGCGTTTATTGGCGGCACCTTTGATGCGTCCCTCGGCGGGCACAGCCCCGTAGAGGCCCTGGCGGCGGGGCTGCCCGTGGTTCATGGCCCCGCGGTGTGGGCGAGCGGCGCGGCCTTTGAGCCCGGTCGTTGCCGTGTCGCCACCGATGAGGCCACGCTCGTGGAGGCCCTGCGATGG
>JADKFE010000041.1 GCA_016717595.1 Deltaproteobacteria bacterium | reverse complement strand
GTGAGTCGGCTCGTGATGCCGACGCGGACGGGAGGTCACGAAGAAGTGGGCCTGCTCCTCAACGTTCGCCTCCTTCGTCGGCCGTTGGAATGGCGACCCTACCGCCCAAACCCCCGCGCCGCCGCCCAAGGATCCCCCGCGCCAAACACCCCGCCGATCACCGCCACACACGCGCGCCCCGGCGGCGAACACCTCCTCCCGCCGGTTGAGGGTGATCCCGCCGATGGCGACCACCGGCGCCCGCGCCGCCGCGCACACCTCGGCCAGGGCCTCCACCCCACGCCGCGACCGCGCGTCGGGCTTCGTGGTCGTCCCGTACACCGGCCCAAAGCCGACGTAGTCCACCCCTTCAGCCTCGGCAGCGGCGAGGTCCTCCAAGCTGTGCGTCGAGCGCCCCCGAACCCGCGCGCTCGGCGGGAAGGCCCCGTCGCCTTGGCCCAGGTGAACCCCGTCGCAGAGGCCCGCCAAGGCCGCGTAGTCGTTCACGATCAGCGGCACCCCGGCCTCACGACAAGGCCCACGCAGCGCCCGCAGCGCCGCCGCGACGTCGTCCTGACCCCAACCTTTGCACCGAAGCTGCACCGCCACAGCCCCCGCCGAGAGCAACAGCCGCCCGAGCACGACGGGGTCGCCAAAGCCCGAGTCCGCGATGCCGTACAGCCCTGGGCGCAGCGGGCTCATCGGCCCCCCTTCGGCTTCGCCGTGATGAGCCCCAGGTGCAGCGCCTTGGCGTGCAGCGTGTTCCGCGCGAGGCCCAACATCTGGGCGGCGGCCTTCTGGTTCCCGGCGGTGCGGGTCAAGACGAGGCGCAAGAGCGCGCGCTCGGTGGACTCCACGACGAGGGTGTGCAGGTCCAAGGCCGCGCCGGGGGGCAGGCCCTCCAAGAGGTTGCCGAGGCGGTGCTCGACGAGCTCCTCGAAGCTCTGGGCCTCGTCAAAGGCGGCCGGGCGGTCGCCGAGCTCCACCAGCGCCCGCACACGCGGCGGCAGCTCCTCGCCGCGTAGGGTGGGCCCGGAGGTGGACGTGAGCGCCTGCACGGCGAAGGCCTCGAGCTCTCGCACGTTGCCCGGCCAGGGGTATTGCCGCAACAACGCCCAGAACGCCTTGTCGGGGCGGCGGCGGGGCAGGCCCAGGCGGCGCTGGTATCGCTCCAGGTAGAGGGTCGCCAGCTCGCGGAGCTCGTCGGGGCGCTCGCGCAGAGGGCGCAGGCGCAGAGGGGTGAGCCCGATGCCGCGCTGGCCGGAGAGCGGCCGCCGCGTGGCGCACACGAGGCCTTGGCCGTGGCGCGCCGCCCGGGAGGCCAAGGTGGTGAAGGTCACCTCGTCGAGATCATCCAGGCGCGGCAGGTACCAGGTGCCCGGCGTGGCCGAGGGTCGGGCGGCGAGGAGGTCCCCCTCGGGGGTCTCCATGGGCCCGGGGCGGCCGCTGAGCGCGTGCAGAAGCCGGGCGAGGCGGCGTTTTCCCGTGCCGCGCTCCCCCTCCAAGGCGACGGGCTGGGGGCTTCGGGCGGCGGACTGCAGCAGATCGAGGGCGTCGGGGCCCAGGCCCATCAGGCGCAGCTCTTTGCGCTCGTCGGCGTCGATGAGCGGCGCGGCGTGACGTCGGGCCAAGGTGAGGAGCTGGGCGCTCGGCGCCACGGTGAGGTGGGGGCAGGGTGCCAAGGCGAAGAGGGCGGGGGCCCGGGGCAATGAGGCCGCCAGCTCCACGAGCAGGGCCGGGCGCAGCTCAGGCAGCTCGGGGTCGATGAGCGCGAGGCCACGCCCAGGCTGGGAGACCTGCCGGGTGAGGCCCTCCCAGCTCGCCTCGGTGAGCACGGCGAAGCCCGCGCGGGTCAGCTCCCGCAGGACCGGCGCGCGGCGGTCTTCATCGGCGGTGGCGAGCACGACGACGGCGGCGTCCACGGGGTCAGCTTCTCCAGGGGCGAACCCCCAAGGCTAACACGGCTCACCCCGTGGGGAGCGCGGGCGGGGAGACGAGGAGGATCTTGCCTTGGCGGCCGGGGCGCTCGTGGTGGGCGACGGCCTCTCGCGCTCGCTCCAGCGGATAACGCGCCGCGATCGGGGTGATGGCGTCGCCCGAGCTCACGAGCGCGACCAGCTCCGCGCCGATCTCGGCCCGCCGCTCGGGCGACATCGCCGCGTAACAGCGCAGCCGGGAGTACCCCCGCACGGTCACGTCACGAAAGACGAGGTTCGCGGCGGGCAGCTCGACCTTGCTCGACGAGAGCAGGCCATAGACGATGAGATCACCGCCCTCAGCGACGCTGTCGAACAGCCGACCCGACGCCGCGCCCGCCACGGCGTCGAGGCCACGCACGATGGGCGCCCCGGCGGCGTGGCGGAGGCGCTGGGCGAGGTCGTCGCCGTCCACCAACACCGCGGCGGCGCCCAAGGCGAGGAGCTCGTCTTCGGAGCGGGCGTCACGAACCACGGCCAAGGCGCGTAGGCCCCGTCGCCGGGCGAGGCTCAAGACGAGGCGCGACACCGCGGAGGTGCCCGCGTTCAAAGCGATGGTGGCGCCATCAGGCAGGCCCTCCAACAGCCCGACGGCGGTGAAGGGGTTCACGCAGAGCATGGCGGCCTGCTCAATGTCTACGTCGCCTGGGAGCGGCAAGACCTCGTCGTCACCGTAGGCCAGGCGCTCGGCCCAGGTGCCGCCCCGGGGCAACGCGACCACGTCGCCGACGCGCAGGCGGCTCGTGGGGCCCGCGGCGATCACCCGCCCGGCGCCTTCGATGCCCACCGAGGCGGGCAACGTCGGGGTGAAGACGTGGCGGCCGGTGAGCAGGAGCAGGTCGGCGGGGTTGATCGGCCGGGCCTCGACGGCGACGAGCACCCCGGCGTCGGGGCAGCGGGGCTCGTCTACGTCCAAGACCTCGACGGTGCGCGCGGGGTCGGGGTCGGGGGTGGTGTAGAAGACGCGGCGCATGACGGCTCCATGAGGGTGAGCTCGCGCAGTTTACCTTGGCGCCGCGGGTGCGAAAAAATCTACACACCCCGCCGCTTCCCCCTGCCCACAGCGAGGCACGTCCGCTATACTTGGCATGTCAACACCTATCCTCACCTGTGAGCTGAAGATGCGCCTGCTCTCCCTGCTGACCTGCCTCTCGCTGAGCGCTCTGGCGCCTGCGGCCTACGCCCAGGATCCCTCCGGCGAGGCCGCGGACGAGGACATCGATCCGGTGATCGCGCCGGTGGTCGTGGTGCCTTTGGGGGAGGCGCCCGCCGCGCCGACGTCGATCTGGGATCACATCGAGGGCGGTCGCGCCGAGCCGATCACCCCTGAAGAGGTGGTCGCCTCAAAAGAGCTCGCTGAAGAGCGCTTCGCCGAGCAGGCCGCGCTCACCGCTGAGGCCATCTTCCACCTGCCGGATCTGGGCCTCTACCTCAACCCCTTCCAGGCCCTTGAGGTGGACCCGCTGCACCTCGACAAGCTGGCGCCGGGTGAGTTTGACATCCCCATCGTCACCAACGCCCACGTCGAGCGCTGGATGCGCTACTTCTTGGGCTCGGGGCGCAAGTGGTTCGGCAAGTGGCTCTCGCGTAAACCGGCCTTTGAGCCGATGATCTACTCCGAGATGGAGCGCCAGAAGCTCCCCAAAGACCTGATCTACGTCTCGATGGTGGAGTCGGGCTTCTCGGTGAACGCGCGCTCTTGGGCCGAGGCCGTGGGCCTGTGGCAGTTCATCAGCCCCACGGCGAAGGGCTACGGCCTGCGCGTGGACTACTGGGTAGACGACCGCCGCGACCCCGAGCTCGCCACCGCCGCCGCCGCGGCCCTGCTCAAGGATCTCAAGAGCCACTTCGGCGACTGGTACCTGGCCTGGGCCGGCTACAACTGCGCGCCCTCCCGCATCTCCAAGGCCGCGAAGACCCACAACACCCGCAACTTCTGGGTGCTCTACGAGACGGGCAGCATCCCTGAAGAGACCCGCAACTACGTCCCCAAGGTGTTGGCGGCGGCGATCATCGGCAAACACCCCGAGCGTTACGGCTTCACCGGCATCAAGGGCGACGCCCCGCCGAAGTACGACACGGCCATCGTAGACGGCGCCTACGGCATGGACGTCTTGGCGAAGTGCGCCGGGATCTCCCAAGAAGAGCTCCAGACGCTCAACCCGTCGATCTTACGCGGCGCCACCCCGCCCGACTCCAAACACGGCCTGCGGATCCCCGTGGGCTCCAAGGAGCGGTTCATGGAGGCCTTGGCCAAGGTGCCCGAGAGCGATCGGCTCACCTTCCAGAAGCACACCGTGGCCAAAGGCGAGACGATGAGCAAGATCGCCGCCCGCTACGGCGTGAGCACCTCGGCCTTGGCGAGCTACAACCGCATCTCCAACCCGAACATGGTGGCCGTGGGCACGGTGCTGCTCATCCCCCGCTCGGGCACGGCGGCGCCGCCGCCCGAGGCGCTCACCGCCAGCGCGTCGAAGCCCTCAAGCTCCTCCAGCAAGCCCAGCACGTCCAAGTCCACGACCACGACGAGCAAGCCCACCGCCCGCACCCACACCGTGGCCAAAGGCGAGACGCTCTCGACCATCGCCGACCGCTACGACGTGAGCACCTCCGACCTGCAAGACTGGAACAACCTCAAGTCGGCGAACAACATCCAGGCCGGCCAGAAGCTCACGGTGATGACCAGCGGCTCCACGTCGTCTTCGTCCACGGCCAAGGCCGCCGCGCCCAAGGCGCCGACGACCTACACCGTGAAGAAGGGCGACACGCTCTCGGACATCGCCGAGCGCCATGACGTGAGCGTGTCGAGCCTCGTCTCGGCGAACGGCCTCAAGAGCGCCAGCGCCATCTACCCCGGGCAGGTGCTCAAGCTCTCGGGCAGCGGCGCGGCGGCCAAGCCCGTCGAGACGGTGCAGTGGAAGACCTACACCGTGAAGAAGGGCGACAGCCTCGGCGCCATCGCCAGCGCCCACGGCGTCTCGGTGACCGACCTGAAGAGCTGGAACAACCTCAAGAGCTCGACGATTCAGCCCGGGCAGAAGCTCAAGGTCCAGGTGGACTGATGCTGCGCTTAGACGAGGCCGTCGCGCTCGCGCTCAAGGGCGTGACGGCGCTCCCGGCCGAGCGTGTGGGCCTCGAGCGCGCCCTTGCCCGGGTGCTCGCCGAGACGGCCCAGGCCCCCCGGGACCTCCCGCCCTGGGACAACTCGGCGATGGACGGCTTCGCCCTGCAGGCCGCCGACACGGCCTCGGGCCTCACCCAGCTCACCGTGCTGGAGACGATCTTGGCCGGGGGCGTGCCCCGGCAGACGGTCACCTCCGGCGCCTGCGCCCGCATCATGACCGGCGCGCCCCTGCCCGCCGGGGCCGACGCCGTCGTGATGGTCGAGGACACCGACGGCGGCGCCTCTGGCGTGGTGACGGTGCGTGGTGTGGTTCAGCCCGGCCAACATGTTCGTTATTCCGGCGAGGACGTTCGCGCCGGGGAGCCGGTGCTGCGCGCTGGGGTGACGCTCGGCGCGGCGGAGCTGGGCATGCTCGCGGCGATGGGTTTTCCCTCGGTGATGGTGCGCCAGCGGCCTCGGGTGGCGGTGCTCTCCACCGGCGACGAGGTCGTCGAGCCGGGTTTCCCCTTGGGGTTTGGGCAGATCTGGTCGTCGAACACCGTGGCCTTGATGGCGATGATCACCGAGGCCGGCGGTGAGCCTGTCCACTGCGGTGTGGCCCCAGACGACGCCGCCGGGCTACAGGCCGCCTTGGCGCGCTGCCAGAACGCCGAGCTGATCCTCACCACGGGCGGGGTGAGCATGGGCGAGGCCGATCTGATGAAGGCCGCGCTCTCCGACGGCCTCCGTTTTCACAAGGTCGCGGTGCAGCCCGGCAAACCCGTGGCTTTGGGCAGGCTCTTCGGCAAGCCCACCTTCGGCCTGCCGGGCAACCCCGTGAGCTGCCTCGTCACGTTCCAGCAGCTCGTGCGCCCGGTGATCCGCGCGATGTTGGGCCTCTCGCGCCCGTTCAGCCCGGTGATCGAGGCCGTGCTCACCGCGCCGATCCGCAAACGTCCGGGCCGCGCGCTGCTCGCCCGGGCGCGCCTTCATCGGGGCGACGACGGCGCCGTCCACGCCACCCCGGCGCGAAGCCAATCTTCAGGCGCCATGAGCGGCATGGTCGAGGCCGACGGCCTGGTGATCTTGCCCTTAGAGGCCGGAGACGCCGCCGCCGGGGAGACGGTGCGGGTGCAGGTGCTGCGCTGGCGTTTTATGGACCGCGCCGAGCCCGGCTACTGGCGCGAGGGCGCAGAGGCCGAGGCCCCCTATGGATCCTCCGCGCCAAGCTCGGGTGAGGACGACGCTTGCTGCTGAGCCGTCGCTCATCTGTCGTCGCCCGAGTCGACCGCGGAGTCGGCGCCTCTGCCATAAGCCGCCGCGTGTGTGCTACCCTGTGCGTGCGCGTGGTCCCCAACGCGCGGTGAGGAGCGAATGAGCACCCCGGACGGCGCCGACCTGTCGAGCGCGGGCGCCCTGGCGCTGTACCGCCTGATCCTCTCGTCGGATCCTTGGTCGCGGGCAAATACAAGGTGCTGCGCCTCGTGGCGCGCGGCGGCATGGGCAAGATCTTCCTCGCCGAACAACAGCCCCTTCAGCGAAAGGTCGCGCTCAAGGTGCTCAGCCTGCGCTCCACCGACAACGACGCCGAGTTCCGCTCTCGTTTTTTCTTAGAGGCCGCCACCTTGGGCCGCCTCAAGCACCCGAACACCGTCACGGTGTTCGACTACGGCAGCCTGAACAACGACGACGCCTTCTACATGGTCATGGAGTTTGTCGAGGGCCGCACGCTCTCCCAGGTGATCAAGGACGAGGGCAACCTCAACGTCATCCGCGCCTTGCGGATCACCTACGAGATCGCCCGCTCGCTCGTCGAGGCCCACGAACAAGGCATCATCCACCGCGACCTCAAGCCGGGCAACGTGATGATCGGCCAAGGCAGCGAGGGTGAGGTGGTGAAGGTGCTCGACTTCGGCATCGCCAAGGTCTTGCAGCAAGAGGAGGCCGACCACGTCACCCGCGCCGACCAGCTCGTCGGCTCGCCGCGCTACATGAGCCCGGAGCAGATCAAAGGGGAGACGGTCGACCTGCGCTCGGACCAATACTCCTTGGGCGTGATGCTCTTCGAGATGTTGACCGGGCAGGCGCCGTTTAAGGGCAACAACACCGTCGAGGTGCTGCTCGGCCACCTGCACAAGCCCGTGCCCGCCATCGCCGAGCTTCGGAAGACGGCGGTGCCCGACTCCGTCGATCGGTTTGTGCGCCGCTGCTTAGAGAAAGAGCCCGCCCAGCGCTTCGCCACGATCAAAGAGGTGCGGGATCAAGCGCTCAACCTCATCGGCGAGACGTCCAACGGCGCCACCTTGCCGCCGGGCCTGTCCATCACCGACTCCGGCGTTCACCGCCTGCCGCCCCACAGCCTCGTGCGCCCCGAAGGCATGACCGAGAGCGAGCTGTCGCAGTCGACCATGGGCAACACCCAGCGCCCCGCCGAGGTTCACAAAGACGGCGGCGAGTCGAGGCGCTCTACGGGCGTGCTCATCGCGCTTGGCGCCATCGTGTTTGTGCTCCTCGGCGTCATCGTCGGCCTCGCCACACGCCCCGACCCCGCCCCCGCCGAGGAGGCCGCCCAGGCGCCGGTGCGGCTGACGATCCGCTCGGCCCCCGCGGACGTCGAGGTGGTCGAGAACAGCGTCGTCTTGGGCCGCACCCCGCTCACGCTCCCCCTGGAGCGATTTGGCAGCGAGCGCACGTTCATCCTGCGCCTCGACGGCTATGAAGACGCCCGGCTGGTGCAGGGCCCGGCGGACTCCGACCTCACGATTCAGGCGACGCTCACGCCCCTGGCCACGGCGCCCGCGGCCCCCACCGAGCCGACGCCGAGCACCCCCAAGCAGGCCGCCCCGCCCAAGCAGGACGCGCCCAAGACCGGCCCGACGAAGGCGCCTCCCAAAGACGACATGGGCATTCGAAGCCAGAGGTGATCCTTGCGCGCCCCTCTCTCTCTCGCGGCGGCGCTGGCGCTGCTCTCGCCCAGCGTCTACGCACAGACGCTCCCGAACATCGACTACGCTGAAGAGGCCGATCTCCACTTCAACCTCGCGATTGATGACTACCGCGAGGGCGACTACGAGGCCGCGCTGGAGCACCTGCTCCACTCCAACCGCCTCGCGCCCAACCGCAACGTCGTGTTCAACATCGCCCGCTGCTACGAGAAGCTCGGGCAGTTTGATCAGGCGTACCGCCATTACGCCGACTATGTCGCCTTAGAGACCGATCCGGCGATGCGGGTCGAGGCCGAGGCGGCGCTCACACGCATCAGCGGTCAGGTCGCCCTGGTCCGTGTGGAGTCCAACCCCCCGGGCGCCACGGTGTATGTCGACCGCAAAGACCTGGGCGCCCGCGGTGTCACCCCGCTCACCTTGGCCCTGCCGCCGGGCCAGCGCACGCTGTTGCTGGAGCTTGAGGGCCACAAACCCACCGCGGCCACGGCGGAGCTCACAAAAGGCAAAAAAGCCCAGGCCACAGGCAGCTTAGAGCGTGTCTTGGGCACGGTCGTCTTGGAGGGTGGCCCCCAAGGCGCCGACGTTCACCTCGAGCGTGAGGACGGCGAGCGCATCGGCAGCTCCCCCGGAGAGCTGCGCCTGCCGCCGGGTCGCCATGTGCTCGTCATCACCATGCCGGGGTATCGCGCCCAGCGTGAGGTGGTCACGGTCACCGCCGATGAGGTCACCCGGGCCCCGGTGAACATGGCGGTGCTCAGCGGCGCCTTGGTCGTGAACGCCGTGGAGCAAGGCGCGCTCATTGAGGTCGATGGTGAGGTCAAGGGCTTCACCCCGGCGGTGATTGACCTTCCCGCCGGGGACCACGTCGTTCGTGTCGTCGCCCCGGGGTTCAGGCCGTTTGAGGAGCGTGTGCGCATCGAGGCCGACGGCCGCGCCACCGTAGACGTGAGCCTACGCTCCGTCGCGGAGGTCACCGCCGCGAGCCGCACCCTACGCACCACTGAAGAGGCCCCGGCGAGCGTCTCGGTGATCACCCGCGACGAGATCCGCGCGTTCGGCTACCAGTCCGTCGTCGAGGCCCTCTCCGGCCAGCGCGGCGTCTACCCCACCGACGACCTCAGCTACAGCTCCATCGGCGTGCGTGGGTACGCCCGAGCCGGAGACTACGGCAACCGTGTGCTCGTCACCATGGACGGCCACACGCTCAACGACGACCTCCTCGGCGGCTCCTACGTCGGCGGCGGCCTCGTCACCGACCTGCACGATCTCGACCGCATCGAGCTTGTGCGGGGTCCCGGCTCGGCGCTGTACGGCTCCAACGCCTTCTTGGGCGTCGTGAACCTCGTGAGCGCCAAAGAGTCGGCTACCCAAGGCCCCCAGGTGGCCGTCACCGCCGACGGCCAGCGCGGCGCCCGCGCCCGCGCCCGGGTAGGCTTGGGTGACGACGACCGCGGCGCGTGGCTGAGCGCGTCGGGTCAGGTGGCCCAGGGCGGCGACGTTTATTTCCCCGAGTACGCCGCCGTGGTGAGCGCCGATGGGGTCATCCGTGGCGCCGACGGCAGCCGGGGCGGCACGCTGCACGCGAAGGCCTGGACGGGGGATCTCACCGTGCAGGCGTTCTACAACACCTTCAACAAACAGTACCCCACGGGCGCGTTTGACACGATCCCCGGCGACCCCGAGGGCCGAAACCTCGACCAGCGCGCCTTCGCCGAGCTTCGTTACGAGCCCCGCCTGGGCGACGTCGGCCGGCTCTACGCCCGCGCTTACCTCGACCAGTACCGCTACGACGGTTTTTACCCCTACGCCGAGTCCGACGAGTACCCCGCCTACACCCTGCACGATCAATGGCGGGGCACCTGGCTCGGCGTCGAGCCCCGGGCGGTGTTTGACCTCGGCACGCTGTTCCAGGTCACCTTAGGCGCTGAAGCCCGGCGCCACCTCTCGGCCAACCTGACCGGCGAGGAGCTCATCGCTGGGGAGAACGAGGCCACCTATCTCACCGAGACGCCGATCCAGACGGTGTTGTCGGCCTATGGTGTCGGCGAGCTCAAGCTGGGCCGGGTGTTGATGGTCTCTGTGGGCGGTCGATACGACTACTTCACCTTGGCCGAGGTCGGCGGCACGTTTAACCCACGCCTCGCCATCATCGCCCAGCCCACGGAGAACGACGTCATCAAGCTCCTCGCGGGCACGGCGTTTCGTGCGCCCTCGGCCTACGAGCTGTTTTATAACGACGGCGGGATCACCCAAGACAAGGCCGAGTCGCTCTCCCCCGAGCGGGTGCGCACCGGAGAGCTGGAGTACAACCACCGCTTCTCCGAGGTCATCACCGGCACGGCGGCGGCGTACTACAACGAGATCGAGTCGTTGATCGACACCCGCGTCGTCGGTCTGGGTGAGGAGGGGGAGGTGTTTGAGTACACCAACACCCAAGGCGTCGTGCGCTCGGCGGGCACAGAGATTGAGCTGCGTCGTGACTGGCGCCAAGGCGTGATGCTCGCCGGGCAGACGTCCCTGCAGCGCACTCGCCAAGGCTCCCTCTCGGCCCCCCAAGAGCTGACCAACTCCCCGACGGTGCTCGTCGGCGCCCGGGCGGCGGCGCCGTTCGTCATCCCCGGCAGCACCTTGGCCACCCGGGCGCGTGTGGAGAGCCCCGCCTCACCTCTGCGGGTGAGCGCACCGACTGGGCGCTGTTGTGGGATCTCACCCTCACCGGCGTGGTGCCGTCCACGGGCCTCTCCTGGGGCTTGGGCGCGCGAAACATCCTCGACTGGCAGCAGACCCACCCCGGCGGCCTGGATCTCCCCGTAGACGCCGTCCCGCAGGCGGGTCGCACCTACTTCGCGACCTTACGCCTGGATCTCTGAGCTGGGCGCCGCTGCCGACGATCCCGTCGCCTGGGCCGTCTCCGCCGGGAGCTGGCGCACGCCGAGCGAGCGCGCCGCCGTGGTGGCGAGCTGGTCGGCGGCGCTGAGCGGCCAAGACCGCCCGCTCCCGGCCTCGCTCTCCCCGGCCTGGGCCGAGGCCAGCCGCCGGATAAACGCCGCCTTGGCGCCTTGGGGTGATAAACCTCCGGCCGTGCGTCAGCGGGTGTTGTTCACCGTGCTCAACGGCGTCGAGCGGATTCACCGGGGCCTAGGCCTCCTGCCCGATCACCCCGCACAGTCCGCAGAGGGCCAAGCCCTCGCCGCGCTTCAACGCCTGCCCGCCGAGGCCGCCGCCGCCGCGCTCCTCAACGCGCCGATCCTGCGCTCCCGCCTGCCGCGGGCGCTCCAGTCCCCACCCGCCGGGGAGGACGCCGAGCTTCGCGCCGCCTGGGTCAAGGCCGCGATCCACACCCTCGTTCAACAGCAAGACGCCGAGATCGTGCAGCGCGCCGACGCCAGCCTGCTCGCCGCCGTCGACGTCTTGTTGAGCCGCCTTGAGGAGAAGTCCCGCGCCTTGGGTGTGCTGGGGCGAGCGTTGGGCCTCGGGCTCACCACTCTGGGTTTGGGGAGCGACTGGAGCGAAGGGTTCGTGAGCCCCCAGGCCTGGGACAACCTGGAGGCCTTGGCCTTGGAGGTAGAGCGTAGCCCGGCCCTACGCCAGCTCGCCGACGCGCTGGGCCGCCTCGACGGCGCGCGCCCTGCGATGGGCCCCGCGCCACAGCGTTGGGTGACCCCGCCCCGAGACCAGCGCCCCGCCCGCCTCGCCTATGGAGATCGTGTGGCGACGGTGACCCCGGGTGAGCTGGCGCTCCTCGCCGATCCCGACGCCCGGCTGCTCTTTGAGCTGCGCCTCGCCGAGCGCGCCTTGCTCTGCTACAGCCCGCCGCCGAGTCCGCCCCAGGCCCGCTTGGCGCTCGGCCCAAAGGCCGGGGACCGCCGAGGTCCGATCCTGCTGTGCCTCGACAGCTCAGGATCCATGGACGGCGCCCCCGCCCAGGCCGCCCGAGCCTTGACCTTGTGCCTCGCCCGGGCGGCGCTCAGCCACCGGCGCGCGCTGCGGGTGACCCAGTTCGCCGCTGGGCAGACGACGGAGTGGGTGGAGCTCACCGAGTGGCCCGGATCCTTGCCCGCGCTCATCCGCCTGCTCACCCGAGGCCTCTCCGGCGGCACCGACCCCCGGGCGGCCCTGCGCGGCGCCGTGGAGGCTCTGCACGACCCGCGCTACGCCCAGGCCGACCTGCTGCTTGTGAGCGATGGGCGCTTTCTGCCCGAGGCCGAGACCACCGCGGCGATCACCGAGGCCCAAGCCCAGCGCGGGCTGCGGGCCTGGGCTCTGTTGTTGCCGCCGGCCGGGGTGAGCGACGAGGCCGCGGCTTTGGCCGTGCCGTGGGCGGGTCGGGTCATCGTGGCCCGCCCCGAGACCTGGCCCGCGGCGGTGTGGACGATGGTGCGCGGCGCCACCCCCTGAGCCCGCGCCCTACTCCGCCCGGGCGTCGATGCGGTCCACGGCGTGAACCGGGGCGCCGTCGCCTTGCATGAGGTGGGCGATGGCGCCGAGCACGAGCTTGTGTTTGGCGAGGGTGCGCTGGCCCTCAAAGCTCTTGGAGATCACCTGAATCTCAAAGTGCCCGCCGCCGCCGGAGACGGCCACCTTGGCGCCGGGGACGGCGGCCTCGATGGCGGCGGTGATGGCGGCGAAGATGTCGCCCTGGAAGTTGGTGGGGTGGTTGCCAGACATGGGGAGCTCCGAAGGGGGGATTAAGGCTTTGTGCCGAAGTCAGGGGGCACGGTGACGCCGAGCTGGTCTACGAGGAAGGCCCACTGGTCAACCCACTCCTCGATGGTCTTGGCCGTGGGTTTGCCCGCGCCGTGACCGGCGTTGACGTCTACGCGGATGAGGATCGGCTCGGGGCCCCCTTGGGCGGCCTGGAGCGCGGCGGCGAACTTGAAGCTGTGGCCGGGCACCACGCGGTCATCGTGGTCGCCGGTGGTGATCAGCGTGGCGGGGTAGGCCGCGCCGGGCTTGATGTTGTGCAGGGGCGAGTACGCATAGAGCCACTGGAACTGCGTCGGGTCGTCCGCCGAGCCGTAGTCGCTCACCCAGGCCCAGCCGATGGTGAACTTGTGGAACCGCAGCATGTCGAGCACGCCCACGCCGGGCAGGGCCGCGCCGTACAGATCGGGGCGCTGGGTGATCGCCGCGCCGACGAGCAGGCCGCCGTTGGAGCGCCCGCCGATGGCCAGCTTGGGGGTGGAGGTGTAGCCCTCAGCGATGAGGTACTCCGCCGCGGCGTGGAAGTCGTCAAAGACGTTCTGCTTGTTCGCCAAGCGACCGGCGTCGTGCCACTCTTGGCCATACTCGCCGCCGCCGCGTAAGTTGGCCACGGCGTACACGCCGCCGAGCTCCAGCCACACCCGGTTCACCGTGCTGTAGCCCGGGGTGAGCGGGATGTTGAACCCGCCATAACCATAGAGATAGGTGGGGTTTGTCCCGTCCAGCGCCATGCCCTTCTTGTGGACGATGAACATGGGGATCTTCGTGCCGTCCTTCGACGGGTAGAACACCTGCTTCACCTCATAGGCCGCCTCGTCCATGCTCACGGTCGGCGCCTTCACCAAGGTGGAGGCGTTGTTGAGCACGTCGTAGCGGTAGACCGCGCCGGGGGTCATGTACGAGGTGAAGCTGTAGTACACCTCTTTGTCTTCCCGGCGGCCCGGAGAAACCGCCCGCGCTGCCCAAGCCGGGCAAGGCCACCTCGCTGAGCTTCTTGCCGCTGATGTCGTAGACCTCCACCAGGCTCTTGGCGTCTTTGAGCCGGGTCACCAAGAAGCGGTTGGAGACGAGGCTCACCGACTCCAGGGGCTCGGCCTGCTGGGGGATGAGCTCCTTCCAGTTGGCGCGGGCGGGCTTGGTGATGTCGATGGCGATGACCCGGCCTTTGGGGGCGGCCTGATCCGTCGAGAAGTAGAACAGCGGGCCGTCGTTGCCGATGTAGCTGTAGTAGGCGTCAAACTCGCCGATCAGCTCCACGACGGGGCTGTCTGGGGTCTTGAGATCCTTGAGGAACACCCGGTTCTTGGGCTCGGTGCCTTGCCAGTTGGGGATGACGAGCGTGTTGCCGTCTTCAGTGACCGCGCCGCCGAAGCCCCACTCCGGCTGATCGGCGCGCTGGTAGATGAGCTTGTCTGCGGACTGCGGCTCGCCGAGGCGGTGGTAATAGAGCTTCTGGTAGTAGTTGGCCTGCTCAAAGTCGTTGGGATCTTTTGGCGGGTCGTAGGCGCTGTAAAAGAAGCCTTTGCCGTCCTTCGTCCAGGAGGCCTCGCTGAACTTGATGTGCTGGAGCAGGTCGGGGAGGTCTTGGCCCGTGGCGACGTCACGCACGCGGAGCTCTTGCCAGTCGGAGCCGGCCTTGGACAAGGAGTAGACGAGGTGTTTGCCGTCGTCGCTGGGGAAGGTGCCCGAGAGCGCGACGGTGCCGTCTTCGCTGAGCGTGTTGGGGTCGATGAGCACCCGGCCGCCCTCGTAGGGGCCCGTGCCGACAAAGAGCTGGGCCTGGTTCATCAGGCCGTCGTTGAAGCTCCAGAACCACACGCCGCCGCGGCGACCGGGGGCTGAGGTGCGCTCAAAGTCCCAAAGGGCCGTCATGCGGGCGCGGATCGCGTCGCGTCCGGGGATGGCGTTGAGCACCTTGAAGGTCAGCTCGTTCTGGGCGGTCACCCAAGCTTTTGTGTCCTCAGCGTCGGTGTCCTCGAGCCAGCGGTAGGGGTCGGACACCTGGGTGCCGTGGTAGTTGTCTACCTGCTCAACGGCCTTGGTGACCGGGTAGCTGAGCCCCTGGGGCGCCATGTCCGGCGGGCCGTCGTGTTTGGGGGTGCAGGCCATGAGCGAGACCATCAGGGTCAGAGGAGTGAGGTGCATCGGCGCTCTCCAGAGATGACGCGCCTTAACTCGCTTGCGCATCCGTCGGGACAGGGTGAGAGAGCGAAGAGGAGGTGTCTCGGTGCGAACGGGTTCTCTGAGCGTAGAGCGCGCGGCGCTGTTGATCATCGACTGGCAGGAGCGCCTGCACCCCGCGATGGCCGAGGGCGCGCGGGAGTTTGGGCTGCAGCAGGCGGAGACGCTCCTGTTCTTGGCGCGTGAGCTGGGAATGCCCGTGGTCGCCACGGAGCAGTACCCGCGTGGTTTAGGCCACACCGTGGCGTCGTTGCAGGTCGCCGAGCCCTTTGAGAAGACCCACTTCTCCGCCTTGGCCGAGCCCGGCTTCGAGGCGATCCTCACCGGCCTAGGCCGGGATCAGCTCATCGTCGTGGGCATGGAGGCCCACATCTGCGTCGCCCAGACCGTGCGAGATCTCCTCGCCACGGGTCGCCAGCCGTTTGTGGTGGCGGACGCCTGCCTCTCCCGACGGGAGCTGGACTGGCGGATGGGCTTGGAGCGCATGACCGCGCTCGGCGCCTCTCTGGTCACCGCCGAGGCCGCCGCCTTTGAGCTGCTCGGCCGCGCTGGCACGCCCTTGTTTAAGGCGATCAGCCAGCGCATCAAGTAGGAGACCTCCATGCGCTCCCCCTCCGCTCTGCTCCTCACCCTGTTTGTGGTGGCCTGCGCGCCCAAAGAGACGCGCCGCCCGGTCACGGCCCCGCCCAGCGGCGGCGACGGCTCCTCCGGCGGCGCCGCGGTGACGCCCCCCGCGCCCAAGACCCCGCCGGGCCCCGTGGGCAGCGCGCTCGACGCCGATCGCCTCACCGCGCTCCAGGCCGGGCCCTGGGTGGACCAGTTCGGCACGGTCCTCACCTTCAAGAGCCCCGTCGAGGCCGAGCTCGGCGGCAAGAAGGGCTCGGTGATGGGCCTGTTCTGCGATCTCGGCGGCAAGTCTGTGCCGTGTCTGGGCTTAGAGCTGCCGGTGACCGTCGCCGACAAGTCCACGCGGCTGCTGGTCTTGGTCGAGGAGACGCCGGAGACCCTGACGCAGTACAAGGTCGCCGAGCACTATTACGCCATGGGCCCCGTGCCCGGCGGCCAGGTGTTCACGCGCCTTGGCCCGCCGCCCGCCGCCGATCGCCTCGATGAGCAGGTGCGCTTGATGTTGGGCCGCGACGGCGCGCCCTTGTTCTGCGTGCGGGAGGGCGGCGCCACCTTGTCCTGCGGCGGTTACGCCCAGGCGGTGGAGCTGATGCCGCTGCACAGCGGCCTCGTCGAGCGCCGCCGGGTGGTGATGGTCGCCGCCGCCCCCGAACCTCAGGGCTGCGCCTCGGGCCTCACCGTCGCCGGGGAGCTCTCCACCCCCGCCGAGCGCCCCTTGGGCCGGGTGGTGACGCCGACGATCCCCCGCGAGGATCACCTCGCCCGGGTCACCTCCGCCGTGGGCGAGGGGTTTGAGGTCACCGAGGCGTTCTGGATCGACCTCGACGGCGACAAGAAGGTCGAGCTGCTCTTTGAGCTCGGCTTCCCGGCGACCGTCGAAGGCGCGCCCGCCCGGGCGCTGGTGGGGGTGCTCGACGACGGGCGGGTCACCCGGCTGGCCCAGGTCGAGGCCAAAGACAGCGTCGCCGCCGCGCCCCGCGCCCGCATCAACGGCGTGATGGACCCCTCGGTGACCGGCGTGCTCTCGGTGCTCATCACCTTCGAGGGCGGGACGCAGTCGGGCTACACCGTGCAGCGCGTAGACAGCGCGGGCAAGGTCACCCAGGTGTTTGAGCGCGGCTGCTGAACGCCAAAAACGACGCCGCCCGGGCTGAGGGTTCAGCGCCGGGCGGCGGGGTGGAGCGGCGGGGGCTTACGGGCGAACGTGGCGCCGAGGAGCCGGGGCGACGTGATGCACGACGTGTCGCGGAGGAGGCGCCGGGGCGTAGATGACCCGAGGCGGCGGCGCGGGCGCGATGATGACCCGCGGAGGCGGCGGCGCCTGATGAACGATGACGACCTGGGGCGGCGGCGCGGGCTCGACGATCACCACCTGGGGCGGGGGAGGCGCCGGAGCCCCCACAACAACGACGACATCGACACCAGCGAAGGCCGTCTGAGCGAAGAGCAGCGCGAGTCCGAGCATGGTTCACCTCCGTGAAGTTCAGGCCGGTTACGCCGCCCTATCAGCCTCCATTCATGGCCCCGGCGACTTTTGTGTCCGGGAGGATCCCCCCGCCGCTTGAGCCCCCCGCGCCGATGGATTAGTCTCGGGTGTCCTTCACCTCGTCCCGGAGAGCGCCATGACCTCAATGAACCCTACGGCCCGCCCCGTCGGCGTGCTCACCGACCTTGTGCTCCCCGAGGTGCGCTGGCGTGACGCCGCTCTGGTGATCGGCGGCGCCTTGCTCGTGGCCGCCGCCGCCCAGGTGCGTATCCCGCTGCCCTTCACCCCGGTGCCGATCACCGGCCAGACCTTCGGCGTGGCCTTGGTGGGCGCGTCCTTGGGCAGCCGCCGCGGCGCGCTCTCGATGGCGCTGTACGCGGTCCTGGGCGCTGTGGGCCTGCCGTTCTACGCGGGCGGTGAGTCCGGCGTAGACTACGCGTTTGGCGCCACCTTCGGCTACCTCGTCGGCTTCGTGGCCTCCGCCGCGGTGATCGGCGCCTTGGCCGAGCGCCAGACCGACCGCCGCCCCCTCACCGCGTTTCTGAGCGTTCAGGCCGGCAGCCTGCTCATCTTCACCTGCGGCGTGATCGGGCTCATGGTCACCCAGGGCTACTCGTTGGGTGAGGCCGCCGCGCGCGGTTGGCTGCCGTTCATCCCCGGCGATCTCGTGAAGACGGCGCTGGCCGCGGGTCTTCTGCCCGGCGCCTGGAAGCTCATCGAGCGTTTTACGGGCAAATGACGGCGCCTGAGGCGTCCACGGTGAAGGTGTAGACCCCGCCGGGCACGATCTGCACGGAGCAGACGCCCTCGGCGGCCGGATCTGAGAAGCTGACCTTCGCCGTGTGGCGGCCCTCGGGCAAGGTGACGCCCGGCTTGGGCAGCTTCACCGACACCCCGGCGAGGCTCACCGTGGCCCCGGCGGGTTTGCTGCGAAGGTTGACCTCAACCTGCGCGGGCGGGGCCTTGGGGGCTGGTTTCGGCTCGACCTTGGGCTCGGTCTTGGGCTCGGTCTTGGGCTCAAGCTTGGTGACCGGCGGGGGCTCGACCTTGGGCGCGGGCGCGGGCGTAGGCTCGACCTTGGCCGTCGTCACCGGCTCTGGCTCGGGCGGCGCGACCACGACGGCGCGCTCTGGGGGCAAGGCCTCTTCAGGCAGCGCCGGCTTCTTGTCGAGGGACACAAAGATCGCCGAGACCAGGCCCAAGGTCACGCCGATGACGGCCGTGGGCACCAGCAGCCAGCGCGGGTGCTGGGCGGGCGGCGCGCTGGCCTCCACCAACATCGGCGGCGGGAGGTCCAGGGGGGGCGTCTGCATCGACGGCGCGGGGCCGCTGAGCACGTCGCTGTCGTCCTCGACGATGGACGGCACGGCGATGGGGCGGTTGCGGTAGAGGGGCTCGATGACGAGCTCGGCGTACTGATCGAGCGGCGTGGCGCGCACGGGGCTGCGCAGCAGAAACTCGCGGGTGAGGCGGCGCACGTCGGCGGCGGTGGGGCGGCGCTCGGGGTCGTACCGCAAGAGGCGGCCCACCAGGTCTCGCAGCGCGGCGCGGGCGGCCTCATCGGGCACGTCCGGCGGGTTCAGGGCGGCGAGGCGCTCGGGCAGGGCCTTCGCGAACAGGTGGGGCTTCACCGAGAGGCGGCCCAGGCGTTGCCCGCTGATCAGCTCAAACAGGGTGGCGCCCATGGCGTAGACGTCCACCTCGGGGGTGGGCGGGTCGCCGTCAAAACACTCCGGCGCCATGTACATCGGCGAGCCGATCTGCACGAGCTGGGTGGAGGCCTCGCGGCTGTCGAACTCGCCCCGGGCGGTGCCAAAGTCGAGCACCTTCACGCCGCCGGTCAAGGAGATCAAGATGTTGGAGGGCTTGATGTCGCGGTGAATGACCCGCAGCGGGCGCATCTCGCCGGGGGGCACGGCGTTGTACGCGGCGTCGATGGCGGAGGCGACCCGGGCGATGACCTCCAACGCCGTCGAGGTGGGCAAGGGGCCGTTCTCACGCAGGACCTTGTCTAAGGTGAGGCCCTGAATGTGCTCCATGACCACGGTGAGGCGGCCGCGCCAGGTGGTCAGAGACTCCACACGGACGATGTTGTCGTGGCTCAGGCGTGAGAGCAGGGCGGCCTCGTCCCGGGCGCGTCCCGCGACCTCGGCGTGGCCCATCCAGTCGGCCTTGAGCACCTTGAGCACGACGGTGCGCTGCAGGGGGCCTTCGTTGAGGCGCGCGGAGAACACCTGGCCGAAGGTGCCCTCGCCGAGGCGCTCCAGCAGCTCGATGTCGTCGGGGAGGGCGGGCGTCGGGGTCATGGTCACTTCGCGCAGACGTTGGTGGCGCCCGGCGTCCCGTAATCCTTCAGGGAGCCGCTGGTGGTGTAGGCGGTGGCGGTCGTGCGGCACCAGCGCGCGCCGGAGTCATTGTCGGCGGCGTTGAGGTGGTTTTTGGAGAGCTCGAGGCTGTAGCCGGCTGAGGGCGTCGGCCAGCCGCCGCTGGGGCTCGTGCGGGCGTCGGGGCTCACCGTGTCGAGGGTGACCGTGGGGTAATCGACGCCGGTGAAGCGCAGAGTGTAGGTGGCGCTCGCGTCGCTGGTGAGCACAAAGCTGGGGTCGAAGCTCTCGCCGAAGGGGCTCTCTAAGCCGTAGTCGCTGCCGTAGACGTAGTCACACGCCGCGCCCAAGGCCGCGTCGTCGTAACAGAGGACGGCGGCCGTCCCCGAGAGGAGGTCGAGGTCATCGGCGATCACAAACTCGGCGTCGCCGCTGGTGTGGGATTGTGCGATCACGAGGCCGCGTAGGTTGAGATCATCGGCGCTTAGGTTCCACAGCTCCAGCCACTCGCCGTTGGGGTCGCCCAGCGCGGAAGGATCGATCATCAGCTCGCTCAGCGCCAGCTCGCCGCCGCTGTAGCAGGCGCCCTCGGTGGTGTTGCCCTCGTCAACGGCGTCGTCGCAGTCTTGGTCGAGGCCATCCGCGCAGTAGTCGAGGGCCGCTGGGGAGCTCGAGGCGTCGAGATCGTCACAGTCTCCGGCGGTGGTGGTGGGCCAGGCGGCGTTGGTGTCACAGCGCTGGGTGCTCACGGCTGGGTCGCCGTAGCCGTCGCTGTCGTCGTCGGCGTAGTGGGTGAGCTTGCTTGAGGTGGAGGCGCTGGTGTCGTTGTCGTCGGTGAGGCCGTCACAGTCCTCGTCGGTGTTCGCGGCGTCACAGACCTCCTGGGCGTCGGGGCTCACCGCGGCGTCGCCATCATCACAGTCGTTGTTGTCCAAGACGTAGCCGTCCTCGTCGGGATCGCAGCGCAGAATCCCGGAGCTCGTCTCGTCGCCGTAGCCGTCGGCGTCGGCGTCGGGGTAGGACTTGGTCTTGCCGCCGGAGCGCGCGGTAGAGTCGTCGTCATCGGCGAGGCCGTCGCAGTCCTCGTCTAGGTTGAGCGCGTCACACTCTTCAGTGGCCGCGGGGTTGATCGTGGCGCGGGAGTCATCACAGTCGCGGGCGTCGAGGGTGTCGTAGGTCTCGTTGGGGTCACAGAGCAGGCGGCCCTCGTCGCTGGCGCCGTAGCTGTCGCCGTCGGCGTCGGGGTGGTAGGTGAGCCCGGCGCTGAGGTCTACGTTGGGGTCGTCGTCGTCCTCGAGGCCGTCGCAGTCCTCGTCTGTGTTGTACTCGTCACACTCCTCTGTGGCGGCGGGGGAGATGTTGGCGTCGGTGTCGTCGCAGTCTTCTTTGTTGGTGACGACGTAGGTGCCGTTGGGATCGCAGCGGAGCTGGCCGCCGTCCGCGCGGTCGCCGTAGCCGTCGCCGTCGTTGTCTTTGTGGTGGCGAACCTCGCCCGAGGCGCTGGCGTCGTCGTCATCGGAGACGGTGTCGCAGTCCTCATCCGCGTTGGCGGCGTCACAGACCTCTTGCCCGGCGGGGTTCACATCGGCCCGCGCGTCGTCACAGTCGGTGCGGGTGGTCGTGGTGTAGACCCCTTCGGTCTCGCAGAGGGACTTGCCTCCCGAGGCTTTGTCCCCGTAGCTGTCGCCGTCTACGTCGGGGTAATAGGTGGCCCGGGGCGTGGCGCCGAGGTCGTCGTTGTCGGTGTAGCCGTCGCAGTCTTCGTCACGGTCCGAGGCGTCGCAGACCTCGACGGCGCCGGGGGAGAGGGTGGCGTCGGCGTCATCACAGTCGCCGGAGGTGGTCGCGGTGAGGGGCGCCTCGGCGGCGCAGAGGCAAGACGCGGCGCCGACGCCGTAGCCGTCGCCGTCCTCATCGCGGAAGTGGTCGGCGCAGCCCTCGGCGTCGGGCTCATCCGTCGATCCGTCACAGTCTTCATCGACGCCGCCGCAGGACTCCAGGGCCCCGGGGCTCACCAGCGCCTCGTCGTCATCACAGTCGAGCCCGGCGGGCTGGCCGTCGTAGCCTAGCTGCGCGGCGCTGTCGTAGCCGTCGGCGTCGGCGTCAAACTCGCCGAGATCACCGTCACAGGCGGCGTCTACGCCGTCGTAGGGGGCGTCGGTGGCGCCGGGAAACACCGCGCCCGGGGCAGGGGCGGTGAGGCCGTTGAGGGGGCCGCCGCCGGGGAGGGCCTCGGTGAGGCTGTCGTAACAGTCGCCCAACGCGCGGCTGGGGTTGAGGGTGGCCCAGTCGGGGCAGGTGCTGTCATAGCCCTCGGGCAAGAAGCCGTCGCCGTCTTGATCGCCGTCGTTGCCGTCGCAGTTCTGGTCGAGGCAGTCGCCCCAGAGCTCCGGGGCGTCGTTGGGCTTCACCGTGGGGTCGGTGTCGCCACACTCCTCACAGACGCGAAAGCCGTCGCCGTCTTGATCGAAGTCGTCTTGGCCGTCGCAGTCCTGATCGACGCCGTCGTACCAGGTCTCTTGAGCGCCGGGGAAGATCTGGTTGGGGGGCAGGGCGGGCAGGGGCGCGTCGGTGCAGGTGTCTTTGGGGATCGGGTCGTTGGGGGAGCCGTCGGCGCAGTCGTCGCCGACGAGCCCATCAACGTCGGCGTCGTAGGCGCTGTTGTAGCCGTCGCCGTCTTGATCGAAGTCGCTCGCGCCGTCGCAGTTCTGATCAACGCCGTCATACCAGGCGTCCGCCGCGCCGGGGTAGATGTCCGCCCCTCGGAGCGTGACGGTCTCCAAGGCGTCGGGCGGGGCGGTCTCACCCTCGTCCCAGCAGTCGCCGAGGCCGAGATCGGCGTGGCCGATGAAGCGGCGCTGCCAGTCGGGAAACTGTGCGGCGTAGGCCTCGGGGATGAACCCGTCGCCGTCCTGATCGGCGTCATTGCCGTCACAGTCTTGATCGAGGCCGTCGTACCAGCGCTCCTCGGCGCCGGGGTACACCGCGGCGTCGCCCTCGAGACAGTCGCCGGTGGCGATGGTGAAGCCGTCCTCGTCGGTGTCTACGGGGCTGAGCTGGCCGATGCAGGCCACAAGCGCCATCAGAACGAGCATTGAACACCTCCCCAGGCGCGGGTCCACACGAGCTGCTCGTCTGGGCCGCCGGACTCTGGGCCGATGTGGCCGACGTCTATGGACATGGCCGGGGCGAAGATCGGGCTCACCGGCAGGGTGACGCTGAGCCCGGCCTCGCTGAGCCAGCGGGGGGCGGCGTCGGCGGCGTGCAGCCAGGCGGCGCGGCCTTGGAGCTTGACGGTGACCTGGCCCTTCGCGATGAGCGCGCCGCGAAGCTCGGGGCCGACGGCGCGGGTGGTGCCTAAGGTGGCGTTGTGGCGCAGATCATCGGCGAGCACGAGGGCCATCGACGGCGCCCAGACCGCCAAGGCGCCTAGGCCGAGCTCGCCGCCCCAGGTCTCGCCGAGGCGCACACCGCCGCCGAGGCCGAGCTGATGGGGGCCGCCGACGCGGGGGACGCCCACGATCGTCATCTCATCGGGCAAGGCGACGGGGCTGGCTGGGGCGAGGTGGCTCGTGAGCTCGACGTAGCCCCGCTGGCCGTAACGCACGGCGCCGATGAGGCCGCCGCGGGGGTGGACGTAGTCAAAGGAGGCCGGGGTGGCGTGGAGCAGGCCGGTGTAGCGCGCGAGCTCGGCGCCGAGGGTGACGGTGAGGCCAAGGGGCCGGGGCGGCGGCGGCGGCGGGATCGGGGCGGTGGATTGGGCGACCTGCGCGACGGGCTTCGTGGGCTCGGTGATCGTTGGGGTCTCCGCGGGGGTGACCTCGGTGACCGCTGGGGCGCTAGGCTCCGGCGGCAGCTCCCGCACGATGATCGTCGGCGCTGGGCGCTCGCCCACGGTCACGAGCTTGCCGGGGCGAAGCTCCACCCACTCGCCGGTCCAGGCGCCGTCGCCGGTGGTCCACTGCACGAGGTGAACGCCGGAGGGGGCCGGGTGTTCGCCCAAGGCCGAGAGCGCCTCGCCGTCGAGGTAGATCGGCCCGGTGGCGCCTTGGGGCCATAGATCCAGGGTGCCCGTGGCGCGGGGGCCGCTGGCTTTGGCCAAGGCGTCGCGCACGTCCGCGCCATAGGCGGGCTCGGGGGCGGCGTGTAGCGCGGCGGCGCGGTCATACGCGAGGCTCGCGGCGACGGGATCTCCGCCGGGCCGTAAGGTCTCGTAGGCGCCTTGGGCGAGGAAGAGCGCGGCGAGGCTAGACTTGGGCACCGGGCCGTCAACACATCCGCCGCGGAGCAGGGCCTCTAGCTCCTCTAAGGTGGCCTCAGCGGCGGGCTCAGCGTACACGACGGGGTCTTGGGCGGCGAGCAGGCGGGCGTCGAGCGCCTCCGCCGTGAGGCGGCTCGGGCAGGCCGCTTGGGCGGTCGGCGTGAGCAGAAAGTGGAGGAGGGCGAGCATCCGACCTTTGGCGCAGAGGTCCGCTCATAAGGTTAACACGACGCGAACGCTAAGCCGCCTATGGAGTTACGCGCGTTTTCCCTGGGGCCTCGCCCGGCTCCGCGAGGGCTCGTCGGCGGGATAGAGGGGGCATCAGGAGGTTCGGATGAACGTGCTCTATGGTGTCGTCGGCGAAGGAATGGGCCACGCGACGCGGTCTTCAGTCGTGATCAACCACCTGCTCGCCCAGGGGCACAGCGTGAAGGTGCTCGCCAGCGGGCGGGCGAACACGTTTCTGCGGGAGCGGTTCCCCGACGTGGCGCGAATTCACGGCCTGCACATCGTCTACGACGACAACGTCGTGCAGCGTCGGGAGACGGTGATCTCGAACCTGCTCCAGCTCCCGGCGAACATCAGCACCAACGTGAGCCAGTACTTCACCTTGGTCGGCAGCTTCGCGCCGGACGTCGTGATCAGCGACTTCGACTCCTTCGCCTGGATGTTCGCCCGGAACCAGGGCTTGCCGGTGATCAGCATCGACAACATGCAGATCATCAACCGCTGCCGCCACGACGATCTGCCGCCGGAGTCCCTCACCGACTACCGGCTCACGAAGGCCTTGGTGAAGGCGAAGCTGCCGGGCTGCGCGCACTACTTCATCACCACGTTTTTTAGCCGCCCGGTGCGTAAACGCCGCACCACCCTCGTGCCGCCGATCCTCCGCACGCCGATCCTCGACGCGAGGCCGACGGATGGCGATCATGTGCTCGTCTACCAGACCTCGCCGACCTTCCAGGCCTTGCTCCCGGCGCTCCAGGCGATGACGCACCAGCGCTTTGAGGTCTACGGCTTCAACCGCGACGAGGACCTGGGCAACGTGCGCCTGCACCGCTTCTCGGAGGAGGGCTTCATCCAGAACCTCGCCAGCGCCCGGGCGGTCATCACGAACGCGGGCTTCACCCTGCTCTCTGAGGCGGTTCACCTGCGCAAACCTGTGCTCTGTGTGCCTGTCGCCAAACAGTTTGAGCAGGTGCTCAACGGCCACGCGATCTACACCGAAGGCTACGGCGAGTCGTGGGAGCGCTTGGACGCCGATCTCATCGCGCATTTCTTGGAGAACGTGCCAAGATACCGGGCGAACCTACAAAACTATCGCCCCGAGGGCAACGAGCGCCTGTTCTTTGCCCTCGACGAGACGCTCACCCGCCTCTCCCGGGGCGAGCCCTTGCCCGAGACCTTCGGCGGGGAGGAGCCCGTCGAGGACGATCCTTCAACCCAGCACGGGCGTTAGGCGCGCGCCCCGCCGCTCAAGGCGCGGCCCACTCCAGCCGCGTCTTGCTGTCTTTGGTGAAGTGATCGACCTTCTGGCCATCGACGGTGATCACCGACGTCTCCTCGACGAGGGTGAGCGTCACCGTGGTCTTGCCCACCGCGCTCACCTTCACGTCAGCGACGGTGAGCCACATGACCACCTCAGCCCCGAACATCTGCTTGACGATGTGTTTGGAGAGGGTGCCCGTCGCCCCGACCGGCGGCGCCTCGCCCCCGGTGGTGGTGAGCGTGATCGAGTCCCCTTTGCGGCTGAGGATCGTGCCCTCGTACACCTTGAGGGCGGCGGGCGGCGTCTCGGCGGGCGGCGTCTCGGCGGGCGCGGCGGGGACAGGCTCTCCGGCGAGGGCGGTGAACGACTGAAGCAGGGCGAAGAGGACGAGGGGCATGGGGGTGGCTCCGGCGGAAGACACCCTCACCGTAACACCCGCTCCTCCAGGATCAGCGGGTCTTCTCCGGCGGCGACGACCTCCACCTTCATCGTGCTCAGCACGCGGCCTTGTTCGCTCTCGACGCGCACACGCCAGTCGCCGGGCTCGATGCTGCGCTTGAAGCTGTAGGTGCGGAAGCCGCCTTCGCGGCCGCCTTTGGTGGACAGCGGCACACGGTTGGTCTCGACCCACGCCCCGGCCTCATCATCCCAGCGCTCCCAGACGTGGAAGACCTTGATCTCTAGGCCCGTGGGCGCGAAGATGGCGGTGAAGCACCACACGCGGTCGCCTTGGCGGTAGGCGAAGACGCGGTCGTCTTTACGCCAGGGGCGCCAGGTGGGCTCAAACTGGGCGATGTACTCCCCCTTGGCGCTGCGCTCGACGTTGTGGAAGAAGCCCGACTCCAGGATCGCCAAGGGCACCGGGGGGATGACGCCCATCCAGTCGAGCACAAACATCAGGCCCAGCACGCTGAGCACAGCCTTCGCCTCGCTGCGGCGCTCGTCTCGGGCGGTCTCTGGTAGCTGACCGCGGGTCATTAAGGTCGCGAGGCCCATGGACAGGCCGAAGGACAAGACCGCGGCGAGGGTGAACACGCCCACGCCGAGGTAGCCGGTCATCACGGGGATGAAGAACAACAAGAACGAGAAGGTGCACAAGGCGTAGAGGGCCACCCGCGCGCGGGTGAGGCGCAGGGGCTCGGCGAAGAACTCGTTCGCCACCATGAGCACGAGCATCGCCACCAAGAACAGGCCCGTGCGGCCAAACGACGCGCTCTTGAAGTAGAAGACGACGTAGGCGCTGTACAAGCCGCCGTAGAAGAACTGGATGAGCCAGTCCACCCAGCCGAGCTTGGGGCTGAGCTTGGGCCAGGCGGCGGGATCTCGCTGGGCCCAGGTGTGCACCACGAGCAGGGCGCCCAAGGTGAGCAGGTAGCCGAGCAGGATGAGGTTGTCGGTGAGCTTGTCGATGCGGCTCAAGGTCGCCGAGTCCCACACGAAGCCGCCGAAGAAGGCGATCAGCGGGAGCTGGGGCTCGATTCGGGCCTTGAGCGCGGCGAAGCGTGGAGGCGGGGGCGTCGTCTCGGGCGTCGTCGGAGCGCTCGGCGCGGGCTCCGTGGGCGGCGTCGGCTCTGGGCGGCGGCGGGCGCTCAGGCCGGGCTCATCGGTCGAAGACATCAAGCCCCACACGCTCGGCCCACTCGGTCCTCAAGACACCCCGCGGGTCGGCGCGGCGGCGTAAGGCGGCGAAGCGGCTCAGCCGATCTTGGCCCCAGGCCCGCTGCACGTCTTGGGGGCGCAAGACCGAGTCTTTCGCCGGGTAAAAGCGCCCGCCGGCCTCGGTGACCACGTCGGAGAGCTCGCCGCAGAGGCGCCACAGGTCGGCTTTGTTGGCGGCGGTCACGGGGAAGTCCATGGCCAAGGAGTAACCGTCGAGCGCGTGGGGCAACAAGACGCGGTCGGGGCGGTACCGCTTGAGCACGCCGAGGTAACTCACGATGCCCGCGCGCTGGCTGCGGCGCAGGATCTCCGTGAGCACGGGCAGGGCGGCCTCTTTGGGCACAAAGGGCTGGTACTGGATGAAGCCGCCGGGGGCGTAGCTCTGGCGGAACTCGGGGACGTAGTCGAGCAAGAAGTGAAACGCCGCGTGGCCCTGGAGGTAAGGTTTGGTGGAGCCGACGACTGAAGCCGCGTACTTCACCAGGTTCACGGCCTGCATCCCGAGGTTGAACGAGAACAGCTTGAGCAGCTTGGGCACGATGGACTTGGGCACGCCCATGATGTGCCCGGGGAGATCCTGCTTGGCGGGGCTCAGCATCGCCACACCGTCTGGGTCTTCGCCCTCGTGCAGGTACGTCGCCCGGTGAATCTGGGCCCGGCCCAGGCCGGCGCCCGAGGTGATGCAGTCCACCCAGCTCACCAGGTAGTCGCTGTCTTGGGTGTGCTGCTCAAAACGCTCAAGCTGGGACTGCAGGGTGGGGGTGTGGAACTGCTGCACCTTGAGGCGCCCGGAGTACACCCGCTTGAGCTGGAGCTTGATCCGGGTGACCACCCCCAACATGCCGAAGCCGCCGAGCACGGCGAAGAACAGCTCCGGGTCGCGGGTGGGGGAGAGCGTGACGTGCTCGCCGCCGGGGGTGATGAGGTCGAGCTCTAAGACGTGATCGCTGATCCCGCCCATCCGGAAGTGGTTCTTTCCGTGGATGTTCATCGCCACGCAGCCGCCCAAGGTGGGCCAGGCCGTGCCGGAGACGACGGGGGGCCACCAGCCGTCGGCCAGAGTGCGGGTCCAGAGCTCGCGGATGGTGAGCCCGGGCTCGGCCTCGATCACGCCCCGCTCGGCGTCCCACGAGAGCACGCGGCCCATGTGGCGCATGTCGAGGATGAGCCCGCCGCCGTTGAGCGCCGCGTCGCCGTAGCTGCGCCCCGAGCCGCGCATGCCCAGGCGGACGCCCTCTTCGCTCGCCCGGCTGAGCACCGCGGCGACGTCCTCCACCGAGCGCGGCTGCACAAACGCCGAGACCGACCGCTGGCAGAAGCCGAAGCCGTCAAAGACCTTACGCGGGGACTGGGCGAGGGGGCGAGGTGGCATCAGATGTTCGTCTTGGTGAAGACAAACGACGGGACGTTTCGGACCACAAACATGATCGGCCGCCAGATTCCGGGCACAAACGCCTCGGTGGCGCCGCCCTCTAAGGCGCTGACGATCTCGTTCGCGGCCTGATCGGCGGTGATCATCAGCGGCAGCTTGAGGCCCGCGGTCATCGGGGTCTCTACCGGGCCGGGCTTGATGGTGACCACACGCACGCCGTAGCGGGTGAGGCGGTTGCGCATCGCCTCAAAGTAGGCGGTGAGCCCAGCCTTTGACGCGGTGTACACCGGGCTGCCCCGGCGGCCACGCTCACCAGCCACCGACGAGACGCCGCAGAGCACCCCGGCCCGGGCCGCCTCAAAGTGCGCCGCCGCGAGGTTGGACCACTGCACCGCCGCGAGGAAGTTCACCTCGATCATCTGGCGGTCTTTGTCGAAGTTGTACTCGCTCTCCTCCACCGGGGGCATGACCCCGGCGTTGTAGATGAAGAGGTCGAGGCCGCCCAGGTCATCGACGATGCGGTCAAAGAGCGCCGGGGTGGCGGCGTAGTCGAGCACGTCCCCGGCGTAGGGCAGCACCCGGCCAGCGGACTGCGCGGCCAAGGCGTCGAGCTCGGCCTGGCGCCGGGCGACGGCGGCGACCTTGGCGCCGGTCCCCGCGAGCTTGAGCGCCAAGGTGGCGCCGATGCCGGACGAGGCGCCGACGATGAGCGCGCGGGGGAAGGCCGTAGACATGCAGGACTCCTACAGGACCGCTACAGGTTAGCCCGGCGCGGCCTTCGGGGAAACGGCCCGGGTGAGGCGATCCAGCGCGGCGCGGGCCTCGCTCGGCCAGAGCAGGGCGAGGTAGTAGCTGATCGAGATGAACGAGAACGGCCCCACGTTCATCAGGGCCTCGATGCCCAGGTGCATGCCGACGCCAAAGACGGCGAACATCCCCCGCAACGGCAGACGCCGGGCGAGGTTTGAGAGCCGACTCTCAGGCCAGCGCCGCGCCCAGAGGCCAACCAGCAGAAGCGGCGCGCCCAGCTCAAAGAGCCACACCGCCGCGGTCATCACTTGGGTGAGCGGGTAGATCCAGGCCACCCAGGCCATGTCGGCGCGGTGCCAGGTGGGCTGCTGAAGGATGTAGTACAGCGCCGAGAAGCCGCCGAAGGGCGTCCAGTAGTTGGAGACCTTCTGCGCCCCGGTGCTCCAGTAGACGAGCACGAGCTGAAACAAGAACAGCCGCCGGGGGATCGCCAGGATCGGCGTGTCGTCGCGCCACTGGCCGGTGCGGTGGTAACAGTCCAAGGACAGGGTGCGGGTGGACTCACCGAGCACGAGCAGCCACAAGGCGTTGGTGAGCAAGGCGTCGTAGCTGCCCCCGGCGCTGCCGTTGAGATCGGTGAGCTCTTGAATCGCCTTGAGCGCGAGGAAGGCCGGCAGCCGCCCGCCGAGGCCCAGGGTCACGAGCAGGCCCGAGAGCAGACCGAGGGCGACGCCGCCCCAGACGGTGGTGGGGGTGACGCCGATGATCCCGTAGAGGAAGCCGTGCCCGGCCACCTCGCGGTAGCCGCCGCTCGCCGCGTCGAGCCACAAAAACGGCACCAGATCATGCGCCACGACGGTGCTGATCGTCCCGATCACCGCGAGGCCCAAGGCGATCCGTAAGAAGGCCAAGGTCTCGCCGGTCTCCCGCTCTTGCACCCAATTCACCCAGCGCGTCCAGCGCCCCGGCGCGCTCACGGCGCGCTCCGAAGCGGCACGGTCAACACCTCGACGTAGCGGCCCTTGGGCTCCTTGCCCGCCCGGGTGTCGTCAGGGGAGAGGGTCTGGTACTTGTAGAACCGGGCGCGGAAGGTGGTCGCCTGGGGGAAATCAACCGCGGCCTCTTTGGCGAGTCGGCGCACAAACATCTCGTATTGTTTGCGGTACGGGCGCCACGAGAAGCGGAAGATCAAGGAGCGCACGCGGTCGTGGTCCAGCCAGCGGCCTCGCCAGGTGGCCTCGGCGTCGCGCTCTTTGTAGACGAGGCGCCAGGTCTCGCCCTCCAGCACGTCGAGCTCTAGCCGCGCGGGGAAGCGGTGGGGCGCCACAAACATTCGCCAGGCCTGCGTCGTCCCGGCGTGCTTGTAGTAGGGCTTAAACGGCGTGAGCACCTGATCCCGGCGCTCCATGAAGTCCTTGGCGAAGTCCCAGAGCTGGTCCTCAAGCTGGGCCGTGGTGCCGTCCCAGCCCCAGCCGTTGAGCCGCACCCGCCACGCGTCAAACTCGGCCTGCACCGTGGGGTCTTTCCAGGTGGAGCGGCTCATGCCCCCGCCCGGCGCGGGCAAGGCCTGGAGCGTGATCGCCAGCAGGTGCGCCGCGACGAGGAGCGCCAGGAGGTTGGCCTTGAGGCGCTCCACGTCCGCGGACCTCAGGCTTTGGGGCCAAAACGGATGGCGCCGTTGGGCAAGAAGTAGAGGATGTCCATGGCCCCGCCGGTCACCGTAGGCTCATGCCACGAGCCCGAGGGGTAGACCGTCCAGCCCGGGGGCCGACCGTCGAACAGCGGCTCACCCGAGACGGGGAAGCACAGATCGACCTCGCCGAGGCCGTGCTCGTGGCCAGGGCCGACGACGTCGTTCATGTGTACGACGTCGATGGAGAAGGGCTTGGTGATGAGGTCGGTCGGCTTGGAGAGCCGAGAGTACCGCACGCCGTTGGCCTCCCGATCACACAGCCAGCCCGCCTCGACCCCGGCGCGCACGAGCTTACGAAGCTCGGTCAAGGCGTGGCCGCTCGGCGGATAGTAGTAGTTCAGGAGGCGCAGGGCGTCGTTGGGATCGTCGATGTGTACGCCACGAACGGCGTTGAGCACGGGCTCGATGGCGTACAGCAGGGCCTCACGATCAGTCATGCGCACCTCATGGGGACGCTGAGCATGACAAGAAGCGCGCTTGCGCGCAAGCCTCTTGGACGTCTACTCCTCAGGAGGCCAGGTGAGCGCCGAGCCGTCGGCGCCGTGGCGGGTCTGGGCGGCGAGCACGAGCTCATCGAGGGTCATCTCCCCGGCGGGGCGCGGCGCGTCCCACAGAAGCTCGATGGTGGGCTCGGCGTCGGCTGCGGCCTCGGGCGTGGGCGGGGCGGCGGCGGGCGCCTCGGTAGAGACGACGACCTTCGCCGGGCGAATCACCCGGCCGTTGAGGCGATAGCCGCGGCCATGCTCCTTGAGCACGATCCCCGGCGTGACCCCAGGCGCGGCGGCGGTGTCGATGGCCTCATGCAGCGCGGGATCAAAGGGCTGGCCTTGGGCGTCGTAGCGCTCAAGACCATGCCGGGCGAGGGCTTGGCTGAGCGTGGCGTGGATGAGGCGCACGCCTTGGGCGAGGGGGCCATCGGCGAGGGTGTCCAGCGCGCGGTCGAAGTCGTCTAAGGCGGGCATCAGCGCGGCGATGACCGACTCGGCGGCGAACCGGCGGTCGTCTTCAGCCTGGCGGCGCACCCGCGTGAGGGTGGCCTCACGCTCCTCAATGGCCTGCTGGCTGGCCCGCTGCTGGGTCTGGAGCTGCTGGGCCTGAACGTGGAGCTGGGCCTGGGCGGCTTGGAGCTGAGTCCACAAGTGCGCGCCGCCTGCGCAGGCGGCGAGGGCGAGGATCCAGCCGATCGCGGCGATGAGCTCCATACGCCCAGATTAACCCACGACGCGGCCGATCGTGCGCCGCGTTGTCTCAGCGGCGCTCAAGGGCCGTGATCACGGGTAAGGCGTGGGCAGGGCGGCCTCGATCTGGGCGTCGGTCACGCTGGTGCCGACGACGAGGATCTCAGCGCCGGGCCCGAGCAAGACATAGCTGGGGCGGCTGCGATCGCCGGGGTCGTACCGTTTGTCCTCGGTTCCGCCGGGATCCGAGAGCACGGGGAAGGTGAGCCCATAGAAGGTGGCCCAGGCCATAAGATCCGCGGCCGTGGGCACGCGGTAAGACGTGGTCTCGGAGTACAGGCCCAGCGCGATGAAGCCGTAGGCGCCGTACTTGTCTTGGCGGGTCTGAAGGTCGGCGACCGCCGACTGGCAGCGGGGTCACCAGAAGGTGCCGAAGTCCAGCAAGACCACCTTGCCGCAGAAGTCGTGGAGCTTGACCTTGTCGCCGTGCTGGTCGGTCAAGGAGAAGCTGGGGGCGATCTTGCCCACAGTGGTGCCCGTGGAGGTGATCGACCCGCGGCAGGCGTCGATCTCCCAGCCGCCGATGTAGGGCTTGTCGGTGGCGTCGGTGGGATCGGTGTAGCCCAGCACCTCCGCCCCGTCGCTGGCGCCGTCGCCGTCGCTGTCGTCGTCCAAGGGGTCGGTGCCGTGCTCACCGCGCTCGTCGCCGTCGGAGAGGCCGTCGGCGTCGGTGTCGGCGAGCAGAGGATCCGTCCCGGCTTGGGCCTCCTCCACCTCGTTGAGGCCGTCGCCGTCGCGGTCTTCTCCGCCCTCAAGGCCGTCGCAGTCGCCGTCTACGCCGTCGTCCGCGCGCTCGACGTTTCCGGGGTAGGCCTGGGCGTTGGTGTCGTCGCAGTCCTCACAGGCCACGACGCCGTCCGCGTCGCCGTCTTCGCCGCCGATGGAGCCGTCGCAGTTGAGGTCGGCCGCGACCTCACAGTCCTCGGGAGCGCCGGGATACGCCGCGGGGTTGGAGTCGTCGCAGTCGCCGTCCAGGCTGGCGCTGCCCGTGGGCGCCTCACAAGACACCGCGACGATCTCCCCAGCGCCGTAGCCGTCGCCGTCGACGTCGCTCCGCCAGCCCGTCGCGTCTGCGGCGTCTTCGTCTACCTCGCCGTCGCAGTCCTGATCGCGGCCGTCGCAGGTCTCGGTGAGTCCCGGGGCCACGGTGGGGTCGGCGTCGTCACAGTCGATGTCCGCGGCGGCGCCGTCGCCGTCAGCGTCGATGGCCTCGACGGGGGCGGAGTCCGAGCTGTCGCCCCCGGCGCTGTCCGCGGCGCTGTCCTTGTCGCCGCAGGCCAGGACGAGCACGAGGAGGGCCGGGAGCGCAGAGGAGCAGGGGAGGGTGCGCATCGAAGGGCCGCTTGAAGGGGTGCTATGGAGTGACGCCACGAGCGGCGCGGAGTTGCTCTGCGCGGTTGAGAAAGGATCCTTGCCCCCGCCTGGACCTCTCCCTCAAAGGGCCTGCGGTAAAATCAACCATCAGGAGTCTTCATGCTCAAGATCATCGGCGCTGGGTTCGGTCGCACAGGCACCTTGTCCTTAAAGACGGCGCTCAACCAGCTCGGCTACCCCTGCTACCACATGGATGAGCTGTTTAAGCACCCCGAGCACCTGCCGTACTGGGACGCCGCCTCACGCGGGCAGCCGACCGACTGGGACAAGCTCTTTGAGGCCTACACCGCGACGGTGGACTGGCCCGGGGCGAGGTTCTGGCGGGAGCTCTCCGAGCGGTATCCCGACGCCAAGGTGGTGCTCAGCGTGCGCAGCCCCCAGAGCTGGTACCGCTCGGCCTCGGAGACCATCTTCACGGTCGGGCGGAAGTTCCCGATCAGCCTCATCGCGCGGCTGCTGCCCCCCATGAGCCGGCTGATGCCCATCGTCCATCGCATCGTCTACGCCACCTTCGACCACCGCCTCGACGACGAGGCCCACTGCGTCGCGGTGTTTGAGCGGCACATCGAGGAGGTGCGCCGGGTCATCCCCGCCGAGCGGCTGTTGGTGTTTGAGGTGAAGCAGGGCTGGGGCCCGCTGTGCGCCTTTCTGGGCGTGCCCGAGCCCACAACACCCTTCCCGAACGTGAACGACACCGAGGAGTTTAAGCGGCGAACCCTGATGATGAACGCCGTGTCTTGGGCGCTCTTGATCATGCCCTTCGCGCTCCTGGCGCTCTTGGCCTGGGCGCTCTCAGGATGACCGGGTACGCTGGGCCCAAGGCGTAGCCTCTCCCTGCGCAGGAGCCAGAATGAACACCCCCGCCCGCGACGTGAACGAGTCTGAGCGCCTCATCGAGCTGGTCCGCGCCTCCGTGATCGGCGACGACGCGGTGATTGAGGGGCCCTACGGCCCGCGCCGGGTGACGTACGCCGACTACACGGCCTCGGGGCGCAGCCTCAGCTTCATCGAAGACTTCATCCGCCACGAGGTGATGCCGCTCTACGCGAACACCCACACCGAGACCTCGGGCACGGGCCTTCAGACCACCCGGTTTCGGGAGGACGCCCGGCAGATCATCAAGCGCGCCGTGGGCGGCGACGAGCGAGACGCGGTCATCTTCTGCGGCTCCGGCGCCACGGGGGCGATTCATAAGCTCGTGGAGTGTTTGAACCTGCGCATCCCGCAGAACCTCGACACCCAGTATGGCCTGAGCCAACACATCCCCGCCGACGCGCGCCCCGTCGTGTTCATCGGGCCCTACGAGCACCACTCCAACGAGCTGCCGTGGCGCGAGTCGATCTGCGACGTGGTGACCATCCCTGAAGACGCCGACGGCCGCATCGACCTCAAGGCGCTCGAGGACGCGCTCACCCGCTTCGCCGCCCGGCCGCTCAAGATCGGCAGCTTCTCGGCGGCCTCCAACGTCACCGGCATCGGCAGCGACACCCGGGCCATCGCCTCGCTGTTGCACCGCCACGGCGCCTTGAGCTTCTGGGACTTCGCCGCCGCCGGCCCCTACGTCAAGATCGAGATGAACATGCGGGATGAGCTGCCTGATGGGCACCTCGTCTACAAAGACGCCGTGTTCTTGTCGCCGCACAAGCTCATCGGCGGCCCGGGCACCCCGGGTGTGCTCATCGTGAAGCGCAACATCTTGACCAACCGTGTGCCCGCCGTGCCCGGCGGCGGCACCGTGGCCTACGTCAACCCCCAAGAGCACCGTTACCTCGACGACCCAGAGCACCGCGAAGAGGGCGGCACCCCGGCCATCGTCGAGTCGATCCGCGCGGGGCTGGCGTTTCAGCTCAAGGAGGCCGTGGGCGCCGGGGCGATTCGGGCCAAAGAAGAGTCGTTCATCCACCGCGCCATCCACGCCTGGGACCAATCAGAGAACCTCAACATCTTGGGCAACCACAAGGCGTGGCGGCTCTCCATCGTGTCTTTTGTGGTGCGCCACCAAGGGCGATACCTGCACCACAACTTCGTCGTGGCCTTGCTCAACGACCTGTTCGGGGTGCAGGCGCGCGGCGGCTGCTCCTGCGCCGGGCCTTATGGGCATCGCCTCTTGGGCATCGATCTCGACACCTCCCGCGAGTTTGAGCGGGAGATCCTGCGCGGCTGCGAAGGCATCAAGCCCGGCTGGGTGCGGGTGAACTTCAACTACTTCATCTCGGAGGCCGTGTTTGACTTCTTGATCCAGGCCGTGCGGTTCGTGGCCGACGAGGGCTGGAAGCTCCTGCCGCACTACCGCTTTTGCCCCAAGACCGGCCAGTGGCGCCACCGCGCCGGGCGCCCGGGGGCGGCGATGAGCCTGCATGACCTGAGCTACCGAGGCGGCAAGCTCCAGTACCGTTCCCGCCACGCGACCGAGCCGGAGTGGGTGCTCGAGGACTATCTGCGCCAGGCGCGGCGTATCGTCGATGAGGCCGTGGCCGCGGCGCCGGGGCTCACCTTGGCCGATGAGCTGCCCCAGACCGACGACTTTGAGCACCTGCGCTGGTTTCACACCCCTCACGAGGCGCTCGCGGAGCTCAAAGGTCAGACCTTGCCCAAAGGCGACGCGGTGCTCTTCCCCGGGGAGTGAGCCGCGGAGGGCTCAGACGTCGCCGGCCATGAGCGCGTCGAGGCTGGTGGCGGTGAACAGCTCGTCGGTGAGGCGCTCCAAGGTGTCCAGATCGGCGCTCATCACCTGCTGGGCGACGGCCTCGGGCAGCGGCCCGAAGCGCCGGCTGAGCACCTTGAGGGTGAACTCCCGCTTGGCGCCTAGCTCGCCCTCTTGCCTGCCCTCCAGGCGCCCCTCTTGCCTGCCCTCTTGCCTTCCCTCCAGGCGACCTTCTTGTCGAAGACGTTCAGCGGCGGTCATCAGGGCCTCGCGGTCTTTGGGGTGGACGATGGCGGTGAGCTTGGCCTTGAGCGCCGGGGGGAGCTCAGGGTCGGTGACCTCATAAATGTACCGCAAGGTTGTGGTCATCGTCGAGGGGCCGTGGTCGCGGTAACCTTCGGACCAGAGGTCGACGCGGCGGTCGAGGGTGCTCCAGAGGTTCTCTTCGTGGGCGTTTCGCATGAGCATGAGGCCGAGCTTGCCCGCGCCTTGGCCGGGGACGGCGTCTTCGTCGCGCTCACCGAGGTCGATGAGGTGCAGGCACAGCTCGGGGAGGTGGGGCGTGAGGTAAGGCAGGGCCTCGGGCGGGGCGTCGTAGAGCTCACTCAGCGCTCGGGCGGCGCTCCACGGGCGCGGGCCGTGGAAGATGATCAGGGTCAAGGCGACGGGGAGCTTGTGATCGGGCCGTGGGGTCGTGCTCCACACGTCCATGATGTAGCGTAAGGCGCGTAGGGGCATCGTCGGGTCTACGGTGGACTGGTGCTCCAAGAGCAGGCGCAGCGCCAGATGGCCGCCCGCGCGCCACGGGACGCTGAACCGCAGATCGCTCAGGCCGAGGTTGAGCGACTCCCGCACGACCTCGGTCGGGAGCGGCTGCAGCGCGTTGAGGTCGAGCTGGCGAACGACCTCGGGGTGGAGGAGATCACGCAGGAGGTTGATCAGCTCCGCGATGTCGCTGAACAGGCTCTTAAAGAAGGCGTCGTGTGGGTTGGTCATGGCCCACGGGCCTTAGCGCGGCGTTGGGCCCCAAAGTGACCGGGGGATCGCGGAGGCGCAAAGACGGGCGGCTCAGCGAGCGTCCTCGGGCTTGGGCCGGAAACGATCCCACTGGATGTCCAGGCGCTTCATGCGTGAGCGTAACGTGGAGGGGGAGAGCCCCAGACGGGACGCCGCGCCGCCACGGCCCTCGATTCGACCCGCGGATGAGCACAGGGCCTCTTGAATCGCGCGGCGGTTGACCTCCTCCAGAGAGGTCGAGGCGGGCGGTGGCGGCCTCGGGGGCTCACCCGCGCGCTGGGCGGGGAGATTCAGCCCAGCGCGCCCCAACCCGGGACGGCCCGGCGCCGCGTCGGCCTGCACACCCAAGGCCCCGCGCACGTCGAGGCCGTGGCCGTCGCCGAGGATCGCCGCGCGCTCCACCACCGCGCCAAGCTCACGCACGTTGCCCGGCCAGTGGTAGGCGCTGAGCAGGCCGAGATCGTCGGGGGTGGCGGCGAGGGGGCGGCCGAAGAGGCGCTGCCCGGCGCGGGCGGCGAAGGTGGCCACCAGGGCGGGCAGATCACCGAGGCGCTCTCGCAGGGGCGGCAGGCGCAGGGGGAACACGCCGATGCGATACCAGAGATCCTCACGAAAGCGCCCATCGGCCACCATGAGGCCCAGATCGCGGTGGGTCGCGGCGAGGATTCGTACGTCGGCGTGCAGGGGGCGCTGGCCGCCGACACGCTCAAAGGTGCCGTCTTGGAGCACCCGCAACAGTCGCACCTGGGCCGCCAGGGGCAGCTCGCCGATCTCGTCGAGAAAGAGGGTGCCGCCGTCGGCGCGCTCAAACCAGCCGCGGCGCTCGGAGACCGCGCCGGTGAAGCTGCCGCGCTCGTGGCCGAAGAGCTCGCTGTCGATGAGCTCCGGGGGGATGCCGCCACAGTTGATCTTGAGGAAGGGGCCCTGGGCCCGGCCGCTGCGGGCGTGAACCTCGCGGGCGACGAGCTCTTTGCCGGTGCCGGTCTCGCCGAGGATGAGCACCGGGGCGTCGGTCTGGCTCACCCGCTGCACCCGGGCCATCACCTCACGCATCCCGGCGTCGGCGCCGACGACCGCCCCGGCGACGCCGTCTCGGGCGAGGCGGGAGAGCAAGGCGCGGTTCTCGGCCTCGACCGCCTCACGAAGCCGCGCGAGCTCATGCACACGTTGGTCGTTGCGCAGGGCCACGAGCAGAGGCGCGAGCAGCGCCAGGAGCAGCTCCGACTGTGCGGCGAGGGAGTCATCGCCCTCAAACAGCACAATCCCGACGGGTTTACGCGCGTCTACGAGGCCTCCGGCGAGGGTGACGCCGCCGCGGGTGCGCTGGGGCGAGACGACGCTCAACAGGCGCGGCGGGAGCGGCTCGACCCGGCCTCGGCTCACCCAGTCGCTCACCAGGCGCAGCTCGTCGGCCTCTAAGGGGCGCCGCGCGGGCAGCTCGCCGAGGGCCCGATCCCAAGGCGACACCGCCACGGTCTCTAACCAGGCGTGCTGGGCGTCAAAGCGGCGCAGCCACACCCGCCGCAGGGGCAGGCCAGCGATCAGCCCCGGGGTGAGCTCATCCAAGCAGGCGGCGATGTCGAGGTGCTCGGAGACCTGTCGCCAGGTGTTGAGCACCAGGGAGGTCCAGGGCGAGGCGCTCCAGCGAGGATCCATAGCCGCTCCGGTCGGAGGGGGTTGATTGGGGAACGTATCCGGGCTCAGCCCTCGATGGCCCAGACTCGGGCCGGCTCATGCAGCGCGACGGTGACGGATCCGCCGATGGTGAGCGCCTGGGCCTGGGCCCGGGGCACACGCGCCACCAAAGAGGCGCCGTTGAGGCTCAGCTCGACGCGGGCCCGATCGTCCAGAGGCACCACCCGCCGCACGACGCCCAAGCCGCGCGGGTCCAGCTCCAGGTGCAGCTCGTGGGAGCGTAGAACGGCGCGAAGGCGGTCGCCGACCTTGGACCCGGCGGGGATGCGCATGGAGAGCCCACCCGCGCTCAGCAGGCCATCGGCGCCGACGACGCCCTCGACGACGTTGACCTCACCCACAAACCGCGCGACAAACTCCGTGCGTGGGGCGTCTACGATCTCCGACGGGCTGCCGTCTTGCTCGATGAGGCCGTCTTTGACGAGGATCACACGATCCGACACAGAGAGCGCCTCCTCTTGATCGTGGGTGACGAGCACCGTGGTGGCGCCGACCTCGTCGTGCAGGCGGCGCAGCCACTCGCGCAGGTCCGCGCGCACCCGGGCGTCTAAGGCCCCGAAGGGCTCATCGAGGAGCAGCACCCGGGGCTCTGGGGCCAAGGCCCGGGCCAAGGCCACCCGCTGCCGCTGACCGCCGGAGAGCTCATCGGGCCATCGTTCGCTGAGCCCACCGAGGCCCACTCGGGTGAGCAGGGCCTCGGCCCGCCGCCGCGCCTCAACCGGGTTGACCTTTCGCACCTTGAGCCCAAACGCGACGTTGTCCACCACACGCATGTGCCGGAACAAGGCGTAGTGTTGGAACACAAACCCCACGCCCCGGGAGGCCGCGTCGAGGTGGTCCACACGCTGCCCGTCAAGCCACACCTCGCCAGAGTCCGCGCGCTCCAAGCCCGCGAGGATACGAAGCACGGTGCTCTTGCCGCCGCCGGAGGGCCCCAGCAACGAGACCATCTCCCCGCGGTCAACGGACAGGCTCACCCCGCGGATCACCTGGGTCTCACCGAACTGTTTGTGTAGGTTCTTGGCGACGATGCCCATGACTCACCTCGGAGTGAAGGCGTTGGCAGAGAGACGGAGACCAGCTCAGTGTTTGGTGCGTGCGCCTGTGGGCAAGGCCTGCACAAGCAGCACGGTCATGGCGGCGAGGATCAACGACATGCCGAAGGCCCCGGCGTCGTGCCGCTCCTCCATCATCGTGTGAACGAAGGTGGTGGCGGTCTGGGTGCGGCCCTCGATGGCGCCGCCGAGCACGAGCACCGCGCCGAACTCACCCAGCGCTCTGGCCACGGTCAACAGCGTGCCCACCCGCAGGGCGCCGCGAAGCTGGGGCAGGGTGACCCACACAAACACCTGCCACTCGCTGGCGCCTAAGGTGCGGGCCGCGTCCTCTTCGCTGGTGCCGACCTCCTCAAGCACCAGGGCGACCTCCCGCACAAAGAACGGCAGGCACACAAACGCCGTCGCCAAGAACAGGCCCGGCGTGGCGAAGAGCACCTTGACGCCCAGCGCCGTGGCCACGGGCTCTAACCAGCCGCCACGACCGTAGAGGATGACGAACGCGAGGCCTACGATCACCGGGCTCACGGCGAGGGGGAGATCCACGGCGACGTCTAAGACGGCGCGGCCCCAGAAGCGCTGCCGGGCGAGCACGAGGCCGCCCAAGGTGCCGGTGACGCCGCCGACGAGCACGGCGAACACCGCGAGCACGATCGAGCGCCCCAAGGCGTCTAAGCCGCCTTGTTCGACGAGCTCGGCGACCACCTGGGCGGGCTCGGCGCCGACAGCGAGCAGGAGCGCGCCCAAGGGCACCCCCACGAGGCCCACGACCCAGAGGATCGCCGCGGCGGTGACCACGAGGCCAAGGCCTTCGGGCTTTGTGCGACGTCGTGGGGTCATTCTTGCCCCCAGGGCTGGTTGACCTGGCTCACGACGAGCTGGGCGATGATGGAGACGACGAGCAGCACCACGCTGACCGCCGCGGCCTCGACGCTGTCTCCGGCCTCGACCTCACCCAACACATACACGCTGCCCACCAGGGTCTCCCGGGGCACGTTCCCCGAGAGCACCGCCATGGCGCCGAACTCGCCGATGGCCCGGGCGAAGCTCTGCCCGGCGCCCACGGCCAAGGCCGGCAGAAGCGGCGGCAGCAGGACTTGACGCACAATCAGGGCCTCTCCGGCGCCTAAGGTGCGCGCGGCCTCCTCTTCAGCGGGGTCGAGCTCCTCTAAAACGGGCTCCACGGCACGCACGACGAAGGGCAGGGTCACAAAACACAAGGCGAGGATCATGCCCGGCCAGGCGTAGATCACGTCGATGCCCAGCCCGGCCATGGCGCCGCCTAAGGTGGACTGTGGGCCCAACATCACCACGAGCAGGATGCCCGCGACGAGGGTAGGCACGGCGAAGGGCAGGTCCACGAGCGCGCTCACGAGGCGGCGCCCGGGGAAGTCCCAACGCACCAGCGCCCAGGCCGTCGCGAGGCCGAAGATCAGGTCGATCCCCACGACAATCAGGCTGAGCCCGAAGGAGAGCCCCAGCGCGTGTACGGCGGCGGGGCGGGTGATGGCCTCCCAGGCCCCGGCGAAGCCTCCTTGGGCGGCCCGGGCGAGCACCGCGAGCATCGGCAGCACGACGAGCGCGCAGATCCAGACCCCGAACGAGGCCCGCATCAAACGGGGCGCCCAGACGGCCCGAGAGGCGCTCACTGGGCTTGACCTTGGGCGCTCTGGGCGCGGGTCAGGGCGCGGTCGTACAGCGCGCCGTCGGCGAACACCGTCGTCTTGAGGCTGGCCCAGCCGCCCAGGTCGGCGGCGGTGAAGGTGTCGCCCAAGGCCGGGAACCCCGCGACGGGCACGCCGTCCACCACCGGGCGCAGGCCGTACTTGGCGAGGGCCTCTTGCTGCGCGGGCTCGGTGAGGAACGCCACGAAGGCATCCGCGAGATCCGTGACGCCGTGGCGCTCGGCGTAGACGTCCACCACCGCGGCGGGATTCTGAATGATCACCGTAGACTTGGGGATGACCGTGTCGAGTTTTTGCCCGGCCAAGGCCGCGACGACCAGCTCGTTCTCATAGGAGATGATCGCGTCGCCGATGCCCTTCTCAAAGGAGATCATCGAGTCCCGGGCGCCTTTGTCCATCACCCGCACGTTCTTGAGCACGCTCGCCAAGACGGCCTCGGCGTGGACCTCGCTGGTGTCTGCGCCGACATGGCCCCGTCGGGCGGCGCCCACCACGCCGAGCACGTTCCACATCGCGCCGCCGCTGGTGCGCACGTTCGGCGTGAGCACCTCGACGCCGGGTTTGCCGAGATCCGCCCAGTCCGTCACCCCTTTGGGGTTGCCCGGCCGCACGCCGATCACCACGACAGAGGACGAGACGATGCCTTTGGTGGGCGTGGCCCGCCAGTCCCGGGTGATGAGCCCGGCGTCTACGAGGGTCTGTACGTCGGGCTCAAGCGAGAGCCAAGCCACGTCCGCCTCAAAGCCCCCAGAGATGGCCCGAGCCTGGCTGCCAGAGGCCTGAAACGAGGTCTCAAACTCGACGATCTCGCCGGTCTTGGCCTGCCAGGCCTCCTTAAACTTGGGGAGCAGATGATCGTTCATCGCCTCGCGTGGGGTGGTGTAGGCGCCGATGACGAGCTTGCGGGTGACCGGACCGTCGGGGTCCGCCTCCCCCGAGCAGCCGGGGATGAGGCCGAGCAGCACAGACACAGACGCAGCGGTAACCAGGGTGTGAGGTCGCATCGTCGGGCTCCCGAGGGCGAGGGGGCATCCGCGGCGGGGCTCTTCGCCACACAATCGTCGCCGCGCGACCGTCGTTAGCAAGCGCCGTGCCAGCGCCACGACCGCGCCCCGGGCCCCGTCGTGGCGGGTTTGCCCACGAAGCGCCACGAGCCATCGTGAGCGGCGTCGCCGTGGCCACGACATGTCGTGGCCTCATGGGCTCACCAGACGACGACGAGGCCCTGGTTCTCTTGGTCTGGATCGCAGGTCGGCCAGAGGGGCTCGACGGTGACCAGCTCGTCAACGCCGTCGCCGTCGAGGTCGAAGGCGTCGAGCAGGCGGTGTCGGTCGGGGCGGTCGTCCATGTCGCAGGGGGACGACCAGCCCTCCGCCATGTACCAGCCCTCGGCGCGCTCGGGGTCAGACACCCGCACGAGCCGGCCGCCGTCGTGGGCCACCAGCTCGACCTCTCCGCCGGGCAGGCCCCGTGTGGTGAGCTGGGACCGGGAGTCGGCGCCGATCTGAAAGCTCGTCGTGGGGCGCAGGTTGGGCGCGCTGAGCAGGCCCTCGCCGGAGAACACGAGCACATGCTCGCCGAGGGCGTCGGTGTCGCCGCCGACGATCAGCCCGTCGGGGCCGAGGCCGTCGGGGTTGGGGAGGCGCTGGAGGTTCCCGGGGAGCACGTTTGTGCTCTGGTAGGTGGCGCTGATGAGCAGGCGGTCGTTGCGGCCCACCCGGGGAAGATCCGCGCCGGAGACGAGCAGCACCCGACCCGGCCGCCCCGACGCGCAGCCCGGCGCGAGCACGGCGAGATCCTCCCGATCGTCTTGGTTCACGTCGCCCACGGAGAGCACCCGCTCCCCGGCGAGCTCCCCGACCACGGCGCTCCAGCCGACGCCGCCGAGCTCAAACACCCGCCGCGCGCCCCGCGCTGGGCCGAGCTTGGCGCCGTAGACCACGACGATCTCTCCGGCGCGCTCGGGGCTCTCGGTGACCGGCGCCCCGATCACGACGTCGCTGAGGCCGTCACCGTCGAAGTCACCCACGGTGAGATCGGCGCCGAGGCTAGACGTGTCGCCTGGGCCAAAGAGGATGAGCTGGGCGGCGGAGAGCGGGGTCTCCCGCGCCAGGGCGCGCTGGGCGCCGCCGAGCAGGTAGACCACACCGTCCCCGGCGTCATCGCCGAACGCGAGCATCAGCTCTCCGAGGCCGTCGCCGTCGAGATCCCCCAGGCCCACGGCGTTCCGGTGGCCCGAGGCGGAATCGGGCGTACACTGCCCACCATCGACGATCCACCACGCGCCCGCGTCGTTGACGATCACCTGATCCGCGTCCTCCAGCCGGAGCGCGCCGGTCTGCCCGCCGGAGAACACGTAAAGATCGGATCCCTCGGTGAGCGCCTCGCCGCGGCCCACGGCCAGGCCCAGCTCATGCCCCGGCGCGCCGTCTAGCTCGCCGAGGTTGTACACCCCCGCGATGAGCGCGCCCGCGGGCCCCTCAATCGTGAGCCTCGCGGCGTCTACGACCGGCGGGTGAACAGGGGGATCGGCTGATCCTGCGCAGGCGAAGAGCCACAACCACATGGTCGCAGGCTACCTCCACGCGCCGCGCTGCGCTACCCTAGGCCCGCATGTCCAGTCCCCAATCAGACCGTGTCCCCTCGCTGCGCGCGGCGCTCCTCGCCGTCGTGATCTTTGTGCACGGCGTCGCCGCCTCGCCCCTGCCGCCGTCGCCCACCACGCCGAAGGCCATGGCGAACCCGATCGCCGTCGAGGAGCTCAACGGCTGGGTGAAGGTGCTCGGCGGGCTGGGCATCAAGACCACCCGGGCCGAGCTCACGGATCTGGCGGTGAAGAGCTCCACGGTCACGAGCGAGCTGCGCACCGCGGTGATCAAGCCGTTTCGGCCGCTGTTGCGGATCACCGGCACGGGCCAGGGCTGGGGGCTGTTCACCTACCCCAACACCCACCCCCACCGGCTGGTGATCGAGGTGGAGCGCGACGGCAAGTTTGAGGTGGTGTATCGGGCGCTCGACCCCGAGCACGCCTACCTGGAGCCCCAGCTCACCTTCCGCCGGGTGCGCGGCGTGTACGACGACAACGCCTCCAAGGTGCGGCCCTCCTATGAGAGCTTCGCCCGCTGGGTGGCCCGCCACGCCTTTGAGGACTGGCCCGACGCCACCCGGGTGCGGGTGAAGATGATCCGCACCCATGTGGTCACGCCGGGCCAAGACGCCGACCCCATCGCCGAGACGCGGCTGGTGCGTGTGGTGAAGCGCGGCGAGGAGGGGCCATGATCGGGCGGCTGTGGCGCTATTGGGTGGCCCTCTGGAGTCACCAGGAGCCCGCGACGGCGATGGCCTGGGTGCGCCTGTTGCTGGGGCTGGTGCTGTGTTGGGATCTCGCCGAGGCCTGGCAGCTCGACCTCGTCTCGACGCTGTGGGCGCCGCCCGAGGCCGGCGGGTTCCCGTCGAACCTGCTCAACCGCGACCCTGTGCCCGAGGTCTACCGCCTGTTTCCGCCCACGGAGGCCACGGCGGCGGGGCTGCACGCTGTCACATTTTTTGCGTCCTTGGCCTGGGCTTTGGGGCTGTTCACCCGGGTGAGCGGCCTCGTGCTGATCTTGGCCTACGCCCAGCTCGCGCAGATTCTGCCCTTGGGCGACCGCGGCATCGACCTGATGATGCGGAACGTGATGTTCATCCTCTTGTTCTCCCGCTGCGGCGACGCCTTGTCGTTGGACGCCCGGCGGCGCACGGGGAGCTTCTTCGGCGACGGCGCGCTGGTCTCGGCCTGGCCCCGTCACCTGATCCTCTTGCAGATCGTCGTGATGTACTGGATGGCCGGGGTGCAGAAGACGGCGCTCACCTGGACACCGCTGGGCGGCTATCACGCGCTGTACATCATCCTGCAGGATCCCCACATCGCCCGGCACAGCTTTGAGTGGCTGGCCTCGGTGTGGCCGCTCACGAGCCTGGCCACGGCGACGACCCACATCTGGGAGAACACCGCGCCGCTGATGTTGGTGCTGATGCACTTCCGCATGACCGATGGCCAGCCCGGTCGCCTGCGCGCCTGGGCCAAACGCCTGCGGCTGATGCACCTCTGGGTGTTTGTCGGCGTGCTCTTACACCTGGGCATCGCGGCGACGATGCAGCTCGGCATCTTCCCCTGGGCGATGCTCGCGCTGTACCCGGCCTGGTTTCATCCCGATGAGCTGGGCGCGGCCTGGGCGTGGGTGAAGGCCCGGGCCGGGCGCTGAGCTTGTCGCATCTGTCGCATCTGTCGCATGAACACTCAATGAACACGTTCAATGAGCGTGTTCATTGAGGAGCGTCGCTCAGCCCTCGCAGACGAAGTGGTTCAACGCGGCGCAGCCGAAGTCGTTCCAGGCGCTCGTCGGGGCGTACCAGCCGATGTGTACGCAGTTCTCGGCGCTGCCGTCGAGGTAGCTGTTGTTGGGCTCACCCGGCGACCAGGCGGTGTAGCTCGTGGCCTCGCCGGTGGTCCACACGAAGCTGCCTTCGCTTGAGTGGTCGTTCAGGCCGATCCACCAGTCGGTGTCCACAAGCGCGTAGGCCGTGGCCCACACCCAGGCGTCTTCAGCGGCGTCGGTGATCGCGACGAGGTCGTAGCCGTAGCTCAGGCACTCGGCGTAGGCGTCGGCCCAGTTGAGGTTCTCAGCGCAGAACAGGTACTCGTGGCCGCCGTAGGTCTCGAAGGTACACTCACAGACCTCCTCGTCGGTCTCGGTGTCGCAGTCGTTGTCGGTGTTGTCACATGCTTCAGCGGCGCCGGGGTAGGAGTCGCCGTCGCCGTCATCGCAGTCGTTGTTGTCGGCGACGGCGCCGCTGGGGGCCTCGCAGGCGGTGAGGGGAGCGCTGGCGTCGCCGTAGCCGTCGTTGTCGTCGTCGGCGTAGTAGGTGGAGAGGTCGATGGCGTCGGCGCCGTCGGTCACGCCGTCGCAGTCGTTGTCGAGGCCGTCGCAGACCTCGTCGGCGTCGGGGTTCACGGCGCTCGCCCCGTCGTCGCAGTCGTTGTTGTCGGCGACGGCGCCGCTGGGGAGCTCGCAGGCGGTGAGGGGAGCGCCGGCGTCGCCAAAGCCGTCGTTGTCGGCGTCGGTGTAGTAGGTGGACACGTCGATGGCGTCGGCGCCGTCGATGGTGCCGTCACAGTCGTTGTCGAGGCCGTCGCAGACCTCGTCGGCGTCGGGGTTCACCGCGCCGTCGCCGTCGTCGCAGTCCAGGACGTTGTCGGTGTAGCCCTCGGGCTGGGCGCAGCCGATGTAGGCGAAGTCCGCGTCGCCGAAGTTGTCGCCGTCGGTGTCTTGCCACCAGGTCTCGGTGACGTTCTCATCGGTGAGGCCGTCGCAGTTGTTGTCGCGGTCGTCGCAGACCTCCGTGGCCCCCGGGTTCACCGCGGCGTCGCCGTCGTCACACTCCGCGCAGGCGGCGTACCCGTCGTTGTCGCCGTCGGCGTAGCCTGTGGAGCCGTCGCAGTTGTAGTCGTTGGGGTCGGCGCAGTCGGTCTCGGCGGCGCCGGGGTTGTAGCGGGCGTCGGCGTCGTCGCAGTCACCGCCCACCTCGACGGCGCCCTCTGGCGGCGCGCAGGCCTCGGTGGCGGTGCTGTCGTCGCCGTACCCGTCGCCGTCTGCGTCGGTGGTGTAGGTGGTGAGCACCCCCTCGTCGGTCTGGCCGTCGCAGTTGTTGTCCAGGCCGTCGCAGGTCTCGGTGGCGCTGGGGTTGACCGCCGCGTCGTCGTCGTCGCAGTCTTCAGTGGAGGGGCTGCCGTCCCCGTCGGCGTCGACCACCTCCTCTTCTGGGGGCTCGACGGCGGTGTCAACGGGGGGCTCGGCGGGCTTACAGGCGAGGGTGAACAGCGTCACAAAGAGGGCGAAGGTGGCTGTGGGGCGCATCATGGCTCCGTGGTGTCGGCCCAAGCGTCGTAAGTGACGGCCCAGGCGCAAGGAAATCCGATGGGGTTGAGGGCGCTGCAGTCTCCGGTGAGCGACTCGCTCGCGGAGACGCTGAGGCTCAGGTGTGTCGGATCAAAGACCTCACCCACGTCTTGGCCTGCGACAGTGTAGAGGCAGGTCGCCAGGACCTGCTCGTCCTCAGTCCATTGCCCGCTGAGGTTTGGGCCGTCGCGCAGCAGGGTTCGTGGGGGCTGGTCCCCCAGGCTCAGGGTGAGCGCGGAGCCGTTCGTGCTCAGCTCGGCGTCGAAGGTTTCCCCCGGGGCCAGCGCGTAGTCGCACTCGTCCTGAAGCACATCGGTGATGGTGAAGGTCCACGCGCCAGATTGAAGCGCACCGGTGGGGCCGGACTCTCCTAGATCTGGCAGGCAAGCGACCAAGAAGAAGGCGAAGAGGGGACTTGTCACGGCGGGGTCTCTCGTCATGAAGCACACCAGAGGGTTCAACATCAGTATGATAGAGTCTGGAGACTCTGTGTACGCCATCTCCGACCCCATCGCCCCTAGGCGGCGACCTTGAGCGCCTCTCGCCCTCCAAGCCCTGACGCTCAAGTCACAACGCGGCGCCCCGCCGCGGCGCCTCAGGTGACGCTCTTGGAGGCGGACTCGGTCTTCGCGTTCTCGTGTTGGTCCCGGGACTTCCTTCGGGAGGCCACCAAAGGGGACGTGCCGTGCCAGGGGCTCGTGGTGCGGTTCGGTGCGATCCCTGCGCCGGGTGATGGGCTCTATGGCACGTTCTGCCGGGCCCTGGGGGTCGAAGGGTGCCGCGGCGAGGCCTTGGTCGAGGCGCTCCGGGCGCGCTTGTTGGCGCTTGGCTTGAGCGGAGAGGGTGAGGCCGAGGCCCTCGCGGCGGCCCTCTGGCCGACTCCGGGGCGGTTTGCGCCAGAGGGCGAAGAGCGCGCGGCGATGTCTCGGCGAATCTTGACCGCTTTGTGTGCGCGATCACGGCTGATCCTGTTCGTGGGTCGCGGCGAGCAGGCGCAAGAGGTCGTGCGGCTGCTCGAGGACTGGGGCCAGGACGACGGCCCGCCGCCGACCCTTGAGCTGGTGATGTGGTTCGCGCCCCTGGTGGCGCCCCTTGGCGCGGAGCGGGTGCTGATCTCCGATGGAGACCTCACGCCCGACGAGGTTCGCGAGCGTCTGGTCGCCGTGGGCCTGACGGTGCAGCGGCTGATCCTCCCGCCGACGCCACCGACGCTGCGGGAGCAGGCGATCGTGCGGGCGCTCACGGTCCGCGCGGCGACGAGCCCAGCGGACCGGGTGTGGTTTGACCGGTTCATGGTGCTCGACGGCACGGTGACGGCCCTGGAGTGGGCGTCGTTCCCCGGCGCGCCGCCGCACCCCGCGGAGTCCCCCGGGCTGAGCGCCTTGTTCGCCGCCGGGGATCTCGGCGCCCACGAGGACGCCTGGAGGGTTCGTTGGCCCGAGGCCCGGGCGGCGGTCCTGCACCAGATCCGAGAGGACGGTGAGCTGGAGCGGCGAAGCGCCGAGGTCGCGGCGATGTTGACCGGGCGGTATGGCCTCGCCTTAGACGCCCCCCGCGTCGCCTTGCACCGCCTCAACGCCGGGGACGTCGTCGGCGCCTTGGACGCCCTCACCGCCGCCATCGCCGCCGCGCGGGAGGCGGGCCACCTCGAGGCCGCGAGCGCGCTCGTGGGCCGGGCGAGCCAGCTCGTCGACACCCTGGGGCTCAGCGAGGCAGATCCCCAGCGCCTCGCCGTAAAATTCGAGTGGGTGCGGCTTCTGCGACAGCGGGGGCGGCTTGATGAGGCGCTGCGCCTGGGTGAAGACGCCGTCTCCCGGGCGGGACGCGCTGAGGATCCCGAGCTCCTCGGACACGCGCTGCGGGCCTTGGGCCAGGTGGCCTATGAGGCCAGCGCCTTGGACCGGGCGGAGTCGTTGCTTCGTGGCGCCGAGGATCGGTTTCGTTCGTTGGGCAAGGTGGCGGGTGTGGCGGACTGCCTGCACGATCGTGCCGCCGTCGCTGGGCGTCGAGGCCAAGAGTCGTTGTCTGAGGCGCTCTTTGAGGAGGCGCTCACCCATGAGGTCGGCCTGGGGCGCCCACGCCGCCACGCCTTGACCTTGTCGTTGTTGGGGCGGGCCCGGCGCCAGCAGGGCCGGGTGAAGGAGGCGCTGCAGGCGTTCGCGGCGGCGGCGCAGATCGCGCGGGCGGCGTCTTACCGCTACGGCCTCGCGGTGAGCCTACGCGGCGAGGCCGTGGCGCGCTGGGGTTTGGGGGAGCTTGACGAGGCCAAACGCCTCGTGCGCGGCGCCGAGGCGCTGATGACCTTGGTGGGTCGCCGGGACGGCGTGGCGCTCTGTCACAACACCTTGGGCGACATCCTGCGGGCGGGCGGTGAGCGGGAGCAGGCGGAGGCGGCCTACGGAGACGCGCTGCGGGTGCTGGAGTCGATTCGTTCGCCTGAGGCGATCATGCCGCGGCTCAACCTCGCCCTGCTCTACGTGGATCAGGGGGATCTGGTCCGGGCGAGGCCCCTCGTGGAGGGGGTTCGGGCCCAGGCCGCGAGCCGGGGCCGCACCGGGGTGCTCGCCGCGGCGCACCTGCTGTTGATGTCGATGGCGGTCTTGGAGGGAGACGCCGAGGCCGTCGAGGCCCAGTACGATCGGGCGGTCGCGCTCCTCGCCGAGTCCCAGCTCACCGGGCCCGACGTCGCCCACACCGCGCAGCTCGCCGGAGATCGCGCGTACGCCCAAGACCGCGCGCGGCTGCGGGCGATGGCGCCGAGGTTGTGGGAGATCGCGCTCGTGCAGCGGGTCGCCCTCAAAGACGCCGAGGGCGCGTCGGCCTTGGGGACGAGGTTACGTCAGGCGGCGGCGGAGGGGCTGCCCGTCCCCTTGGGCGGCCTGGACCTCTTGGTCTCCGTGGGCTCTGAAGACGGGGTCACCGGCTGGAGCGCGAAGGACCGCTGCACCGGCGTCCTGGTGATCGTCGCCTCCCCGAGCGAGGCCAGCCCCGGGCGCTGGCGGGCCTGGCGTGAGGACCGCACGAAGGCGCTCCAGACCCACCACCCCAACCTCGTCACCTTGCTCGACGCGGGTGAGGTCAGCGTCGCCGCCGCCGAGATGACCCGAGACCTTCCCCGGCGCTCCTTGCCGTTGGGCGCGCCGTGGACCTCGGTTGAAATGACCCAGGGTCAGTTATATCGCCACGCCCCGTTGTCGCCCCTTCGGTGGGCAAAAGCGGCCCGGGGCGCGCTCTCGGCCTTGGCGACGATTCACGCGACGGGGGGCGTTTTTGGCGCGGTGAAGTCTTGTCGCCTGCATCTCGCGGCTGAAGAGGGCGAGCCCGACGCCGTGCGTTGGTTTGATCTCTGCCCGAGCCGCGCCAAGGGGCCCAACCCCCAAGGCGACGAGCTGCGGGCCCTCGGGGAGATGATGGGCGCCTGGGGCCCGCCGCCTGACGAGGCCTGGTCGCGGTGGCGTGAGGCCTTGGCGGCGGGGCAGCACCTCTCCGCGTGGGCGGCCTTGGTCAACGCCCCCGACGGCGGCCCGCCGGAGCCTCCCCGCCAGACGCCGTCGCGCTGGCAGCCCTGGTTCGGCCCCGGTCTTGGCCTGGAGCGCCTGCCCCGCTTCGTCGGGCGTGAGGCCGAGCTGAGCACGATGTTGCGCCGCGCCGAGGCCGTGCTCGCCGGGCGCGAGACCACGGCGCTGCTCATCTCGGGCTCAGCTGGGGTCGGGAAGAACCGCCTGGCCCAAGAGCTCATCGCCGAGCTCACCCGACGGACCGGCGCCCGGACGCTCTACGCGGACCACAGCCCCGTGCGACCGGCGGCGCTCATGGAGGCGCTTCGGGTTCACCTGGGCGTCGAGGCCGCCAGCAGCGGCGCCGCCCTGCGCGCGCGTATTGAGGGCTTGTTGGGCGGCGCGGGCCTGCGGGAGGGCGCGCTGGAGTCCGTGATCGCGGGCTTAGAGGAGAGCGTCGAGGCCTCAGGGCGGGTCTCTGTTTTGCCCCGTCGCGCCCGTGACGCCGCCCGCGACGCGCTGATCGGCCTCGCGGGCCAGGGGCCGGTCATCGTGATGATCGGCGCCGCCGAGTGGGGCCTGCAGAGCCTCTTGACCCTCGAGGACGCGCTGTTGATGACGATGCGCGCGCCCCGGCCGCTGTTGTTTGTGATCACCACCCAGACCGATCTGCTCGCCGAGCGCCCCCGCGAGGCCGTGGCGCTTGAGCGCCTGGAGCGTCTGGGCTGGCTGGTCGAGGTGTCGCTGCGCCCCTTGGAGACGAGCGAGTGCGCGGCCTTGGCCCAGAGCGTCGTCGCCGTAGAGCCGGGGCTCTTGGAGCAGCTCGCCCAGCGCGCGGCGGGGCACCCGGCGTTTATGCTGGAGCTGCTGCGGGAGTGCCTGCGCCGCACCCCCCAGGTGTGGACCCCCGCCGGGCTCAGCCTCGGCCCTGGCGCTGAGGTGGGCCTGCCCGACGATCACCTCTCGGTGTGGTCGGGGCGGGTGGACCGCCTCGTCGCGGGGCTGCCCTTCGGCGCGCGCCTGGCGCTGCAGCTCGCCGCGTTGTTGGGCCCCGACATCGACGACGAGCTGTGGCGAGACGCCTGCGTGCGCCTCGGCGTGGTGATCCCCGACACCTTGACCCAGCGGCTGTTCATCGATCAGCTCGCTGAGGGCGCCTCCCAAGGCTGGGCCTTTACCCACCCGGGGCTGCGTGAGGCGCTCTTGCGTGAGGCCGCCCAAGACAGCCGGGCGAACCACGAGGCCTGCGCGGCGGCCCTCGTCGCGCGGCGGGAGGAGGGCCTGCGGGCGGCGACCCACCTGATTCGAGCGGGCCAGCCGGCCTTGGCCTGCCCCTATCTTTTACGATTTATTCAAGGGGCGATCCGAGGGGGCTCTCTGCGGGCCGCGGAGTCTGCGCTCTCGCTCTATGGCGGCGCGCTCACGTCGATGGGCGTGGCTGAAGGCAGCGTGGAGTGGGGCGGCTGGCTCATGCTTCGGGCCCGGCTGGCCGAGGCGCGGCAAGAGGTCGACTCCTTGGCCTCTCCGGCCCGTCGGCTGTTGATGCACTGTTACCGCCACGAGTGGTCCGAGCAGATGCCCACGGCGCTGCGGCTCATGGGGGTGGTGATGTTGCGGCGCAGGAGGTTCATGGAGGCCGTGGAGCTGCTCTCCCGGGCGCGTGAGCTCGCCGAGGCCACCCACCACACCGCGGACGCCGTCGAGGTGGCGCTGAGCTGGGTAGACGCCCAGCAGAGCTCCGGGGAGCACGCCGGGGCCTTGGCCTCCGCCCAGCGCGCCGTGGCCCTCGCCGCGGGGGCGCGGGATGAGCGTCTACGGGTCGAGAGCGCCCTCGCCGTCGCCAGCTCCTTGATGTCGTTGGGGCGCCTGGACGAGAGCCACGCGGCCTTGGTGGAGGTCTGTCGCGCCGCGGCGGGGGCGGGGCTGCCCGGGCTTCATGGGCGTGGGCTCTTGCGCCGCGGCGAGGTCTTGGCGTTGCAGCGCTCTTATCGTGAGGCCCTCGCCGCGCTTCAAGAGGCGGTGGATGTGTTGCGCGGCGTCGATGACGGCCTCGCCGAGCGCCGGGCCCTGCTCCTGCGGGCCTGGGCGCACACCCTGCTCGGCCAAGACGCCGCCGCTCGGCACGACCTCGACGCCGCGACCCGGGGCGACTGGCGGCCCTGGGAGGCGACGGACCGCCTGCAGCTCGGCGTGCTCGACGCGGCCTTGTCTCCCCCGGGCAGCCCGGCGCGGCGTGAGGCCTGGGCGCGGCTCACCCGGGGCCTTGGCCGTGGGCCTCGTCCCCGGGGCGGCCCGCTCCTGGTGCGGCTTCGCGAACGCGCAGATCCCGAGTTATGGGAGTGGATGGATCATCTGGGGCTCCTTCGCGCGGCCCCATCAACCTAGGCTTGCCAGCCCCCCGCCGGTCGTGCTTTGATAGCTCGCGCATGACCCGCGGCCCCCCCAACCGCCTCCCCTTCCCCGAAGGGCTCGACGCTGCGTGCAGCGAGCTTCTGAGCGCCAGCAACCGCATGGCCCTCGACGGACGGGCTCGTGTGGTCGTGATCCACGGGGTCGAGGGCAGCGGAAAGTCCCAAGTGGTGCGTTGGCTGGCGGGTTTTGTGGCCCGTCAAGAACGATCGGCGTTCATTCTCGCGCACCACAGCGTCACCCCGTCGATCTCCGACGGCATCGGCTCAGCCCTCGCCGAGCAGCTTGGCGCCCCGTCGTGGGAGTCCAGCGACGCCTTGGCCGCGGCGCTCATCGATCGTTGTGTCTCCCTCAACATCTGCGCCGCTGACGAGGCGGGGGATCTCGCCGCGACGATCTGGCCACGAGCCGGTCACCAGCACGTTCCACGCCTGGAACGAAACACCCTCCACGTTCGGCTCTTGCGTAAAATCGCCGCCGAGCGCTCGGTGGTGTTGGTCTTGGAGGACGTGCAGTGGAGCGAGGCCGCGGTGAGCCTCGTCGTGCAGCTCATCCAGGCGCAGAGCGAGCGGGCCACGCCGATCCTCGTCGTGCTCACCTTACGCACCGACGCCCAAGACCCCGACGAGCACGAGATCAGCCGCCCGCCGCTCACCTTAGAGCATGTGCGAGAGCTGCTTCGCCCCGTGGGTGGCGCGGCGGAGCTCGCCCTCACCGCGCGGCCGACGCCGACGCGGGGGCCGATGATCGTGGCTCTGGACGCGGCGATGGACCGCGCCGTCGAGGATGACCAGCGCCTCGTGGAGCGCCTCGCGTTTCTGGGCATGCGGTGCTCGGGGGCGGAGTGGACGGCGCTGCGGCCCCGGGTCACCCCGAGCGGTGAGGCCTTGTTCTCTCGGCTGGAGCAGGCGGGCATCGTGGAGCCCTGGCGCGGCGGCTGGGCGTTCACGACGGAGCGCCTCTGGCGTCGAATGTTGGCCCGGGCGGCCCAGGCCGGGCGCGCGCGCAGCCACCACGCGGCCTGCGCTGAAGGTCTGCGCGCTCGGTACGGCGCGTCGTTGGCCGCCGAGCGCCTCGCCTGGCACCTCCTGGCGAGCGATCAGCCTGAAGAGGCGATGGCGACCTTGGCTGAAGCCGCCCAGCGCCGCTGGATCGGCGGGGCGTACAGCTCTTGGGAGCGCCTCATCCACGTCCAGGAGCGCCTCGCCGACCGCATCGGCCTCGCCGTAGACCACCCGCACCGCGTGGAGCTGCTCAACCAGCGCTCTCGCCTCGCCCGGCTGCGCAGCCGCCTAGACGAGGGCCTTCGCCTCGCCGAGCGCGCGCTCCAGCTTGAGCTCGCCAGCGGTCGCCCCGAGGATCGTGGCCTCATCCAGACCCTCAAGAGCCTCGCCCAGATCTACATGGAGCTGGCGGAGCTGGATCGAGCCGAGGCGATGTTGCAGCGCTGCGTGAACATCGCCGAGCAGCTCGGAGAGCATGAGCTTCGGGTGTACATCATCGCTGAGCTGGCCACCATCGCCGAGCGTCGCGGTGACAGCGCCAAGATGGAGGAGATCCTCCGTAAGGTCCAAGAGATCGGCAACGCCCTGGGCGAGCCCCACATCATCTCCTCCACGGCGTGGCGCCTCGCCCAGTGCCTTCGTTCGCGCGGCCAGAACGACGAGGCCCTGGAGGTGTACGCCAGCGCCGAGGCCGCCGCCGCCAGCGTCGGGCATCGTTTTGTGCAGGCCACGAGCCTGTTGGGCCGGGGCGCGATCTTTCTGAGCCAGGGGCGTCTTGGTGAGGCGGAGCTGGCGCTCAACCAAGGCTTAGAGCTGATGGAGCGTATGGGGAACCGCGTCGGCGAGGCGCACTTCCTCAACGCCCTGGCCGAGATCTCCCGCCAACGGGGAGAGCTGCGCACCGCCGAACAACAATACCGCCGCGCCATCACCGTGCTCGACGAGGTGGGCTCTGGCGACGCGCTCTTGCCCCGGATGAACCTGGGCCTCGTGCTCTTGGGCCGCGGGCTCACCCGCCAAGCGAAAGAGCTCTTTGAGCAGGTGGCGGCCGAGGCTGAAGAGCGTGTGCGCCGGGCGGTCTTGTGCTGCGTGCTCACCTTCTTGTTGCCCTGCTGCGCCGCCGAGCGTGAGTGGGAACAATGGGAGTCGGTCTACCAGCGGGCGGCGGCGCTCTTGGAGGGCACGCGGCTCATCGACCGTGACCTCGCCTGGGCCGCGGAGCTCTCTGGCGAGTGGTGCCACGCCGCCGCGCGTGACGTGCGTGAGCTCTCCCGGGCCGCCCGCTCCTTGGAGATCGCCGCCGCCCAGCTCGTCGGCCTCGTCGACGATGACGGCCTCAACCGGGTGAACAACCGCCTCATCGAGCTGGCGCGTGAGGGCTCGCCCATCCCCCTTGGCCCCTTCGACTTAGAGCGCCAGCGCGGCGAGGGCGGCTCCGGCGCGGTGTGGACGGGCTGGCACCGCCAAGAGGGCGTGCAGATCGCGGTGAAGGTCTTGACGGCGGAGGGCGCCCGCCGCCCCGAGGTCTTGGAGAGCTTCCGCCAAGAGGTGCGCTCCGTCGCCAGCCTCGACCACCCCAACATCGTGCTCGTCTTAGAGAACGGCCGGGTGAGCGAGATCGCCGAGCGGATGTCCGAGGGCCGCCTCGTCTCTGGGAGCCCTTACCTCGCGATGGAGTATTGCCGCGGCGGCTCGTTGTCCCCGGTCTGCGGGCGCCTGGAGTGGTCGGCCTGCCGAACCGTGCTCGTGAGCCTGCTCGACGCCTTGGCCCACGCCCACGCCCGCGGCGTCACCCACCGCGACGTGAAGCCCGCGAACGTGCTCCTAGAGCGCGCCCACGACCCAAGCTCGGGCATCAAGCTCTCCGACTTCGGCATCGCCCACGCCTTGCGTGAGGGCCCCATTCAGGGCCGCGCCGCGGGCACGCCGGAGTACATGGCCCCAGAGCAGTTCTCTTCAGATCTGCGCCAGCACGGCCCTTGGACGGATCTCTACGCCTTGGGCTGCCTCGCGGTCACCCTCGTCTCGGGCCGGCCGCCGTTCCAAGGCGACAGCTTGGAGGCCCTGCGCCGGGCCCACTGGCTCCTCGACCCGCCGCCGCTCGCCCCTCGCATGGCGGTGCCCGCGGGCCTTGAGCGCTGGATCACGCGGCTCCTGCGCAAACGTGCCGAGGAGCGCTTCACCTGCGCCGCCGACGCCGCCTGGGCCTTGACCCAGCTCGGCGACCCCGACTTCGCCACCTTTGTGCCCCCCGCCGACGACGTGCACAGCCTGATCGGCGGCGAGACCGAGGCCCACACCTTCTTCTTGGACGACGTCGAGCGCGGCTCAAGCCCCCAGAGCCCGAGCGCCCCCCAAGGCGTCGCCATCGAGCCGATGCCCATCGTCGTGCCGCCCGCCCCGGTGGACTGGCGTCGCCGGGGCCCCCGCGGCGCCCCGCCCCTGGTTCGCACCGTCGGCCTCGGCCTGTTCGGCCTGCGCCCGATCCCGCTCTTGGGCCGCGAGGCCGAGCGGGACGGCCTGTGGTCCTCGCTGCTCACCGTCGTGGCCCAAGGGGGCGTGCGCTGCGTGCTGCTCAGCGGTCCGTCGGGCTTCGGCAAGAGCCGCCTCGCGGGCTGGCTCGCTGAGCGCGCCTACACCTTGGGCCAGGCCTCGCTGCTTCGGGTGGAGCACAAACAGGGCGACACCAGCTCCTTCGCCGAGGCCTTGGCCCGCCGCCTGCGGGTGCAGGCGCTCTCTGACGTCGAGCAGCGCCGCCGCCTCGCCGAGTGGATCCGCGCGCAGGAGCTCGAGGGCAAGCTCAGCGCGTCGTTGTTGACCGAGGCGCTCAACGGCGAGCGCACCCCCTTCCACGACCACGCCTTGTTGACGGCGACCGTTCACCTCAGCGTCGTGCGCCCCGTCGTCATCGCCCTGGACGAGGTGCAGTGGGGCGCGACGAGCCTCAACCTGATCCGCCCGCTCTTGGAGGGCGCCATCTCAGGCCCCTGCGGCGTCGTGATCGTGATGACCGCCAACGACGAAGACCTCGCCGAGTCCCCCGAGGCCGCCCAGGCCGTCGAGGCGCTCCGGGTGCGGGGCCTCGTCGAAGAGCAACGTGTGGGCCCCTTGCCCGTCGATGTGCGGTTTGAGCTGGTCCACAGCCTGCTCAACCTCGAGGACGCGCTCTCCGCCGAGGTCGCCCGTCGCTCGGCGGGCAACCCGGCCTTCGCCATTGAGCTCGTCGGCGAGTGGGCCAAACGCGACTACCTGCGCGCCGGAGAGGGCGGCTACCACCTGCGCCACGGCGCCGCCGACGCGCTGCCCAACCACATTCACGCCCGCTGGAGCGCCCGGATGGACCGCCTCCAGGCCCGCCGCGGGGAGCCCGTGCGCCTCGCCTTAGAGGTCGCGGCGGTGATGGGCGAGATTCATGTGGAGCGCCTGGACTGGGTCGAGGCCTGCGCCTTCGCCGAGCTTGAGCTCCCGCCGCGTATTGATGAGCTGCTCCAGGAGGAGGCGGTCATCGAGCGCCGCGCCGGGGGCTTCGTGTTTGTTCACGCGATGCTCCGTGAGTGCTTGGAGATCGACGCCGAGCGCGCCCACCGCGCCGCCCGCTGGCGTCGGGCCTGCGCGGCGATGTTGCAAGCCCGGGGCCGTGAACAAGACCGGGCGCGGGTGGCGGTGCTGCGGATGCGCGCCGGTGAGCCCGAACAAGCGATCGAGCCCGTGCGTGAGGCCGTCGAGGCCCACCTCCGCGCCGGTCGCCCGGACGAGGCCGCCGGGCTCATGGAGCTGTGGGAGGACGCCCTGCGCTCTGTCGGCGCCGCCGATGACGACCCCCGCTGGGGCCTCCTGTGGCTCGCCCGCGCTGAAGTCGGCATCGACCGTGGGTTCATCCAAGAGATCACCCGCTACAGCCAGAAGATCGTCGAGTACGCCCGGCGTTACGGCTGGCGTGTTCATCTGCCGTGGGGGCTCTATCTGCGGGGCCGCGCGCTCTTGGACACCGGCGCCTGGGAGGACGCCTGGTCGGCGTTCACCGACGCGCGGGAGCTCCTGCGCGACCGCAACGACATCGACGGCGTCGCCCGCTGCACCAAACAGCTCGGCCGCGTCGCCCGCGCCATGGGTCGGCTTGAGGAGGCCGAGGAGTATTTCCAAGAGGCCGGGGTGCAGGCCGAGAGCGTCGGGAGCTGGCGCACCGTCGGCCGTGTGCGCCTCGACTTGGGCAGCCTCGCCGTGTCTCGCCAACGGTACGACGTCGCCGAGAGCTTCTACCAAGACGGCCTCAGCTCGTTCCGCCGCGTCGGTTACCTGCTCGGTGAGGCCGAGTGTCTCAACAACCTGGGCGAGCTGCACCGCTACCAAGGCCGCCTCGATCTCGCCGAGATGACCTACCGCCGGGCGATCTCCCTCTACAGTCGGCTCAGCTCGTCCAAGGTGCTCGTGCCCCAGCTCAACCTGGGTCAGGTGCTCTTGGGCCGCGACCGCTTTGAGGAGGCCCAGCGCCACTTCGAGCACATCGCCCCCGACGTCGAGCGCCGCGGCGGCCACGCGCTTCGGTTCTTCCTCGACGGCTTCCGCCTCGCGGCGATGCACCCCGACGACCCCGAGTGGGAGGCCCTCTACCGCCGCGTTCACCGCGCCGTGGAGTCGAGCGAGATCGCCGAACAAGACATCGCCTTCCCCATGGAGCTCGCCGCCGAGCGCGCCCAGAAGCTCCGCCGCCCGGACAAGGCCCGCGCCTTGTACACCCTCGCGCGCACCCAATGGGAGCGCCTGGGCGTGCCCGAGGCCGTGCGCCGCCTGACCGAGGCTGAAGAGACCCTCGGGAGCTGGATGACCGGGGTCTGAGCGCCCTGCGGATCCGCGCTCTCGCGGTCCACAACGCGCTCCCCCAGCCCCAGACGCCGCGGAATTACGCTCAGTCGCTGTGAGCGACTTGCCTCAGCAACTCTGCGATCATCCTGGCGTTTTTTCGCTTTGATTTCCGGCGACTCCCGCTAAAGTACGGGCCAAGGAGTACCCTCATGCCCTCACCCTCTCGGCGCCGCGCGGCGCCGACCGTTCAGGCCAACGACCAGCAGCACCCCCAGGACTACGACCTCCTGCCCACCGGGCCGGAGCAAGACAACTCCTTCCTGCAGGAGCAGCTTCGTGGTCCTCTCGGCTCCGAAGGTCTGGGTGAAGAAGAAGGAGAAGGTGGCCTCGACACCGTAGATCCCACCAAGACCGACGCTGTCGGCGGCGGCGGCGGTGACGGCGAGGGCGAAGGCCCGCCCCCGGGCGATGAGACCAAGATGGAGCCCGAGGTCAAGGGCCAGACCCCGCAGACCGAAGGCACTGAAGAAGAGACAAAAAACGCCGCCGACGGCGACAAGAGCGCTGAAGAGATCGGCGCGGTCACCGAGGGGGAGGGCCCCGGCGAAGAAGAGGCCCCCGAGGTGCAAGGCGGCGAAGAGGACAGCGCCGGGATCACCGACGCCGCGCCCGAGACCCCGGCGGTGGAGGGTGCCCGCGCCCCAAGGCCCCGGGCTCACCGTAGGCCCCAGCGAGAACCCCGCCGACGCCATGCCCTCCGTCGACAATGTCTCCTATGGAGACATCTCCTTAGAGGCCAACGGCATCGACGCCAGCAAGCTGCCCCCCGAGGCCATCGAGCAGGTCTACGGCATCTTGGGGGAGATGCGCGCCCAGAACGCCGAGGCCGCCGCCGGGTTCCTCTCCGCGCGCCAGGGTGACTCCGCGGGCCTCGCGGGCATGGCGAACGAGGTCACCGGGCGAGTTCAAGGGGCGGCCGGAGAGGCCAGCGCCCAGGTCGCCGCCGCCGCCGAGACACAAAAGGCCGCCGTGTCCGCCGCCGTCGCCTCCGCCCGCGGTCAGATCGCCGCCCAGGCCGAGTCCAGCCGCGCCTCGGTCTCCAGCCAGCTCAGCGCCGCCTTGGCGAGCATCGCCGCGTCCACTGAAGGCGCCAAGGCCACCCTGCTCAGCGACAAGTCCGCCGCCGTGGGTCAGGTAGACGCCGCCGAGGCCGCCCAGCGCGCCGCCATCGAGGCCGCCTATGCCTCCGCCGATCAGCGTTACCGCGCGGTGGGTGTGCAGGTCGGCGCCGAGGCCCTCGCCCGCGCAGAGGGCCAGGCCAGCGCGTACCTCAGCCAGAAGATCAACCGCGACGACAGCTTCCTCGACGGCCCGGTCACCGACAACAAGTGTGAGGCCCGGGCCAACGCCGCCCGTGAGGTGGGCAAGGCCTACCAGAAGGGCCTCGTCGATGAGTCGATCAAGCAGGCCGACGCCGCGAAGGCGAACAAGGCCCGGGATCTCGAGGGCGTCGCCAGCGCCGCCACGGCCGCGCGCACCCAGCTTGAGACGCACTACACGAGCATGGTCGCCCAGCTCGACCAGTCCGCCGCCGCCTCCACCCAGGCCGCGAACGACTCCGCCGCCGGGCTGATGACCGCCATCGACACCTCGTTGGCCTCGGGCAACAGCGCCTTAGACGCCCACCAGTCGAGCCAGATCGCCGCCTTAGACGGCGCCGCGTCTCAAGCCCAGGCCGGCATTCAGGGCCAGGCCGCCCAGGCGATCAGCGGCATCAACGGGGGCATCGCCTCCGCCCTTGCCGATCTCGACGTCGCCCTGGGCCGTGTGTCCGAGGCGCTCGGCACCCCGACCATCCCCGGCCCTGAAGAGTTCGCCGCGAGCTTGGGTGAGGCCGGCGCGTCCTTTCAGCAGACCTTAGACTTCGCCAAAGACTCGATCCGCACGGGCATCGACGGCGCCGTCGCCGGGCTCATGCAGTCCGCCCAGGGCGCGGTCACGGGCCTCAACGCCACGGGCGCGGGGGCGGTGCAGGTCGCCGGTGAGACGGCGTCGCAGCTCGTCACCCAGCTCCAGGGCCTCGATCAACAAGCCGCACAGACCTTCCAGCAGGTCACCTCCGGCCACGACCAAGGCGTCGCCGCCACCGTCGAGAGCGCCAAGACGGGCTACCAGTCGATCGTCGATGGCCTCGCCCAAGGCTACAGCGCCATCGCCCAGCAGCTCACCGCCGGGATGGAGACCAACGTCAACGCCCTGCGGGACGGCCTGCGCGGCTCCTTCGCGGACATGGACACCAAGATCCGCACCGAGGCCGAGACGGCCGCGTCGAAGGTGCAGCCTCGCTGGAAGTCTGTGCTCAAGTGGATCTGTATTATCGCCGTCATCGTCGTCGTCGCCCTCGTGCTCGGCCCCTTGGTCATCGGCGCGGTCGGCGGTGTGCTCGGCTCGGGCATGCTGGCGACGGTGGTGGGCGGCGCCATCGTCGGCGCCATCTCCGGCGCGGCGACCACACTCATCACGAACGCCTTCGACGGGAACCCGCTCACCCAAGGTCTGCTCCAGGCCACCCTGCTCGGCGCGCTGGGCGGCGGTCTCGGCGCGGGCCTCGGCGCCGTGGCGTCCAACGTCGCGTCGAAGGGCGGCACCATCGCGGTGAGCGCGCTCAAGGAGTTCGGCATCGCCGTTGGCGTAGACATGGTGGTCGACACCACGATCAACGCCCTCACCGGCCAGCTCACCTGGGAGAACTTCGCACAGTCGCTCATCAGCTCCGTGATCATGAACGGCGCCACGACCCACCCGCGCATCAAGGGCATCACCGAGCACTTCCAGACGGTCGGCACCGACTTCGGCAAGGGCCTCCGCCCCACGGTCAACACCACGCCGACGCCGACGCCGAACCCGCAGATCGATGAGACGCCCGCCCCGACCGTGCAGGAGCCGACTGTTCGTGAGCCGACGGTGCAGGAGCCCCGGGTCAACGAGCCCGTCACGCCCCAGGTGGACGAGACGCCCGTGACCCCGGTGGCCGACAACACGACCCGCACGCCGCGACCACCAACACGCCCGAGACGACGACAAACACGCCTGAGACGACGACCAACACGCCTGAGACGACGGTCGACACGACGCCTGTGGTGGATGAGACGGTGAACACGCCGGTTGTGGACGAGACGCCGACGACGCAGGTGGACGAGACGCCGACGACGCAGGTGGATGAGACGCCGACGACGCAGGTGGATGAGACGCCGACGACGCAGGTGGACGAGACGCCGACGACACAGGTGGACGAGACGCCGACGACGCAGGTGGATGAGACGCCGACGACGCAGGTGGACGAGACCACGACCACCCAGGTCGACGAGACCGTGGCCGTGGTCGCGGTCGATGAGACGACGACCAAGACCCCCGTCACGGGTGATGAGACGCCCACGACGACGACGCGTCAGCCGTCGGCGGAGCTGCAGACCAAAGCGAACGACGTGCTCAAGCAGATCGCCGACGCCAACGCATCCGTCACCGATCCCAAGGTGATCGCGGCGAACGAGGCCGCGGCGAAGAAGGTCCAGCAGATCCTCGACGAGCAGGCCCCCGGCGTCACCGACGCGCTCAAGACGCGGTTCATGGACGAGCTCGCGGCGCAGATCGCCAACCCGGCGAACGCGGGCAAAGACATGTTCACGCTCATCCGCGACACCGTGAACGCGGCGTCTGTGAAGGATGCGAACGGTCAGACCCAGAACCCGTACCTCAAACAAGGTGAGGCGATCCCGCTCGACGCGCTCCAGAACGCCGGGAACATGAGCCGACTGTATGGCACCGACAAGGTGTTCAACATGCTCACCCCCCAGGCCAAGGCCGACCTCACCGCGGCGGGCGTGACGAAGGACACCTTCGGCACCTTCTTGGCGAACAACCCCAACTACGACCTGCGGGTGAACCTCGATCCCAAGGCCTTTGTTGAGGGCTACAACGACGTGGCCTGGTGGGGTCTCCAGTCCGAGGGCGTGGCGACCAACGTCACCGAGCTCATCGACGCCTTGGCGCTGAACCCCGAGTATTACCAGCAGGGCGGCATCCGCTTCAACGCGACGCCGGAGACGATGGCGGGCGCGGGCGTGACGAAGCCCACGGCGTTTGACGGCATGTTCCCCGAGTGGGTGGCCACCGACGTGGACAACCCCTTCGGCCTGACCGGCGGCGGCAAACAAGAGGGCGTGGCGCCGCGCATCGAGGTCGAGCAGATCGGCCAGATCGAGATCTTCGCCGGCACCCCGGATCAGCTCGTCACGGGCCGCGGCGGTCCGCTCAAGGAGACCTTCACCAACGCGGGCGACACCAACGGCGCGGCCCTGGTGGACGGCGTGATGGGCTCCAGCGCGTCCAACGACGTGAAGGCCCGCTTCCTCAAGGAGTTTGAGGCCCAGGTGAAGGCGAACCCGGGCAAAGCGAGCCAAGACGTCTACAACGACGTGCTGGCGAGCAACCCCGACTTCGCCGCGGTGAGCCCGACGACCACCACGCCTAAGACGACGCCCGTGGTGGACGAGACGGTGAACACCCCGGAGACGACGCCCGAGACGACGCCGGACGTGAAGTCGGTGGTAGGGAAAGACTTTGAGGACTGGCTTGCGAAAGATCTTGGCGGCACCGGCGCCTTTAAGAGTGGTGGGCGCGAGTTCGATGGAGCTCACGGCAAAGACGGCTCTCGATGGTACGAGGCGAAGTCAGGGCGATACTGGGATGATCATTGTCAGCCGGGCGAAGGGTTCGACAAGTTTAAGTCGGACATGGGGGCTCGGCTCAAGATTGCAGAGCAGAACGGGGCGAGCTACGAGGTTCACTCCAACAGCCCTATCCCAGAGCATGTCAAAGCCTGGCTCTCTAAGAAGGGCATTCAGTTCTTCGAGCACTAAGCGAGGTGAATATGTCAACGGATGCAGGCGCGTTTCTCAGGGTGCAGCTCTCTGAGGACATGTCATCAATGGACGTTTTATCCGCGCTGCTCTCGGATGGCTGGGTGCTGGATGACTTAGGCTCAATCACCTATCTTCCGCCGGGTGACGAGGACTTTGACTGGACCTCCCGTGGGCACGATGCGCGGGATCAAGTGGAACGCGACCTTCAGCAGCGCGCACGCCAAGGAGAGGTTCTTGGCGTTGTTCTCAGTCTGCGTGAAACTGACATCGGGGGGACCTTTCTCTTCTACTCGGATGGGCGAGTTACTTTTTCCCCGATTGTGAACCGCGTCTTACGAGCAGACGGAACCACTGATGCCGATTGGTACTTGAGCCGTCTGCTTCCGCCGATCAGGGCGATCGTTCCTGTTCAGGAAGTTCGGTGGAGCGAGTCGGCATAGTCGGTGATGTGGTTAGACGACAGCGAACTTAGGCTGGCGATCGCAGCTGATGACCCGGCGATGGTGCTGAACGCGCTCGACGAGCTGGGGGCGCGATTTAACGTCGCTGAAGAGACCTGTGTGCCCACGCCTCAGCCGCCCCTCTTAGAGGCGATAGGAGCGGCTGTGCCGGAGGAGCAGATAGACGTCGTTTTGCGGGTGCTGCTTCACGCCCCCTGCTTCGGTCAAGATGTGTCGAGCGCTGAGCGGCTTGGCTTAGCCCTGGCCTTTGTGCTTAACAGAGAAGAGGCTCAACGAGCCCTCGCACTGGAGGCGCGTGTCGCAAGAGATCCTGTCTGGATGACGCAAGAGCTGGTTACACAGATGATTCAAAGGGGTGAAGGCTCCTCCGACTCATTCTCCGCGCTTATTGAGGGGCTGTTGAACGGACAGGAGATTGTTCGGGCTACCGCAGTTAGCGTCTTGAATGGGGCCGGGCCATCTTGGCGAGCGCTGCTTCATTCGTTGCTCTCTCCTGCTGAGCGTCGGCTTTACTCTGCCTCCTTGGCGTGAAGCAGCTGACGAGGGTGAGCGGATTAACTCTTACACTGTAAAGGATCGCGAGTGCGCGCGCTGGTCCACAGCGGCTGGGAGTACACCCTCTTCGAAGACGGCGATCGGCTCATCCTGTCGGTGCCGTCCGGCGGGGTCGCCGTCTTTGAGGTCAACGTCGTGCTTACCGACGAGGAGGCCGCGGCCTTCCGAGCCCAAGGCATAGAGGGGCTCCAAGGACTGATTCGGCAGATGCGACTGAGCCCGAGGAGCTTTCAGAGCCGCCAGATCGAGCTGCCGCGCTCAGCCTGACCGCGCTGGGCTTGTGTTCGAACCTCCCAACGAAGCCCGAGGCGCCCAATGAAGCAGGTTCGGCTTGAGCCCTGGGTCTACACGCTCTATGCCGACGGCGACCGCCTGATCTTCGCCGCGATGGCCGGTGGGGTGGGGCTCTACGAGCTCGTGGTGGTGATGAACGAGGCCGAGGTCGCGGCCTACCAGACCGAGGGCTCCCCGGCGCTCACGGCGCTGGCGCGGGCCATCCGCGACAACCCCCAAGACTTCGCCCATCGTCTCGTCAAGCCGCCCACGGGCTGAGCGCGCGGGGCTCCCGGGCCGGGTTTGGGGGCGTACTCTAGTCAAGCATCAACAATGTTGTATTGGCTTTACGGGCCAAGTCCCCGAACACCCGCTGGAGAGGCCTCTGGGCGCGTTTTTTCACCAGCCGCCGCGCCGCCAGGGGCAGGGTAGGGGGATACATCAGTCTTGTTGTGGTGAGCCTCGTCGCCGATCATTGGTGCCGAGGTCCTCAAAAAGAACCTCATGAAGCGTCATTCTGGCGCGGTTCGGCCCTCGGACCAAGCCCCGCGCCCGCCCATCTTCACCCCCTGCCAAATCCGAGCCCCCGTCCGCCCGTGAGGAGCGGTAGGATAAGACGAGCGAGTGGTCCCCAAGGCCACCTCACGAGGTGCATGAATGAACACCGACAAGATCTTCGCCCAGATTCGCAGCCAGCTTGAGGGCGGCGGGGTCTGGGTGGACCGCGACACATCCACGCCGGATGACGGCCTCAAGCTGGGCCTCAAGGGCGCTGGCGCCGAGCGCCCGCTCTACGTCGCCGCCATCGTGGCGATGTTGATCTCCGACGATGTGCGCCACCGCACCGGCGCCGTGGCGGTGATCCCCGAGATTCGCGCCGAGGTCGGCGCCGAGCGCCTCGCCAAGATCGTGCGTGACCACGAGGCCCTCTACCAAGGCGTCGCCCCGGCTTGGCGCATCTCCCATGACGATCTGGAGCAGGCGGCGGCCCTGGCCATCGCGCCGGAGGTCTCCACCAAAGACGCCGCGGCCCTCGCCTGGCTCAAGCAGCTCGCCCAAGATCGGCCCTGGGGCGCGTTTCTGCTGAACGACCTCGCCCGGGCCGACGGCGCGTGGCTGGTGAAGAACGCCAAGGGCCTCGTGCCGCACACCCACATCGGCGTGCTGCTCAAGCTCAGCTCGGCCCAGCGCGACGCCCTGATCGACGCCTTGGCGCCTTGGCCCGCCGAGAAGCCGACGGTGCTCACGGCCTCGGTGTGGAAGCAGCTCCCCGCTGAAGAGGCCAGCCGCCTTCGCCAGAAGATGTGGCCCGGGAGCGCGCCATGACCGCCAAGGTTCACCCCGCCGACGTGCTCAGCGCCATCGAGGCCCTGCTCGGCGCCGCCAAGGTCACCCTGCCGCCGGATCTTCAGGGCGCCCTGGACAGCCTCGGCGCCGAGGTTGGCCCGGGTGACCCCGAGCGGCTCAAGGCGTCTCTGCAAGACTTCTTGCCCGAGCTGCAGGCGTTTCAGGCCGAGGCCCGCGCCGCGCGCCTGGATGACACGATCCCCGCGGTCCGGGCCCTCGACGTCGAGGCCATCCAGCGCCAGGTCGGCCAGCTCGCCGCGGCGTGGGGTCAACAAGACGGTGAGGGCGTCGACGCCGCCTTGGCCGGGCTTCGTGCCCTCACTGAAGACCCAGCCGCCGAGCGCGCCCGCTTGGAGGCCGAGGCCGCCGCGTCGATCTCGGCGAGCGTCGCCGGGGTGACGCTCAAGCCTTTGTTGAGCTAAACCGCCGGTAGCCGCGGTGGCGAGGGCGGCTTACGTTGGCCGCCCCGTCCTCCCAGGTGTCTTATGGAGCTCACCGGCAAGCAGCGCGCGTACCTTCGCGGGCTGGCCCACCACCTCAACCCCGTCGTGCATCTCGGCCCCCAAGGGCTGTCCGAGGCGGTGGTCGACAAGGTGAACGACGAGCTTGAGCACCACGAGCTCATCAAGGTGAAGGTCGGCGGCAACTGCTTAGAGAGCGCGGACGAGGCCGGGGAGCAGCTCGCCGAGTCGTGCCGGGCGGCCTTGGTGCAGGTCATCGGCCATGTGATCGTGCTCTACCGCCGTCGCAAAAAAGACCCCGAGATCAAGCTCCCCCGGGCGAGCAAGACCCAGGTGTCCGCGGGCATCTGAGCCGGAGGCTGTATGACGACAGACGAGCTGCGGGCGATGGTGATGGGCCAGGCCCAGGGCGCCGCTGCGCTGAACCTCGCGTTTGTGGGCGTCGCCAACGGGCTCTTCGCCGCCTTGGCCCAGCCCCGCAGCCCCGAGGAGCTCGCCGAGCACACCGGCTTAGACCTCGGCTACCTGCGCCGCTGGTGTGAGGCCGCCTTCGCCTTCGGGCATCTGTCGCATGAATCCGGGCGATTTGTTGTGACAGACCTCGGCCGGCTCTTTGACCCGGCCACCCCGGGCTCGATGATGGCGCTCCCGGCCCAGGTGGTGCTCGGCGGGCACATGATGGAGCGCGCGGCGGGGCTCATGCGCACGGGCGAGCGCCCCGGCGAGCGGGTGCTGGCGGAGCGCCCGACGATCCTCCCGCTGTTCGGGCTGATGCTGGAGCAGGGCTTCACGCCGCTCATGGAGCGTGAGGTGCTGCCGCTGCTGGGCTTCTTGGAGGAGGTCGGCCGACGCGGCGGCGTGGTGGTCGACCTCGGCTGCGGCAACGGCTGGGCCCTGCGGGTCTTGGCCAGACATTTCCCGGGCCTCCGCGGCGTCGGCCTCGACGGCTTCGGCGAGAACATCCGCCAGGCCACGGCGCGGGCAGAGGCCGCCGGATTGGGCGACCGTCTCCGCTTTGTCGAGGGGGAGCTCTCGACCTTCCGCCCCGACGAGCCCATCGACGCCTTGTTTATGTCCCGCGCCCTGCACCACGTCTGGCCCGACGCCCACACCGTCTTGAGCCAGCTCCGCGACGCGCTGCGCCCCGGTGGCCGGGTGATCTTGTGGGAGCCCGCCTGGCCCGATGACCTGAGCGCCCTTCGGGATCCCCGCCGCCGCGTGCTCGCCTTCCAGAACGTGAGCGAACACATCCAAGGCAACCACTTCTTGCGCCCGGCGGACATCGTCGCCGCCGTGGAGGCCGTGGGGCTTCGGGCCGAGGCCCACCTGTTCGCTGAAGGCGCTGAAGTGGTCGTGCTGGGCGTGAAGGGCTGAGCAGCGTCTCAACCTGGGCTCGCTCAGGGCAAGATCCCCCGCAGGTCCAGGTGCCGCTCGACGGTGTCCGCCGCGGCGTCGAGCTGCGCCAGAGGATCCGGCACCGCGCTCTCGGCCTGGGGGCCCAAACCACGCCGGGCGCGCAGGGCGTTGACCAGGGCGAGGCGCGTCGCGGCGCCGTCCAAGAGGCCATGAAAGTAGGTGCCCGCGACGAGGCCCGACACGGCGCCGTCCCCGTCGAGCAGCGGCGCGACGGCCTCGGTGCGCCCGAGGTGAATCTCGTAGCCCTCGACGACGAGGCCCGGCGGCAGCAGCCAGCGGCCCGTCGTTGTGGAGGCAACAGGGCTGATGTGTTTGGTGGGGGCGTAGGTGGTGGTCACGGGCAGCAGGCCCAGGCCCGCGGAGTCGCCGAGGCGTCGGCCCAAGAGCTGGTATCCGCCGCAGAGCCCCAGGATCGGGGTGTGCTCGGCCAAGGCGGTGACGACGTGGTCCAGGCCCAGGCGGCGCATCCAGGCGAGGTCGGCCTCGGTGTCGCGGCTGCCGGGGATCACCAGCAGGTCGGGGCGGCCGATGCGCTCGGGCGCGGCCTCGTAACGAAGGCCTACGCCGGGGGTCTGGGAGAGGGCGTTGAGATCGGTGAAGTTCGCCACCGTGGGCAGGCGCAGGGCGCAGACGTCGAGGAGCCCGGGGCGACCGCCGAGGGTGGTGGCGTCCTCCTCATCGAGGTGAACGTCGTGGCGGAAGGGCAGCACGCCCAGAACCGGCGTCCCCGCACGATCGGCGAGGGGCTGAAGTCCGGGCGAGAACAGCGCGGGATCTCCCCGGAAGCGGTTCACGATCAGGCCGGCCACCCGGGCGCGGTCCTCAGTCGCCAAGAGATCGAGGGTGCCCAACAAGGCCGCGAACACGCCGCCGCGGTCGATGTCGCCCACGAGCAGCGCCTTGGCGTCGGCGTGGCGGGCCATGCGCAGGTTCACCAGATCTGTTGCCTGAAGGTTCATCTCCGCCGGGGAGCCCGCGCCCTCCAAGATCACGAGCTCCGCGTCTAGCCGGGCGTAGCTCTCGGTGATCGCCCTCCACCACAGCGCCCGGCGCTCCTCACCGCCCAGGCCGGTGAGCGGCCCCGTTGAGCGCCCATGAACGATCACCTCGGCGCCGCCTTGGTGCAGCGGCTTGATCAAGAGCGGGTTCATGTCGACGTGGGGCGTGAGGCCGCAGGCCAAGGCTTGGAGCGCCTGGGCGCGGCCGATCTCGCCCCAGCCGCCGTCAAGCGCGATGGCCGGGGCGGCGTTGTTGCTCAGGTTCTGGGCCTTAAACGGCACAACACGCACGCCGCGACGCGCCGCGAGGCGGCACAGCGCGGCGGCCACCCACGACTTGCCTACGCCGCTCGCGCATCCCAACACCATCACCGCGCGCATGGGCTCACCGGGCTGTCGCATGGAGTGGGCTGTCGCATTTATTCGTGAGCATCACTCAGGCGCCCACGAGCTGAAGCACGTCCCCGGTGCCGAAGTCGAGCAGGTACACCTCACCGGCCTCGTCCCGGGCGAAGCTCGACGGGTGTACCCCGAAGGCGCCCAAGGCGTAGACCTTGGCCTCTTCCCCGGCGCGGGCGGGGAGGTCCAGGGCCCACAGGCGGCCCGAGCCGAAGTCACCGAAGACGTAACGCCCGGAGAGCGCAGGGGCGGCGGCGCCGGTGTAGACATAGCCCCCGGTGATCGAGATGCCCTCCTCGTGGCCGTAGACGTAGATCGGCGCCCGTTTTCCGGCGGTGTCGCATCCGGTCTCCGGCGCGTAGCAGGCCCGGCCCTCCATCACCTTCCAGCCCAGGTTGTCGCCGCGCTCGGCGATCGAGACCTCCTCCCACTTGTTCTGGCCCACGTCAGCGATGATCAGGCGGCCTTTGGGGTCAAAGGAGAAGCGCCAGGGGTTGCGTAGGCCGTAGGCCCAGAGCTCGGGCAAGGCGCCGGGGGTGGCAACAAAGGGGTTGTCTTTGGGGACGGCGTAGGGGACGCCGCCATCGACGTCCAGGCGCAACATGCCGCCAAGGGCGGTCTTGAGGTTCTGGCCGTGGTCGTGGGGGTCGCCCATGTAGCCGCCGTCGCCATACGCCACATACAACATGCCGTCGGGGCCGAACAGAAGCTGCCCGGCGTTGTGGTTCTGGTAGGGCTGCTCTACGGTGAACACCACCCGCGCGGCCTTGGGGGCTCCGGCGCGGGGGTCGGGGCCCGGCGCGCGCCACTCCTCGACGATGGAGAGGTCGCGGCCCTCGCGGCGATCGACGTAGTGCACAAAGAAGCGGCCGTTCTCGGCGAACTTGGGGTGAAAGGCCAGGCCCAGGAGCCCCTGCTCCGAGGCCGTGCGCACGCTGACGTTGAACCAGAGGCCTTGGGCGCCGTCGGAGAGGCTCAGCCAGCGGGCGGCGCCGGTCTTCTCGGTCAGCACGCCAACGCCGGGCAAGCCGGGCACAAACTGGAGATCCGTGGGCTGCTTGAAGCCTTGGGCCACGGTCTTCAGTCGCACCTTGAGCTGGGGTCGGCTGGCGTCGGGGCCCTCAAAGTCGGGGCCGGCCTCGATGGACTGCGCCAAGGCGGGCATGGTGGGCTGGAGCTGCTCGATGGCGAACCAGCGCAGGTGAACGAGGTTGGCCCAGGCGAGCGCGCCGAGGGCGCTTGTGAGGCCCAGGCCCAAGATCACGGCGCGGCGAGAGGGGAGGCTTGGCATGGTGGGGTGCTCCGAGCGCACAGCTTAGTCCGCTCGTGAGGTCGTTGGGCGTTGCTGGGTCGGCTGGGCTATGCTGGCGCCGATGTTCGGCCTCCTCCAGTCTGTTGGGCTCATCAGCCTGCTCACCATGGCGGGCGGCGGCGCCGTGGTGCTGCGCCGCTGGCTCGCGCGTTTTGGGGATCGCCTCGCGCCCTTGGCGGGCCCGCCGGTGCGCCTGCGCCTGAGCCCCGCGCCTTTGGGCCTCGCCTTGGGTGAGCCCCGCCGCCTGCGCGGTGAGCTGCTGCGCCTGGGCTTTGTGGAGGTGGGCGCGTTTCACGCCGAGGGCCTCCCCCGGCTGCGCCTGCTCGGCCTCGTTCACCCGGGCCGGGGCGTGTCCGCGGCGATCTGGACCCACAGCCGCCTGGGCGTGTGGCTCGACCTCTGGGTGAGCCTGCCCGGCCCACGCCGCCTCGTGTTCACCACGGACACCCACGGCGCGGAGATCACCCCGCCGCCCTGGACCTCGCTGACGCGCCTGCCCGATCACGGCCCTGAGGAGCTCCTGCGCGCGCTCACTGAAGCCATCGGCGACGACCGCCCGCTGCACACCAGCCCCGAGCGCTACGCCGACGATCTCCAGCGCGACTGGGCCGCCGAGGCCGACTGGCGAAACCTGCGCGGCCCCACTGAAGACGAGATCACCCGCCTCGTGCGCGCCCATGGCCAGGCCCCCACCCCCGCCGAGCTTCGCCGCGCCCGCCGCACCTTAGACCGCGCCGCCCTGCACGGCCTCGACCTCGCCCTGCGGGAGCGCCTCGACTGGAAGGGCACCGAGGCTGAAGAGGATCGCCTGCTCTTTGTGTATGAGCGCCTGGGCGAAGAGGGCCTCCTTGAGCGTCTGGGCGCCTTGGCTGAGGCCCCCAAGCTGGGCGAAGGCCCCGACCTCCGCGCCCGCTTCGCCGCCTGGGTGGCCAACCAGCCCGAGGCCCAGCGCTTTCGCCACCTCACCACGGTGCAGGGCCCCGTCGAGGCCGAGGTGTGGTTGGCGCCGGGCTGAGCTCAGGCGCTGCGGGGGTTGTGGGCCCGAATCGCCTCCATCACCGCGCGCTCCCCTTTGCCGGGGGTGGCGACGGTCGGCGGCGTGGCGCCCTCCAGCACCTCCAGGCAGGCGCGCACCCCGTCGGTGAGCCCGGTGAGGTTGTAGCCGCCCTCCAAGGTCAAGGCGATGCGGCCCTGGGCGTAGGTTCGGGCGATGTCGAGGGCGGCGTCACACATCGAGGCGAAGCCCTCCACAGACACCCGCATGTCGCCCAGAGGATCGTCGTGGTAGGCGTCAAACCCGGCGCTCACCAGCACGAGCTGGGGTTTGAACCGCTCGGCGGCGGGGCGCAGCACGGCGTCTAAGGCGAGGCGCAGGTCACCGTCGCCCACCCCGGCGGGCAGGGGCACGTTGATCGTGGTGCCCTCCCCGGCGCCGTGGCCCCGCTCATGCAGCGCCCCGGTGCCGGGGTAGAACGGGAAGCGGTGGGTGGAGAAGAACAGCACGTCCTCGCGCCCCTCAAAGTGATGTTGGGTGCCGTTGCCGTGGTGCAGGTCCCAGTCGAGGATCAACACCCGCTCCACCGCGCCCGTGGCCAAGGCGGCTTCAGCGGCGGCGACGACGTTGTTGATCAGGCAGAAGCCCATGACCCGGTCACGCTCGGCGTGGTGACCGGGCGGTCGCACCAGGGCGAAGGCCGGCACCCCGGCCAGGGCCGACTCCGCGGCCTGAATCGTGGCCCCGGCGGCCAGGCGGGCCACCTGCACCGTGTCCGGGGAGGTGTGGGTGTCGGGGTCCAGAGACACGGTCTGGCCCTCGGCGGCGCGCAAGAGGCGCAGGTGGCCGGGGCCGTGCGCGCGCCCAAGCTCGATCTCGGTGGCCTCCCGGGCGGTGTGCCAGGTGGTTCCGGGGACGGGGCGCTCGCGCAAACCGTGGAGCAGGGCCGCGAGGCGGGCGGGGCGCTCGGGGTGGCCGTCGCCGGGCTGGTGGTCGAGCATCTGCACGTCAGAGTACAGCCGGGTCGGCATAGCGAGGGCCTCGCCGCGTGGGGGAGCGCGGTCAGCGGCATCGTAGCGCACTGTGGCGCGGGGTCGCTCAGGGCGTGGGCTCAACGGCGCAGCGGAAGGTGAGCTCGTTGTGGGAGCCGCCCTTCTTGCGGGTGCTCCAAGACCACAACACGTCGCCGACGGGGTCCACGGCGGACTTGGCGTTGAGGGTCTCCTTGATCATGCCGTCTTGGCAGGTCGTGTCGCGGCAGGGCTCGACGCGCCGGTTGAACACCGCCGGAGGGAACAGATCCCCAGCCCACTCAAACTTGGCGCCGCTCTGGCCCAGGTTCTTGGCCTCGGAGCGGGCGAGGGCCTCCCACTCGGCGATCGTCGGCAGGCGACCCCCGGGGATGTTCGTGGCGCAATAGGTCACGGCGGCGGCGCGACCGACGCAGTGGGCGGGGCTTCCCGGCGCCGTGGGCGGCTTCGCGATGCCCCACTCGCAGTCCGAGGCGAGCTCGGGCTCGTTCCGCCGGGGCCAAGCCACCCACTCCGCGAGGGTCACCGGGGCGTTGTGTACGCAGAACGCCGGCACCTCAATGGGCGCGATGGTGGCGGGCCTTGGGCGTGGGCCAGTTCTTGCGGCCCCCTTTGGGCTGGCCGATGGTGATCGTGCTCGCCGGGATCAGCGTCATGCCCGCGGGGCAGGTGGGCTCTGGCGGCGGGGGAGGGGGCTCGATGCGCGGCTCAATGTTGAGCTCGGCCTCGGCGACGGGCGGCGGGGCGACGACGGCGACGGCGGCCTCTGGCGCCGGGCTGGCGTCGGCGGTGGGCCGCGCGTCAAAGCTCGTCAGCGTTAACCACACCCCGGCGAAGGTGACCACGGCGACGGCGCCGCCGATCAGCAGGCCCGTCCGACGGCGACCCGGGGCGGCCTTGGGCACGGTGGGGTCGGTGACGAGCAGGCCGCCGGGATCTGTGGCCTCGGTGACGGCGGTGGGGTCGGTGTCCGAGCCCCCGGCGCGGGTGCGGACCTGGGTGGTGCCGGTGCCGTCGGTGGTGCGGCTGGCGGTGAAGTCTTGGGAGTTGTCGGTGGTGGGGGAGTCGGTGGTGGCCGTGGGGCTGCGGGTGCCCATCGGCGTGACGGGGTTGAGGCGGTCGCTGGCGAGGGGCTCGATGCGCGCGAGGCGATGGAGATCGAGGGCGTAGGGGAGGTGGCCATGAATCGGGCTCTCGTTGACCAGCCAGTCCACCAGCTCGGGCAAGAGGTGCTGGAGGTCTTTCACCGCCGCCTTGTAGTTCTCCTTCTCGGGGTTTCGGATATGAACGCCCAGGTTGGAGTGCTTCTGGACCGCCTCAAAGCGGTTGCCTTGCTGCTCGTCGAGCACCTTCTCCGTGCGGAGGAACTGGATCAGCCCGTGAAGCTGCTGCTCACCCCGGGAGACCTCCATCTTTCTATTGGCGATCAGCAGGCGGCAGATGGTCTCTAAGGAGCGGCGCGCGTTCCACAAGAACGCCTCGTAGTGCCGCTCTTTGAGGGCGCGCTCGCAGTGCTCGAGCAGCTCTCGAAGCCGCTGGGCGTACTGATCGATGGCTTCTCGTGGATCGGTGATCTGCTTGGGGCTGCTCGCCATACGCTCTTCAAGCCCACGCGGGCCAAGGCAGGGGGGTGCTGGAGCGACCAGTGTGCCCCGTCGCGCCGCCGCGCACAAGCCCCCTTGCGGCGAGGCGCGCCCCGAGGGGATACACCCTCGTGTCTGGAGGTTCGTCGTATGCCGCGTGTCCCCGTTCACGTCATCTCCGGCTTCTTAGGCGCCGGAAAGACGACGATGCTGATTCACCAGCTCGCGCGGCGCCGCGATCGGGAGCGCTGCGCGATCATCGTGAACGACTTCGGCGAGGCGCGCATCGACGCGGCCCTGCTCAGCGGCGGGGTGGCCGTGGCCGAGATCGCCGGGGGCTGCGTGTGCTGCACCGCGCCCGAGGCCCTCGTGCCCAACCTCACGACGATCCTGCGGGAGGTCAAGCCCGACCGCGTGTTCATCGAGTCCACGGGCCTCGCCCGGCCCGCCGACATCATCGACACCTTACGCCGCAGCGCCTTGGGCGACGAGCTTGAGCTGGCGCCGACGATCATCGTCCTCGACCCCCGCCGCCTGGTCAACGCGCCGCCCACCTTGCTCTTGGAGCAGCTCGACGCCGCGGACGTGGTCATCGCCTCCCACGCCGAGGAGCGCACCGCCGCCGGAGACGCCGCCTTGGCGCGCCAGCTCCAAGACCACTACCCGCCGCCCCTGGCGGTGGTGTGGGCGTCGTTTGGGGTGGTGGACGAGGCCATCTTTGACCTGCGCCGCGACGCGCCCCTGCCGTTCGCCCTCGACGCCGGGCACGATCACGATCACGATCACGATCACGATCATCCCGCCGATCCCCCCGCGCGGGCCCCGTCCACCCAGGGCTGGGTCGGCGGCCAGCCGGGTGTGGTCGCCGGAGCGGGTGTTCTCCGCCGCCGCGATCCGCCGGGCGCTCCAGGCCTCCACCGTCGAGCGCGCGAAGGGCCTCTTCCGCACGGATCTCGGCTGGTATCGCGCCGACCGCGCCAACGGCGCCGTGCGTGTGGTGGCCTCGCCGGTGCGCTCGGGCTCGGCCGTAGACGTCATTCACCACGGATCCCAGGCCGAGGTGGACGCCCTGCTCGCCGCCTTAGAGGCCTGCATCGCCGATGACGCCCTGCTCAAGCCCCCAGACGAGCCCTTCGTCACCCTGGTCGATGTTCAAGGCCGCGTCGTGGAGCTCACCCGCTTCGCCTTGGCGGCCTTGCCCGGGCAGGTGGCCGACGTCTCCGCCCGGGTGCCGGGGCGCGCGGGCGCGGCGGTGACCTTGGCCGAGGTCTTGGCCCTGACCTACCCATCCCCGGACGATCAGCTCGTGCTCGTGGCCACCGACGGCCTCACCACCGCCCCGGTGCGTGTGTCCGAGGCTGAAGGCGCGCTCTTGGTGCACAGCCTCGCCCAGGAGCCCCTGCCTGACGCCCAAGGCGGCCCGTTCCGGGTGCTCACGCCCAAGGGCCAGTCCTCCTGCGCCAACGTGAAGGGCCTCGCCCGGGTCGTGATCCTCGCGGCGGATCCGGGCTGACGCTCGGTGTAAAGTGGCGTGGCACCCACCCCCCGGAGCCACCCCATGAACGCGCCGACCCCCAGCCCTTACCTCTCTGGCAACTTCGCCCCGGTGCATGACGAGCTGGACCTCCCCGAGCTGGAGGTCATCGGCGCCTTGCCCCCGGCCCTGCGCGGCGCGTTTGTGCGGGTTGGCCCCAACCCCCAGCACCCGCCGCGGGGGCGTTACCACTGGTTTGACGGCGACGGCATGGTGCACAGCGTCACGTTCACCGCCAGCGGCGCGCATTACAAGAACCGCTGGATCCGCACAGAGGGGTTTCTCAAAGAACAAGCCCGGGGCGAGGCGATCTGGACCGGCCTCGCCGAGCCCCCGGACCTGATGAACCCCGACGGCGCGTTCAAGAACGTCGCCAACACCGCCTTTGTGCAGGTCCAGGGCGAGCTGTGGGCCTTGTGGGAGGCGGGCCCGGCCCACGCGCTGCGGGTCTCCGACCTCTCCACCCTCGGCGTGCGGGACTTCGGCGGCGCGCTCACCCACCCGCTCACCGCGCACCCCAAGCTCGACCCGGTCACCGGTGAGCTGATCTTCTTCGGTTACGCCCCGCTGCCGCCGTATTGCTGGTACAGCGTCGCCGACGCCACCGGCCAGCTCTTGTTCACCCACGAGGTGAACCTGGACGTGGGCGTGATGATGCACGACTTCGCCGTCACCGCCACACGGTCGATCGTGATGGATCTGCCGCTCACCATGCGCCTCGACCGCATGATGGAGGGCGGCCCGATGATGGCCTGGGAGCCCGAGCGCGGCGCCCGCTTCGGCGTCTTGCCCCGGCACGGCGACGAGTCACAGATTCAGTGGTTCGCCCGCCCGGCGTGTATGATCTTCCACACCGCCAACGCCTACGACGACGGCGACGAGGTGGTCTTGGACGCCTGCCGCATGGACCGCACCGACGTGCTCGGCGGCGCCGAGAAGACCGACGGCGAAGGCGACGACGGCGGACGTCTCACCCGCTTCCGTTTTAACCTCAAGACGGGCGCGTCCACGGAGGAGCTGCTTCACCCCACGCCCTGCGACTTCCCGCGGGTTCACCCCGCCCGTCTCAGTCGCCCCCACCGCTTCACCTACGCCGGCCGCCTCGCGCCCTCTGACGACGGCACCCCCCGCATGGACGGCGTGATCAAGTTTGACCACCAGACAAACCAAGGGGCTGAGCACGGCTGGGGCCCTGGCCGTGTGGGCGGTGAGGTCGTCTTCGCCCCGCGCCCCGGCGCCGAGGCCGAGGACGACGGATGGCTGATGACGTTTGTGTATGATGAGGCCCAAAGCGCCTCGGAGCTGGTCGTGCTCAGCGCCCAAGACCTCAGCCCCGTCGCCCGGGTGATCTTGCCCGTCCGTGTGCCGTATGGCTTTCACGGCGACTGGGTGCCGGGCGTCTAGCCCGCGGGCATGATGCCCAGGCGCGCGAACCTGGGCAAGATGCTCTCCTCCACGCAGGCCTCGACGATCTGCTCGTACTCGTGCAGATCGATGAGGCCCGCGGCGCGCTCCTCGGGCGTCAGGCGGATCTGTGTGTGTGGGGCACGACGTAGGCCTTGCGGCAGCTCATCAGGGCCTCGGGCAGCCGCTGGGCCATAAACGGCGGCACCCCGGCTGGGTCTAAGGCCACAAGCGCCTCCAGGGCGTCCCACCCGAACGCCCGATGCACGGCCTCATCGCGCAGGATGCGCTCCAAGGCGCCGAGCACGGCGGGGTGCTCGGCCCCCGCCCGCATGGCGGCGAACAGCGGCACGGCGACGGTCTCGCCCACACAGAACGCCCGCAGCACGTCCTCAGCGAGCAACAACAGCGGCGGCCCCTCCGGCGGCGTGAGCCGGGTGACGTCTACCTGCACCTCACCCTCGCCGCCAAGGGCGCGCCAGACGCCCAAGCTCAGCTCGGCGTGGTCCAGCTCATCGTTGACGATGCGCTGGCCGGTGTGGATGAGCGCCCGGGGCATGCCCGTGGCGATGAGGTTGTGGACCACCCGCGCCGCCACGGCCGCCGAGCTGTACTCGGCCTCGGCGCGGTTTCGCCACTCGGACAGCACGCGGCGGGAGGCGCTCACTTCTTCTTGGTGTCCTTCGTGAGCTCCTCTTGGTGCGCCTTCCAGGCCGCGAGCACCTCAGCGGCGTCGGGGGGGCAGATCACCTGGGTGCCCATGTTGGGATCTGGCGCGGAGATCACCCAGCCGCCGTAACGGTCCTCTTGGGGATCGGGGGGCCGCATCCCGGAGCGCCAGTCTTTGTAGCAGGTGAGGCCGTCTTCAGTGACGATCAGCAGCGGCGAAGGCGGGTTGGTGGCGCCCTCGGGGTGGCTGGAGCGCACGGACTCCCAGGTGGGCAAGAGGTCGGGCGGCGGCGGGTTGACCATCGGCGGTGGCGGCGGCGCGGCGTCGCCGGGCTGGGCGGGCGGGGTTGTCGGGCGGGGGCAGGGGCTCGGTGCCCGTGGGCTGGCGCTGGCGGTCGCAGGCGGAGAGGCTGAGCGCGGCGCCCGCGGCGACGACGCGGATGGTGTTCGAGAGTGGGGGCATACGGGACTCCTTCGACGGAGAGCATACAGGAGCGCGGGCGCGGCGTGTTGGGGATCTCGTCGTCGGCGTGTGGGGTTGGGGATCGCCGTCGTGGGGGGCTCTGGCTGGGCGGTGAACGGGGCGGCGGTTCGGGGTGGTTGGCGTTGCGCGTCGTGGCGTCGTGGATGCGGCGGGGTGCGGCTTGTCGGGGCGTGGCGATCTGTGTTGGGCGCTCGGTGGGGGGCTCGGCGTTGAGCGTCGTGGCGACATGGATGTGGCGGGGTGCGGCTTGTCGGGGCGTCGTGGCGATCTGTGTTGGGCGCTCGGTGGGGGTGCTCGGCGTTGAGCGTCGTGGCGATCTCAACCCGCGTGGGGCGGGCCCCTGATCGTGATGGTGTTTGAGGTGGGGCGGCGGGGGGCGGCTTGTCGGGGCGTCGTGGCGATCTGTGTTGGGCTCTCGGTGGGGGTGCTCGGCGTTGAGCGTCGTGGCGATCTCAACGCGCGTGGGGCGGCCCCTGATCGAGCGGTGCTCGGGGTCATCCTCGCGGGAACGTTCACCAAAATCCATCACGGATTTTGGCTCACTGCGCATCCGGAGTCTTCTCGCGCGTCACGCGCTACAGACTCCTCCTGAGCTCCCGCGAGAATGACCCGCTCCCCCCGCTCGCGGGGCCGACCCACGCGCTGGTTGTGGGGATTCGGGCTCGGAGGGCGGCAGGAGGGCGGCGGGGCTGAGGGGGAGGAGAGCGACGACGGATGAGGCGTCGGGGCGCTTGGGATTTTGGCGTTCGGTGAGGGGGCGGGCGTTCTGGGGTAGAGCGCGTCACGCCCCGCGCTACCCCGGGCCGAGGTGGCGCTTGGGATTTTGGCGTTTGGTGAGGGGGCGGGCGTTCTGGCGAAGATCACGTC
>JADKFE010000040.1 GCA_016717595.1 Deltaproteobacteria bacterium | reverse complement strand
GCCCGACGACACCGAGATCACCGGCGGTGACTCCTCCGGCGGCGACTCCTCCGGCGGTGACTCCTCCGGCGGTGACTCCTCTGGCGGTGACTCCGCCGCGCCCACCGACCTCGACGCCGACGGCTACGCCCAAGCCGAGGACTGCGACGACAACAACGCCGCGGTGAACCCCGGCGCGGAGGAGATCTGCGACGAGCTCGACAACAACTGCGACGGCCTGATCGACGTCGACGCCATCGACGCCCAGACCTTCTACGGCGACGCCGATGAGGACGGCTACGCAGGCGACGCGGTGACCGTCGCCGCCTGTGAGGCCCCCGAGGGCTTCTCCGACACGATCACCGACTGTGACGACCTCAACGCCGCGGCCTTCCCCGGCGGGGTGGAGGTCTGTGACGGCGCCGACAACGACTGTGATGGCCTCTTGGACAGCGCGGACGACGACGTCGAGGAGGGCTCCTCGGCGACCTGGCTGCCTGACGTGGACGGCGACGGCTATGGGGACGACGCCGGGACCCCGCTGGAGTCCTGTGACCAGCCCGAGGGCTACGTGATCCAAGGCGGCGACTGTGACACGGCGGACGCGGGGATCTCCCCCGGCGCTGAGGAGGTCTGCGACGGCCTCGACAACAACTGTGATGGCCTCACCGACGGCGACGACCCCGAGCTGAGCGGAAGCGTGTTCACCTGGTTTGAGGACGCCGACAGCGACGGTTTTGGAGACGACGCGGTGACCGCCGAGTCCTGCGCCCAGCCCGCGGGGTATGTCTCTGTGGGCGGCGACTGTGACGAGAGCGACCCCGCCATCTCCCCCGGCGCCACCGAGGCCTGCGATGGGCTCGACAACGACTGCGATGGCCTCGCCGACGGCGACGACCCCGACCTGAGCAGCAGCGTGTTCACCTGGTACGACGACGCCGACGGCGACGGCTTCGGCGACGACGCCACCGCCACGGAGACCTGCGCCCAGCCCGCGGGCTGGGTCTCCGTCGGCGGCGACTGTGACGAGAGCGACGCCGACATCTCCCCCGGCGCCACCGAGGCCTGCGACGAGCTCGACAACGACTGCGACGGCCTGATCGACGACGACGACTCCAGCGTGAGCGTCGGGCTCACCCGCTGGTACGGCGACAGCGACGCCGACGGCTACGGCGGCGCGCGGTTCACCGTCTCGTCCTGCGAGGCGCCCTCGGGCTACGTCGCCGACGTCACGGACTGCGACGATCTCCGCGACGACGTGAACCCCGCCGCCGACGAGCTCTGTGACGGCGCCGACAACGACTGCGACAGCCTCACCGACGATGACGACACCTTGGCCTCGGGGGAGGGCTCGGCCTGGCTGCCCGATGACGACGGCGACGGCTTCGGCGACAGCGCCGGGGCTGCGGTGACGGCCTGTGTAGAGCCCGCGGGCTACGTCGCCGATGGCGGCGACTGTGACAGCGCTGATGCGGCGATCTACCCCGGCGCCGCCGAGACCTGTGATGAGCTCGACAACGACTGTGACGGGTTGACCGACGACGACGACTCCGGCGTCAGCGGCCTCTCCACCTGGTACGCCGACGCCGACGGCGACAGCTACGGCGGCAGCCGCTACAGCACCAAAGCCTGCGACGCGCCCTCGGGCTACGTCGCCGACAAGACCGACTGCGACGACCTCCGCGCCGCGGTGAACCCCAGCGCCACCGAGGTCTGCGACAGCGGCCTGGACAACGACTGTGATGGGCTCACTGAAGACGCCGACCCCTCCGTAGACACCAGCGACGGCGTCGCCGTCTACCTCGACGCGGACAGCGACGGCTTCGGCCTCGACGGCACCGGCCTGATGCTGCGCGCGCTCCCGGCTATCTCCACCCTCGACGGCGACTGTGACGACAGCCTCGCCGCGGTGAGCCCAGATGGTGTTGAGGTCTGCAACACCGGCATCGACGAGGACTGCTCCGGCGACGCCATGGGCTGCGGCATCTCGGGCACCCTCTCGGTGACCGACGCGAACGTGACCCTCTCCGACTCCTCCTCCTCGGCGTACCTCGGCTATGAGCTCGGCGCGGGTGACCTCAACGGCGACGGCTACGACGACCTCGTGATCGGCGCCTACAACACCACCGTCGGCTCGGCCTCCTCCGCCGGGCGCAGCTACATCCTCTACGGTCCGTTCACCGCCGATCGTACGGTCACCACGGCGTACGACGCGACCATCGACGGCGCGGTGAGCTACTGACTACGCGGGCCGGGCCTTGGCGGCGGGCGGTGACATGGACGGCGACGGGTACGATGAGGTCGCGATCGGCGCGTATAGCTACGACCCCTCGTCTCGCTCAAGCGCGGGTCTTGTGGGCCTGCGGTACGGGCGCGCCGCGAAGCTCTCGGGCAACACCTCCATCGCGGCGCTGGACGCGAGCTTCGCCGGGGCGACCTCCAGCGACTACCTCGGCGACGTCGTGAAGTTCATCGGCGACGTGAACGGTGACGGCTACGATGAGCTCGCCGTCGGCGCCTGGGGCACGGACTCCCCGGCCTCCTCGGCGGGCGCGGTGTACATCATCCCCGGCTCGGCGACGCGCTTCTCAGGCATGTCTACGGTGACCACCGCCGCGAAGCTGACCATCACCGGCGTCTTGTCGAGCGACTACATGGGCGATCTGCACTCCATCGCCGGGCCTATCGACCTGGACGGCGACGGCTACAACGACCTCGTCGCGGGCTCAAAATACATCGACTCCGGCACCACCTACTCCATCGGCAGCGCCTACGTCTTCTATGGGACGGCGGGCACCCTGAGCACGAGCATCTCGTTCAGCGTCGCCTTCGCCAACGCGAGCTTCACCGGCGGGACGGCGTATGACTACGTCGGCGAGGCCCCAGAGAGCGCAGGGGACGTGAACGGCGACGGGTATGACGACCTCGTGCTCGGCGGCGTTGGTGTAGACAGCGGCAGCACCACGGACGTCGGCTGCGCCTACCTCATCCACGGCGGGTCCACGCGGCTCTCCGGCGCCAAGGCCGCCACGAGCGCGGCGGCGGCGACGATGTGCGGCAAGACGGCGAGCGACGCCCTCGGCGGCTCCGTGGGCGGCCTCGACGTGAACGGCGACGGCTACAGCGACGTGTACGCCGGGGCCACCGGCGTGGACAGCGGCTCGACCTACTCCGTGGGCGCGATGTACGTCTTCTACGGGCCGCTCTCGGGCAGCGTCTCGGCCACGGCCGCCGACGCCACCTTCACCGGCACGACCTCGTATGGCTACGTCGGGCGCAACAGCCACAACATCGACGCCGATAGCGACGGCGCTGAGGACCTCCTCGTCGGCGCGTACGGCGCCGGGAAGGTCTACACGCTGTTTGGCGGCGGCCTCTAAGCCCGACCGCTCACGGCGTCGGTGAATCCGGCGCCGTGAGCAGGCTCACCGAGGGCAGCTCCGCGGCGAGGCCCTCCTCCAAGAACGCCTCCAGCGCCGCCAGATCCGCGGCGCTGAGGTCCAGGGGCAGGAGCGTCTCTTCGCGGTGGCCGTCTAAGGCTCTGGGGCGGCAGCTCGTTGTAGTGCTCCAAGACCTCGGCCAAGGTCTCAAAACGCCCGTCGTGCATGTACGGCGCGGTGAGCGCGACCGCGCGCAGGTTCGGCGTCTTGAACTGGCCGTCGAGGTGCTCGCCGTCGGGGTCATCGGCCTCAAACGCCTTGAGGTTGGCGAGCTTGCGGGCGCCGAAGGCCGGGTCGTCGGAGTAGGCCCCGGCGCCGTTGAACGGGTCGCTGAGCACCACGGCGAGGCCGTCGCGGCGGTCCTTGAGGCCGTCGTCGCTCACGCTCAGGCCGATGTTGTGGAACTCTAGGTCGGTGAGGTTGGGCCCGGCGTGGCAGAGGTGGCAGCGGGCCTCACCCACAAACAGCGCCAGGCCCTCGCGGGCCTCGGGGGAGAGCGCCGCCGACATCGCCGCGGTGTCTCCGGCGGCCATGGCCCGGGCGAAGGTGTCTAAGGGGGCGTCGCCGGTCACGAGCAGGCGCTCATAGGCCGCGATGGCCTTGCCGACGTTCACGAAGACGCGGTCGGGGTCGGCCTCGGCGGCGGGGCTCTGGCCGAAGACGGATGTGTAGGCGGCGGCGAGCTCGGGCTCATCCGACACAAACGCCACGACCTCTTCGCGGCTCACGCCGTGCTCTAAGGGGTTCTCCAGGGGGCCCAGCGCCTGGGACCAGTGGGAGTCGGCGCGGCCGTCCCAGAAAAACCAGCGGTTGAAGGCGGTGTTGAGCACGGTCGGGGCGTTGCGGGTGACCTCGGCCTGGCCGACGGCGAGGGCGAGGCCGTCGGCGAGGCCCAGGTCTCCGGCGTGGCAGGTGGCGCAGGAGACGTCTTTGGCTTGGGCGTCGGCGCGGAGATAGCCCGCGCTCAGCCGGGGGTCGAAGTACAAGAACTGCCCAAGCGCCGCGGCGTCGGCGCGCTCGGCGTAGGCGTTGGTGGGGTCGGCGGGCGGGGCGTCTTGGCGGACGAGGCCGATCACCCGGTCTTGAAGTGTAGGGGAGAACGGCGCCCAGGGGTCGTCGTCGTCGGTCGAGCCGCAGGCGGCGAGCAGGCTGAGGGCGAGGGCCGCGGAACGCATCGTCTCCTCCGGTTTATTCAGGCTCAACATAGCCGAGCTGCTGGAGCTGCTCCTTGACCTCGTCGCTCACGCCTTGAATCTCCCAGATCTGCTGCTCGGCGGTGAGGCGGACCTGGAGCGCCTCGGACTGGGCCCGCAAGGCGCGCAGGGCCGCTTGTTCGCGGTGGGAGACGTCTTCGCCCTGGAGCGGGTCGCGGGCGCGGTACAGCTCTTCACCTTTGGGTGAGGTCACCGGCAGGCGGTGGTTGCGCAGGTACGTCCACTCGGGGGTGGTGAGCCGGGCTTTGTGCTCGGGGCCGAAGTAGGTCTCGGAGAACAGCCAGGGGTTGTCGGCGTCGAGGCCGCCGCGCAGGGCCGCGCCTTGGGAGCGCCCGTGCATACGCTCGGAGGGGGGCAGGCCCGCGAGGTCCAAGAGCGTCGGCCCGACGTCGATGGACTGGGTGAGGCCGCCGACGACGGCGCCGGGCTTCACGCCGGGGCCGTGGGCGATCCAGGGCACGTTGAGGTTCGCGTCGTAGAGGTAGCGCCCGTGGGCTTTTCCGGCCTTCACCGGGGTGTAGAGGCCCTCGCCGTGGTCACCGACCACAAACAGGAGCCGCCCGCCGCGGCCCATGGCGCCGAGCGCCTCGTCCAAGCTGCGGATCGCCGCGTCGAGCACGAGCAGGGCGGCGTCGTAGCGGTCGAGGTCCGTCGGCCAAAAGAGGGCGCCGAGGCCCAGGCTGAGGCGCTGGCGGCGGGCCTCGGCGAGGGGCTTGTGGGTGTCCACCAGCACGAGCTGGCCAAAGAGTTTGCCTGTGACCTTGGCGGCCTCTTGGGCCCAAGCCGCGACGACGTCTTCACCGGCGACCTTTCGGCGGTCGTCGCGCCACAGGCCCGTGGCCTCTTGGTAGGTGGTGAAGCCTTGGTTGAGCCCGAACACGGTGTTGGCGTTGGGGTTCGCCGTGGCGCCGAGGGTGGTGTAGCCCGCGGCGGCGAAGCGCTCGGCGAGGGTGTCGACGTCGGGGTGCAGGCCCCGGTTGGTGAAGCCGCCGTGCTTGGGGTCGTCGATGCCCAGGCTCAGGGGGTAGCGGCCCGTGGTGAGCGCGGCGAGGGCGGGGCGGGTCCAGGGCGCGTTGGAGACGAGCTGCTCTACCCGGGCGCCCTCGGCGGCGAGCCGGTCGAGGGTGGGGCTGGTCTCCCGGGGGTTGCCGTAGCTGCCCAGGCGATCGGCGCGAAGGGTGCAGCCGATCACCAAGATCACCGTGTCCGGCGCGGCGTCGTCGAAGCTCCGCGGCGCGGGCGCGGGGGCGTCACAGGCCAAGGTCATCAGCGTGAGGAGGGCCGGGAACATCCTGCAAGCTTAATGGACCGGGGGCCCCGGCGCTGTGGCCTCGGCGAGGCCAGGGGGAAAAACGGCGACGGCGCGGCCCCAGCGCAGGCGGCACGACCCAGCGGCGTCCGGCCCGACGAAATGCCGTCAGATTCTGCGAGGCCCGCGGTATACTCTGCGCTCCCGCTCACCCCCGTGGAGCCCCCCATGAGCCTCAGCGTTCAGCGTCGCCCCCAGCGTCAGGTTCAGGCCGCCGTGTTGACCAAGCCCGAGGCGCTGGCCGAGCAGTCGGCGTCTCCGCTCAGCCAGGCGCTCGTCGCGGCGGCCTTGGCGGGGCAGGGGCTCGACGGCATGGGGCCGGTGATCGTGCTCGACCTCGCGCTCACCGAGGCGGGCGTCGCGCCTGAGCACCGTCTGCTGAACGCCTCTCAGGAGCGGCTGCGGGAGGCGATGGGCCTCGCCCAGATGGAGCTTGGCCTGCTCAGCTTGGACGCTGGCGCCCTTGGAAACGACGTCATCACCGGGGACGTCGAGGCCGAGGCCCGCGCTGAAGGCGCCGCGTCTGAGGCCAACCTCAGCGCCGTGATGCGCGCGGCGCTCTCCGTGTTTCGCCACGCCTACGGCGACGCGCCGCCGGACGTGATGCGCCGGGTGGAGACGATGCTCGGCGGCGGCAGCCCCTTGGCCTCGGATCAGGCCGAGCGCTTCGGCGCTGTGCTTGGTCACGATCTCAGCGATGTGCGTGTTCACGTCGGCGCTGAGGTCAGCGCCTTGGCCCGGGCGCTCAACGCCCACGCCTTCACCGTCGGCACCGACATCTTCTTCGGCAGCGGCGAGCTGAGCCCCGGCACGCCCGGCGGCGACCGCCTGCTGTTGCACGAGCTCACCCACGTCGCCCAGGCCATCGAGGGCCGCCTGCCCACCGAGGGCGGCGTCTCCGACCCCTCGGACCACGCCGAGCGTGAGGCGAGCTTCAACGAGCGGGCCTTGGCGCCCCAGCTCGACGCCGTGGACAGCGGCTGGGGCATGAACGTCGCGCTCGACGCCCCGGCGGTGGAGTCGCCGGGCGTGGCCCAGGCGAGCGGGGAGTCGGCGACGGTGAGCCTCTCGGCGCAGACCGCGCAGTCGGCCCCCACGGCGCAGGCGCCGGGCGCGCCGGGCGGCGGTCAGGGCCAGGGTGAGCGCCTCATCTGCCAAGATCCCTCGGCGCTCGTGCTCGACGAAGATCTCCAGCCCAAGGAGCCCTCGACCCCCGTGCCCGTGGGCGTAGAGCTGACCATTCTGGACCAGCGCCAAGAGGGCGAAGAGGTCTACGTGCGTGTGGCCCAGGCCACGCAGAACCAAGGTGAGGCGCCAAACCCCTTGGGCTGGGTGAAGCGCAGTGAGCTCGTCGCGGCGAACAGCCAGGGGGTGCCGGGTCAGGCGCCGCCGGGGATGAGCGTGGTGGGTGGGCCCTCCGCTCAGGGCACGACGGCGGGGGCGTAGTCTCTCTCTAGGGCCTCGACGAAGGGGGCGAGGCCGCAGCCCGTGTGCCGTTTGAGGGTGCGGGGGGACGCGGCGGTCTCCGGCGTTGTCGCGTCGGTGAGACGATCAGGGCGTCAGGTCGAGCTCTTCAGAGCAGCTCGCAGGCGTGGATCGGCGCCGCGTCACGCTCTGGAGCGCCTTGGGTGCGGCGCGTACGATGGCGCGGGCGCCCCGACGGCATCCGCTTCTCACGGAGCTCTCGCGATACGTCCTTGAGCTTCCGGGTCGGCTGACCGTCTTGAGAAAGCCAGCGCCGCACTGTCCAGGGCGCTCGGCGGGCGGCCGCGCCGGACCACGGCGTCGGCGACGGCCTGGATGATGTGCAGGTGCGCCTTGTCTTCGCAGACAATGGCGATCCGCAGGGGACGCTCAGCCATCGAGCACCCAGTCCTCGCCGAAGTTGGCCCACAGCTCCCCGGTGCCCATGCTGCGATACCGCGCCAGCTCGGGCAGCTCAGCGAGCGGCCTCACCCGCGTCGCGCCGTCCTTGTCCAAGGCCATCACCCGCACCTCGTCCACCTCGAAGCTGTCGAGCAGGACCGGGGCGTGGCTGGTGCAGACGATCTGCAGCTCGGGCCGCGCCGCCATCACGCCGCGCAGAGCTTTGATCAGCGTGTACTGCGCAGAGAGGTGCAGGCCGTGGTCGATGTCGTCGATGAGCACGAGGTTCGGCAGCTCGTGGGCGTGGACCGCCGTGAGCAGGCCGAGCGCGAAGAGCGTGCCCTCGCTGGCGTGTTTGGCTGGGACGCGCTCCCCTGGAAGGGATCAAGGCGTAGCCGACGGCGGTCGTCCCGTCCTTCGGGGCGTGGCAGCGCCCTCTGCGAAAGTACAGCCGCTCAAACTGCGGGACCACAGCGCGGAGATCGCGCTCGATCCGCTCAAACCGCTCGGAGTCGTTCAGGCGAATGTCGACCAAGAGCGGGGCGAGGCCATAGCCTGAAGGGTCCAGGTCGACGCGCTCGACGACGGGCGCGGGGGCCGCGAGGTCATCACGGTCAAACCGCAGGCGGAGGCTCCGCCAGTTGAACTTGGCGGCGAGCAGCTCCATCACCTTCATGTAGCCCACCTCGCTGCCGGACCCCGTCTCATCCGTGAGCCGCGCGGCGCGGTCACCGGCTTGCGCCCGCATCGCCACGCGCAAGTAGGAGGGGGAGACCCCATGGGTTAGCTCCACGGCAGCGCCGTGTCCTCGGTCTGGGCTCGCCAGAGCATCGCCCCATCCCCGCGGCGCTGCGCCGCTCCTCCTCCACGTCCTCAAGGAAGTAGTGCAGGTTCCCGATCGAGTACTGGCGCACCGGCATCGGCCGCGACGCGACGCACAGCCGGTCCACCTGATCCAACACCGTAGACTTCCCGCACCCGTTGGGCCCGACGAGCACGGTAAACGGCGCGAGGTCGATGGTCACGTCCGCGAGGGACTTGATGTTCTTGAGCTGGACCTGTTTGAGCATCCGCGCATCTTATCAGCCCAAGCACGCCAACGCCCCGCCGAGCACCCTTGACAAGTTTCTGACGATTCCCCTTTGACCCCTCCCCGCCCCAGCTCCTACGCTCATGCCGTCTACGACAACCACAGCGGAGGATCAACGACGATGTTCTCGTACTACCCGCGCTCGGCGGCAGAGTTCCTGATCGTGGCCGAGGCGCTCTTGGCGCTCCTCAGCCTCCCCAGCGCCCCCGCCGCCCTCGTCGCGCGGGTGCAGGGCGCGTTGGAGGCCCTCGCCCGGGCGTATGTGGACGCGGTGGCCAACCATCGCGCGGGCATCAGCGCCCAAGACGCCGCCCGCGCCGCCCGGGACGTGGCCGATACGGCCTGCGACCGCAAAGGCATGGCGTTCATCCAGGCCGTGAAGTACCGCGAGGGCGGCGAGGCCGTGCTCGGCGAGCTTCGCCAGAGCTGGGGCGGCGAGGCCCCGAACCTGCTCTTCGCGCGGCCCGACGCCGATCAGGTGGCGACGCTGGACCGCTTCTTCGCCCTCACCGACGCCCGCGCCGACCTCTCCTTGCCCAAGAACGCCTATGAGGAGTTCAAGGCCGCCCACGAGGAGATGAAGCGCCTCGTGCGCGCCGAGGAGGCCGCCGACGCCGCCCGCGACACCCTCTCCGCCGCCGTGAAGACCGCCGAGCGCGCCTTCGCCCCGGCTTACCGCTTCTTCATCCGCGAGCTGCTGTTCAACGAGGGAGAAGACACCGTGCGCGACAACCTGCCGCGCTTTGAGCGTTAGGCGGACGGCGGCTCGGGATCCCGGCAGGGGCGACGTACGACGCGAGGCGTGCGCTGGGATCCAAACTTTGCTGACGCACGAGGCCAGCGGCGTTCTGGGATCCAGACTTCGCTGACGCACGACGCGGGTGGCGGGCTGGGATCCAGACCGAGCACGACGCGGCGTCCTTCGCCGACGCACGACGCGAGGCGTGCGCTGGGATCCAAACTCCGCAGACACAAGACGTGGGCGGCGAGCCAGGATCCAGACTTTGCCGACACACGACGCGGGCGGCGCTCCACGATCCAAACTTCGCCGACGCACGACGCGGGCGGCGCTCCACGATCCAAACTTCGCCGACGCACGACGCGAGCGGCGCAGGGTGAGCCCAAGGGCCCACCCCGCGCGCTGAAGAGTCATGTGCTGAGATTAATCTTCACGTCGTTGCCGTTGATCTGCACATCGCGGCAGCCACGAGAGGTGACCACCACGACGACGGAGAGGGCGACGAGCGCGACGAGCACGAGGAGCGCGGCCTTCTGGTGAAGGCCGTGGGGCAGCAGGGGGTTGGCCATATGGCCTCCGTAGACTGATCGAGAGGCCGCTCGCGCGCCGTCTGCGACGGCAGTACCACGAGCGGCTTCTGTCTGATACGCCCACACATCCGGCAAAAAATTGCCGCGCGCCCTCACCCCACCCGCACCCGCCGCACCCCCAGCTCGACCACCAGCCCCGCCAGCGCCGCCAGCACCAGCCACGGCCACACCCCGCGCCGCTCCACACGCTCCCGCACGCCCTCGGTGGCGAAGCTCAGGGCGTCGGGCAGCACCTCCCCGCCCGACGCCGCGGCGATCTCCGCCAAGAGCGCCGGGTTCGAGAGCGGCCCATCGAGCTCCAGAGGCGGCGGCGGCGCCACCTGACCCCGGGCCACCGACGCCGGGGTGCCCTCTAGGCCATCAATGCGCGCCTCCACCCACAAGGCGCCGTCCCAGGGCGCCTCGGCGACGTACCGACCGGGCGCCTCCTCGATGAGCGTGAGGCGGGTGGTGCCCATCGCGCCGGTCACGAGCGCCTCAGCCTTCACGCCCTCGCGGGGGCTGCCCAGGCGGTCGGTGGTGAGCACGGTGAGCTGGGCGGCCTTGGCGTCGGCGCGGAGCTGCAGGGTGATCATGGTGTCGGGCGGGCGGCGGCGCACGGCGCGAACCAGCTCCACGAGCCAACGATCCAGGGACGGCCAGGTGAGCCAGCCCGCGCCCCAGCCGCCGCCGAGCTCTGACGAGAACACCGTCGTGCTCCCCAAGCCGTAACGCCAAGAGGTCAACAGGGGCCGGGTGAGGGCGCCGAGGGTGAGGCCGAGCTCCGCGGTCGTGCGGGCCTTCGACTCGTTCCAGCCGGCCAACAAGGGCGCCGAGGCCCAGTCCACGCTGCCCGCGAGGGGGCTGCCGGGCACAGGGCGGGCGCGGTCGTCGGCTTCAGTGAGGTTGCGGCGCAGGACGTTGAGCGTCTCGTCGAGGAAGATCTGGGGCACGTCTTGGGCGCGCTCGGCGTACCAGGCGCGGCCTTTGCCGTAGGTGGCCACGATCTCCAGCTCTTTGCGCGCCGCCTCCGGGGAGAGCGCGATGGTCGAGAGGGTCACTGTGGAGCCCTGGATGCGCGACATCAGGCTCAGGTGCTGGTCGTAGCGGGTGAGGCCCACGCCGTCGGTGAGCAGGATGATGTGTTTGAGCGTCGCGTCCGTGGCCGAGAGGGCCGTGAACGCCTCCTCCAAGGCGGGGTAGATCTGGGTGCCGCCGGAGACGGTCAAGGCGCCGACGGCCTCTTTGATGGCCGCGGCGTTCTTCGCCCGGGTGAGCGGCACCGTCCAGACCGGGGCGTCGGAGAAGCTCAAGACGCCCACACGCGCCTCGGGGGGCAACATGTCGACGCTCGACCGCACCGCGGAGATCGCCAGCTCCAGCTTCTGCGACCGGGCCATGCTGTCGCTGCGGTCGATGAGGTAGATCACGGCCAGGGGCGGCGGCTCCCGGCGGCGGCGCTCGGGCAGGATCACCGGCAGGGCCCGGGCCAAGGGCTCCATGTGGGGCTCGTCGAGGGCCAGGCCGCGGCGACCGCCGCTGAGCACGACGTCTACGCCGCCGATTCGTGCGAGCTCCGCCACCTGGGCGTGCTGCTCGGCGGGCCAGCGGTCGAGCGCCGGGGACAAGATGAACAGGGTGGAGCCCTCGGGCAGCGCTTTGGGCAGCTCAGCGCTCACCCGCGCCTTGAGGCCACCTTGGCTGAGCTTGGGGGCCAGGGCCTCGGCGCCATCTCCCCACAGGACCACCTCGGCCTCGCCCACGGTGCGCTGCCAGCCGCCGCGGGCGTCGTCTTGGGGCCACGCGTCGCCGATCAGGCTGAGCCGGGCCTCGACGGGGTGCAGGCCCGGCGAGGGCGCGGTGTACGGGATCGTGAGGGTGTGGTCGCCCGCGGGGAGATCTACGTCGCGCCGGGCGCGCTCGACGCCGGCCACGGTGAGGCTCAGCGCGCCTTGGGCGGGCTCGGTGAGGTGCAGGGTGACCTCAGCCTGGGCGGAGGTGCCGCCGCGGAGGCCGTCGGGCACAACCAGGCCGGTGACCGCCCCGTTCGGCGCGGGCAGGCCCGGCGGCACGGGGTAGAGCTGAACCCCAGAGGCCCCGGCCAAGGCGGCGGCGCGGGCGGCGGCGTCGCCCTCAGCGCCGCCGTGGCGGTCGGCGCCGTCGGTCAACAACAACACACGCCGCGTTCGGGCGCTGGGCGCGGCGGCGACGGCGCGCTGGAGGAGCGCGGTGAGGTCCGTGGCCTCGGCGGGGGCGTCGAAGACCTCCACCACGGGCACCCCCTCGGGCAGACCGGCGCGGACGCGGGCGGCGAGGGCGCGGGCGTCGTCGAGGCGGGCGGGGCTCATCGAGGCGCTGCGGTCTTCAGCGATGACCACGGCGAGATCGGGCACCCGGCGCTGAATCCGGGGCTGGGCGACGGCGAACAGCAGCAGGCTCAGGGTCACCAGACGCAGGGACAACGCCGCCAAGTTTCGCCCGCGGGCGGCCAAGGCGCGGTCGGCGGGCAGGCCCAGGGCGAGCAGGGCCAAGACCGGGATGAGCCACAGCGGGCGGGCGTCGCCGAGGAGCCAGAGGGTCTCTGGGTCCGCCAGCGCCGCGCGAAGCTCGGCCCAGGTGAGGAGGGTCTCGGGGCTCATCGGGGCGCCACCTGCTGCTCAAGGGCGAGCACCACCACCACCGCCAACACGAGCCACAGCCAGCGCGGCGTCGGCGACGCCTCGGCGGGCGGCGCCGCGTCCCCCAGCGTCACCGGGGGCCCAACGTCGGCCCGGCCAAGCTCACCCTCGGGGAACAACACGGCCTGAACCCGCTCCCCGGCCTCATCCAAGACCGCGTAGACCCCTGGCGCGAGGCCCTCCACCCGACGCTGTCCCGGGGGCACGGTGAGGGTGGGCGCGTCGGGCACGTCGAGGCGGGTGACCTCGGCGCCTAACCCTGGGCTCACCGTGAGGCCCTCGGCGGCGCTCACCGACGGCGGCGGCGCCTCCCCTGCCCGGCCCTGGCGCGCCCAGATCACCCAGTTGTAGACGAGCTGCGGGAAGGCCACGGTGAGGGGCAGATCCGAGCGGGTGAGGTCAAAACCCAAGACCTGGGCCCGCGGCGCCGCGTCACGCACCACCCAAGCCGGGCCCGCCGCCGTGGCGCTGAGCACCCGCGCCCCCGCCGGCGCCCGCACCGTCGAGACGGCCTGCACCTCCAAGCGGCGCAACGACACCCCGGCGAAGAGCGGGTGGGTGAGATCCCAGGTGGTGAAGGTCGGATCCTCAACCCGCTCCCCCAGGGGCATCGGCCCACGCCCGGCGGGGGGGTCGATGTAGACCGCCGACACATCGGCGTTGAGCGTGGCCTTGGGCGCCGCGCGGTCGTAGATCACGAGGTCTACGTCGTCGCCCGGGCTGGGCGCGCTCGCCGGGGAGAACACCTTGAGCGTGAGGCCGGGCAAGAGCTTGAGCGCGCCCAGCAGATAGCGGTTGCCCGGGGTCACCAACCACACGACGGCGGGGCGCAGGGGCGGCAGGGCGGCGGCGCTGGTGTTGTTCTCGGGCAAGGTGTCGCCCTCGGCGGAGATCACGGCGCGCACCCAGGCGCTCGACGACGGCGGCACCCGATACACCCGGCGCAGGCGGCCGTCGGCGGGCAAGGTCACCGTCTCTTCGCCGAGGGGGCCCTCGTCGGTCTTGATGCTCAGGCGCGCTGGGCGCTCGGGGCCTTGGTTCTGGAGGATGATCGCGACGTTGTGCTCTGGCGGCAGGCCCACCCCGGCGCTGGCGCTCACGTTCACCACGGCGGCGTCGGGCCCACCCTCCCCGACGATCTGCCCCGCCAGCCCGTCGGGCGCCGGGCCGTCGCTGAGCACGATCGGCCGGTAACCATAGGACTCGGCGAGGCGCGCCGCGCCGAGGAGCTCCGCGCCGCCCCAACCCGGCCTCAGGGCGGCGAGCACGGCGTCGTGGCGGCCCTTGGTGAGCCCCGGCGGCGCGACGAGGCGGGGGCGCTCCCCGGCGGTGACGATGGCGTTCTCGGGCTTGGCCGCGAGCGCGGCGCGGACGGCGTCCATGCGGCCCTCAGCGCGCATTGACGCCGAGAGGTCCACCACGAAGGCCTCCACGACGCCCTCAACGACGACCGGCGCGGCCTCGGGCGCGGCCTCACGCACCAGCGCCCCGCACAAAAGCCCAGCGCCCACAAGCTGGAGCAACAACGCCAGCCGCTCCCGCCAGCGGGGGTCGCGGTGGGTCTTGGCGTCGAGCTCAAACAGCGCGAGGCTGGGCACGATCACCCGGCGGGCCCTGGGCCGCAGCAGAAACCACAGCGTGATGAGCGCGGCGCAGGCCACAAACAGCGCCGCGGCGCGGGCAGGGTCGAGGAGCGGCCACAGGCTCATCGCAGCACACCCCGGCCCCGAAGCAGGGTGAGGAGCAGGCCCTCCATGTCCGTCGGATCGCCGGTCAAGGTGCGGGCCACGGGCACGCCCCGGCGGCGGCAGTCGTCCTCGACCTTGTCCCAGCGGGCCCGGGCGGCGTCCCGGGCGGCGGTCAGCTCCCCCCGGCTCACCCCAGAGAGAACAGCCCCCGTCTCGCCGTCCACGAGGTCAAACCGCTCGCCGTCCAGCGGCAGCGCCAGCTCACCCGGACTCCGAATGGCGACCACGGCCACGTCAAACCGCTCATGGCGCAGAAGGTCAACCGCGGCGAGCCACGACGGATCGAGCAGGTCACTCACCAGCACGACCACCCCGCGGGCGGGGCCGAGCGCGATCATCTGGCGGGTGGCGCCAAGCGTGTCGGTGCCCGCCGGGGGCTGGGACTCGCCCAAGAACGTCCAGGCGCGCACCACCTCGGCGCGTTTTCTGGCCAAGGCCAGCGGCCGCCCCAAGGCCCCGGCGAACGGCCAGAGGCGCACCTGATCGAGGTTACACAGGGCGACATAGGCGATGGCGACGGCCACACGCTGGGCGACGGCGCGTTTGTCGTCGCCACGGGCGGCGCCCACGGTGAGCCCCATGCTGGCCGAGCGGTCCACGAGCAGGTGCACGTTGAGCTCGGTCTCCTCTTCAGCGAGGCGGACCATGAGCTGCCCCGAGCGCCCGTACAGCGTCCAATCGACGTGTTTGAGGTCGTCGCCGGGGGTGTAGGGCCGATGATCGGCGAAGTCTACGCCCACGCCGAGCTTCTTTGAGCGGGTGCGCGCCGCGTACCGACCGGGGTGAGCCCGGCGGGTGGCGACACGCAGCAGCTCTAGTTTGGCCAGAAGCTCGGCGGGGAGGTCCACCTAGCGGCCTCGAAACGAGCGTGTGGCGGCCTCGGCGGCCTCACGCACGAGGCTCGCCGGGTCGATGCCGCCCGACTCCCCGTCGAAGTTGAGCAAGACGCGGTGGCGAAGGCAGTCCACCGCGACGGCGACGATGTCCTCCGGGGAGAGCACGGGCTGCCGGGCGTCGCCCCGGGTGGCCAAGGCGCGCACCTTCCCGGCGAGCACCATGGCCTGCACCCCACGGGGCGAGGCGCCAAAGCGCACGTACTTCCGCACGGCGTCGGGGGCGCCGGGTGTGTCGGCGTGGGTAAATCGCAGCAGGCGCGCGGCGAGGCGCAGCGTCTCCGGCGCGGCGGGCACGAGGCGCACGGCCTCGCGCATCGCCATCACCCCGGCGGCGTCGAGCACCGGCCGCGGCGCGTCTCCGCCCGTGGCCGTGGTGCGCCCGAGCACCTCCACGAGCTGATCCTCCGTGGGCAGCTCCAAGAGCAGCTTCACCAAGAAGCGGTCGAGCTGGGCCTCGGGCAGGGGGTAGGTGCCCTCCATCTCCAGGGGGTTCTGGGTGGCGATGACGATGAACGGCTCGGGCAGGCGCCAGGTCTCGCCCAGAAGCGTCACCTGCCGCTCTTGCATCGCCTCCAGCAAGGCCGACTGGGTCTTGGGCGTGGCGCGGTTGATCTCATCGGCGAGCACGACGTTGGCGAAGATCGGCCCCCGGCGCAGCACCAGCTCTTTGCGGCCCTGGGCGTCTTCAGCGACGAGGTGGGTGCCGGTGACGTCGGCGGGCATCAGATCCGGGGTGAACTGGATGCGGCTCGGCTTGAGGTCCAGGGCCTCGGCGAGCGCCCGCACCAGCCGGGTCTTGCCCAGGCCGGGGTTGCCCTCCAAGAGCGCGTTGCCATCAGCGAACAGGGCCGTGAGCGCGCCCTCGATGACGGGCTCTAAGCCGACGATCACCCGCTGCACCTCGGCGCGGACGGCGTGAAAGTGGCGCTGAAACTCGGCTGGGGTCACGGGGTCTCCTTCAGACCTAAAAAGTAGGCGCGCACGAGGCCCTCCATGAGCGGAGGCAGCTCCTCTTCAGCCAAGGCGCGCTCGGCCTCCTCGAAGTAGCCGTCGAAGCGCTCGTCCAGGGCCTCGCCGCCGCCTTGGGTGACGACGGACTTGTCGGCGACGAGGCCGAAGATCGCGGCGCGCTCCTCTTGGGACAAGGCGCCCATGCTGAACCGGGCGCTCACCCGCTCGGTCTCGCCGGGCGTCGTCTCTGGGGCGCCGGGGCCCCGGCTGGACTCGCCGCTGGCGCCGTCCGCGCCGCCGCCGCCGCCCAAGACCTTGCCTTCCCCGTCGCCAGACGCGGTCAAGGCCGGGACCTGGTCCGGGGCCGCCCCGGCGCTGGCGAAGGCCTCGGCGGCGACCTGGGCGGCGGACTTCTCTGCCTCGGCGAGGGGGCCCCCGGCGCTCATGGTCTCGACGCCCTCCTCGGGCGCGCTCTGGTCGGTCGTCCGGGTGGGCGCCTCGCCGCTCGCGGAGGCGCTGCGGCTCTTGGCCTCACGCTCGGCCTGGCCCTTCTTCTCGGCCTCGCCGATCGCGTCGTTGAGGCTCTTGGCGAGCTCGGCGGCGCGCTCCTTCATCATCTGCTCAAAGCTGGCCTCTAAGGTGTGATCCTTCTCGTGCTCGGTGCTGCCCATCTCGTTCTCACGATACCCGGCGCGCTCGGCGGCCTCGCCGATCGAGGGGTCTTGGCCGCTGCCCTGTTGGCCGGGCGGTGTGGGCGTCGAGGGGCCCATCGGCGCCGTGGGGCGCAGGCCCGAGGCCGCGGGCGCCTCCCCTCCTCCGCCGTTGAGCCCGAGCTTGAGGGGCGACGCCTCCAGCATGCCCATGATCTCCGCCTCGACCAGGGCGCCGAGCTCTCTCAGGAGCGCGTCGTCTTGGGTCTGGGCGGTCTGGGCCAAGGCCAGGGCCTCGTTGAGCTGGGCCTTGGTCTCTGGCGACAGCGGCGGCTCGATGGGCCGCGGGCTCACCTGGGGCGGGGCCTCGGCGGCCTGCGGATCTCTCGGCAACAGCCCCGCCTCGCGGGCGGCGCGGCGCTCCTCTTTGAGCCGACGCGCGGCGGCGGCCAACAGCGGGCGACCCTCCCGCCGGGCCGACACCTCAAGCTGATCTAGGGCGACCTCTTGGGCGTCTACGGGCCCCTCTGGCGCGGTGGGCGCCTCGGGGGCGGCGGGCCAGGCGATCAACACCAGGCCAAGCGCCATGACCCCCAGCTCAACCCGGGAGAATCGGGGCCACAGGAGCGGCGGCGGCGGGCGCTCGCCCAAGGCGTCAAGGGCGTCTAAGGTGACGGCCTCGGCGGCGGGGTGCCCCGTGTGGAGCAGGTGCAGGGCCGTGTCGCAGGCGGCGTTGAGCGCATAGACCCGATCGGCCTCACGCGCCACCACCCCCAAGGCCAAGGGCCGAGCCAAACCGACGGCGAGGACGATCCCGGGGATCATCACCGCGAGGCCCAAGGCCCAGCCCAGAGAGAGCCCCGCCCACCACACCCCCACCGCGGCGATCCCGAGCCCTACGGGCAGAGCACGGGCGCCCCACACGAGCCCCCGCGCCGCGCGCACACGGCGAGCGAGCGGGGCGAGGCGTGCGGTGAGGTCGTCTTGGGCGGTCATTCGGTGGAGGGGGTGTTGAGGGGGAGCGACTCTGCTAACGTACAAGCGCCCGCGCTGGTTGCGCCGCTCCCCAGGCCAAGATGCGAATCCTCCTTGTCGAAGATGAGCCCGAGATCCGCCATGTCGTCTCCGAGTACCTCTCGGGGAGCGGCCATCAGGTCGTCGCGGCGGCCTCAGGCCACGAGGCCATCGAGCTCATCGAGCGCGCAGAGCTGGCCTTTGACGCGGCGATCGTCGATTGGCAGATGACGGGCATCTCCGGCCGGGACGTGCTGGAGCTCCTGCATGAGCGGTTCCCCCACACCGCCCTGTTCTTGTGTACGGGCCTAGGCCAAGGCCAGCTCCCCGAGCGCCCCACCGAGGCGCCGCTGCAGGGGATCTTTCACAAGCCGTTCTCGATGCGAAAGCTGAATGAGGCCCTGCACCGCGTCATAAGACCGCGTGGACAGGGTTGACAAACCGGCGGCACGGCGCTCGCGCAAAAAAAGTGAAGAAAACGCTTGCCACTCGGGGGGGAATGCGCATACCCTGAGAGAGTCAATTGACGCTTGCGTCACCTGACCTGAGAGCACCAGCCTCCCCCGCCGGACCCAATCTGGCAAATCAGCGTCTCCTCCATCTCTTGCGGTGAGGGGTATCAGCGGGGGAGGCTCTCCTGCCTCAACGAACGCCGGGCCTTCGGGCTCGGCGTTGTCGCTCTGGGGGCGCGCACCTCGCTCTGCTCACTGCGCGGGCGTCTCCGGCGGCGGCGGGCGCACCTGAATCGGCGGCTCACCACGGCCCGGTCCGCCGCGACCCTCTGGCGGCCCACCACGCCCCGGACCTCGGGGCCCTCCGGCGCCTGGCCCTCCTGGCCCACCACCGCCGCCAGGGCCGCGCGGACCGCCGCCCTCAGCGCCCGGACCTCCCGGCGGAGGCCCACCGCCGCCCTCTGGCGGCAGCCCCTCGCCCTCGGGACCGCCCTTCTCGTCGCGGATCGTGTGCCGGTGCATGTGGGGGCGCTGCACAAACTTGGTGCAGGTCTCGGCGATCTGGGGGTTCTCGATCTCTTTGCACAGGCGCAGGGTGTTCGGCTCGTGCTGCTGGGTGATCGTGTACAGCAGGTAATCCCGGGTGACCGGGGTGAGCTTGGGCAGCCAGGCCTCGGCGGCGGCGGGGTCGGTGGCCCACAGCGCCATCACCGTGTCGATGTAGCACTGCTGCGCCGAGTCCTCGGGCAGACGCGCACAATCTTCAGGGCTGTCCGCCGAGCAGGCGCTCAGGACCAAACCCAACCACGGGATCAGAGGGAGGCTCAACGGGGCGACGCGGCGGGTGCTCATTGGGGGGCTCCGTTCGTTTGGAGTTTGCATCGATCCCCATCACCGTGCAAGGAATGAGCATCCCGAGGGCTGCATGCTCAACACTCTGCTCAACGCGTTCTCCGGCCCTGGCGGCGTCTTTATGGTCGTGATCACGGCGCTGGGGGCCTTCTCCGTCGCCGTGGCGATCGAGCGCGGGGTGCTCTTGTTGTGGCGCTGGCGCTCACCCCAAGACGTCGTCGAGGCGCGCCTGCGCCGCGGGGCCTTGGCCGAGGCGGCGGCGGCGACGGCGGGCACCCCGGTGGGCGCGGTGATCGCCGCCGGGGCCGCCGAACAAGACCCGGAGGCCGCCTGGGAGGCCATGGGCGCGGAGGCCGCGATGGCCGAGGCCAGGCTGCGCCGCCGCATCGGCGCCTTGGGCGCGGTGGCCAACCTCGCCACGATGATCGGCCTCCTGGGCACGGTCTACGGGCTCATCCTGGCGTTCTCGGCCTTGGGCGACGCCACGGCGGGGGAGCGCTCCGTGCGGCTCTCTGAAGGCATCTCCGCGGCCATGGCCACCACGGCCTGGGGCCTCATGGTGGGCATCCCGTCGTTGGCGCTGCACGCCTGGTTTGAGGGCGTGGTGAGCCGGCACATCGCGCGCATCGAGTCCGCGGCGGGGCTCGTCGCCCTGGCGCTTCGGAGGCCCTCATCCGAAGGCTGATCCCCAAGGCCCCACCGGCCCCAGCCGATCCTCGGCCCGCGCTCCTGAGCGTCATCGCGCTCATGTTTCTGCTGCTGCCGTTTCTCTTGTTGACCACCTCCACCCAGCGCCTCGTGGGCCTCACCCTGAGCTTGCCTGAGCTCGGCGGCCTCTTGCCTCCCGAGCCCCCGGGCCGTGTGGAGCGTGTGGAGATCGAGGCCCGCCCCGAGGGCCTGCGGGTGCTCGCCCAGGTGCGCCGGGCGGACGTCATCACCAGCGCCGGAGACACCCAGGCCTTCGCCGTCAGCTTGCCCAGCCAGCGCGGTGAGGCCGACCTCGCCGGGCTCCAGGCCCAGCTCCGCGCGCTCAAGGCCCTGGACACCACCCGCCGCAAGCTCACCCTGCGCCCCAGCGACGCCTTGCCCGGTCAGACGGTGGTGGCGCTCATGGACGCCGCCCGGGCCGACGCCCAAGGCGAGCTCTTCCCCGAGCTGAGCCTCGCCACCCTCACCGACGCGCCGCCGGAGACCCCATGAGGCGCGGCCTTCGCCCTCTGCGCGCCGTGTCCAGCGCCACGAACCCGCTCTACGCGGCCTTGGCGCCGATGGTGGACGTGCTGACCATCCTGCTCGTGTTTCTGCTGCGCACCTGGTCTACGGATCCGCCCGTGCGCCCGGATGATCCCAGCTTTCAGCTCCCCCTGAGCGTCGAGGAGACCCCGGTGGGGGTGGCCCGGCGCCTCGATCTCGCTGAAGGGGAGCTGAGCCTCAACGGCGCGCGCCTCACCTCCACCAAGGCCGCCTTGGCGCGGGACGAGGCCGTGATCCCCGAGCTGGTGACGGCCTTGGCCGCCGACCCCGACGCGCCGCTGCACATCCGCGTCGACGCGGAGCTGCCCTACGCCTTGCTGCGGCAGGCGCTCAGCTCGGCCCAGGCCGCCGGGGTGCGGGACGTGACGATCGTGGCCGCGTCCCGGGCGGGGCTCTGAGGCTCGGTTAGGGCCGCTCCTCTTTGCCGTCGGCGTGAACGGCGAACCGCGCGGCGTCGTGGCCATGCACCGGGCCGTCATCGGGCCAAGGCCAGCCGCCAAACTGCGTGGTCTGGTAGTCGCGGAAGGCCTGCTGAATCTGGGCCGTGGTGTTCATCACGAAGGGCCCATACGACACGACGGGCTCACCGATGGGGCGACCTTGGAGCAAGAGCAGCTCCACGGCCCCTTTGGCGACGAGGGTGACCTCGGCGTCGCCCTGCAGCCGCGCGCCGTGGCGAGGGGGCAGGTTGACCTCCCCCACGCCGAGGCCGTCCCCGGCGAAGAGGTAGATCATCCGGTTCACCCCGGGCTTCGCCGCGGGCACGGTGAAGCGGGCGCCGTCGTCCATCCGAAGCGTCCAGATCGCCAGCTCGGCCTCGGCGGCGGCGGCCCAAGAGTCCGGCGGCGGCGCCGGGGGCCGCGCCTCCCCATACGCCCCAGCCACGACGGTGAGCGTGCTGAACCGCCCGTTCTCGTCCTTTTGGGCCACCTGGGGCACGGCCTGGCTCCAGAACATCGTGAAGTGGGGCGGCACCATCTTGTTCTTGGCCGGCAGGTTGAGCCAGATCTGGAACAGCTCGGCGGGGTTTGGCGCCTCGGTGTTCAGCAGCGGGAACATCTCGGCGTGAACCACCCCTTTGCCCGCCGTCATCCACTGCACGTCGCCTTGGCCGTAGCGGGCCCGGGCGCCCATGGAGTCGGCGTGGTCGATGAAGCCCTGGCGGGTCACCGTGACCGTCTCAAAGCCCCGGTGCGGGTGCTGCGGGAACCCGGGCACCCGGCGCCCGTGGTACATGCTCCAGCCGTCTTTTCCGCCGAAGTCTTGGCCGATCTGCCGCCCGGTGAGCGGCGCCGCCGGGGCGAGCTGGCCGTCGCCGCGGGGGTACGCGTCGACGTGGTGAACGCAGAACAAGAACGGATCGAGGGTGGGCCACGGCGGGCCGCCGAGGGGGAAGGTCTGCAGGACAGGGTTCATGAGCACCTCCGGGGCAAACGCGCCTGGGGTTGGGTCGTGCCGTAGTGATGCGCAGGGGCCGTGAAGGTTGCGCGGCGAAGGGGTTACGGGGCCCAGCCGCGGACGGAGAGTCTATGCCGATGCGTTGGCCCGAGCTGCTCAACAACACCCGCTTGGGCGCCGAGCACCAGCCCAAAGCCCACGACCGCCGGGGCTACGAGCGCGACTACGACCGCGTGCTGTTCTCTCTGCCGTTCCGCCGCCTGCTCGACAAGACGCAGGTGTTCCCGATGCCCGCGAACGACCACATCCACAACCGCCTGATCCACAGCGTCGAGGTGGCCTCCGTGGGCCGCACCCTGGGCACCTGGGCCGGAGAGCGCCTGCTCGCGGAGGGTGTGGACCTGGGCGGCGTGGCGGCGAGCGCCTTGGGCGACATCGTGGCCTCGGCCTGCCTGATGCACGACATCGGAAACCCGCCCTTCGGCCACGCCGGTGAAGACGCCATCGCCTCGTGGTTCCGGGGCGACGGCGCGGCCACCTTGGCCGAGCTGTCCGACGCCGAACGAATGGATCTCCAGCAGTTTGAGGGCAACGCCCAGAGCTTCCGTGTGGTCACCCGCCTAGAGATGTACGGCGAAGATCGTGGCGGGATGCAGCTCACCTTGGCCACCTTGGGCGCCGTGGCGAAGTACCCCCAGGCCTCGATTCACCGCAAAAAAGGCCACGCCGGGCACAAAAAACACGTCTCCCGCAAAAAGTTCAGCTACTTTCAGGCCGACCACGCCGCGTTCACCCAAGTCGCCGAGGGCTTGGGCCTGCTCACTGTAGAGGATCAAGCCTGGGCTCGGCACCCGCTGACGTATCTGGTGGAGGCCGCCGACGACATCTGCTACAGTATCCTCGATTTAGAGGACGGCTACACCTTGGGGTTTATCGGCGAGGAGCGGCTCTCGGCCCTGCTCATCAAGGCCCACGGTCGCCAGCCCCAGATGAGCCTCTCCGACCCTCGCGAGCGCGTCGCGTACCTGCGCGCGAGGGCCATCAACAAGCTCGTCGAGCAGCTCGTCACCGCGTTTATCGAGCACCACGACGCCCTGCTGGAGGGCACCCTAGGCGAGCCCCTCGCCGGGCTCATCCCCGCGAAGGCCACCTTGGATGAGATCAGCGAGGTCTCTCGGCGGCTTTGTTACGAGGCCCCGGAGGTGCTGCGGGTGGAGCTGGCCGGCTACGAGGTGCTCGGCGGTCTGTTGGAGGTCTTCGCCCCGGCGGCTCTGGCCATCACGCCCGACGGTCGCCAAAGACGCGCGCTCAAGCTCATGCGTCTGCAGCCTCGGGCGGTTGGGGAGTCGGCGTACAGTCGCCTGCTGCGGGTGACCGACTACCTCAGCGGCATGACCGACGGCTACGCCCTGCGTTTGTACAAAGAGCTGCGCGGCATCGAGCTGCCCGGCGTTCAAGGCCGCGCTCCGGCGGGCTGAACCTGGGAGTCCCCGCTCAGAACATCACGTCCACGAGCACCTGCCCGGTGTGCTGGGCCTGGCTGAAGTCTTCGCCAAACCGCGCGGTCCAGCCGCCCTGCACCTTAAACCGGTGCTTGTTGAGGTAATAGTTCACCCCGGCGGCGAGCTCATTGCCCAAGGTCTCCGTCTCGGTGACGTATTTGGGGTCGGTGCCCTCAAAGGCGTAGAGCCGACTGGTTCGCCCGGCGAGCTCTACCTTGGGCGTGATCATCACAGAGGGCTGCACCAGCCAGCCCCAGCCCGAGCGGGCGTACTCCGTGGCGGCCACGCCCGCGTCATCGGTGACCGTCCACGACTCCTCCTGCGCGTCTCTTAGAACCGCCTCCCCCATCACCGCCACGCCCCGCCACTTAAACACCACGTCGCCCGCGAGGTGCAGATAATCGGCGGTGCCTAAGGTGTAGGTCGTGGACGTGGTGCTGCGGGCGCGGTTGGTGTTGAGGTTGTAGGCGGCGGCGACGCCCAAGGCGAGGCCCGGGGTCTCCCGGCGGTTGAGATCCCCTTCGCTGTCGTCATCGACGGGGCCCAAGGGGCGAAGCTCGATCCGGGCCACGGCGAGGCCGCCCGGCGCCTTCTCGGCGATGGCGTTGCCGCCGCCTCCGGCGAACACACCCAGTCGATAGGCCACCATGGAGCCGCCCAGCGCGTCGGAGTACAGGTACGCGCCGACGTCGCGGTCCAAGGTCAGCTCACTCACCGGGCGGGGCCGGTCGGCGAGCTGCAGCGAGAACTCTCGGATGGTGCGGGCGCGGTCAAAGGGCACAAAGATCTGCCCCACGCGCAGGCTGGCGTTGGGGTTGTGCTTGAGATCGAGGGTTGCGTCAAAGATCGGGGAGATCGTGCCGTCTCGATAGTCGTTCGGCGCCACGGCGAGCTGAAAGGTGTAGCCGATGTCTTCAGAGAGCGTGTGCCCGTTGAGCCACACCCGGGCGGTGTACACGCGGCCGATCGTGGTGACCTCCCGCGCCCCGTCGCCGGGCGGCGGGGTGGTGAGGCTCTCGCGGAGCTGAATGCGCCCGCGGACGTTCATCGAGAACTGCCCGTCGTCGCTGGTGACGGTGAGGCCTTTGCCCGAGTCGCCGGTGACCTCGGCGGCCTGGGCGACGGCGGGGGAGAGCGTGGTGAGGAGCAGAGCGAGGAGGCGAAGGGGCATCGAGGACTCCGTGCGGCGCTGAACTAACTGCAACGGCTGTGCCACGCCGCTGGCGCGGTGAACGGCGGGATCTCGACGGCGGCGCCACGTCCGGTCGTGGCCGTGGGCGCGCGGGGGCGTGGGCCTATCGTGGCAGAAGCTCGGTGAGCCGCGCGGCGATGGGGTGTTTCGTCAAGACCGTGTGCTGGGGCTGGTCCTCGTGTCTGCCGGTGTAGCGGCTCCACCCCAACCTGATCTATACTGCCGCACCCGCCCATGAAGGAGTGCCTTGTGGTTTCACGGTCCCCTGGTTTGCTCGTCCTGCTGCTGTCTGTCGCCTGCTCCCCCCGGCCCTCGCCCCTGGACTCGGTCTTTGGCGACGATCTCTCCCCCGATGACTCCAGCTTGGCCGAGGCCGCTGAGGCCGAGCTTGGCGCCCAGGAGCAGATCACCTCCCGTCTGGGCGTCAGCGCCAGGGCCATCTACGGCGCCGATGGGCGTTTTGTGGCCCAGCTCCCGCGCTTGGGGCTGACGACCTCCTTCACCCAGGACGGCGTAGAGGTTCAGCCCGCCGGTCAAGGCGGCTCGCTCCTGCGCCTGAAGACCCTCGCCTGGGGGCGCGCCGACCGCATGGAGACGGTCCGCCCGGCCACGCCCGCCCTGGGGGCCTGCAGCGCCGAGCAGGACGCGATGGGCGACTGCGTTCAGCGGCTGGAGTACAACCACGGCGACATGACCGAGTGGTGGGTCACCGTCAACAGCGGCCTTGAGCAGGGCTGGACCGTGGACGAGGCCCCCATGGGGCGAGGCCCCATCCGCTTCGAGGTGGGTGTGCCGACGGGGTCGGTCCAGCGCAGCGCCGCCGACGGCCTGCACATTTTAGACAGCGACGGTCGCGCCTGGAGCGTGCATGGCGTCTCGGCCTGGGACGCCCTTGGCGAGCCCTTGCCCGCGTCGGCCTGGGAAGAGGACGGGCGGGTGGTGGTGACGGTGGATGACCACCGGGCGCAGTATCCCATCACCGTGGATCCGCTGTACACCAGCTCGGCTTGGCTCCTGACCAGCGCGTATGACGGGTATGGTAGCGCAGCCGCGGCGGGCGATGTGAACGGGGATGGTTATCCCGACCTGCTTCTCTCTATGCCCAAGGCCTTGAACCAAACTGGGTGGGTGTATTTGTTCGAAGGGGCCAGTGGGGGAATTTCTTCTGACGCGAGCCAGAGACTAGAGGGTTTGTCTAGCAACTCCCAGTTCGGAGCCAGCCTCGCCGTGCTGGGGGACGTCAACGGAGACGGCTATAATGACGCAGCGATTGGCGCCTCCTACTCAAACGTTTCCGGGAATGTCTACATTCATCTGGGTGGGTCCGGGGGGCTATCCACATCAGCAGACAACGTCCTGAGCGCACCTGACAGCGCATCGATTTTCGGTGCGGAGGTCGCGTCCGCTGGCGATGTCAACGGCGATGGATACTACGACTTGATCGTTGGCGCCCCTTATTACAACTCGTATACTGGCCGGGCCTATGTCTACTTGGGCAGCAGCGCCGGAATGTCAAGCTCACCCGCCACCACCCTCACTGGCGCCTCCACGTCTAACTATTTTGGGAGGGCGCTCGCGGGTGTAGGAGACGTGAATGGAGACGGCTATGATGACGTGGCGGTAAGCGCATACGGGTACAGCTCCAGTCTGGGCCAAGTGACCATCTACCACGGCGCCGCGACAGGCCCATCGAGCACGGCGAGCACCACTTTGACGGGAACCTCTACCTCGGGTAGGCTGGGTTATAGCGTCGCTGGCGCGGGGGACGTCAACGCAGACGGGTATGATGATGTGGTGATTGGAGCACCCTGGGTCAGCAGCTATACGGGACGAGCTTATGTCTTCCACGGCTCTACGAGCGGAATCTCCGCTTCCGCATCGACCACTATGGTGGGGTATGCCGCGAGCGACTATTTTGGGGCTGCTGTGGTGGGCGCCGGAGACGTGAACGATGACGGATACGATGATGTGGCGGTCGGCGCCCCGTACTATGGATCCTACGGCCAACTCAAGGTGTTTTATGGTACAAGCTCTGGCACGTTCTCCGTCGCCAAGACAACCATCACCCCTTCTGGATCCTATGACAACTTTTGGAGATTGACCCCGCTAGGCGACTCCAACGGGGACGGGTATGACGACCTGCTCTATTTCGCTTCCGGAAACCAAAGCGATTCGTTCGATGCTGGCCATTCTGTACTTCTAGGCGGCAGCGCAGGGCTGGCGACGAGCGCCTCACAAACCTTCACCGAAGACCTCCCGTACGCAGTCACGGATTTTGAGGCCGCAGGGGACGTGAACGGGGATGGCTTTCAGGACATTGGTATCGTAGACTCCACCGGACGGGGATTTTTGTATCTGGGTGATGCGGATGGCGTGTCGGACGAACCTCTACATGGCCTGCGATCGGACATCACAAAGGTAGAATACGCCGATTGGACCGCTGCGGGGGACGTGAACGGCGATGGATTCGCGGACGCTCTCCTCACGGATGAGGACGGCGGCTCACTTGGCCAGGGAGTTGCGGTTTTACATCTGGGCTCGTCCGCGGGGTTAGACCTCTTGGGATCTGGGGAATGGCAGGTTATCGGTGGAGCCTCCGGCTTTAGCAATTTAGGAGGTTTCTCAGCCGCTGGAGACATAAACAAAGACGGATACTCCGACATTTTCATCACCGCCCCAAACCTCACCCACTCCACCTACACGGGGTATGTGTACCTATTTACTGGGTCAAGTGCAAGCCTTGGCAGCACGGCGAGCCGCACATATTCTGGTATCGAGGGATTCGCGAATGAGATCTCCCTTGGAGACTACAACGGCGATGGATACATCGACCTGGCCGTTGGCGCGCACCTCGGCAGCTCAAAAGCGGGCAACGTAAAGTTGTTTCGCGGCAGCTCGAGTGGGCCCTCCACCACGGTATGGATGACACTAACCGGTGAAGCCACCGGCGACGACTTCGGGTCTGAGCTCTACTCTGGTGATGTGAATGGGGATGGCTACGATGACTTAGTGGTGGGGTCGCCCGATTATGACGTTGACAAAGGTCGTATCTATGTCCATTTTGGGTCAAGCAGTGGTCCGGGAACGGTGCCCGACCAGCTGCTGACCGGGGCTAGCGGCGAGGACTATGGCTCAGATTTTCAGGTGGTTGGAGATCTAGATGGTGACGGATACGACGACTTGGTGGTGGCGGTCGAGAAAGACAACAGCAACACAGGACGCCTGGACATCTACTCTGGCGGCGCCGCTGGCCTGAACACCAGCGCTCCCGTAGTAATATATGGGTCAAAGGTGGGTGGATATTTCGGCAAGGAGTTCCGGGCTGCAGGCGACATCAACGACGATGGTTTCGCCGATGTCCTAGTGCAGTCGAGCGACGTCACTGAGCTCTTCTACGGCTACGACGTCGACACCGACGGCGACGGCCACTCCGACTCCATCGACTGCGACGACACGGACGCCACCATTCACCCCGGTGCCGCCGAGCTCTGCGACGGGGTGGACCAAGACTGCGATGGTACGGCCGACGAAGGCGTGACCACCACCTTCTTCGCCGACGCGGACGGCGACGGCTACGGTCGCGCAGACAAGAGCCTTGAGTCCTGCGCCAGCGCCGTCACCGGCTATGTGGAGCAGGACGGTGACTGTGACGACGGCGACGCCAGCGTGAGCCCCGCGGGCACCGAGTCGTGTGATGGCGTCGACAACAACTGTGATGGCGACACCGACGAGGACGGGGCCGTGGGCTCGTTCACGGTCTACATCGACGCCGACGCCGACGGCTACGGCGGCCTGGACTCCCGCGAGGTCTGCGCCGCCCCCAGCGGGACCACCAGCACCTCCACCGACTGTGACGACGACGAGGCCAGCGTCTCACCCGGGGCCAGCGAGCGCTGCAACAGCATCGACGACGACTGCGATGGCGACACCGATGAGGCCGGGGCCTTGGGGGAGGTGCTCTGGTATCTGGACGCCGACAACGACGGCGAGGGCGACGCGGCCAGCGCCGTCAGCGCCTGCACCACACCCGCCGGTTATGTCGCCAACGCCGTAGACTGTGACGATGATGACAGCGGAATCTCAACGGCATCGTCCGAGGTCTGCAACGACGTGGATGATGACTGTGATGGATCTGTGGACGATGGTGTGCTGCTGACCTGGTATCGGGACGCCGACGCCGACGGCTCCGGTGGCACAGAGACCACCCAGGCGTGCAGCGCGCCCACGGGCTATCTGGCGACCTCGACGGACTGTGACGACAGCCGCGCGGACGTCTACATCGGCGCGCCCGAGCAGTGTGACGGGGTGGACCAGGACTGCGACACGTCGATCGACGAGGGCGCCTTCTCCACCTTCTACATCGACGAGGACGGGGACGGCTTCGGGGGCACCAACACCGTTGAGGCCTGCGAGGTCTCCACAGGCACCACCGAGGCCTCCACGGACTGTGATGATGACGACGCCACCATCCACCCAGACGCCCTGGAGGTGTGTGACGACCTCGATCAGAACTGTGATGGTGAGATCGACGAGGGCGTGACGACGACCTTCTACCGCGACGCCGACAAGGACGGCTACGGGACTGAGCTGACCCAAGCCCAGACCTGTGAGCAGCCCGATGGTTATGTCAGCTCGAACGAAGACTGCGATGACCAATCCGCGGGCGTGTACCCCGGCGCCATGGAGCGCTGCGACGAGGTGGACAACGACTGTGACACCGAGGTGGACGAGCAGGTGGAGTCCCTTTGGTACCGGGACAGCGACGGCGACGGCCTCGGCTGGGCCACAGACGCCCTGAGCGCCTGTGAGGCGCCAGAAGGCTACGTCGGCAACGCGGAGGACTGCGACGACGACGACATCGAGCTGGGCCTGGGCGTGACCAGCTACGTCGACGCCGACGGGGACGGCTACGGGGACGCCGCCCAGAGCAGCTACCTGTGCGCGGTCCCCAGCGGCTCCGTTGAAGACGACACAGACTGCGATGACAGCCTCGCGAGCGTACATCCCGACGCCATTGAGGTGTGGTACGACGGCATCGACCAGAACTGTGATGGTCGGGACGACGATCAGGACGAGGACGGGCTTCTGCGCGCGGACGACTGCGACGACACCGATCCCAACGTCGGCGCCTGCCCCGAGGACGAAGACACCGGCGAGAAGAGCGGAGACAAAGGTCGCGCGTGCAGCAGCAGCGAGACCGAGGGCCTCGGCGCCTGGTGGAGCTTGGCCGCCCTCTTGGTCGGGTGGCGCAGGCGGGCCAGCGTCCGCTCGGGCGGTGGGCGGCGGTAAACGTGGCCGAGGTTCGTGGGGGCCAGGCGCCTGTCGCCTCCCCCACGAACCTCCTCCTCACGCGCCAGCGCTCCCCTTGAACGTAGAGGACGCGCGCGGGCTTAGGAGGGCGTGGCCAACGCTCGACCCTCCCCCGCTTGCCAGCGCCGCCCGCGAAGCCTACGCTATGGCCGCGCCTGGAGTCCTTCGTCATGCAGTCCGGCACCCTCCGCGACCCTCCCCTCATCGAGCTGCTGCTCAGCCTCGCCGCCCAGCGCGCCAACGGCCGCCTGGAGTGTGGCGACGGCCGCCGCAAGTGGACCTTCTGGTTTGAGGGCGGCCGCCTCTCGGCCACGAAGTCGAACCTCAAGAGTGAGGCCCTGGAGAGCTTAGAGGCCAAACACCCCGACGTGGGCCCTGACGAGCTCGCCCGGATGCAAGGTGTGATCCGCGTCCACGGCGCGCTCCGCGCCATCGACGGCGAGTGGAGCTTCACCCCCAACGACGCCCCGCCCGCCCGCAAACCCGTCGATCTCCTCGCCGCCTGCTGGTCGGCCTTGGGCGACGCCGTGCCCGACGACCTCGCCCGGGCGCGCCTCGCCGGCCTCGACGGGCGCTTCCCGCGGCTCAAGGCGGGCGGCGGGGTCAGCATCGACGAGCTCCCCTTCCCCGCGGAGCTCCGCGCCGCGCTCTTGGACCTGGACGGCCAGCGCACCCTCGCCGATGTGCTCGACTTCATCCCGACGCCCCCCGAGGTCGCCCGGCGCGGCGTGTACCTGGGCCTGCTCGCTGGGGTGATCAGCGTCGATGAGCAGGGCGCGAGCACGCCCAAGGTCATCGTCGAGACCGCCTCCCCCCGCGCCGCCGAGGCCAAGCCCGCCGCGCCGCCCGCCGAGGCCGACCCCGAGCTTGACCGCCTGCGCGCCGAGCAGCGCCGCGTGAACGGCGCCGCCAACCACTTCGAGCGCCTCGGCGTGGCCTGGGACGCCGACCCCGCCGAGCAGCGGAAGGCGTATATGCGCCTCGCCCAGCACCTCCACCCCGACCGCTGGACGCTCAAGCCGCCGGAACAAGCGGAGATCGCCAACGCCGTGTTCGCCAAGGTGAGCGAGGCCTGGGAGATCATCGGCGACGAGGCCGCACGCGCCGAGTACACCGACCGCGTCATCCACGGCAAAAAGACCGAAGACGAGCTGGCCATGGAGAAGGTCCAGGAGATCATGTCGGCGGAGAACGACTTTAAGCTGGGCCTGGGCGAGCTGAACAACGGGCGCATCCTCCAGGCCCACGAGGCGTTTAAGGCCGCCCGAGACCGCCTGCCTGAAGAGATGGAGTTCGCCGCGTTCTACGGCTACACCCTGTTTAAGCTCAACTACGGCAAAGACGACATGCTCGCGAACGAGGGCGAGCAGCTCATCCGCGTGAGCATCGAGAACGGCACCAAGCTCTCCAACGGCTGGGCGCTCATGGGCATGTTGAACCACGACAAGGGCGAGCTTGAGGTCGCCAAACGGGCGCTGTTGACCTCGCTCAAGCTCCAGCCCACGAACCCCATCGCCCAGCGGGAGCTCAAGCGCCTGCAGCGGCGGCTGGAGAAAGACAAAGAGTCCGCCCCGGCGGCGGGCATCGGCGGGTTCTTCTCCAAGCTGTTCGGGAAGAAGTAGGCGCGCGGCTCAGGCCCGGTACACGTCCACCAGGGCGTTCTTGAGCTGGGCCCGCCGCCGCTTCGCTTTTCCCTCACGCACCAGCGCCGTAAGCGCCCGGGTGACGGCCTCGATCGCGGCGCGTCGGGCGAGGATCGGGTTCGGCTCCTCCCCGTAGAGCCCCTGCTGGATCGGCTCCGGCAGACGCTCCAAGACCTGGCTCGGCGCGAGGCCCCCGGCCAGCAGCATCCGCAGCCGCTCGCCCCAGTCTTTGGGCCTCAGCGCGATCTCAACGGCGGCTTGCAGGTCCATACGCTCTTGCTTTATGGTGAGAGCCCCCCTGCGCGTCGGCGCCGATGGAGCGGATGAATGATCCTTCTCTTCGTGAGCTTCGCATGTGGCGAGCCTGAAGTTGCGCCCGAGCCCAAAACGCCCGTGGATCTGGTGTCGCTGGTGCGCCCCCACATGGGCAGCGGCGGCCTGGGCTACGGCTACGGCGGCCTCACCCCCGCCGCCGAGACGCCCAACGGCCTCGTGAAGGTCGGCCCCGACACCCGCACGGGCTCGTCGCGCCTGAGCTTCAACCACAGCGCGGGCTACTGCTACGACGACACCCACATCCAGGCCTTCTCCCACACCCGCCTGCCGGGCATCGGCGTCTCCGATGGCGGCGCCGTGGGCTTCATGCTCAGCGACGTCGAGACCATCGACCCCGACGCCTACCAGCGCCCCTTCTCCCACGACGACGAGCTCGCCCGCCCCGGCTACTACGCCGTCACCTTGCCCGGCTTAGGCGCCGTGGAGCTCGCCGCCACCCCCCGCGCCGCCGCCCACCGCTGGAGCTGGGAGGGCGACGAGCGCTGGCTGACCATCGACCTCGGCCACACCACCTCGTCGAGCCACGGCGTCTACGAGAGCTGGATAACCCTTCACGACGACCAGCAGACGATCACCGGCTTCGTGGAGATCGAGGGCTCGCTCTCTAGCCGCGGCGGCCGGGGCCTGCCGGTGTGGTTCGTCGCCAAGCTCAGCGCGCCGTGGGTGGAGTCCCAGGCCTGGCTCGACGGCGCGCCAGCCGAAGATCCCAACGCCGCCGCCGGAGCCCGCGCCGCCGCCACCCTCCGGTTTGACGTGCCCGAGGTGCAGGTGCGCATCGGCCTCTCCGCCGTGGACCTCGCCGGGGCCGAGGCCAACCTCGCGGCCGAGCTCCCCGACTTCGACCTCCCCGGCGCCGCCACCGCCGCCGAGGCCCTGTGGCGCGAGGCCTTCGCGCCGTTCACCGTCACCGGCGGCAGCGAGGCCGACCAGATCCTCTTCGCCACGGCGCTCTACAACACCCGCCGCATGCCCACGCTGTTCAGCGACGTAGACGGCCGCTACCGGGGCGTCGATGACACCATCCGTGAAGCTGATGGTTTCCTCTACTACACCGACTTTTCTTTATGGGACACCTACCGCACCTTGCACCCCTTGGTGATCTTGGCCTGGCCCGACCTCGCCCGAGACTTCGCCCGCTCCTTGAGCCAGATGGGCCTCGCCAACGGCTACTTGCCGCGCTGGCCCGCCGGGGCGGTGGAGTCGGGCACCATGGTGGGCACCCCGGCGGAGATCGTGCTCGCCGAGACGGCGCTCAAGGGCATCTCCGGCTTTGGTGAGGCCGAGATCTGGCCCATCGCCGCCGCCCGCGCCCTCGATCCCGACAGCGCCTTCGCCCGGGAGGGCCTACGCTCCACGCAGACCTTGGGCTACATCCCCTACGACCAGCAAGGCGCGAGCGTCGCCGTGCTGCTGGAGCACGCCACCAGCGACCACGCCATGTCCCTGTGGGCCGCGTCGATGGGCCACACCAAGGAGGCCGAGGCGCTGATGGCCCAGTCCAAGGTGTACGACGCGGTGTTTGACCCCGAGAGCCAGTTTGTGCGCGGCCGCTACGCCGATGGCAGCTGGGCGCCCTTGGAGGACGAGGTGTGGGGCGAGGCGTTCTCCGAGGGCAACGCCTGGCAGTACACCTGGATGCTGCCCCAAGACCCCGCCGCCCTCGCCCAGGCCTTCGGGGGCGAGGCCGCCGCCGCGGCGAAGCTCAACGAGCTCTTTGAGCTCAGCGACGGCGAGCCCGACACCATCGGCCCCGACGTCTACTACTGGCACGGCAACGAGCCCGACCTCTGCTTCGCGCCCCTCTTCACCTTGCTCGGCGAGCCCAGCCTGAGCCAAGACTGGGTGCGCTGGATCCAAGACACCAAGTACTCCAGCGAGCACGACGGCTTAGACGGCAACGACGACGGCGGCACGCTCAGCGCGTGGTGGCTGTTCACCGCCATGGGCCTCTACCCGCTGAACGGGACGGTGGACTACGTGCTGCTCACGCCGCGTTTTGATGAGGTGCGGATTCAGCGGGAGGGGCTGGATCTCACGCTCACCGCGACGGGCGCGGGGCACCTGCTCGACGGGGTGAGCCTCGACGGCGAGGCCGTGGAGGGGCTGGTTGTGAGCCATGAGCAGCTCACGGGCGGATCGGAGCTGGTCTTCTCGCGGCGCTGAGGCGGCAGGGCTCGCCCACGGGGGGATCAGCCCGGGCAAAGCGGCGATCTGCGAAAAACTTCAGGCCTCCGCTTGACAGGCCCCGGAGGGTCATGGTCTGATGAGCCATGATATTTCGTTCGTCGAAAGAAATAACTGACAAATCCACCCGCGCCGACGGGGCGATCCTGCGCGACCACAACGTGTCGCTGATCCTTCACCTCGCCTGGCAGGCCGGTGAGATCTCCCGCATCGACCTGGCCCGCGAGTCAGGCCTAGCGCCCTCCACCGTGTCCAAGATCGTCGGGAACCTCATCAGTACTGGCGTTCTCCGCGAGGCGCGCGTCGCCTCCACCGCCAGCGGCCGCCCGCCCATCGTGCTGCAGTACGACGACTCCGTGTACAAGCTCTTGGGGATCGACCTGGGCGCCACACACGTCTCCGTCGCGCTCACCAACCTCCGCGGGCGGGTCTTGTCATGGCAGACCCGCGTTCACGACGTGCGAGGCGACCCTGAAGGCGCCTTGAGCTTGGCGGTTGAGCTGACCCACGCGGCCATCGCCGAGGCCGGCACAAGCCTGTCCTCGGTCGTCGGCGCGGGGCTGGGTGTGCCGTCGCCCGTCGATCTGGCCGACCCGGATCACCTCGCCGAGCGCATCTTGCCCGCCTGGGCGAAGGTGCGTCCTGGCGCCTGGCTCTCTGGGCGCTGGGCCTGTCCGTCGCCGTAGAGAACGACGCGAACCTCGCCGCCTTGGCCGAGGCCTGGCTGGGGGCGGGCCGGGGCGTGGGCACGCTGGCCTACATCAAGGTGGGCACCGGGATCGGCGCGGGGCTCATCGTCAACGGGACGCTCCTGCGCGGCGCCAACGGCTTCGCCGGGGAGATCGGCCACACGGCGATCGACTCCTCGGGCCCGCCCTGCGCCTGCGGTCTGCGCGGCTGCCTGCAGTCCATGGTCGGCTCGGCCACGGTCTTGGAGCGCACCCGCGCCCTGGTGCGGTCGGGCCGGGTCAGCTCGGTCATGCACCAAGACCCCATGACGCTGACCGGGGTGGCGATGGCGGCGGCTGAGGGTGATCCCGTCGCCATCGAGGTCGTCGAGGCCTGCGGCCACCACCTGGGCCTGGCCATCGCCAACCTGTTCAACCTGCTCAACCCCTCCCTCGTGCTGTTGGGCGGGGGGCTGACCGCCGCCGGAGAGCAGCTCCTGCGGCCGCTCCGCGAGGCGATCAGCGCCCGCACCCTCTGGGCTTCGCTCACCCAAGCCGAGGTCCGCATCAGCGCCCTGGGGCCCCAAGCCACCGCTCTGGGCGCCGCCACCCTCGTCCTCCAAGCGGCGCTGGCCGATCCGCGCATGTTCTCCCGCAACCAAAGCACGCCACCTGCGTAGACCACCACGGCGCGACCGCGCCAAAAGAGGAGATGTCATGACCCGCAGCTTCCTGATTCTCGGCCTTCTACTTCCTATCTTCGCCTGTGGTGACAAAGACGCTGGGGAAGACTCCAACACCAACGACGGCACCGACTCCGCGGATCCCGAAGGCGACGCCGACGCGGATGCCGACGCCGACAGCGACACCGACGCTGATGCCGACGCCGACTCGGACGCCGACTCGGACGCCAACTCCGACACCGACTCCGACGCCGACCCCACCAACGACGCGCTGATCAACTTCGATGACGGGGCGATCACCTACACGCTCACGGGTTTTGGTGGCGCTGAAGACTCCACCGTCGTGGCCGACCCGACCGACTCGTCGAACAAGGTCGCCAAGGTCATCAAGGCGAGCACCGCCGAGCTGTGGGCGGGCACGACCTTCTCCACCGGGGACAACTTCTCGATCCCCACCCTGCCGATCACCGCTGATGACACCGAGTTCACCCTGCGCGTCTGGTCGCCTCGGGCGGGCATCGAGGTGCGGCTCAAGGTGGAAGACGCCAGCGATCCCACCCGCTCGGTAGAGACCGTGGCCTACCCCACCGCGGCGGAGACCTGGGAGACGCTGAACTTCGACTTCGCCAACGAGGCCTCGGGCACCGCCGCGCTGAACACGTCGTACAACTTCAACAAGGTGTCTGTGTTCTTTGACTTCGGGAAGACCGGCGGTGACGGCGGCGGCGGCACCTTCTACTTCGACGACTTCGACTCCAACTTTTAGCCCCGGCCCTCGCCCTGCCCCGGGGCGAGGGGCCACCGGCCCACCCAGCACCCCAACCTACTCCTGTCTGGATTCGCCATGACCAGATTCGTGCTGATCGCGCTCGGCTGCATGTTCTCCCAGGTGGCTTGGGGCAACCCCAACCATGTCACGGTCAAACAAGACGAGGCCGGCTACCAGCTCTTGGTGGACGGCTCGCCGTACTTCGTCCGTGGCATGAACTGGGATTACCTGCCCATCGGCGAGAACTATCGTTACTCCCTGTGGAACCAGCCCGACGAGGTCATCGAGACCGCGCTGCGCCGAGAGCTTGGGATGTTGCGTGAGGCCGGGGTCAACTCCATTCGCCAGTACCCAGACATTCCGCCGCGCTGGGTGGAGTGGATCTGGGTGAACTACGGCATCAGCACGATGATCAACCCGCTGGTGGGCCGCTACGGCACAGAGATTGACGGGCGTTTTGTGCCCGTGACCGACTACTCCGATCCCACCACCCGCGCCGTCCTGCGGGCGCAGACCTTGGAGGCCGTCGAGAAGTTTAAGGACACCCCCGGGGTGTTGATGTGGCTCCTGGGCAACGAGAACAACTACGGCTTGACCTGGTCGGGGTTCGAGATTCAGAACCTGCCTGAAGGGGAGCGGGACGCCGCCCGGGCCCGCTATCTGTACAGCCTCATGGGTGAGCTGATCGACGCCATCCACGCCGCCGACCCCAACCACCCCGTCGCGCTCGCGAACGGAGACCTGCAGTACATCGACCTGATCAAAGAGGAGTGCCCCAACCTCGACATCATGGGCTCGAACGTCTACCGCGGCATGACCGCGCGGGATCTGTATCAGGTCGTGGAGGACAAGCTCGGCGTGCCCTTTGTGTACTCCGAGTTCGGCGCGGACGCCTACGACGCCAAGGCGGGGCGTGAGGACCACCTCACCCAGGCCAGCTACCTGCGAAGCCAGTGGATGGACATCTACAACAACGCCTATGGCCAAGGCGCCGGGAACGCCATCGGCGGCTATGTCTTCCAGTGGTCGGACGGCTGGTGGAAATACAAACAAGAAGAGAACCTCGACATCCACGACTCCAACGCCTCGTGGTCCACCGGCGCCTACGCTGAAGACTTCGTCGAGGGCCAGTTCAACATGAACGAGGAGTGGTTCGGCATCACGGCCAAAGGGCCGCCCGACGCCCAAGGCCAGTACGAGCTGTTCCCCCGGGCGGGCTTCTACGTCCTGCGCGACGCCTGGCGCCTCGACCCCTACGCGCCGGGCACCACGGCCGAGACCATCCAGACCCACTTCGCGGCCATCGACCCCCAGGTCTACGACCGCAGCTACAAGTCGGCCTTGGCGATTGGCCAGCTCGACACCTTGTCCAAGGCCTATGTCTCCAACGTGCGCGTCGAGCTGTCCACCTTCGGGACGACGGACTCCACGGCCACGGGGCAAGGAAAAGAGCGCTTCACCGTCGATCACCTGGAGTCGTTCTACCTAGAGACCAAAGCCAAGCCGACGGATGACTTCCGGGCGGACCTCTCGCTCAACGTGCTGGGCAACGTGCCCACCAACCGCATCGACCCCATCTTCTACGAGACCCGCGGCCGCCAGCCCGTGGAGGCAGACGACAGCGAGTCGCCGGTCAACCTCGCTAGCCTAGAGCGGGTTCGTGTGTACCAGGCCTCGTTCACCTGGGAGCATGACCTGTTCACCATGGATGGTTTCTTTCGGAAGCCGCATTTTCATTGGGGCTACGAGGGCGACTTCTTCGGTCTGTACCGCGAGGCCAACTACGGGCCCAACATCGACATCTACAACGGCGACGCCCCCCTCGGCGTAGAGTTCACCGGCAAAGGTGCGCTGGAGGGCCTACGCTTGGCGTTTGGGCCCGAGCTGTTCTGGGGCGCCAACCCCTCGGTGGTCGGCCTGTACAAACGGCGCGTGGGCAATCTTGACGTCTCCGTGGCGCACCAGGAGGATCTGGCGGCCCAGGGCGCTGTGCAGAGCACCTTCGCCGTCCCCGATCAGCTCACGCGGAGGAGCACCCTCGCCGTGGCCCGGTCCGTGGGGCCGTTTAAGGTAGACGTGGGCGGCATCATGGCCGGCACCGAGCGCCTGGGCGTGCCCTTCACCCGCGTGGTCGAGGCCAGCGGGGAGGAGAGTTACCTCGACAGCGGCTACGACGTCATCTACGACGAGATCGTGCTGGCCGACACGCTGGGCGCCCGCGCCCGGGTGGTGGGCCAGATGGGTCGTTTTCATGTGCTCGGCGACGCCTCCTACAAAGGCCTGGTGGCCAACGGCGGGGTCGACACCACCCAGGTGTTCACCGGCTGGACCCTGCGCCAGTCGGGCCGCGGCAACCAGGTCGGCGGCAACTTTGGCTTCGCCGCCCAGCTCGGCGCGTTTCAGATCGCGCCCAACGTGCTCTTGCAGCGGCCGCTGGTGGGGCCAAACCCGGTGATCGGCGACCAGTGGGGCGCCTCGACGGGCTGGTACAGCGCGGGCGTGAAGCCAAGAAACGTGCTGGACGACCCCTTCGCCGTGCTGGAGAACCGGGAGACCAAAGGTTTTGAGCTGCTGCTCGCCTACGACCCCACGCCGGGAACCTGGATGTGGGCCTGGGACAACGACGACCGCGAGGACGCGCGCCTCGCGGGCAGCCTGGACGTGACCTACCGCATCATGCCCACCTCCCGCGACTCCAACTTCGGGTTTTTGGACGACGGCACGCTGTTCTCGTTTGACGACGCGCCCCCGGCGGCCAACCTCTGGGACGCGCGACTGAACACGATCCTCAACACGAACGCCGGGGTGCGGTTCTTGGTGGGGGCCTACGCGGGCACCGGCCAGGCCCGGGGCAGCGATCCCCGGCTGATCACACGCTACGGCGGTGATCTGGGCCTGCGCTGGCGGGCCCTGGCCTGGGACACCACGGTCAAGATTGATGACTGGGGGCCCTACGACTTTCACCAGGACTACAACCTGACCTTCCCCCTCCAGATCAACACCGATCTCTCGGGGGGACTGACCGCGCGCCGCATCGGCCAGCGCTCGACCCGCCTGGGGATCACCGGGAAGTTCAGAACCCTGGATGAATACTCCCCGAACTGGGTCGCTGTGCCCGGCGTCCCCGACGCCCTCGGCTACCAGCTCGAGATCGGCACCTACTTCCACGTGAGCTTGTGAGGCGGTCCATGCGAAGCGTCCTGCTCTCGTGACTCTGGCCGGCTGCACGGTCGATTCCGGCGCCTACCACTACGGCGCCGATCTGAGAGACCTGACCTTTGTGCCGTACAGCCCCGACGAGGGCGTACACCCCGACACATCGGTCCTGTCCAACCCCAACAACCCCTTCCGGCAGGGGATCGGCGCCGAGACCCGCTGGGACGTGCTGGCCTCGGGGCCCGTACACGGCTTCTACGCCATGGCCACCGCCCTGACGCAGATCCCGACCGGCGAGAACCAGTACTACACCGCCCGCTCCGCCCACGGCGTCTACGACGAGGAGCTGGCGGCGCCGGAGGACCTCTGGTTGGCCCGTGAGCTGGCCGTGCGCGGCTACCGTGAGGTGTTGGAGTCCTTCCTCGACGACGTGACCTTCGACGAGACGGGCACCTACTCCTTTCCCGTCGCGCCCCTGGCCTACGGGGGGCTGATGGAGCTCGGCGGCGACACCTCGGGCTTCGCGCTCATCACCACAGACGATGGCCAACAGGTCGTCGTCCAGGTCCCTTAGGAGGCGCCCATGACCCCCCTCATCCTGCTCTTGTGGGCCTGTCGCGCCGACCTGGGCGAGCCCAGCTACCCCGACCCCGAGCCTTGGGTGGACGACACCGGCTCAAGCGCGCTCTTGGGCCCCGACCCCTACGTCGAGGGGGAGCGGCGCCTGTCCTTGGCGATCTTCTACGAGGGCGGGGCCTCGGAGGTCGATCCAACCGACCACTTCTACATCTTCGAGAACACCTTCTCGGTCAACCCCTCGGACGAGCGGATCGAGGGCCTGAGCTCAGACCTCTGGGTTCACACCGGCGGCCCCTGGTGGGGCGGCGGGATCTTCTGGGACGAGGCGCGGGATCTGAGCGGCTGGACCACCCTAAACGTCGATCTGCGCGCGCCCGCCGAAGGTGGCCTCAGCGGCGTCGATCTGGGCCTCGTGGGCGGCGCTGAAGGCCGGGTCAACGCCGCCGCGGCGGGCTTCTCCGCCGATGGTGAGTGGCACCATCTGGTCATCCCTCTGGCCGACTTTGCCGCCGCTGGCGCCGATCTGGCCCTGGTCACCTCCCCGCTGGTCGTGGCTGGCGAAGGCGGCGCCGAAGGGGACGTGCTCTACATCGACAACCTCTATCTAGAGTGAGCCATGCTTCTGCTCCTCATCGTGATCGCGTGCAGCTCCACCCCCCAAGGCGAGGGCCAGTGGGTGGTGATCTGGGCGGATGAGTTCCGTGGCGCCTCAGGGGAGCCGCCCGACCCGAGCCGCTGGACCTACGACGTCGGCGGCGACGGCTGGGGCAACGGCCAGCTTGAATACAACACAGACCGCGTCGAGAACGCCGCCCAGAACGGCGACGGTGTGCTGGAGATCGTGGCCCGTAAAGAGGACTACGAGGGCAACGCCTACACCTCCGCGCGCATCAAGACCGACGGCCTGTTTGAGCACGGGTATGGCCGATTTGAGGCGCGTATCCGGGTGCCCGAAGGCAAAGGTCTGTGGCCCGCCTTCTGGATGCTGGGGGCGGAGTTCAACGACATCGGCTGGCCCTGGTGTGGTGAGGTCGACGTCTTAGAGATGAAGGGCGAGGCGCCGGAGACCATCTACGGCACCATTCATGGCCCGGGGTACTCGGGCTCGGGCGGCATCAGCGGCGGCCTGACCTTAGACGACGGCGCGTTCTCCGATGGCTATCACAACTACGCCGTCGAGATCGACGAGGGCCACATCGCCTGGCTGGTGGACGACGTGGTCTACCAGCGCATCACCGCGGCGGACCTGCCCGCGGACGCGACCTGGGTGAACGACGATCCATTCTTCTTGATCTTAAACCTGGCCGTGGGCGGCAATTATGTGGCCGCCCCAGACGAGACAACCGAGCTCCCCGCCACCATGAAGGTCGACTGGGTGCGGGTGAGCGAGCGGGCGTGGTGACCATGAAACGCTCCATCGGTGATTCGGGGCCGGGTGTCGGCTCGGGCTGGGTAGAGATCCGGGACGTGGATCGGCTCAAACCCTTTCTGGTCAGCGTCGTGAGCCCCTCCGACCACTGGCTCTACGCCTCTTCAGCGGGCGGTCTGGCCGCCGGGCGTGTGCACGCGGAGAATTCGCTCTTCCCGTACATGACCGACGATCGCCTGCACCGGGCCCACCACGACATCGGCCCTTGGACCTGCTTTCTCGTGGGGGGAACGAGCTGGGAGCCCTTCCGTCCGCGCAACCCAGGCGACCTTCGGCGCCACCTGCGCAAGTCCGTGGCGGGGGATCGGCTGGTGTTTGAGGAGGAGCACCTGGGCCTAGGCCTGCGCTTTCGCACCCAGTGGGCCTTCTCCGAGCGCTACGGCTTTGTGCGCACGGCCACGCTAGAGCGTTTGGGCGGCGAAGGCACGCTCCAGATTGACGTGGTGGACGGCTTACAAGGCCTCTTGCCCGCGAACGCCAACCTGTCCTTGGTGCAGACCGGGAGCTGCCTCATCGACGCCTACACCCGCGCCGAGTGGGACGCCGAGGGGGCGCTGGCGCTGTTCACCTTGGAGGCCCTGCCCTCGGATCGGGCCGAGCCCGCCGAGTCTTTGCGGGCCAACGTGGCCTGGTGTGTGGGGCTCGACGTGAACGCGGTCCTGCTCGGCCGCGACCAGCTCGACGACGTGGCCCGGGGGGCGAAGCCGACGCACGAGACGCTGACCACGGGCAGGCCGGGCGCGTTCTTGGTGTCCTCGACCCTCCGCCTGGAGCCGGGGGGCGCCCACACCTGGCACATCGTCGCCGACGTCGGCCGCAGCCACGCGGACGTGGCCGAGCTTCGCCGCCGCCGGGTGGACAGCCCCACGCTCAGCGCCGAGCTTGACGCCACCACCGCCACCCTCGACGGCCTCTTGGCCGACGTAGACGGCCTTCAACGCACCGGGCAGCCCAACCACGACGCCCACCAGCGGGCCAACGCGCTGTTCAACGCCATGCGCGGCGGCGTGCCCGTAGACGAGCAGCGCGTCTCCATCGACCGCTTCGCGGCCTTCGTCGAGACAAAAAACCGGCCCTGCCGGACACGACAGGCGGCCTGGTTCGCCGAGCGCGCAGGCGCGACCTTGGAGCGCGCGGCCTTGGTCAACGAGGCCCTGGCGACGGGGGATGCCGACCTAACCCGCCTCGCGATGGAGGTGCTGCCCTTGTGGTTCGGGCGCAGGCACGGGGATCCCAGCCGCCCCTGGAACAGCTTCTCCATCCGCGTGCGAGACGCCGACGGCGGGCGGCGAGTGTCTTGGGAGGGCAACTGGCGCGACATCTTCCAGAACTGGGAGGCCCTGTTCGCCACCTACCCCGCGTTCATCGAGAGCGCGGTCTCCGCCTTCGTCAACGCCTCCACCCGCGACGGCTACAACCCCTACCGGATCACCTCCGAGGGCGTGGACTGGGAGCTGCCCGATCCGCACAACCCCTGGTCAAACTTGGGGTATTGGGGAGATCACCAGATCTCGTACCTCACCCGGCTCTTGGAGCTCTCGCTCCGCCACCATCCAGAACAACTGCGCGGGATGTTGGGCCAGGAGCTGTTCTCGTTCGCGGATGTGCCCTATCGGCTGCGCCCGTATGAGGCCTTGGTGCGAGACCCACGCGCGGCGATCGTGTTTGACGTCAACGCGCAGCGGGCGGTCGAGGCGCGGGTCGCCGCCTTGGGCCAAGACGGGCGCCTCGTCTCAAGCGGCGAGACCGTGCTGCATGTGAGCCTCACCGAGAAGCTCTTGGTGCCCGCGCTGGCCAAGCTGGCCAGCTTCGTGCCGGGCGGCGGCATCTGGATGAACACCCAGCGGCCGGAGTGGAACGACGCCAACAACGCCCTGGCGGGCTTCGGCGTGTCCGTGGTGACCGCGGCGTACCTGCGGCGGCATCTGGTGCTGTTGGAGGGGCTCTGGGGCGCGCACAGCGGCGAGGTGCGGCTGACCTCAGCCCTGGCCCGCCTGCTGGACGCGGTGTTGGGCGCGCTGCGTGAGGAGCGGCCGCTCTTGGAGGCGATGGACGATCGTGGCCGCCGCCGGGTGATGGACACCTTGGGGCAGGCCGCCGCCGCCTATCGGGCCGAGGTCTACGCGGGGGAGGGGCTCGACCGGGTGAGCCGCCCCGCGGACGAGCTCATCGATCTGTGCGTGTTGGGCCGCGCCTGGCTCGACCACAGCCTGGCCGCGGCGCGGCGCCCCGATGGCCTCTTCGACGGCTACGATCTGCTGCGTTTTGGCCCGGGAACGGCCAGCCTCGATCGTCTGTATCCAATGTTAGAGGGTCAGGTCGCGGTGCTGTCCTCGGGCGTGCTGGACGCCTTGGACGCCGCCGCGCTGGTGGAGCGTCTGTACGAGGGCCCCCTCTACCGGCCCGACGTAGACAGCTTCTTGCTGTACCCGGCGCGGGCGCTGCCCTCCTTCTTGGACCGCAACCGGGTCCCCGAGGCGGCGGCGCTGGCGGTGCCCCTGGTGCGGGCCCACTTAGAGGCGCAGGATCGCCGCCTGATCCTGCGCGACGCCGAGGGGACCCTCCGCTTCGCCCCGCAGCTCACGAACGCTGGGGACGTGGTGGCGGCCCTGGGGGCGGATCCCGCGTGGGCGGCCGATGGCGCCGCGGTGCTCGCGCTGTGGGAGGCCACCTTCAACCACCGCGCGTTCACCGGGCGGTCGGGCACGATGTACGCCTACGAGGGCCTGGGCAGCGTGTACTGGCACATGGTCGGCAAGCTGCTGGTGGCCGTGCAAGAGGTCTGGCGCGCGGCGGCGCGGCGCGGCGACGCCCCCGGCGCGGCGCGGCTGGCGGGGCTCTACAAGCGGGTGCGCGGCGGCTTAGGCTTCAACCGCAGCGCCGAGGCCTTTGGCGCGATCCCCACCGACCCCTACTCCCACACCCCCGCCGGCCGCGGCGCCCAGCAGCCGGGCATGACGGGCCTCGTCAAGGAGGAGCTCGTGGCCCGTCGTGGAGAGCTCGGCGTGTGGATTCAGGAGGGCCAGATTCATTTTGAGCCCGAGGCGATCGAGCCCACGGAGCTGCTCCCCGAGGCCACGACCTGGACGGTCCCCCGGGGTGTGCGCCCCGAGCGCACGGTGGAGCTGCCCGCCGGGGGCGTGGCCTTCATGCTGTGCGGCGTGCCCGTGGTGGTGCGGCCTGGCGCACAACGCGCCGCCGAGGTCCAGCTAGCGCACGAGCGGCTCACCTACGCCGGTGGGGTCTTAGACGCCGAGATCTCCGCGCGGATCTTCGACCGCGACCCCGCCGTTGTCTGCGTCGTGGTTCACCGCCCGGAGGTGTCCGCGTGAGCGCTGAGGCCGATCTCAGCGCCCCCCTGCCCCGGGGGCTCGTCGTGGGTGTGGCCACCTCGGCGACCCAAGTGGAGGGCGCGACCCAAGCCGAGGGCCGCGGCGCGTCGATCTGGGATGAGTTCGCGCAGACGCCGGGAAAGGTCGGCGGCGGCGACACACCCGCGCTAGCCTGCGACCACTACAATCGTTGGGCCGAGGACGTAGCGCTCTTGGCGGAGCTGGGCGTAGACGCCTATCGCCTGTCCATCTCTTGGCCCCGCGTGTTCGCCACCGGGACCGAACACGTGCCCAATTCAGCGGGCCTCGACTTTTACGATCGCCTCTTGGACGCGCTCTTGGCCCGCGGCGTTCAGCCCTGGGTGACGCTCTACCACTGGGATCTGCCCGCGGCCCTACAAGATCACGGCGGCTGGACCTCGCGGGAGACGGTCTCCGCCTTTGAGCGCTTCGCCGAGGCCGTCGTGGGTCGGCTGGGCGACCGTGTGCAACGCTGGTGCACGATCAACGAGCCCTGGTGCGCCGCGGTGCTGGGCCACGAGACGGGCCAGCACGCGCCCGGCTTGACCGACCGGGCGGCCGCCCTGGCCGCCGCGCACCACCTGCTCTTGGCCCACGGACGCGCCGTGCCCATCGTGCGCGCGCTCAGCCCCGGCGGGTTGGTGGGCATCGCGGCCAACCCGGTCATCGCCTACCCGGCCTCGGGCTCCGCCCTGGACCTCGCCGCGGCGGAGCGTTTTCACGCCTGGTTCAACCGCTGGTTCTTGGACCCGATCTATGGGCGCGGCTACCCGGCGCAGATCGTGGCTGAAGAGGCCGCGGCGGGGCGCTGGCCCGAGGGCGGCCCCGCCTGGCTCAAGGCCGGTGACCTGGACGAGATGGCATGTCCCACAGACTTCTTGGGCGTGAACTACTACTCGCGGGGGATCCTGCGGGGCCCAGAGGAGGGCAACCTGCCGCGTGTCTTGCACGAGGTGCCCGCCGAGGAGCGCACGGACATGGGCTGGGAGGTCTATCCCGACGGCCTCACCGACCTCTTGACCCTGCTGCATCGCGAGTACGCGCCTCCGGCGCTGGTGATCACCGAGTGTGGCGCCGCCTGGGGCGACGCGCCGGGCTCAGACGGTCGGGTGCGTGACCAACCGACGGCTCGATTTTTTGGCCAGCCACCTGCGGGCCGCCGGGCGGGCCATGGAGGCCGGGGCGCCGCTCACGGCCTTCTTCGTGTGGTCCTTCTTGGACAACTTTGAGTGGAACGAGGGCTTCGGCCGACGCTTCGGGCTGGTGTGGGTGGATTTTTCCACCCAGCAGCGAGTCATCAAAGACAGCGGGCTGTGGCTGCGTGAGCGGCTGCGGGCGCGCAGCAGAGGGATGTGACCATGGCTGAACCATCCAAGACCGCAGCGCAAGACCTGCTGCCCTTCCACCAGAAGCTCGCCTATGGCGCGGGGCGTTCATCAACAACTCCTTGGCGGCGGCGATCGGCGGCATGATGATCGTGCTCAACCTCGGGCTGGGCATGAACCCGGCGCTGGTTGGGCTTCTGGGCGCGATCCCTCGTCTGTTCGACGCCATCATCGACCCCGTCGTCGGGTACATGTCCGACCACACCCGGTCCCGCTGGGGGCGTCGGCGGCCGTTCATCTTCTGGGGGGCCATCACCTCGGGCATCACCTACGCCCTGCTCTGGCAGCTCCCGGTGTCGCGGTCTGAGACCTTCGTGTTCTGGTATTTCTTGATCGGCTCGCTGCTCTTTTATGTGGCCTACGCCTTCTTCGCGACCCCGTGGGTCGCCCTGGGCTACGAGCTGACGCCGGACTACCACGAGCGCACCCGGCTGATGGGGTGCAGAACTTCTCGGTCAGCTCGCCTACATGGTCTCGCCCTGGTTTCTGTGGATCATGAGCAACAAGGATTGGTTTGACGACCAGATCTCCGGCGCGGCGGCGTTGGCGATCCTGATCGGCGCGGTCGCCGCGCTCGTGGGTGTGCTGCCCGCCGTGGTCCTGCGCGAACGATTTCAGCACGCCCCTGCAGCCCAAGACTCCACGATGACCCTGCGGGCCAGCGTGCTCGACTTCTTTCACGGCTTCAAGACCACCATCTCCTCAAAGCCCTTCCTCAAGCTGTGCGCGGCGACCTTCTTGGTGTTCAACGGCTTCATCCTGATCTCTTCGTTCCAGTTCTACGTCATCATCTACTACGTGTTCGGCGGCGACCAAGAGCGGGGGGCCGAGTACGCGGGCTACGCCGGGACCTTAGGCGCGGTGTCTACGTTCTTGGTGATCTTTGTCGTCACCTGGCTGGGCACACAGTTCGGCAAACGGAAGGCCTTCGTGGTGTCTACCGCTGATCTCGGTGGTGGGGTATGGGCTCAAGCTGTTCGCCTACGATCCTGAGATGCCGCTGTTGATCCTCCTGCCCGCGCCGCTCATGGCGTTTGGGCTGGGCGGTCTGTTCACGCTGATGCCGTCGATGATCGCCGACGTCGTCGATCTCGACGAGCTGAGCACGCACCAGCGGCGCGAGGGCATGTACGGCTCGATCTTCTGGTGGGTCGTCAAGCTGGGCATGGCCGTCGCGCTGGCCGGGGGCGGCGTTCTGCTCAACATCACGGGCTTCGACGTGGAGCTGGCCGGTCAGCAGTCGGCCTCGGCCATCCTGCTGATGCGCCTGTGCGACTCCCTCATCCCCATCGCCACCTCACTCCTCGCCATCTGGGCGGTGATGACCTACGGGGTCACGGAGGAGTCGGCGCTGGAGGTTCGGAAGACCTTGGAGGCGCGCCGAGGGACGGGGGCCGCGTCCGCATAAACAGCTTGGGCTGGCGGTCCACGGTGTACAGGCCCCAATGTTTCTCAGCGCCCAGCGGGTCCGCGGGGTCACCCTTCCAGGGCTCGTCAAAGGCCTCGAAAGACAAAGGTGGTGACCTGGGCCTGGGCCGCCCAGGCGGCGAGGTCCGAGACATAACGCCGCTGCGCCTCCTCGCTGGCCCGGTCGCCAAACTCGCTGGCGACGGTGGCCCAGCCCGCCTCGCCGATCACGATGGGCAGGGTCGGCACCGCCGCGTGGACCCGCCCCAGGTTGTCCAGGGTGTAGGGCATGGCCTCCTCCAAGGTCTTCTCTTCCCATTGGGGGTAGGTGTGCACCAGCGCAAAATCCACCACAGACGCCAACACCTGCCCCTGCTCGGCCCAGACCACGTAGTTGTCGGCGGTGCTCACGGGCTGGTCTACCGCGTCCCGAACCTGCCGCAGGTAGGCCACCATGGCGTCGGTGCGGACCATGTGGTCACCCCAGCTCACCAGCGCCTCGTTGCCCACGTTGACCGCGACGATGGTCTCAGGGTAGGCCTTGGCCAGGGTGATGAGGCGGGCGACCTCCTCGCCGTTGGCCACGGTGTTGGCGGCGAGCTCCGCGTCGGGGATGGGCTCGGTGAGCCAGGCGCAGCCCTCGTGGTTGCTGACCTCGGCCTGCAGCCAGGCGCCGAGCATGACCCGAACGGGCCGCCCGTCGGCCACGATCACGTCGAGCACACGGCGGGACAGCTCGCCGGAGTCGTAGAGGCGGATCAGGCCGAAGCCCTCACGCTCCAAGATGTCGAGATCCTCACGAATCTGATCGGCCGTGGGGTAGACCGCGCCTTGGCCTTGGTCGGGGTGCTGGCCCTCGCGGTAGCCGGAGTAGGCGACGGCGAGGTGTGTCCCGGCGAGCAGGGCCTCGGGCGCCTGGGCGATGGCCGGCGCGGCCGCCGGGGGCAGCGGGCCCGGCCGCGCGCAGGAGATCAGGAGGAGCGCGAGGAGGGGGGCGGAGAGGCGAGAGCGGGGGTTCATAGCGGCTTATAGCCGGTTGGCGCGGCGTTGTTGCGGGGGGCGAGGGCGCTCGGCACCTGGGTAGGGTCCAACCCTTTTTTGTACACCCACCTCAGCCGTGTGATCTCTCGTGGGGTTTCGTGACCCTCAGCGCGAGGAAGCGGGCTTAGTCCTCATCTTCCTCGATGGCATCAGGCTCCTCCTCCAGACGTCAAAGACTCCGGAGGGCCGAGCCCACACACGAACGCCGCTCGGCCTCAATGAGCTGGGCGGCGCGTAGTGACTAGCGCCTCATCAAGGTGCCCTCTGACGCGGACGAGCTCAAGGGGAGAGGTGCTCGTCAGCGTCCTCTTCGGTGAGGTCCCTTGGTGATAAGCGTTTGGAGCCGCTTCACCTCGTCCTTCCGGGCAGCGAGGAGGTTCCCCGGCCTCAGTTTCGCCCCGGACACCAAACGCGGCAGCGCGCGACGGCCAGGCTCCCCGGCCAAACTGTCGGCGAGGGCCTCTTGACGACGACCGCGCCTCGGATGAGTTTGGGCGCGTCGCCAAGAAGATCAGGTGCGCCTTCATCCGCACGGTGTTCTGGCGGATCGGGCTGCTGAGGCCCCGGACCTCGGCGCCATGAGCGATCAGGTCGTCGCCATCGGGGTTGGTGTCCGCGAGCGTGTCAATGTCGCGGCGGATCTGGCCGCCGGTCTGCCCGGTGTAGTGCTCGGCGTAGGTCGTGCGCCAGAACCAACGCTCGAGCGCCGCGCGCCGAGTTTCCAAGCTCCCCGGCGCACGCGCCGCGAGGGCGGCCAAGGTGACGAGCTGGTAAGCGTATGGCAGCGCACCCCAGCCGAGTACCCCGATGGAGCGGAGGAGCGTGACGGCCTCGACCAGCGCGTTTTTCAGCGTCTCCAGCGGTTTGTCTTCGCTCGTCTTTAGCTTCTCGTTTAGCTCGGCCACCGATGCGCGGTACACGTCAGGCCAAAGATGGCCTTGGGGCTATTCTTTTAGGACTACGATCCGGAACGTCGCCGAAGCCCAGGGCCCCAAGCGCCTCCTTGATCCTGCCCCGAACGCCTTGTCCGTGTCGATGTCGGCGAGGTAGGTCAAGGCGCGGAGCATGTGCGCCTCGGTCATGGCGGAGCCCTGGCTGTTGATGCGCACGAAGGCGTCCGTCACCAATCGAGGTTCTCGGTCACCAGGGGCACAACGGGGATAATGTAGTCCTTAAAGACGTTGGCGACGCGCTCCGCTTCAGTCCGGCGAGCTCATCCTTCCCTTCCAGGAAGAGATCGCTCCGAAAACTTAAGACAGGCTCTCCCTTCCAAAGAGGATATCGAGGGCAACCAGTGGGACGGTGCCTAGCCTCTCGCCCCGAGGGGAGCCGAAACGCGGGTCACTCGCCGGACCCAAGCTCGTAGTACAGCGGCCAGCGATGGGCCTCCTTCCGGATCAGGTCCGGCGAAGGTTTTACCGAGCGCGCCGAACGGCCGTGCGGAGATACGCTGGTGCCCGTCGATGAGGTAGCTGCGCTTCTCCCAGCTCAGGCGGGGGCCTGGCACGGGGATCCCCGCGATCGCCTAAGTCTCAAACTCAGCCAGCTTCCCGGATCTCCACACCGGAAGCTCCCGATGGGGAGGCCCTTCACGATGCTGTCTGAGAGGTTCAGGCGCTGCTCGTCCCTCCAGACCGACGGGCGCTGGAACGCGAGGATCTGGACTACGCCGCGCTGACGCTCGCCAAGGATCGTCGCGAGGCGTGGCAGCGTGGCGTGTCGAAGCTCGTGCGCTCCAATCTGTCGCTCATCTCACATCCGGTCGAAGATGGATTGAATCAGCGCCGCCTCCGGGGGAGGCTGATGCGTGGGGCCTCGATCATACTCCTCGCCGAGCAAGCTCGAGCCAGTGTGGGGGCTCGCGTCGTTCAGCGGGTCGTTGAGCATTCCTTTCGAATCCGTGCGCCAGGGCCATCCGCCTGCCGTCGTCAAGGGTGTCAAACGGCCGCTTAGGTCGTCTTGGCGGGGAACCTCTTTGCGACTCTGAGGGACTGCACGGCGGTCTTCGTGACTGCGTAGTTCAGATCCCCAAGAGACCCTTCTTCATGTCGGCAGGCCCACACCATCCGCTGAAGGTCCGGTGCGCTACGCGCGGCCTTGATCCAGTCGCTCGTGGCCCTCTTCTCGCCGTGCGTTGGGAGGGCCGCATCGGGTAGGTAGGACTCGATCTCCCGGCGCTGTAGGCGCACCCAAGACAGCGGCACGCCGTGCTTCGTGTGAATCTGCTCACACCACGTCACGAGGCGATCGCTGGCGACGCTCGGCTGGGTGGCGTCCTAGGTCCGCGTCCATGTCAAACATCACCCACGTCTTCCAGAGGCGCCGCAGCTGGACCTCGCTCAGCGTGTCTCGCTCGGCGAGCAGCTTCAGCGCAGCCTCTAGCTCACCCGTCCCCTCCAGCCACAAAGGGTGCCTCGGGCGCCTCTTCCAACACGCCAATCCGCCTCCGCTGCGCCTCGCCGCTGAGCCGCTTAATGAAGGCGAGATCGTTTCGTGAGTTCTCTAGGAGGAGCCGAACAGGCTCTTTTAGGAGCAAGAGGGCGTCGGCCAGGGTGAGCTGCAGCCAGTCGCTCGCTACGCGAGGCGCTCAACCGTCACCCTGGAGCGGCCCGGCCCGGCGCCAGCAGCCCGCACGGGTGGACGGTGCGGCAGCGGGGATACTAGCGGCGGCGATCAGCCCGCTCTCGAACAGGGCCCGCGCGCGCATCTGTTGATGACGCGCCTCCGGTGCTAACCAAGCCGCCACAGGGCCTTGCCCCGCCGACACGTCCTCAGTGGTGTCTAGTAGCAAGGCGTGGGGAATCGGAGACTCATCGAGCGCGTAGATCAGCTTCCAAAAGCCCGTCCGCTCATCGTCAGACGTCCCCTCAAAAAGCGCCGCCGAGAGGGTGAGGATCACCGCCCCTCCGCACGAGGCCGCCCAAGAAGCGCCAGCTCACGGGCGAGCCGAAGGTCTTCCCCCAACGCCGTGAGCGGCCAGCCGTCACCGAGACGGCCGCTCTGATCGAGGGTGATCACCTGCGTTGTGCTCCGGCCGCTCTCAGCCTGATCGACCCACACAATGCGCACCTTGTCCGCCGGGAAGCCGCTGGCCACAGCCACCTGCACCGCGAGCAAGAACACCCGGCTGTGCGTCTCCAACAAGAAACGCGGGGCGGTCGGGCGCAGGGCGAGGGCGCATAGGTGCCGCGCCAAGGCACCTTGTGCGGAGGGGTGAAGGTGGCTCTCGGGCTACTCGATGGCGAGAATCGAGCCCTCGCGTGTGGCGACCGACGCTTGCACCAGCACTGGGAGCACCTGCGCCATGCCAACGCCGGTATCGTTGACGTGGATCCGAAAGGTCAGCTGCGACTGGTTCAAAGAGAGCGTTCGCCCCAAGCCCGGCACCTCATGCACCTCTAAGGCGCGCGAGGCGTCGAGCCCGGCATAAAACGACGCGACATCGCCACGCAGCGCGTCGTCATAAGCGACGGCCCCGGCGGCCCCTTCACCGTTGCTCAGGCGCGGCGGCTCACCGGGCTGACGAGGGCGGCTCGATAAGGCGCGGGAGCGCGCCGCGCACCCACTGAGCCAGCGTACCTTCCCGCGCAGCGCCAGGAGCTGCCGATGAAGGTCGGATGGCGTCCGCTGACGGCATCAGGCCGATGAAGGGCGGCAACACCGCGCCGTCCGGGCCAACGAGGCGCTTAGTCTTCGTTCACGAGCGCTCGCCACGGCGCCTCACCCCGGCCCCGCGCCAGCCGAAGCTGGTCGATGGAGGGCTCGCCGCTCAGGATCCGTTCAGGGTGAACCTCGCCTCCCGCACCGAGCCCTCAGCCCACCGCAGCCCGACGCTCCCGCCTTAAGTTGCCGCCTCCCTTGCCACGCCAAGAAGCCAAACTGACCATTCGGAAACACCGCCTCCGGGAGCGGCGCAGGAGAGCTGGCGTCGGGCTCTAGCGCCGCGCCGACCAGCGCAAGGGCCCGCAGCAGCGAGCTCTTGCCCGAGTTGTTGGCGCCGTAAACGAGCGTGATCGGGCTGAGCGGGAGCGTCGTGGCGCTCGCGAAGCTCCGAAACCGCTCAAGGATGAGCTCTGAGGGGAGGTTCATGAGGCCTACGATAACCCATTCTCTCCCAAGCCGACCGCAGGCAGGGCGGGCGTTGGCCAGCCCCCCACTCGTGGCCCCCAAGGCCCCCCGGATCCTCCCCCAACTTTTTTCTTGTTCAGAGTGGCACACGTTATCTTTGGCGCTACTATACAAGGTATGTACACACTTCGCCCCGTCGTCCTCCTCCTCCCCCTCCTCGCCGCTTGCGGCAAAGACCCCGTCGTGCTCACCGGCGACGCCGTCGGGAGCTGCTCTTACGAGAGCCCGTTCTCCGGTGAGCCGGAGTGTATGGAGTTCTTCGACGCCGAGATCGCCGCGGCCCAAGAGGTCTGCGATGGTTACGCCGCCGAGCTAATGGTGGACGAACCCTGTGCAGTAGAGGCCGTGCTCGGCACCTGCACCTATGTCTCCGACGGCATTCAGGTGCGCACCACCGTCGAGGGTGACGACCCGTCGAAGTGTGGCAGCCAGCGCTTCGGCTGTGAGACCTTCGCCCGCGGCGTGTGGACGCCCGCGGCCAACTGCGACGGCGGCGACGAGATCGTCGTCTTGGAAGACCCCTTCCCCCTGCCCGAGCGGGTCTGCGTCGATCCCCTGCCGGGTGAGCCCGAGGGCCAGTCTGAAGACGGCCAGGTCTGCACCTGGCAGGTGGTCTCTGGCGCCACCGAGGAGGGCCGGCACTTCTCGGACTACGCCGACTGCGACATCATCCGCCGCCAGCGCCCCTACGGCGCCGCGCCCGCCAACGCCCGGGCCAACGAGGACGACCCCCGCATGGATGATGCGGCCTACGTCGCCGAGGTTGATTGGGTGCGTGACCAGCTCCGCGCGGGCTCCTGCGACTGCTGCCACTCCTCCGCCGCGCCGAACGGCCCCGCCATCTTCGACGCCGAGTTTGAGGGCAACCTCCTCAACCAGTTCAACGACCGCGGCCTCGCCATGGCCGCGGGCTGGATCCCCACCATCGGCTTCGGCACCTACCCGCCTGAAGAGAACAACGGCTTCGAGCGCTCAAGCCCCGAGGATCCCTACCTCTCGATCATCCCCACCACCGACCAAGCGCGGATGATGGCGATCTTTGAGGACGAGCTCCTGTACCGTGGCCGCACCATCGAAGAGTTTGTGGATGATGTCTACGGCGCGGGCCCCCTGGACGAGCAGCTCAACTACAAACCTGAGCAGTGCAGCGAGGAGGAGGGCATCGACAAGGACGGCGTCATCCGCTGGGCCCCGGGCCGCGCTCGCTACATTTACGTCTTGGAGAAAGGCACCCAGTCCCCCACGGTGCCGCCGAACCTCGACACCCCTGAAGGCACGATCTGGCGCGTAGACCTCCCCCGGGACGGCTCGCCGGTGTTCTCCGAGTCTGTGGTGTATGGTGAGGTGCCCGAGGGCATGGTGCAGATCTACCCCGAGACCGGCGCCCCCGCTGAGCTGGTGCCGGGCAAGGAGTACTACCTCTACGTCACCGCCGACATCCTCTACCCCATCTCCCGCTGCGTGTTTGTCGCCGGGGAGCGTGAGCGGGGCGGCGGCTGCAGCAGCGTCGAGTCCGGCCCCGCGGGCGCCGTCGCGGGCCTGGTGTTGGGCTTGGCCCTGGCGGCCCGTCGGCGTCGGCTGAGCGTCTGAGCTTGGGGGTGGGCTCGCGCGACGTCGCCCGGTTCTGCTCGGCACCTCCGCCGATGTCCCGAGCAGAGCCGGGATACAATCCCCTCCAGAGGGCGAGCACCCCGCCTGAGGAGCCCCCATGCCCACCCACACGCTCCGGCCTACCGCGCTGGTCACACGAATGGCCCTGCTGGCGCTTGCGAGCTGCACCGCCACCGCGCCCCCCGCCGACGGTCGCCTCGGCGAGCCCAGCCAAGACGCGCCGAGCGCCGTGATCCTCGACGCCTTCTTCGGCTTAGACGACGCCTTGCCCCTCGCCGCGAACGCCCTCTGCCTCGGCGGCGAGGGGATGGACGGGATGCCGGTGACCCTCTCCCGCCGGGTGCAGCCTGAGCGCCCCGAGGCCGCCTCGTTCTTGGTGATCACCCGCGGCGGCCAGCGCCTCACGCCGCGCTGCGCGACGCTGCGCCCCGCCATCGACCCCACGGAGCGCCACACCGTGCTGCTCATCGGTGAGCTTGGGGATGAGCCCGACGATCCTCCCGTGCGGGTGGAGATCGTCGGCTCTGTGCCGCTTCTGGGCGGCGGCGACGCCAGGGGCCTCTCCACGGACACGGTCACACCCCTTACAGACGGCCCGTCCCTACGAATCGCCTATGTCTACGCCCCGGAGGCCCTCCCCGAGTCCACCTGCCCGCGCCCGAGGACCACACA
>JADKFE010000039.1 GCA_016717595.1 Deltaproteobacteria bacterium | reverse complement strand
ATCCCAGCTCTCAAAACTATCGCTCTGAGAACACGATTAGCGCGACCGAGTCCGGTGGCGATTGGTCTGTTGACTCAAACCTCCTTGGGAACGTGAACTCCTGCTTCCCAGATTGTAATTTTGGGCCCTTCGTCGTAGAGATTCAAGACTCAGTCCGCACCGCGGCCAATGAGTGCACAGACTATGTACCGAGGTGGAAGTTAGCCATCACCAACTACACGGAAGTCTCGGCCGCACGAAGCGAGCCCGTAGAGTCTTCCTGCTCGGCCGGTAGTGGTCGCTTTCGACTTATTCCTCGGCGCGCAATCAACAAAGATGGCGACTCGAACTATTCCCTGATCCTTACCCCTATTCAAGTAACTGGTACTGGAAGATTAACCGGCGCCGCATGGATTACAGACCTTGACATTGTCCAGGATCAAGGAAAAACACTCAGAATCATTCAGCCGAACGTCACGTTTCGATTCAACGAGACAGACCACCTCGTCGATAAGGATGAAAACTCAATCGTGTTGTCCGCGACGAACGACTGGACAGAGGGCGCGATCTCCGGCGGGCACTCAATCGTCCGGTGAGGAGTTTCCGGGAACGACCACAGTGAATTTTATCGCCGACATGGAGTGGACCTGCGGGACGGTACCCGTCCAAGGAGAACGCCATCCGAGCCAAGGCTACGTTATTGATCCTGCGGATCTGGACTGCATCGGATCATGGAAACAGCAGTTTACAGTTCGGCCCGTGCCCTATCTTGCGCCTACGAAGCTCATTCTGGAACGGTATGGTCACGTTGAAGATCGTGGTCCATCCCGCTGACCTCGGGGCTATTGGGCTACTCCTTCGACTACACACGTGGCGATTTTCATGTGAGCGGCCGCCTCGCCACGTACGACGCCGAAGGCGCGACCTTGGTGATCGACGATGCCAGCGTTGACGAGGTCAGCCTCTGTGACCCGGGAACCTACTCGTTGCCCGTCGAACAATGATCTCCGCGCCGCCTTCCCGCTCGCCCTCCTCCTCTGCGGGTGCCAGCCGCCCCGCACAGACTACGCCGCCGCGCGGGCGGACTGCGCGACCGAGCTCGCCGCGTGGAGCCCTACCCTCACGGCGCCTAAGCCGCGTGGATGACGCTGGGGTAGGCTGCGCCGGACCGACCTCGGCGCGACGATCGGGATGGACTGGGAGGAGCTTCCGGTTCGGGGGGGGCGGCGGGGGGACGCCGCCAACCTCCTACGCACTTGGGGACCCTGAGGGGGGACCGCCGCGTATGTGTTGGCCGGACTGTTCTACCGGCCGATCACCTGCACAGAGACCCTGCGCGCTGACCCCCTCCCGAGGGGCCGGCGCCACACCTGGGGTGGCGGGCACGCGGCGGACGACCTGGCTTGGCCCACCCAGACCTGCCCCCAGCCGCGCGCCCGGCCGCGGGCCGGCCCGCCACCTTCTTCGCGAGTTTGGCGCTCTTCCCGCCCGAGGAGTTTGGCCGCGCGCAGGTGGCCCCAGACGGGCCACGCACGCGCTGAGCTGATCTTCACGATGATTCGGAGTCTGGCTTCTTGTCGGTCTATGTGACCAGTCCCAGGAAGCCCAGCGCATCAGCGAATTACGCGCGCGCCCGGGCCATTGCTGATCGCGGACTCGTCAAGAAGACCGCGAGCGCGCTCAGCGCGCTGCGTTCGCAAACTCCGCTTGCTCTCGTTGGATCCTCGGCGCGCATGGGACCGAGACCCCCTTTCGGGTGAACCCCGCTTGGAGGCCCATTCGGCCTGGTCGCCGCGAGACGTCATTCCTCCAGGACGCCAAGCTGACGCCGCCCGCATTCCCTCCGTCCCCACGCTCCGTCGAGGGCGCCACCCCACCGGTCCGGCGGTCAAGACGAACCCCGTTGCCCACGGTCGCAGACTCGTGACGTCCCTCCCGAGTGGAGGCGCACAAGCCTCGCAAGTCCACAATAGTCTGGCGTGGTTGGCGGGATGGATCACGCGGTATGGTGGAGAGGTGGACGAGGCGTTCTGTGGTGAGCTGGACTCAGAGGTGTTTGGATTGTGCGGATCCCACATCGAGAACGAGGACCAGCAGGAGTGGGCGCCCTGCGAATACTTGTGCCCATGAGCCCGCGCGCACCCCTTACGGCCGTCAGAGCCGCCACGGGTGTCGACGCGCTGATCTAGACCGATCTCAACGCGCAGGTCCTGACCTCGGTGACCGCCATACGTTTGTTGGGGGACGCCTGGCCGCTTCACTCCGCCGACGCCAGAGGGCGCTGGAGAGCACGATGCCTTGTCTGTTCCCACCCGTCTCCGCCCCAAACAGCGAGGTCAGCGCCCGAGGTCAAGCACCTGACACCGCGATCACGACGCGAGGGGTGGATACGCGTGAGCGGCTGTCCGCGACCAAGATCGGCGTGCGTCTTTGGGCTAGGATCCTGACTCATCCCGAGTCAGCCCCACAGGAGCGACCCCATGTTTGTCTACCCCCACAGCCCCAGCCCCGCCGACCTCAACGATCTCCAGACCCGGCTCGGCGTGAGGTTCATCGATGATGCCCTGCTCCTCCAGGCCCTCACGCACCGCACCTGGGTGGAGGAGAAGTTCCCCGGCGGCCGCGCCCCGGCGCACCTCTCCCAAGGGCGCCTCGCGTTCTTGGGCGACGCGAAGCTGGGGGAGGTCGTCGCCCGGGCCTTGTTCTACACCCAGCCCACGGCCACCGAGGGGGATCTCACCAAGCTCGCCGAGACCTACAAGCGCGGGAGCTGGCTCACGGCGCGGGGTAAGGCCTTGGGCCTTGATGAGCTCTTGCGCGCGGGGCGCGGCGGGGCGACGAACCTCATCGACAACCCCAACTTGCTGGAGAACACGATGGAGGCCGTGCTGGGCGCCTTGGTCGCGGATGAGCAGGGCGATGCCGTGGAGCGAATCGTCACCGGCTGGATCGCCGCCCACGCGCCGACCCTGGCGGAGGCCCCGGCCCCTGAGAAGCACCCAAACCCCATCGGCGCGATCAACGAACTCTACCAGCGGCATAGGGGCTCAGCCCCGACCCCGGATGCCTGGTCCTGGGGGCCCCGATAACGCTGAGCTGGGATCTCGCCTGATCTGACGGGCATCGGCCTGAGATCTACAACACCACCGGGAGCACCAAGAAGGCCGCCCACGCCGCCGCCTGCCGCGAGGCACTCCGCGACGCCAGAGCCTTCGGCCTGCTCTAGGGAGCCCCCGGCCTCAACGCCCTGAGACCCACCAAGCCGCCCCACCCTGCGCCGTGACGTCCGGCGGCCCCAGCCGCGCCGTCACCTCCTCCACATAGGCCTCCCGCACGACCACGGCGCCCACCCCCGCCTCGGCGAGCCCGGTCCATGACGGGGACTCCGGCGGGCGGGCGCCCCGGGGCAAGGCCAGGGTGTTGAGCCAGCGCGCCGTGGGGTCGTCCTGAAGCTCACCCAGGTCACCGGGTCGGTTCGGCGAGAGGCGTAAGGGGCGGCCATGGGCGCGCTGCTCGTACAGAGGGCGCTGGGTGTGAACGCCGGGGCCCGCCAGCGGCAGGGGCAGCACCGCGCCGGGCACATCCTTGAGGGCGCTCCACAGCGGGTCGATGTGCGCCGAGGTCGTCGGCAGGGGCAGCGGCGTGGGGGAGAGCAGGCTCAGCTCGGCGGCGATCAAGAGCGCCAGCGCCGTCTGCACACGCCCCTCCCTGCCGGGCCAGCGAGCGGCCAAGGTGACCGCGCCCCGCGCGGCCAAGGCGGCCAAGGCGAGCTGCCCGATCAGCATCACCCGGGCGTGGTGGTTCAACAGCTCGGCCCCGGGCAAGAGGCGAAAGAGGCGCACAGCCGGGTTGTCGAGGCCCAAAGGCTCACCCATAAAGCTCAGGCGAGGCCCGGCGGAGAGCGCCATCGCCGCGAGGAGCGCCAGCCAGAGCGGATGACGCCCGCCGATCAGCGCCAACACCAAGGGCACGAGCCCCAGGGCCGTCGGATGAATGCGCATCAAGGCGCCCTCGGGGGGCTGGGCCTCACCGACGGCGACGAACGAGGCCAGATCGGCGCCACGCCAAGGGTTGAGGCGCCACGCGGGCTCGGGCTGCTCGTGGGGCGCGCCGCTTCGGTGACCCTCGCCGCCGAGGCGGTCGGCGTGCATCCAGGCGGCGGGGGCGGCCAAGGCCAAGGCGAGCAGCGCGGCGGACACCCAGCGCCCCAGACGCGCGGGCCTGCGCCAGAGGTCCACCAGCCCCAAGGCCACGGCCCCCAAGGCGCCCAAGGCGCCCAACACAAGGCCGCTCGCCGCGGTGAGGCCCAAGAGCGCGCCGCCGAGCAGGCTCATCCCAAAGCCCTCGCCGAGCAGCGCGGCATAGGCCAAGGCGAGCAGGCCCAGCCCAGCGTCTTCGCTGAGGCCCGAGGACAAGGAGCCCAAGAGCGGCGGCGAGAGCGCGACGAGCACCCCGGCCACGGCGGGGGCGCCGCCGACCCGACGACCCACCGCCGCGCCGCCGACATAGGCCAAGGCGACGGCGCCCAGCACCAAGGCGTTCCAGGCCGAGACGGCGCCAAACACGCGGCTCAGGGCGGCGACGGTGAGCGTGGTCAGGGGGTCGATCACCGGCCAGGGATCGGCGCCCAAGGCGAGGTCTGTGCCTGAAGGCCACGCGGGCAGGGCCTCGGCGTGCCAATGGATCACCCAGAGGTGGCCGAAGAGCTCGCCGCCCTCATGGCCCAAGAACAGGCCGGGGCGCAGGCCCAAGCCCACCAAGGCGGCGCAGGCGAAGGCGCCGAGCGCGACGGCCGCTCGGGAGATCAGAGCACCTGGCTCAAGAAGAGGCGGCGGTCCGTGGTCACCTGGCCGTCGATGCGGCGGGAGTGGACCTCCATGTACACGCCGATGTCCTGAAAACCCCGCTTGAGGTACATGTCGTAGCCCGCGTGGCGCGTGGCCGACGTGCGCAGCAGGACGTGGCTGTACTTGGCGCGGTTGATCATCTCCAGGCGCAGGCGGATCAGCTCCCCGCCGAGGCCGAGGCCGCGGACCTTGTTGAGCATGCCCAGCTCCGAGAGGTAATACGTCGGCTGAATCGGCAGCAGCCCTTGGACCTCCCGGGCCACGTCTTTGCGGTGCGCGAGGGGCACCGCGAAGCCAAAGCCCACCACGGTGATGCCCCGCACCGCCAACAAGGCGATGTGGTCCGGCGTCTGGAGCGTGCGCGCCAGGACCCCTTCAGCCTCGTAGGGGTAAAAGAGCTCGTTGTACGGCGGCTCAGAGAAGATGGTCTGGTACGCCCCCACGAAGGACGGGCGGTAGACCGCGGCCTCTTGTTCGTCGTGAAGGCGGATGATGTCGATGTCGGCGATTTTGGTGAGGTGCTGCACAGCCGCCAAGTATGCCTCAGAGGGAAGGGGCGCGAGAGGAGGTGGTTGGATCTCTCGCACAAAATTGTGCGTTTGGGGAGGGCAAAAGGGCAAGGATCGTGAGGCGGGGAGGGCGGCGCGGGTGGCGCGGGCCAGCCCCTCACCCCACCCCCTCGTCATCCTCCTCCACGGCCCCGCCCACGCCCTCGTCCACGACCGGCGCGGCCTCGGGCTCCTCCGGGCGCTGGCGGCGCTGGCCACGCAGCTCCAAGAGGCGCGACTGCAGCAAGGCCCCGGGCTCACCCAAGGCGCGGCATCGCGCCAAGGACTCGAGCAGAGTGGCGGCCTCGGCCTCGGGATCCTCAAGGCCTCGGGCCATGGCGAGGTCGATGCTGGCCGAGGCGTAGGCCAGCCAGCTTCGGCGCTCCAAGGCGAGGGCCTGGCAGCTCGCCGCGAGGGGACCGGCGGCGCGGGCGTCCCCCTCGGCCAAGGCCAGGCCGCTCAACAAGAGGCCCGCGGTGAGGCGCAGGGCGGGCTCACCCTCAACCCACACGGCGTTGAGCAGGGGCGCGGCCTGCCGGGGCAAGCCGTGGCGCAGGAGGCTCAAGGCGCGGATCAGCGCCACCCGGGCGGCCAGGGCGGCGTCTTGGGCGCTATGCGCGAGGGCCTGGGCGCGGGCGTAGGCGGCGTCCGCCTCACGCCAGCGGGCGTCACGCTCCAAGGCCTCGCCCAGCGCCAACCAGCCGTCGTGCTCTTCGCGGCGGCGGCTCACTGGGCCGGGCTCGGTCAGGGCGTGCTGGAGGCTTGAGGTGGCGCCTTCGCTGCGCAGGGCGGCGCGGGCGAGGCCCCGGGTGAGCTGGATCGCCGGGAAATGTTCGGCGTCGCGGTCGGCGCGCTCCATCAAGGCCCGGGCATCAGCGGCGCTGCCGAGCTCAGCCAAGGCCCGCACACACCACAGGCGGGCGTGGGCGTCCCGCTCGGCGTCGCCCAAGGCCATCGCCCGGCGGGCGGCCTCGGCGAAGGTGGCCGCGGCCTCCTCTTGACCGAGCACGAGCTGGCGTTCGCCCCGGCGGATCAAGGCGCGCACGGCGAGGGGCGCGTCGGGGGCGCGGCCCAAGGCCTGAACCAAGGCGGCGTCCAGGGCGCCCAGCTCGGCGAGGGCGGGGCCGAAGGGCGGCAGGGCCTCCAGCGCGCTGGTGAGGGTGGTGGCGTGGGAGACGGCCTGGCTCACGCGCCACCCGTCGCGGTCAAGGCCACCCGGCCCACGGCGCCGAAGCAGCTCTCCCGCACCAACAACAGGCGCTCGCTCCAGCGGCGTAAGGCGGCCTCTGCGTCGTGCAGGCTGGGCTCAGCGTCGTCCATGGGCTCCCCGACGAGGTTCTCCAGGCGGCGGCCCACACGGATGGACTCGCGGGCGATCTCGCGGAGCTCCTCGTCCACGGCGCGGAGGATGGCGCGCAGGCGGGTCTGCACCGGGGCCCCGGCGGCGCGCAGGGCGGCGATGGCGGCGCAGGCGGCCTCGGCCTGGGCGCGACCGGCGCTGCCCACGAGCGTCTCGATGCTGTCGATCAGCGGCTGGAGCTGGTCGGGCTCTAAGTGCGTGAGCAGCTCGTCGCCGGGGCCGATGAGCTCAGCAAACACCGCGTCGAAGGCCGCGGTCTGGGCGTCGATGGTGAGATCGCCGCTGTGCGTGCGGGCCATGGACCGCGGCGGGCGCACGGGCCAAGGCTTCACGACGTGGTCGATGGCGGCGTCGAGCAGGCCCTGGGCGCGACGACCGGGGGCGGGGCCTCGGGAGGCGCGGCCCGGTGTGGGCGGCAGCTCACCGCGCACGGCCTCGTCAAAGATGAAGTGCGCCGCGAGGCGGCTGCGCTGGGCGCAGATGTGGGCGGCGGCGCGGCCTTGGCGGCGGGCGTCACGCTCCAAGGCGATCGTCGCCGCTTGGTTCACCGCGGGGAGCTCTACGCGCTCGGCCTCGATCACCATGGCGAGGGTGCCCAAGGCCCCGCCTCGGGCGACCTGGGTGGCCAGGCCCGGGCCCCCGGCGGTGGGGCCCAACAGGCGCCCGAGGGCGCGGGTGAGGGGGTCTTGGGCGGCGGCGCTCAAGAACTGGCCCAGCTCCATCACCACGACGAGGCCCTCGGGGGCGAGGGTGAGGTCTTCAGGCTCTGGGTCCCAGTCCGCGTGCTCCACGGGCTCTTGAAGCCAGCCCCAGACGGCGTCAAGGCGCTCGTCGCCTTGGGGCGCCTCGGGGTGGTTTAAGGGCGGAAGCTCGTCCAGATAGATCGTCTCTTCGTCGTCGTCGTCGGTCTTGAGCTTGTCTTGCGCCATGCCGAAGCCGGTCTGGGCGTGGGCGCGGCGGAAGGCGCGGCGTTTGGGGTTCACCGGGGGCGGCTCGGCGTCGTCGTCGCCGCCGTACTGCTGGTCGTAGTCGGCGCCAGCGCCCCCACCGGCCTCGGTGCCTTGGCCAGAGGACTGCGGCGCGCTCATGCTAGACGAGAACGCGGCCTCGAGCCCCTCGTCCCAGCCCTCATCCTCTTCTTGTTCTTGCTCCTCTTCTTGCTCTTGCTCCTCGACCTGCTCCACCTCGATCGCCGGGCCCTCTTGGCGGCCCACGTCGCGGAGCATCTTCGCCAAGGCCGCGTTGCCCACCTGGGAGGCCAGAGCGCGGGCGTTCTCGGGGGAGACCTGGGAATCTGGGCCCTGGATCTCTTGTTGCAGCTCTTGGGCCGTCTTCTTGTCGGGGACGACCTCGGGCGCCTTCTTCTGCAGCTCGGCGACGAGCTCGCGGCGGGCCTGACGGGACGTGTTGGACAAGCTTCCTCCGGGCGGCTCAGCGTAGCATGGACTGGCCACGCGCCCGCTTTGGGATGATAGGATCCCGATGACTCCTTGAGGGCTGAATGGACACCATCGCTGGCTACCAGAAGACGGGTCGGGTGACGATCGGACCCGGCGCTGACCTCGTTGAGCTGAGCTCAGAGAACGGCTTCCGCCACACCGCCGTGGCGTTTCACCCGCCCTACCGCGCGCATCCGGCGATCGGGCCCGGGCTGGAGGTCGTCAAGGGCTTCTTGGAGGCGCCCTACGTCACCGGGCTCCTTGAGCTCGTCGCCCATGATCCCAAGCAGGGCGCCTTTGTCTACCCCACGGGGCAGGCGTGGTCGGCCTATGAGGTCGTGCGCACCCTGTCCGACCTGGGGCAGAACGCCGGGATCCGCGCGGGCTTAGAGCTCATGTACACCGCTGGGGAGATCCTCCTGAACGCCGCTGAGGCCGGTGAGCCCGCCGGGGTCTACTCCCATGGCGGCCTCACGCCCTGGCGCGTGATGGTGAAGGCCGACGGGCAGGTCGAGATCATGGGCTACGCCTTGCCCCAGGTCGAGATCCTCCAGTTCCAGGCCAACAACAACGAGGTCCCCGGCGAAGACAGCTTCCGCTACTGCCCGCCGGAGAGGATGGTCTCCACCAAAGAGGACGTCTCCGCCGACCTCTTCGCGCTCTCATTGGTCGCCTTTGAGCTGATGACCGGCAAGCCCGTGTACGACGGCCTGGTGAACGACATCCGCACCCAAGCCAGCCGCGGCGAGGGCACCCGGCGCCTGTTCCGCTTCAAAGATCAGCTCCCCAACGGCGTGCGTGACCTGCTCAACCTGTGCCTGAAGCCCTCGCCCCGCGACCGTTTCCCCGACGGCGCGAGCTACCTGCGCGCGGTTCAGAAGGTGCTCTCCAGCGCTGAGGCCAGCGGCCCGTCGCTGATGGACACGATGTCGCGGGTCTCGAAGACCCAGCGGCGCACCGGGGAGTCTCTGGACGCCGGGAAGACGCAGTCCTTGTCCAAGGCCGATCTCGCCCGGATCTTGGCCGAGCAAGACAACGAGCCCGAGCCGCCGCGCCCCGCGCGCCCCGCGCAGGCCAAAGGCGCCGCCTGGACACCCCCCGCCAAAGGAAAAGCCGCCGAGCCCGCACCCGCGGCGAAGGCCACCCCCGCCGCCGAGGTGAAGGCCGCCACACCGCCCCGCGCCGAGCCGCCCAAGGCCGCGCCGCCGCCGCAGACCCCTTCAGACAGCCGATGGGGTCGCCCCGCCGAAGGGCGCCGCGCCCGCGCGCCGCGCACGACCCGCCCCGGGGAGGTCGGCGACGAAGAGGAGGAGCTCGACGGACCGGCGCCGATGGGGGGCTCCCCGCCGCCCGCCGCCGCCGCGCCGCCCGCCGAGGCGCCCCGCTCCCGCATCAGCGCCGATGAGCTGATCCGCTCGATCAGCTCCTCCACCGACGGCGGCCTGCGCCGGGCGCTCAACCGCTCGCAGAGCTCGGCCAGCTCCGTGATCGACGCCATCCTGAGCGACGCCACCCCCAAGAAGGCCGAGGCCGCGGGGCCCGAGCCGCTCCCGAGCACCCCCGAGGGTGGCCTGGGGGTGCGCCGCGCCCCGCCCCGAGCGCGCGCGCCGCTGCCGAGCTTTGACGATCCGCCCCCCGAGGTCCGCCGCCCCGAGCCCTCTCGCCCAGAGCCCGCGCCGCCGCCCCGGGTGGTCGAGCCCGCGCCGCCGCCGCTGGTGGTCGAGCCCACGCCGCCGCCCCGCGCGCCCGATCCGGTGACCTTGCCCCCGGTGACGACCACCCCCAAGCCGCCGCCGTTTGTGCCCGAGCCGCCCAAAGCCGTCGAGGCCCCCAAGCCCGTCGAGGCCCCCAAGCCCGTCGAGGCCCCTCGTCCGGTGGTCTACGACAACGCCGAGGTCACCGCCCCCCGGGTGGAGACCGGCCCGCCGCCCCTGAGCCTCACCGGGGGCAGCGCGTCCATCGACCTTCAGAACATCCGGCCCCCCGACGCGCTGAAGGCCACCGCGGGCGGCCCCAGCCTCTCCTACCGGGTGCTCCGGGGCCCCAACGGCTCGGCGATCAAGTCGCGGCTCCCCGGGGGCTTCACGCTCTCCGAGGCCGTGTCGTACCTCACCGCCACCTTTGTGCCCCTGCGCGCCGACCTCCAGGGCCGCATCACCCTGCACTACCGCCTGGGCCCCGAGACCGGCCCCGCCGCCGGGGAGACCTTGCTCTCGACCTACCCCGAGGGCTCCACCCTGGTGCTCCACCCCGTCGTGGCGCGGGAGCGGTGGGTCCACTTTGAGGTGGCCGATCCAGAGCACGCCGCCCGATTCCGCGCGCCGATCTCCACCGCGCTCCCGGCCTGCGCCGTGGTCGATCATCTCTGCGCTTGGCTGCGACTTCCGGCGGGGGCCTGGAACTTGTGCCAGGGTGAGCGTATCTTCTCCCCACACCTCCTCATGGATGAGGTGGACTTCAACCAACCGCTGGTGTTGAAGCGATGAGCAGCCAAGAACGCTGGGACGTGGTGCTGAGGGTCTTGAGCGGCCCTCTAGAGCTTGAGGGCGACATCGTCTGTCGCGGGCCCGTGGTGCGTATGGGCGCGCGGCCCGGCCCCGGCGGGCTGAACCTCAAGGACTACCGCGGCCTAGACGATCGCCAAGCCGTGATCTCCGCCTATGACGGCGCCACGGTGTCTCTGGCCCCCGTCGGCACCAACCAGGTGCGCATGGCGCCGCACCCCAACGTCGATTGGAACGAGCTCCAGCCCCTGCGCAACCCGGCTTACCTCACCGACGGCTGCGCCTTTCACCTCGGCCCCCCAGGGCGCGGGGTGACGATTCAGTTCATCGAGGCCCGCCGACTGGGGGTGTGGGAGCAGAACCGCATCCTGTCCGACGCCGCCGCGGGCAGCCCCGAGGTGCAGCCCAGCGACGTGAGAGAGCTGCGCACCAACAAGGGCATCCCGGCGTGGTTCTTGGGCGGCCTCATGTTCATCGCCATGGGCATCGCCGTGTCCGTGGTCATCCCTTTGGTGCGGGAGTACCAAAAGGGCATCACCAAGCTCGGCGCGACGGACGACGGCGAAGAGTACTACGAGGTCGTCACCGACGAGATCGTCACCGACGCCAACCTCCTCGAGGGCTTCGACCAGGCGTGGTTCGACTTTGTACAGAAGCCCAACGCTGAGCTGGCCCGGCGCAAAGACCTGAAAGACAAAGAGAACTGGGACACGCTCCTGCTCGACTACGTCACCCGCTCCGCCCAGCAGCACATCAAGGCGCGGGTGTTCTGGGCGCGTCTTGAGGCCGTCAAGGACGACTACGCCTACGTCGTGAGTGAGCTTCGCGGCGAGAAGCTGCCCGAGGTCTTCGCGGCGATCCCTTACCAAGAGTCCCGCTACCGCTCGGCGATCGCCTCCCCGGTCTGCGCCTTGGGCTACTGGCAGTTTATGCCAGAGGTCGGTCGCCGCGCCGGGATGCAGGTCGCCAACTGCAAGATCAAGGGCCTGACAGATCCTTGGACGCCCGACCGCGTGACCCCGCCGCCGAACGTGCTCAAGAACGCGCCCTACGTCAAAGACAACAAGTGCATCATCACCCAATGCACCCCGGATGAGCGCACCAGCCTCGCGGCCTCCACCCGCGGCGCGATGCAGCTCTTGCGTGAGCCTCTAGAGGACCCGCTGATCGCCGACTCCGGCGCCGCGGTGCAGATCGCCATCGCGTCGCACAACGCGGGCTACGACGACACCCGCTACGACGGCAACAAGGGCCGCCCCCGCAACCTCAAGCACGCCTACGCGAGCTGGCTCAAGTCCCAGAAGCTCGAGTTTGACCCCGGTTATTTGGGCAAACAGGTGAAGTGTAAAGACGCCTCGTTCTTGGAGCAGGACGGCTGCGGCTCCACCCTCCACCGCGAGACCCAACACTACGCCTACGCGATCATCGCCCAGCATCTGTTGGCGGTCTGCTACTACAGCCTGAACTACGCCGACATGCCCGAGTTTCGGGTCTGGAAAGACTACACCCGCGGCGAGGGCTACTGCACACGCATCCAGGTGCCCACGAGTGAGGAGGCCAAAAAATGGATGTGAACTGGCGCCTCTTCATGGCCGGCGCGAGCCTGTTCTTGGGCGTAGGCGTCAACGGCTACCTGCTGAGCATGGAGGACATCTCCGGCGTGGAGGAGGGCTCCAAGCAGCTCATCCGCGCTGAAGACCCGCTGCGCATCAGCTACGTGAAGGCCGAGCGCGAGAACAACATGAAGACCTTCGGCCTCGACGACGCCAAAGCCAAGGCGGCGGCGAAGAAGGTCCAAGACCTCGAGGACCAGAACGGCGAGCGCCTCGCGGTGCTGCTGCGTGAGGCGGGCGACCCCAACCAGCTCGCCGACGCCCTCTGCGGGGAGACCCAAGACGTGCGGCCCCGGTACGGCGCCTTGCGGTACATCGTCAGCCTCGAGAAAGGCCGCCGCCAGGTGGTCAACCTGCGCCGAATCTCAGGCATCGAGGCCCAGGAGTGGTACCTGCTCTCCCCCGTCGGTGAGGTCTACCGCGACGCCGAGCTCCTCGACGATCGCCAGCCCGACGCGACGGTCATGGCCATCGCCTCGATCCTCCTCGAAAAAGAGTCCGAGCTCCTCGATCACAACGCGCCGTGGGGCCGGGGGATCACCGGCCAGTGGTCGTGGGACAAGGTGAAGAAGGAGAACGCCGGTGTTGAGGAGCGGGTGATCGAGTACCTCGCGACGATGCACCTCCTGATCGAGCTCGCCCAGGCCGAGGGGGGCCTGTGTGATGGATGAGCTAGCCCCGGGCGCAAGTAGCCGCCACCCGGACCGGATATACTCGCCAAGCGCTCCCGCAGGCGCGGAAGTTGAACACTCTGGAGCCCCCGCATGACCCCGAGGCGTAGATTCCGCTTCCTCAAGGAGCTAGCCCAGGGCGGCTTCGGGAAGGTCTACCTCGCTGAGATGGTCACCTCGGACAACTTCTCGTCCGTCGTGGCGATCAAGGTGCTGCACGGCCAGTGGACAACCCACGAGGAGATCGCCCAGCGCGCTCGTGACGAGGCGCGCCTGCTCGGCCGCCTGCGCCACCGAAACATCGTGCGTGTCGAGGATCTCACCTCCGTCCGTGGTCAGGCCGCGGTCATCATGGAGTACCTCGAGGGCGTCGATCTCAAGTCTCTGAGCAGCTACCTCGCCACGGTCAACCAGCCGTTCTCGCTCCCGGCGGCCTTTGAGTGCATTCGTGCCGTCGCCTCCGCCTTAGACGCCGCCTACAACACCGTGCCGCTCCAAGGCGGCGAGCCCCTGCGCCTCATCCACCGCGACATCAAGCCGTCGAACGTCATGTTGACCATCGACGGCGACGTGAAGCTCCTGGACTTCGGCACCGCCCGGGCCAACTTTGAGGACCGCGAGGCCAAGACCCAGGCCCTCGCCTTCGGCTCTCAAGCGTACATGGCGCCGGAGCGCCTCCTCGGCGACCCCGACACGCCCGCGGGCGACATCTTCTCGTTGGGCGTCACCTTCTACGAGGTGCTCACCTGCCAAGCCTACGGGAAGATTCACATTCGCCCCGAGCGTTACGAGCGCTCGATGATCCAGCGTGTCGCCGAGATTGACCTCGGCGCCTTAGAGGGTGGCCTCGCGGAGCGCCTGCGCGGCCTCCTGCGGGCGATGTTGAGCTACGAGCCCACCGACCGCCCCAGCGCCGACCAGCTCACCGACCAGATGGAGGTGCTGCTGGAGGACACGCCGGGGATGCGCCTGAGCCGCTTCGCGAAGCAGGCCGTGCGCGCCTGCATCGACGCGAACCCCCACTCGCCCTCTGAAGACGACGATCTCGCGGGCTCCACGGTGTTTGAGGACCGCAGCGCCTCCTTTGACACCGAAGGCGTGGGCCCCGGCGGCGCCGACCGCACCACGCCGCCCCCCTCCGACAAGACGATCCCGCCCGATGACGGCCCGGCGTCTTCGCCGCGCAGCCGCCCGCCCAAACGTGACGCGATCCCGTTCACGCCGCCGTCCTCCTCGGGCGCCACGGCGAGCCCGCCCGCCGCAGACCCGGCCCGCGGACCCTCGGCCCAGCTTAGAGCCTACGCCCCTGCCCGCGACGCCGCTGGTGGCCGCAGACTCCACGTTCATCGTGCAAGAGCCGCTGTCCCACGACACCGCCTCGGATGAGCTGCCCGCGGTGGCCCCGGAGACGCCCAGCCCTGATGAGGCCGCGGCGGCCCCCGATGAGGCCCCCTCCGCTCAACAAGAGGAGCCGCCGGCGTTGGCGGCGGAGACCCGCTCCCCCGAGGCCGAGGAGCTCGAGCCCGGCGCGGTCTCGCCCGACACCGTCCCGACCGCCCAAGACGAGCCCGTCTTCACGCCGCCGCCCGCGCCGCCGGTCGTCGACAACGAGCCAAGCTTAGGGGTCGGCGTCTCCCTCGGCCTCCACGAGCCCGCCGTCTTCGAGGCCCCCAAGGTCGAGCCCCCCAAGGTCGAGCCGCCCAAGGTCGAGCCGCCCAAGGCCGCGCCGCCCAAGGTTGAGCGCGCCGCCCCGCCCGTTGAGCTTGAGCCCCCCGCGCCCAGCGGCGGCGTCGGCAAGTGGGTGGGCCTCGCCGTGGCCTTCATGTTGGCCATCGGCGTCGGCGTCGCGGTCACCGGCGGCGGAGACGACCCCGCGCCGACGCCCCCCACCGTCGAGCCCCCGCTCCCGACGGATCAGACGACCACGACGCCCCCCAAGGTCGACGTCACGCCGCCGCCGGTGGAGGTCACGCCGCCGCCGTCCAACCCCACGACGCCGCCCAGCACGCCGCCCAACACACCGCCGCCCAACACGCCGCCGAACGGCCCCAAACCGACGGGCCCGGCCTTGATCACCCCACCGCCCAAAGACCCAGGCGCAGGCAGCGGCCAGACCACCCCCGTCGAGGCGCCGCCCCCGGCGGCGAACGGCGGCAACCTCGTGATGATGATCGTGCCCATCGGCGCGGGTGAGCTGAGCGTCAACAGCAGCTTCGGCTACTCAAAAGAGTGGGACGGCAGCGGCGGGCGCCTCAAGCTCGACAACGTGCCTGCGGGCAGCTATCGCACCAAGGTCACGCCCAAAGACGGCGGCGTGCCTCGCCGGAGCACGGTCAAGGCGGTCGCGGGCAAGACCTGCACCTTCCGCCTCGACCTCGCCAACGACAACTCGGACTGGGAGCTGCGCGGATGCGAATGACCCTCTCCACCCCTCTACGATCCTTGGGTCTGGGCCTCGGCCTGCTCCTGTGGGCCGCCCCCGCCCTCGCAGGCAAGGTCGAAGACGACGTCCAGGCCGCGCTCACCGCGATCAACGACGGCGACTTTGAGCAGGCGCGTGTGCTCTTGGACCAAGCCGAGGCCAACGCCGCGACCTCGTCCTCGGTCGTGCTCAGCCAGTCCTTGGCGTCGATCTCGTTCTACCGCGGCGTGCTCGAGTACTACGACGGCGACCGCGACAAGAAGACGCTTGAGCTCTGGCGCCTGGCGCTGCTCGCCGATCTTGAGTACGCCTTCGACACCACCCTCGTCGCTGACCAAGAGCCCCAAGATCTCTTTGAGGCCCTCCGTTTAGAGGTCGGCGCGCGCACCCACGTCGAGCCCGGCGTTCGGGAAGACCGCCCCAACGTGAAGGTCTTCGTCGATGGCCGCCTGCTCAACCAGTTTGAGCTCGTGGTCGAGGGTCGGCATCTGGTGCAGGTCCACTGCCCCGACGCCAAGCTCTACAACGAGTGGTACACCTTCGGCGAGGCGCCCAACTACTACGCGCTCTGCGAAGGCGGCACCTTGGGCGGCGGCGCCGTGGCCGACGCTGGCGGCGGAAAGGGCGGCAAAGGCGGCAAGAAGCCCGATGAGGGCAAAGAGCCGAAGGAGCCCAAAGAGCCCAAAGAGCCCCGCCCCGAGCGTGACGTCAACATGACCCGGGTGGCGATCATGGGCGCTGGCGGCGCGCTGTTCTTGGGCGGCGCGGTGCTCAACTTCGCCGCGGTGAACCCCACCTACGCCGAGATCGAGGCCGTGCGGGCCGCCCCCGCCACCATGAACCGCGCCGAGGCCGACGCGCTCAGCGCCCAGTTCAACCTGCTTCGGTTCTCGACGATGGGGCTTCTGGGCGTCGGCGCCGCGGGGCTCGGCGTGGGCTACTTCGTCACCGACGACACGGCGCTCCTGGTGAGCCCCGCGGGCGTCGGGCTCACGGGGCGCTTCTGACGTCTACGCCCGAGGCGGCCCGTCGTGCAGCTTGACCTCGACACCCTCCCGCTGGCCCTCGCCCGCGCCATTCGCCGCGCGCTGACCGCCGCTCAAGCGGCCCGTTGGGAGGACGCCGGGGAGGCCTGGGGCGAGGCCGGTGAGCTGGCCCTCGCCGAGCGTCGCCTCGACATCGCGCGCCTCGCGGCGCTCCAGGCCGTCGACGCCTTCCGCCGCGACGACCGCCCCGCCTCCACCCTCATCGGCGTCGAGCGCGCGCTCCAGCTCACCGAAGATCCCGGCCAGCGCGCGGGGCTCTCGGCGTACCTCATCGCCTGTCTGTTGGACGCGGGGCAGCTTCAGCTCGCCGAGCAGACCGCCCGAGAGCGCCTCGCCGCCGGGGTGCCGCCGAACATTCACGCGATCTTGCTCGACAGCCTCGCCGGGGCGCTCCTCGCCCGGGGAGACCTCATCGGGCTGCAAGCCGTCGTTCACCAGCTTCGATCCGGCGCCGAGGGCCTGCTCGCCGAGGCCGCGCGGTTTCGGGAGGCCCAGCTCGCCCGGCTCCTCGGCCATCTGGCCGACGCCGCGCGGGGCTTTCACGACGTCGCCGAGGCCCTGGGCGACCAGCCCGCCGCGCGTGGCGCCTGCGCGGCCGCCGTGGGTGAGCTGGCGGAGCTGGCCTGGGTCTCTGGTGAGGCCGCCGAGGCCCTCACCCTGTACGACGAGGCCGCCCGGCTGTGGACCGAGGCCGGGCGACGCGGCGGCCTGTTCTCGGTGAGCGCCGGTCGGGCCTTGGCGGCCTTGGCGGCGGGGGCGCGGCCCTTGCCCAGCGCCTTGGACGAGCCCATCGCCTACGCCGAGAGCCGGGGCATGCCCCTTCTGGAGTCTCGTGCGCGCCTCGCGCGGGCCTTGGCCCGACACGCCGCGGGCCTGCCTGGCGCCTTAGACGACCTCAACCTCGCCCTGCGCCTCGCCGATGAGGCCCAGGCGCCCTGGCTCGCGGGCATGTCCCGGGTGCTCGCCGCCGAGGCCGGCCTCCTTGGGGGCGTCGAGGCCCTGCAGCGCGCTCTTGAGGACTGCTCGGGCAACACGCCGTGGTACGCCCGCGCCGCCTTGCTCCTCGCCGAGCGCCTCCTTGAGCAAGATCCCGTCGAGGCCGGTAAACTCGCCGCCATCGCGCTCTCCAGGTTCACGGTCATGGAGATCGAGGCCGGGGCAGAACGGGCCAAGGCGCTGCTCAGCAGGGTTTAAGACCCGGCGAAGGGTTCGGGGAACGTTCAACTTGATCGGGATCAGTGTACGATCCCCGGCATGTCTGAGCTCGTCCCCGTCCCCTCCGCCCCGCCGTCCCTCTTCTCCCAGCTCGCCGGGGTCACCGCGCCGGTGAACCGTCGGCTCTACGCCGCCGCAGGCTTCGGCCTCATGGGCGTGAAGTATGTCGTCGAGGCGGCCTTCGTCTATGCGTACACGCAGACGCTCTACCCGCTCTACGCCTTCCTCTCGCCGATCGCCACGGTGCGAATCGCCCCGGCGGGGGACGCGCCGGAGTGGCTGTTCGCGCTGTGGGCGCTGTGGACCTTACCCTTCGCCTGGATCGGCGTGAGCATGTCCGTGCGCCGGGCCCGTGACGCGGGCCTCCCGGCGTTCTTTGGGCTGTTCTTTTTTGTGCCGATCCTGAACTTCTTGTTCTTGCTGCTGCTCGCGGCGCTGCCCAGCCGTCCGGCGCGGCCGATCTCGACGCCGCTTCGGGGCGAAGAGCGGGTGTTGTGGGCGGCGCTCACCGGGGTCGGCGGCGGGGCCTTGCTGGGCGTAGGCATGACGGCGTTCTCGGTGTTTGTGCTCGGCGAGTACGGCAACGCGCTCTTCGTGGGCACCCCGGCGATGATGGGCATGGTGGCGGGCTTCTTGCTCAACGCCCGATCCCCCCAAGGCCTCTTGCCAAACCTCATCGTCGGCTCCCTCACCGTGGCGATCAGCGGCTCGTTGCTGCTGCTCACGGCGCTGGAGGGCATCATCTGCCTGGCGATGGCCGCGCCCTTGGTGATGCCTCTGGCGCTCCTCGGCGTGTTTTTGGGCGCCGGGCTCGCCCGGGTCGAGGCCCAGCGCGCCTTGGCCGCGCCGCTGGGGGCCTTGCCGTTTTTAGGCATCGCCGAGCCGCCCCCGGCCCAAGAGCGCATCGTCGAGACCACGGTGGACATCGCCGCCCCGCCCGAGGCCGTGTGGGACGCCGTCATCGGCTTCGGCGGCGTCGAGCTGCCCGAGCCCCCCGAGTGGTACTTCCACACCGGCATCGCCTACCCCATCCGCGCCCGAATCGAAGGCGACGGCGTGGGCGCGGTGCGCTACTGCGAGTTCTCGACGGGCCCCTTCGTCGAGCCGATCACCACCTGGGATCCCCCTCACCACCTCGCCTTCGACGTGCGTGAGAGCCCGCCGACCATGCACGAGTGGAGCCCCTACAACACCGTCTACGCGCCGCACCTCGACGGCATCCTCAAGAGCCGCCGCGGCGAGTTTGTGCTCACGGCCCTAGACGACGGCGGCACCCGGCTCACCGGCCGCACGGTCTACACCTTCGACATGGCCCCGGAGCCCTTCTGGGGCCTGTGGAGCGACGCCTCGATTCACGCGATCCACCTGCGGGTGCTGCACCACATCGCCGGGGTGGTCGAGGCCGAAGCGGGCTGAGGCCGTAACCCAAGCCCGCCCCTGTCAGCCGTCTCCGCGGTGAATCGCCGCCCTTGACCCCGCCCGTGCCCTTCGCGCCTTGGCATAGACCTTGCGAAGCGCGGGGCCATGCCCAGCTCCGCGCCGCTGTTGATCCCTGGCCTGCTCACCGCCTTGGGCGTGGTGTTGTGGCCGTGGCTCCAGCCCAACCCGGCGCACACGCTCTTGGCCTTGGGCGCCTTGGCGCTGATCGCCCTGGCCGTGGGTGAGCGGGGCCTCGGCTGGCTCGCCACCTGGGCCGCGGCCTTGTGCCTGGGGCTCACCGCGCCGGGCCTGCGCGCGCCGGGGCCGCTCCTCGACGGGCCGGTGCAGCTTCGGGGCGAGGTGGTCGAGGTTCGTGGCGGCCGGGCCATCCTCCAGGTGAGCCAGCTCGGCGCCACCCCGCTCACCGGGCCTGTGGAGCTGAGCGGCGGGGGAGACCTCCGCGTCGGCGACCGCGTCTCCGTGCGCGGTGAGGCCCGGCCGCTCGGTCGTGAGGCGCTGCCCGGCGAGCCCGACCCGGTGAGGGACGACCTCCTGCGTGGCCTACGAAGCGGCGTGCGCGCCCAGTCCACCCTCGTCTTGGGCGCCTTCCCCGGCCCCGCGCCGCCGGATCCCTTCGAGCACGCCACCCACCGGGGCCTGCTCCGCGCCTTGGCCTTGGGGGATCGTGCAGGCCTCGACGACGACACCAAGGCCCTCTTGCGGCGCACGGGCACCACCCACCTCGTCTCGGTCTCGGGCCTACACTTCGTGATGATCGCGGCGATGGCTTCAGGGATCGTCACGGCCCTGATCCGCCCGCTCAGCCTGTTGCGCCCACAAGGAGGGCTCAACCGCCTCGCGCCGCTGGCGGGGCTCGGCGCGCTCTTGGCCTTCGGGGAGCTCGTGGGCTGGCCGATCCCGGCGGTGCGCGCGGGCTGGATGACCGCCGGGGTGGTCGCCGGTCAGGCCACGGCCCGGGGGGCGAACCCCTGGAACCTCTTGGGCCTCGCCGCCGGGGTGATGGTCGTCTGTGAGCCCAGCGCCGCGCGCAGCGTCTCCGCCTGGCTCTCCTTCGGCGCGGTCATCGGGATGTTGACCGTCGGCGCCAAGCTGGGGCGGATGATCCCCCCCGACCTCCCGTGGCTGGTGAAGGGCCTCGCCGGGGCGGTCACCACCACCCTTGGGGCCACGGCGGGCACCTTGCCGGTCTCGGTGTGGATCTTCCAAGAGCTCTCGCTCACCGCGCCCCTCGCCAACCTCGTCGCCATCCCGCTCACCTCGATCTTCGCCACCCCCGGCGCGCTGTTGGCCTTGGGCGGAGGTGGCGTCTTGCCCCTGGCCATCGCCGATGGCGCCTGTGAGGCCACGATCCTCTGGTTACGCCTCATCGACGCCCCGGTCGCCCACCCCGCCGCGGGCCCCCTCGGCGCGGCGCTGATCGTCCTCGCCTGCCTCTCGGCCCGTCACCACGGCCTCGCCGGGGTCTTCGCGCTCCTCTCGCTCCTGCGCCTCCTCCCCGCCGAGGGCCTCCACGTCACCTTCTTCGCCATCGGCCAAGGCGACGCCGCGCTCATCCAGCTCCCCGGCTACACCGCGCTGATCGACGCCGGGCCCCCCGGAGACGACGTGCTGCGGGCCCTACGCCGCGCCGGGATCCGTGAGGTGGATGAGCTGTGGGTGAGCCACCCGCACCCCGACCACATGGGCGGCGCCAAAGACGTGGTCGAGGGCCTCAAGGTCGGCGCTTTGCGCATCACCCGGCCCCCGCTGCCCGATGAGGCCGCCTTTCAAGACCTCTGGCGCGCGGCGGCCTTGGCCGGCACACCCGCCCGCGGCCTGGAGGTGCCCCCCGGTCACCCCGCGCTCACGATCCTTCACCCCAAGCCCGGCGAACACTTTGACGAGGTCAACGACCAGTCGATCACCCTGCTCTTGCGCCACGGCGCGCACAGCCTGCTCTTCCCCGGGGACGTCGAGGCCGAGGCCGAGGCCGCGCTCATCACCACCTGGGACAAGCTCGGCTTGGGGCCGATCACCGCGCTCAAGGTGGCCCACCACGGCAGCCGCACCAGCTCGGATCCCGCGTTGTTGGCGCGGCTTCAGCCCTTGTTGGCGATCTTCTCCTGCGGCGTCGACAACCGCTTCGGCCACCCCCACCCCGACGTGGTGCGCCGCTACGCCGCCTCCCTCCAGCACCGCACCGACCGCCAGGGGACGCTGCAGCTCCGCTCCGACGGCCAGACGATGTGGCGCCGAAGCCACCTCCCAGGCCGAGGCTTCAGCGTTTGGTCTGCCCTGCCGCCTTCCACTTCGAGATGAACACCAGGCTGGCGATGGTGGCGATGATCAAGGAGATCGCCTGGGCGTTGGAGATCGTCTGGCCCAGGGTGTCCTCCAAGAAGAAGCCCCGCTCGGCGTCGTTGCGGAGGATCTCGTTGAGCGAGCGCAGCACCGGGTAGATCATCAGGTAGAGCAGGATGAGCTGCCCATCAAACCGTTTGCGGCTGCGAAGGGCGTAGAGCGTGGCGAACAAGATCGCCGAGTACGCCACCTCGTAGAGCTGGGTGGGGTGCAGGGGCACCCCCTTGGGCGCGATGCTGAGCGGGTCGGTGAAGGTGACGGCCCAGGGCAGGTCCGTCTCGTGGCCGTAGCAGCAGCCCGCGCCGAAACAGCCGATTCGACCGAACATCTGGCCGAAGGGGATCAAAGGCGCGAGGATGTCCAAGACCTTGCCCGCGGGCAGGCGACGCACCTGCACGATCACCAAAAAGGCGATCAGCACGCCGATGAGCCCGCCGTAGTACACGAGGCCGCCGTCACGCACGTTGAGCATGTCGGTGAACGGGCGGTTGGCGAAGAGGTGCCAGTTCACCCGCAGGTACTCCAGCCGCGCGCCCACCACGCCGCCGACGATGGCCCAGAAGCCCAGATCAGGGAAAACATCCTTGTGGATGCCCTCTTTCGCGCCCCAGCGCGTCGCGATGAACACCGCGCAGAGGGTGCCCACGGCGATGGCGACCCCGTAGGTGTGAACCGAGAAGCCGTTGGGCAAGGTGAACAGGACGGGGTGCATGGTCGCCTGGGGTCAGGAGGGAGAGGGCGCGGCGGGCTCCGCAGGGGGATCCGCCGCGGGGGAGGGCTCTTCTGCGAGCACGACCTGGTGGAACAACCACACCGAGAGCCCCGCGAGGATGAACAGATCCGCGAGGTTAAACGCCGGAAGCTCCGCGAAGCCCAGCGCCCGACGCAAGAGCGGCGCGAGCCAAGCGTGCTCGGTGTACACACGCACAAAGTCGAAGACCACCCCGTCGTCTAACCGATCCAGGGCGTTGCCCAAGGCGCCCCCCGCCGCGCCGCCCAGGGCGACGATGACGGGCCAGGCGCGCGGCGAGAGCTGACGGGCGCTCAGCGCCATGAGCCCGACGGCGAACACCGCGAAGGCCGCGAGGATCGGGCCGCGCCCGGGGAGCTCGGCGAAGAGCCCCACCATCGCCCCGGGGTTCAGGGCGTGAACAAGCTGCACGAGGCCCGGGATGAGCGCCTCGGCGTCGTAGAGCTCGGGCACACGGCCCAGCGCCCAAGACTTCGTCAGCAGGTCGCCGCCGAGGCCACAGACCAGCGCAGCGAAGAAGATCGGGAGGTTGACCTGCACGTTCGCCCGGAGTCCTGAACAGCAGAGGGTGCTCGCGGCCACGCCGCGCCGACGCCTCTAACGCGCCGTCGCCCCGACCGCTGAATGAGGAGTCATTCAGTCAACCCTGCGCTGCGGCTGCGGTTCGTGTTAAGCCTGTTCTTCCAGAAGACCTCTGCCCCAAGGGAGCCGCCATGTCGGAGATCGAGCGCGAGAGCATGCCCGTAGACGTCCTCTTCGTAGGCGGCGGCCCCGCCTGTCTGGCGGGCGCCATCCACCTGATGGACCTCATCGCCAAACACAACGAGGGCGTCGCCAGCGGCACGATTCAAGGCGCCGCCATCAACGAGCCCACGATCGCCCTCATCGAGAAAGGCAGCGAGATCGGCTCCCACGCCATCTCCGGCGCGGTCCTCGACCCCCGCGCCCTCGCCGAGATCATCCCCGACTGGGCCGCCCGCGAAGACTTCCCCGTTGAGCGGTACGTCGAGCGTGAGTCCATGCTCCTGCTCACCGAGACCAAGGGTTTCCCCGCCCCGCTCATGCCGCCCGAGTTTAAGGATCACGGCAAGCCCATCATCTCCATCGCCAAGTTCCAGAAGTGGATGGCGGGCATCGCTGAAGAGAAGGGCGTGATGCTCTTCCCGGGCTTCGCCGGGGTTGAGCTTCTGTACGACGCCGACGGCAAGGTCAGCGGCGTGCGCACCGGCGACAAAGGCATCGACGCGCATGGCGAGCCCAAGGACAACTTCGAGCCCGGCATGCTCTTAGAGTCCAAGGTCACGATCATCGGTGAGGGCCCCCGCGGCCACCTCGCGCGCCAGCTCATGAAGAAGTACGGCCTGCAAGAGGGCCGCAACGAGATGGCGTACGAGATGGGCTGCAAGGAGGTGCTGGAGTTCCCCCCCGGCACCATCAAGGACGGCTTCGTAACCCTCACCGCCGGTTACCCCCTCGGCGAGACCTTCGGCGGCGCCTTCATCTACTCCATGGGCGGCGACCGCGCGTGCATCGGCCTGCTCGCCGTGCTCGACGCCAAAGATCCCGCCCAAGACGTGCACTACCTGCTCCAGAAGCTCAAGATGCACCCCAGCATCCGGGCGATCCTGGGCAAGGGCAAGGTCATCAAGTACGGCGCCAAGGCCGTCACCGTCGGCGGCTGGGGCTGTATGCCCAAGCTCTACGCCCCGGGCGCGATGTTGGTGGGCGACACGGCCTCGTTCCTCAACGCCGCGCGCATCAAGGGCATCCACCTGGCGATGAAGTCGGGCATGTTGGCGGCGGAGACGGCCTTTGAGTCGCTCAAGTCCGGCGACAACAGCGAACAAGCCCTCGCCCTGTTCAAGCAGAAGGTCGACGCCTCCTGGATCCGCGAAGAGATGGAGACCTCCCAGAACTTCCACGCCTTTATGACGAAGTACGGCCTCGTCGGCGGCGCGGTGAAGTACGGCATGGCCAAGGTCTTCGGCCCGGGCAAGATCGAGCCCACCCACCCCGACCACAAGGGCATGGAGCGCCTCTCGTTGGTTCACGCCGACAACCAGATGCCCTCCCGCAACGACGTGCCCTTCGACGGCACCTACCTCGTCGACAAGCTCACCGACGTCTACCTCTCGGGCACCAAACACGACGAGCACCAGCCCTGCCACCTCCAGGTCTCCGACACCGAGATCTGCGCCACGAAGTGCGCCACGGAGTACGGCAACCCCTGCGAGCGCTTCTGCCCGGCCCAGGTCTACAACATGGTGTTCAACGAGGAGCGCAAACGCAAAGAGCTGCGGATCGACTTCTCCAACTGCGTCCACTGCAAGACCTGCGACATCCGCGACCCCTACCAGATCATCAAGTGGGTGCCCCCGAACGGCGGCGACGGCCCCGAGTACGGCATCCTCTGAGCCCGGTCAGGCCCCTCCCAGCGCGTGCTATCGTGCTGGGGTGGCCACTCGGAGTTCCCTATGAAGGGCAGATATTTGCCGCTGGCGCTCCTGCTCGCCGCCTGCGTCCGTGACGGCGGCTGGCGCGACGGCGGAGACTACATCCCCGGCGGCGGCTGGCCTACCCCCGAGGACGACACCGGCGGCGCCGACGACTCCGGCGCTGATGACAGCGGGGACAGCGGCGGCGACAGCGACGAGGTGTTCACCGCCGAGGACTGCGGGCTCAGCGTCGGCGAGGTCGCCTGCGATCTTCAGAGCCTCGATCAGCTCGGCGAAGACTTCTCGCTGTGGGCGCTCTACCCCTCGCCGACGGTGATCGTCTTCGGCGACGCCTATGACGGCTACCTCCAGAAGGCGTCCGCCTGGCTTGGGGGCCTCAGCGAAGACGGCGTCGTGCCCGTCGTCGTGCTCCTCGACAACCTGAACGTCACCCCCGCCACCACGGCCGACGCGGCGGCGTGGGCGGACACCTACGCCCTGCCGGTTGTGCTCACCGACCCCACCGGGGCGCTGGACCAAGCCTGGGCGCCGACGACCCCCATGACGAGCTACGTCGTCGGCGCGGACATGGTGATCGTGGCGGTGTACTACGGCTATCTGGACGAGGACGACACCCGCGCAGACCTGGGGCTCTGAGCCCTCACTCCTCGGCGGCGGCGGCCTTCTTCTTGCCCTTCTTGTCCTTCTTGCGTTTGTTGGCGCCTTTGACCTCCTCATCGGCGGCCACGGGCAGGCCGTCGAGGCTGTCGTCAGCGAGCACGGCGTCGATGGCGGCGAGCACGTCGGGGGTGAGCTGGGGGACCACGTCCAGGGCCAGCAGGTTGTGGATGACCTGCTCCACGCGGCTGGCCCCGGTGATCACCGTGCTCACGAAGTCGGGGCGCGCGGCCCAGGCCAGGCTGAGCTGGGCCAAGGAGCAGTCGAGCTCATCGGCCACCCGCTGCAGGCGCTTCACCTGGGCGATGCGCACGGGGGTGATCACCAGATCCCGCAGCCAGTCCATGGACTCGGCGCTCAGGCGAGAGCCTTTGGGCATGCCCTCGTTGTATTTGCCGGTGAGCAGACCTGAAGCCAGGGGGCTCCAGACGGTGGTGCCCAAGCCGCGCTCGGCGTAGAGCGGGGCCAGCTCAACCTCCACCCGCTCGCGGTGGAAGAGGTTGTACTGCGGCTGCTCACAGGTGGGGGCGATGAGGTGGTGGGCGTCGCAGATGGCGAAGGCCTCGCGGAGCTGATCGGCGCTCCACTCCGAGGTGCCCCAGTACATCACCTTGCCTTGGCGGATGAGGTTGTCCATCGCCAGGGCCGTCTCTAAGACGGGGGTGTTGGGGTCGGGGCGGTGGCAGAGGTAGAGGTCGAGGTAGTCCAGGCGCAGGCGCTTGAGCGCGGCGTTGCACGCCTCAACGACGTGTTTGCGGGACAGGCCGACGTCATTGGGGCCCTCGCCGCCCCAGAACACCTTGGACGAGATGACGAGCTGCTCCCGGGGGAGGTGGCTCAGGATCTTGCCCACGACGCGCTCGGCCTCCCCTTCGCCGTAGGCCTCGGCGTTGTCGAAGAAGTTGATCCCCGCGTCAAACGCCGCGTGAATGCAGCGTTTTGCCTCCTTCTTGTCGACCTGGCCCCCGTAGGTGACCCAAGAGCCTAAAGAGAGGCGAGAGACCTTGAGGCCGGAGCGGCCGAGCTGGCTGTAGATCATGGTGTTGAACCTTGAGGATCGTGGAGGCGCGACGCGGGAAGACGCCTGCTCCCCTATCTCCGGGCCCACCACACGCAAGGCGGGGCGCATCAGGCTAAGAGAGGCCGCATGGACGACGCGCTCACCCGCCTCACGCGGCACTTCATCGCGGGCCGCTACGCCGCCGTGCTCGACGAGGCCCGCGCCCACCCCAGCGCTGAGGCCCGCGCCTGGGCCGCCCGCGCCACCCAGCGCCTCGGCCACGCCGATGAGGCCCTCAAGATGGCCCGCGCCGCGCTGTTGGAGAAGAACACCCCGCTCTCGCGGCTGGTGCTCGCCGAGGCGCTTCTGGGCGCGGCGAAGTACAGCGAGGCCCGAGGGCTCACCCGCGGGGCGTCGGAGCACCCGGCGCGTCGGCTCTACGCCGAGCTCTGCGGCCTGCTCGGCGAGGCTGAAGAGGGCATGGTTCACGCCCGGCTGCTCTTGGACGAACAAGAGGACCCCTTCGAGCGCGCCCAGACTGAGGCCACCCTCGCCGTCTGCCTGCACCGCGCCGGGCGCTACGAAGACGCCCGCGCCCGCTGGGACGCCGCCCTGCGCGGGCACATCGCCGTCTTGGGCGAAGATCACCCCGAGGTCGCCGCGCTCTTGGACGGCCTCGGCGCCACCTTACGCCGCGTGGGCCTCGCTGAAGAGGCCCTCGACCTTCACCAGCGCGCCTTGCCGATGCACGAGCGGGCCTTCGGGGCGCTTCACCCCGCCGTCGCCGGGAACCTCCACGCCCAGGCCCAGTGCCAGCGGCGCCTGGGCGACTTTGAGGGCGCGCGGCAGGCCCTCGACGACGCCTTGATCGTCTCCACCCAGGCCCAAGGCGCGGATCACCCCGACACCCTGGTGACGGCGTTTGAGCTCGGGCGCCTGGAGGTGGACTGCGGGCTCGTCGCCGAGGGTTTTGAGCGTATGTCCCGGGCGATGAGCGCGGCGTTAGACCAGCTCGGCCCCAACCACCCCACCGCCCGGGCGATGAAGGCCTGGATGTAGCCCCATGGACACCCCCCAGTGAGCATCGAGCAGGACGACCACGACACGATCCGCAGCGTAGACGAGGCCCTGCCCGACGTCGTGCGCCTCGCCTTGGCCGTGCGAAAGGCCGGGGGCCGCGCCCTGCTCGTCGGCGGCTGGGTGCGTGACCGGGCCTTGGGCATTCAGAGCAAAGACCTCGACGTCGAGGTCCACAGCCTCGATGAAGATCGCCTCGCCGAGATCCTGCGCCGGATGGGCCGGGTGAACGTCGTCGGGCGCAGCTTCGGCGTGTACAAGCTCACCGTCGGCGCCCACACCCTCGACGTGAGCCTGCCCCGCCGCGACTCCAAGGTCGGGCCGGGCCACCGGGGCATCGCCATCTCCGGCGATCCCCACATGGGCATCGTCGAGGCCGCCCGGCGCCGGGATCTCACCGTGAACGCCATGCTCTACGATCCCCTCACCGGCGAGACCCTCGACCCCCACGGCGGCCTCGTTGACCTCGCCGCGCGCCGCCTGCGGGAGGTCGACCCCACGACCTTCTTGGAGGATCCGCTGCGCGCGCTGCGCGCCGTGCAGTTCGCCGCGCGTTTTGAGTTCACGATGACCGAGAGCCTACGCGCGCTGTGCCGGGTGGCGCCGCTCATGGAGCTGCCCGCCGAGCGGGTCGTCTGGGAGATCGAGAAGCTCCTGCTCAAGGCCCCGCGGCCCAGCGACGGCCTCAAGCTCCTCGTCGAGCTTGATCTGCTGCCCCAGGTGTTTCCCGGGCTTGGTCGGCCTCGTGACGCCGAGGCTCTTGGAGACGCTTGACCGCGCCGCCCTTGAGCGTGAGGGCCTACACACCGAGGCCGAGCGGCTCACGGTGATGTGGGCGGCCCTGCTCTCACCGTTCACGGGCGATCCGCTGCTCATCGCCCTGGATCGCCTCGGCCTGCACACCCACAACAAGTACCCCCTGCGCGCCCGGGTCATCGACGCGCTGCGGGAGGCCAAGCCCGCGCCGCTCACCGACGCCGACCTCCGCCGCCTCGCCGACGTTCTGCCCCTGCCGATCCTCCTCCGTGTGCGCGCCGCGCGGTTTGCCGAGGCGCCCTCCGCCCCCGATCTGCGCCGCGCCGACGTCCTCGGCGTGCTCGACGGCCCTTGCCCCGCCTGCTCAACGGCGGCGACCTCGCCCGTCTCGGCGTGCCCCCCGGGCCGCAGATGGGCGCGCTCCTCGACGCCGCCCGCGAGGCCCAGACCCGCGGTGAGCTTCACAGCCGCGAAGACGCGCGGGCCTGGCTCACACACACGCTCAACACCGCGGTTTGAGCGGCTATAGTGCTCCGTCTCCCCGAATCCATTGACCGAGGCCCCATGACGCGCCTGCGCTTCGTGCTGACCCTGCTGCTGCTCGCCCCCGCTCCGTTGGCCTTCGCCCAAGAGACGCCCCCGGCGGTCTCCCCGGCGGCGGCGGTCTCGGTGAGCGCTGACCTGCGCGGCGAGTACATTCAAGGGGAGCCGATCCTCATCCGCTTCACCGTCAACAACGCCGGGGCCGACGCCGCGCGTTTCTCGGACCTGAGCCGTCGCCCCTGGCTCGTCCGCTTTGACCTCACCTACCCCAACGGCAAACAGCAGACCTGGTTCACCACGCCGCCCGCGGTGGATCCCGGCGACGTGTGGAGCATCCCGCCCCGGGGCCAGAAGCGTGTGCTTCTGGAGATCCCCTCCAGCCAGCGCCTCACCGCCGGGGACTACACCCTCACCGTGCGCCTGTTGAACGAGGGCGCGGAGATCGTGCTCCCGGCCCACAAGCTCAAGATCGCCCCCGCCGCCCCCGTCGCGGGCAACATCTACGACGAGCCCCTGGGCCTGGATCGCAGCGGCCACCAGGTCGTGTGGGTTCACAAGGCCAGCCAAGGCTTCGATCTTTACCTGCACCACGCCGACCCCAACACCCCCACCCGCGCGCTGGGCGACTACCACCTCCTGCACGTCGACACCTTGGTGCGCCCGGTGCTCACCGCCGCCCGACCTGAAGAGCGCTCCGACCGCTTCATCTACTGGCAGCCCGACGAGCGCACCGTTCAGTACGTGCAGCTTCAGTCGAACGCCTTACGCAGCAGCACCCCCCAGAGCTTCCGCACGCCCTACCCCAAGGTGGAGATCATCGGCCGGGGCTCCACAGACACCCAAGGTGGGCTGCATGTGCCGCTGTGGATCCCCGCGCCCTCGGGCTCCGGCGGCGAGCTGCGCGTGGCGTCCGTGCGGGATCGTGGCGGGCCCGTGTTCCGCGCCGTCGTGCGCCTGCCCGCGAAGCCGAGCTGGGTGCAGACCGCCGTAGACGGCAACGGCGACCTCCGCCTCATCTTGGCCCGGGACGGCGTGCTCGACCTCTACACCCTCCGCGCTGAGGGCGACCTCCCGGCCTCGGGCGTGGCGCTCTACCGCCCGGCCAAGCCCGCTGAAGGCGAGGCCCCGCCGCCCAAGCTCACGCCGACCCTCGCGCGTTTTGGCTACCGCGCCGGGTCAGCCGAGGAGGCCGGCGGCATGGCCGTGCTCGTGCTGCTGCGCTCCGAGGTCGGCCTTGAGGCGCGCTGGGTGAGCCTCGGCGGCCGCGAGCTCGCCGCCTTAGAGGGTGTGCCGCTGGCCGCCGACGCCACGGTGATCGACGGCCTCAACATCGGCGACACCGGCTGGGGCGCCTTGGTGCAGACCGGCGGCAAGACGCTCTATGTCTCGCCCGGGGCCGAGGCCCTGCCGCTCTCCAGCGCCGCGGGCACCCTCACCCGCACCCCCAAAGGCGCGGTGTTGTCGCGGACGCTGCGCAGCGGCGGCCCCATCAACAACGAGACCCTACGCGCCGCCCAATGAGCGGCTCGTAGGGCCTCAAGAGCACGGGGCGCGCTTCGCTCAGCTCACTCGGCATCAGTGCAGAGGGAGTCCAGCTCACCGGCGCAGTAGAGCTCCTCAACCGCGGCGAAGCCGTCGGCCGTGCCTTCGTTGGGCAAGGCGCACTCGGGATCGGCGGACACCGCGGCGATCGCGTCCGCGCAGCTCTCGCCGGCCTCGATCTCCACGACCGTCGCCGCGTAATGGACGACGTAGTCATCCGCGGGCAGCGACCACAGGCGCAAGAGCACGGTGTAGTCGCGGCCGGGGTGCAGCGAGGTGTCGATCTCGCAGAACTCAGGGGTGGCCCGACCGGCGTGCGCGCCAGCCTGGCCACGCTGACCGTTCATCTGGCACTCGTTCGCCTCAAAGACGACCTCGTTGCCGAGGCTGTCCTCGTAGACCTGCTCGAAGTTGCCGATGCTGACGCCGGGCGTGCCGTTGTAGTAGGCGGAGAGGCCCACCTCAAGGTCGAGGTCGCCGTCGTCGTAGTTGTCGTCTTCGCAGAGGTAGCCGTCGGTGGGCGAGCGCGCATCGACCGACTGAACCCAGAACACCGCCTCTGGGTCGACCAGCACGCAGACCGTGCCGCCCGTGCCCTGGAAGGTGAAGGTGGCGCCGCCCCACTGGCCGGGGATCTCGTTCTTGCCGAGGCCGTCGTAGATGGACTTCTCGACGCGTAAGCTCGGGTCAGCCCAGTCTGAGATGGTGAGCGGCACAAAGTCCCCGAGGTCTACGACGCCGGGATACTCGGCGACGGGCTGGGGGAAGTACTGCTCGTTGTCACGATCACAAGCGACGAAGGCTGAGACGAAGCCCACGGCGAGCAGAAGTCGAGACATCACTTCTCCACTGGAAAGTCGTAGACGAGCGTGAACGTCGGCGCGGCGGCGCGGAAGGCGTCCGCGTCCTCGTACGTCAGCTCAAAGGGCTCCGAGACGACGAAGTCACCGATGTCGATGTAGTTGCTCGGGAAGTTGAGCAGATCGATGTGGGAGGAGCCCGTGGTGAAGCTCGCCGAGTACTGGTTGAACTGCTGGCCGTTCGACGGGTCGCAGGTCGTGAAGTCGAAGTTGCCGTCGGGGGCGTCCATCCAGCCCCAGACCTTCATGCCGGGGTGGTAGTTGACGCGCCACATGGTGAACTCGGCCTCAAAGTCGCCATCGGCGTTCTCTTTGAAGTCGAGGCCGTCTTCGCCCGCCAAGAACAGCAGCTCAGCGTCTTCGGTGTACTCGAAGAGGTCGTAGCACGAGGTGCGGAAGTAGTCGGGGGACTGCACCTCGGCGCCTTGCTCATCGACGATGGGCTGGTCGAGGGTGTTGGAGAAGAAGTCCAACATCGAGCTGAAGTCCGCGTACCGCCCGGTCACGACCTTACACAAGGTCGAGGTGTAGCAGGCGAAGTCAAAGACGCCGACCGTGCCACCGCCGTAGGGGTAGGTGTTGCCCAGCTCACCGCCGATGATCGGCCCGGTGGCGGGGTGGGGGTAGTTCTCTAAGTCGAACCGGATGTCGGAGTAGGCTCCGAGGTACACCGGGCCGATGAAGCGGGCGTCGACCACCTCGGCCTCAACGCCGGTGCGATCGTCAAGGATCACCCGGGTCGCCGCGGCGCGGGGCACGATGACCGTGCCCTTGATGTCCACTTGGGGAAGATGTTCGTCGTAGGTGCAGGCTTGAGCCACCACAGCGAGGAGCAGGGCGGCGCGGGTCGCGCTGGTCATGTCGAAGAGCACTCCTCGGGGGGACATCAGAAGTCGTAGCTGACGCCGATACGACCGGTCATCAGGTTCTGGCGGTAGAGGATCGACCAGCGGTTCTGGGCGTAGAGGTAGGTGCCGTTGACCGTCGCCGCCTGACGCGCGTTGATCGCGTTGAGCAGCGCGGCCTCGACGCGGAACTGGCCCTTGGGCACCTTGATCGCCTGGCTGATCGCTAGGTTCGCGTAGTAGATGGGCTCAACACGGGCGTAGGTGCCGACAGGCTCACGCAGCAGGGCGCTGCCGCCGTAACCGGCCGAGAAGTAGTACCGAGTGAGCGGGGCCCCCGAGTAATACTCAAGGCTGGCGCCGAGGCGGGTGGTCCAAGGATCGTTCGGGAGGTCCCAAGCGAGCTGGGCCTTCACCTGATGGCGGACGTCCGTGCCGAGGTTGCCGTAGGCGTACTCGGCCTGGGGCGCGACAGCCAAGGCCGTGCTGTTGCCCTCGAGCACGGTGCCGCGCGAGACGGCGTAGGTGTAGGTCGCCGACGCCAGCCAACGATCCGCGAAGTTGCGCCGGATGTAGGTGTCGGTCTGGTAGTAGTCGCGGCGGCTCAACGAGGGGGTGCGCAGGCGGTTACGACTCTCCACCTGACCGTCGCCGGTGCCGATGAAGCCGTAGCCCTTCTCGTCCCAGATGATGTTCGTCTCGTCGAAGACGTAGACGTTGCGGGTGAACTTGCTGGTGAAGCTCACACCGAAGACGAGATCCTGAATCACCTGACGCTCACCGACGAAGCTGAACTCGTCGGAGTGCGGCGCCGTGAGCGCGTCGTGCACGGTGTTGGTGTTGTCGGGCGGGTTCAGGCTGTAGTTGAACGAGGTCGAGTTGGTGTAGTTGTTCCAGGGCTCACCCAAGAACAGCTTCGTGCCGAGACCGTTGGACTGGTTGAGGTCGGCGGCGATGCCGAGGTTACCGATGCCGTTGAACCGACCGTAACCGCCGGCGACCTTCGTCTTGCCGTCGCCGAATGGGTCCCAGATGACGTAAAAGCGCGGCCCGAACACGCCGAAGTCAACGACGGCCTCGTTGAAGTTGTTCCGCATGATCGAGCGGTCCCAGCGCAGACCGTACCGGAAGGTGAGGTTGTCGATGGGCTGGTAGACGTCTTGGAGGAAGGCGCCGTAGTGCTCACCGCCGGCGACGATGTCCGACTCGCCGCTCGCCTCGACCCAGTAGTAGTTCTGGAACGTGGAGGGGTCGTAGGTCTGCTGGTTCCAGTCGGCGTAGTAGATGTTGTTGGTGTAGCCGACCGAGCGGTCCCACCGCAGCACGTCTACCTCAAAGCCGGCCTTGAAGTCGTGATCTCCCGTGAGGAAGGGGATCTGCTGATCAAGGGCCGAGACCTTGGACACCGCGCTCCAGCGGGTGCGGTCGTCAAACTGGTAGTAGTAGTAGTTGCCAGAGTCGTAGGCGTTGTTGATGCCCAGCCGGCCCGGCGTCTTGAAGTCGTAGGTGTTCTCGAGCTCCTCAGGCTCGCAGGGGTTGTACCCGAGGCGCTTGTTGTGCGTGCAGGGCACGCCGCCCGTCTCGATGTAGTTCTGCTGGAGCGTGAGCTTGCTCTCGACGGTGACGTCCGTGCCTGGGAACCAGTCCCACTGGGCCGAGGCCACGATGCCGCCCTGGGCCTGACGAGACTGGGCCTCGGGCTTCACGAAGCGGTTGTCCTGGGTGGTGTTGTCGATCGTCGTGGGCTGAATCTGCGAGAGCACCGTGAAGCGGTTGGACGCCGTGGGCTGCATCGTCAGCTTCGCGTAGACGTAGTGGCCCTCATAGTCGCGGGGGAGGTCGATGCCCACCCGGGCGATGAGGCTGCGCTCCATCGTGTAGGACACGACGAGGAACGCCTTGTCGCGCACGACGGGGCCCGAGATGAGGCCGTTGAACGACATCGACGAGAACTGCGAGTCGAAGTCGGTGGGGGCCAAGTCGGCGCCGTCCGCGCCGAATCGGGCGTCCATCTTGGGGGCCCAAGCGGCCGTCTCGTAGTAGATCGAGGTGTCGAACTCAAGCTGGTTCGAGCCAGTCTTGGTCACCAGTCTAATGACGCCGCCTAAGTTCGTCGCATCTTCTGCGTCGAAAGCGCCCGTAGCGACCTCGATCTGCTCCATCGCGTCATAGTTGAAGTTCAGGGAGAACGTGCCGGTGACGGGGTCGGTGACGTTCACACCGTCCATCATGTAGGTGTTCTCGTTGGAGGACGCGCCGCCCATGTTGGGGTTGCCACCGGCGAGCACACCCGCCGTGGCGCCAACGGCGTCCTGGTAGGAGCGGCTGTTGGGCACACGCTCCAAGAACTCTTTGGTGAGCACCGTGGTGCGGCTGGCGGACTCGGTGTCGATCGCCGGGCGGTCCGCGATGATCACCATCTCGGCGCCGGCCTCTTGCACCGACATCTCAATGGTCAAGGCGGTGTTCTTGCCGATGAGGACCTGCTGGTTCGTGTACCGCTTCTTGCCAAAGCCCGCCTTCTCGGCGGTGACGGTGTAGATGCCCGGCGGGAGGTTCGTGAACAGGAACCGACCCGCGTCGTCGGTGTACTCCTGCTGGGCGCCGCCGATGAGGTTCGGCCCATCGACGGTGATCAAGACGCCTGGCACCTCAAGGCCTGAGTCGTCGATGACCTCACCTTTGATCGTCCCGGTGGTCTGCGCGTAAGCGGCACCGGACCCAAGGATCACGGAGCCGGCGCTCACGGCGAGCATCGGGACGCCCATCAGGGCCAGCGTACGAACCATCGTGAACAGCTTCATCATCTTCTCCCGGCGGAGGCCCCGCAGCATAACGCTGTTGGGGCCGCGCGGACGAGGGGGCTAACGGGAAAATGAGTACGCGAAGAATTGGCCGACGTCAACTCGCTTGACGTCAGAGGCTTTCATCGAGTATTTCAACCATTCGTGATGCCGCCTCTACGGAGCGGCCAAACTTCACTCGACCCGAGGCCTTCGATGCTCACTCGGCTGCTGACCAACCTCACGCTCGGCGGCGCGCTCGCGCTCGGCGGCGTGTTCGCGCTCGGCGCGCTCTCCCCGCGTGTTGAGGCCACGACGCTCTCAACGCTCAGCGTCGAGCAGATGACCGACGCCGCAGACCTCGTCGTGCGCGCCACGGTCACTGAAGTTTGGGTGGAGCAGCTCGGTGATGAGCTGTGGACCCGCGCCCAGATCACCGTCAACAGCTCGCTCAAGGGCCAAGCCACCGGGCGCACCCTGGTGATCGACCAGCTCGGCGGTGTGCTGCGCAACGACGCGGTGATCGTCGTCGGCGCCCCGCGCTTCTCCGTCGGCGAAGAGATGATCGTCTTCTTAGAGAAGAACAGCGCCGGCCAGCTCCTCGTCGTCGGGATGAACCAGGGCAAGTACACCGTGCGCATCGACCCCCAGAGCGGGCAAGAGATGCTGGTGCGCTTCACCGTGCGCCAAGATCGTTGGTACGACCACAACTTCATCCCCAACCCGCCCGCCGCTGAGCGCGTCTACGTCCCCGACCTGGAGACCCAGGTTCGCGCCCGCGTCGCCTTGGGCTGGGACGGCCAGCCCGTCCCCGGCGCCAGCGAAGCGCGCCTCCGCGAGATCAACCGCCTTCAGCCTGGGGTCAAGTGATGGTCGCCGCCGCTCTCCTCCTCTTCGCCCCATCAGCCTTCGGTTTTGAGCTCACGGGCTGGATGTACGCCCCCGAGCAGCTCCCCATCGACTTCTACATGACGGACTACCTGGAGGACTCGCTCCCCCAGGAGATCGACGCCGAGACCGGCCGTTATTACCAAGAGAACGTCGCGATCAAGATGTTCTGCAACTGGCACTGGACGCCCTACTGCGAAGAGACGCTGCCCGCCCGCTGGGTGACCGACTACCAGTACGAAGACGCCAACTGCGCGATCTTCGACTACGAGTACCAAGGCGTGAACCCCGGCAACGAGGGTGAGAACCCCAGCGACGGCATGGTGAAGTTCTACTGGGACGACCCCAAGGACGCCCACGCCTCTGGCGTCAACGCCGTCACCATCTCCCGCATCGACTACACGAACTACATCAAGCGTGTCGGCGCGACCAAGATCTACGGCGTCACCCCCGGCAACGACATCGTCTTCAACAACGACATCAACTGGGGCACCACTGAAGAGATCGAGGCCGGCTGCTCTGGCGACGTGCGCAGCGTCGAGGCCACGGGCACCCATGAGGTCGGCCACTTGTTGGGCATGGCGCACTCCTGTGAGCAGGACGACTCCTGCAACAGCCTCGTGCTCCAAGACGCCACGATGTACTGGACGGGCGCGTCTTGTGTGACCGACCGCAACAGCATCAACGACGACGACGTCACGGGCATCACGGCGCTCTACGGCCCCTTCGTGCGGTTCAACATCGTCACCGAGAACGACGACTCCACCGCGGTCTCCGGCAAGGCCCCCCTCGAGGTGTGCTTTGAGCTTGAGGCCAGCGAAGAGACCCTCAGCGAGATCCAGACGATCGAGTGGGCCTTCGGCGACGGCGAGACCTCGACGGAGTCAGAGCCCTGCCACACCTTCGAGACCCAGGGCCAGTTCACGATCAACGCCACCTTCACCGGCGTCTCCGACGCCTGCGGTGACTGGGGCCACACCCAGCGTGAGCTGGGGATCGTGCTCGTCTGTGGTGAGCCCGAGCCCGGCTTTGAGCTCCAAGCCGTGAGCGGCCTCACCTACCAGGCGCTCAACCAGACCGTCGTAGACACCTACGGCTGCGTCGATGGGCTCACCTGGGAGGTCTTCAAGGGCGGCAGCGCCTCGGGCGAGCCGCTCTTTGAGTACAACTCCTGGACGCCCAAGTTCGTCTTTGAGGAGGAGGGTGACTACACCGTCCGCCTCACCGCCGTGGGTCCGGGTGGCGAGTCCAGCGTCGATAAAGTGATCATCATCGAGAAGGCGCGCTCTTGCTCGACGACCTCGGGCGGCGGCGCTGGCCTCGGCGCCGGGCTCATGGCCCTCGCCGGTCTCCTCCTCCGTCGCCGTCGCTGAGCGGATCTCCCCCACACGATGACCGCACCAGCGCGCTGGGGGAGGCTCTCCCTCTTGTTGGGCGCCGTCGGCTGCGGCGGCGCTCCTCACCTAGATGACGGCGGGGCGCCGCTCCCGCCGGGGTCTGTGGGTGAGCCCTACGCCTTCGCTCGGCGCATGGACGAGATCGACGCGCTGAGCTTGCCGCAGACGAGCCGCCCCGGCGCCCAAGACACCCCAGACGCCGCGCCGATCTTCGGGCCGTTCACCTTGACCCGCACCCAAGACGGCGTGCAGGTGTACGAGGCCCCGCTCCCCGTGCGTATGCGGGAGCTGTTTTATTACAGCGCCCCCCGAGGCATGAAGGTCCTCGGCGCCGACGGCAAAGCCTGGCCGTATGGCAAACGCGACGGCAAACCCAAAAAGAACACCTGGGCGATCACCGAGACGACGCTCATCCTTCGTCTGCCGGGAGACCGCGGCGCGCCAGAGGACGGCGAGCTCTCGTTGGTTTACCCCAAAGCGAGCGAGCGAGAGCGTGGGCTGAACCTCAAGGAGTCGGGGCTCTCTCAGGCCGACTTCGTGGCGCGCAGCGTCCAGCTCGGCCCCGACACCCGCACCGGGCTGCTGCTGCCCGCCCCGGCCCGGGCGGAGTGGGACGTGGTGATGCCGCCCTCGGCCACCTTACAGCTCGACGCCGTGGTGCTGCCCCCAGAGCTCGCCGAGCGCGCCCGCTCAGACGGCGCCGAGCTCATCGTCAGCGTCACCGTCGAGGGCGGCGCCACCGAGGAGGCCCTGCGGATGCCCGTGGCCGTGGGCCGCTGGGAGCCCGTGCGCCTCGACCTCTCACGATTCGCCGGGAAGAAGGCGCGGATCGGCTTCGCCACAGAGGGCGGCGGCTCCACGGAGCTCGACTACGTCTTTCTGGCCGAGCCGACGCTGTACTCCCCCGCCGAGCGCCCCAAGAAGGTGCTGCTGGTGTTTTTGGACACCCTGCGCCCCGATCACCTGGGGATGTACGGCTACGAGCGCGACACCTCACCCAAGCTAGACGCCTGGGCCAAAGGCGCCGTCGTCTTTGATGAGGCGCGCTCTGTGGCGCCGTGGACCTTACCTTCGACCCGCACGATCCTCTCCGGTCGGCAGCCCGAGATGTGGCGTCGGGGGCCGATCTTGCCCGAGCAGCTCGCTGAGGCCGGCTGGGCCACGGGCGCGTTTGTGGGCAACGTCTACCTCTCGTCCAACTTCGACATGGCCCAGGGCTGGAGCCAGCACGGCTGCGTCAACTGGCCCATCGCTGAGGTGCAGGTCGCGAAAGTTCAAGACTTCTTGAGCCGGCACCCCGGGCGCGACACGCTGGTGATGTTGCACACGATGGACGTCCACCTGCCCTACACCGAGCCCTCGGCCTACCGAGACCTCTGGGCGGGCCCGGCCCCGGCGGGCCTTGAGGACGACGACACCCGCACCCCGATCCTCAACGCCATGAAGAAGGATCGGGAGGCCGTCTCCCAGTGGGTCACCGACCGCTACGACCAGAACATCCGCTACCTCGACGATCAGGTCAGCGCGCTTCTGGAGGTGATGGGCGAAGACACCACCGTCGTGATCTTCGCGGATCATGGCGAAGAGCTCTGGGATCACGGCGGCTTTGAGCACGGCCACACCCTCTACGATGAGCTCCTGCGGGTGCCGCTCATCGTGAAGTCGCCGGGCTTGCCGCCGGGTCGGGTGGACGCGCCGGTCTCGCTCCTGGACATCACCCCGACCGTGCTTGAGCTGGTGGGAATAAAGGCTGAAGACGCCGATGGGCGATCCTTGGTGCCCGCGGCGCAAGGCGACGCCACGGCGCTGGCGCTCTTGGAGGGCCGGGCCCAGGCGTTTGGTCGGCCGCTGTATGGGGATGAGCGCTGGGGATCCCTCTCAAACGACCTGAAGTGGACGAGCAGCGCGGGCAAAGAGGCCGTCTACGACCTCGCCGCCGACCCTGGCGAGGCCAACGACCTGCGGGCGAGCGCCGATCTGACCCCGCTTCGCGCCGCGATGGGCCAGGCGATCGGCCGTGAGGCGCCGCTCTCGTGGCGCGTTGAGCTGGCCGGGGTCAACAAGGCGCCCAGTCAAGATGAGCTGCTGGAGATTCGTCACCCCGGCGGCATCCGCGCCGCGTGGCTCGGCGGTGACCCCCTCAAAGGCGCGGACATGACGCTCACCGGCCCCGACCCCGAGGGTGTGGTGCGGATCCTGTTGAGCGCGGGCTCCAAAGGCAGCCGCGAGCTCTACCTCGTGCCCGCCGGTGATCCGCTGCAGCTCGCCGGGCTCAGCTTCACCTTGGGCGGGCAGACGGCGGAGGTCGTGATCCCCAACGCCGTGACCTTGCCCGACGGCAGCGCCCACACCTTGGGCACCGTGCGCGCGGGCGCACGCCGGGCCACGGTGACCTGGGGCTTCGCGCCGTGGATCCCCCAGGCGGAGGCCGTCTCGGGCATGGACGACGAGATGTCGCGGGCGCTGGAGGCCCTCGGTTACCAAGATCACGCCGACGAAGGTGAGCCGCCGCCGCCACCGCCGCCACCGCCGGAGCCGACGCCGAAGGAGCTGATCGACCCCAAGGCCCCCAAGCGGCGGCCTGAAGACGGCGGCTGAGCGCGGCTCAACGGCCCGCTCACCAGTTCAGCGTGGCCTCTTTGGTGAAGCCCGCCGTGGCGAACAGGCGCCCGTTGATGTCGCAGTAGTGCCAGTCGGCGTCGACCTCTTGGAGCGCGGCCTGGCTCGGCGGCTCCTCACAGTACGGCAGCACCCCGCCCCGGGACTCGGTGAGCAGGTTGTCGGGCAGGCCTTGGGGCAGAAGCGCCTGCATCACCTCGGAGGGGCCGTCGCCGTCGAGATCGTAGCGGTTCTCTTGCAGCTCGTGCAGGCTCGGCCACTGGGCGTTGGTCGCGCCTTTCGCCGCGCGATCCGCCCGGGCGCGGCCCAAGGCCTCCCGAAGCTCCTTGAGCGCGGCCTGGGTTCCAAGGCGATCTTCAGGGGTGACGACACGCTCTAAAGGCGGCGGCAGGGCCGGGGCCTCCACCGGCGGAGGGGGGGTGAGCACCAGGGCCGCGGCGCCGAGGCCCCCGACGATCGCCGTGAGCCAGCCCGCGGCGCTGAACGCCGCGGCGAGGCGGCGCTGGGCGGAGGCGCTCGCGCGGGGGCGCAGGGCGCGGGCGAGGCGCACGGCGAAGGCGCCGCTCACCCGGGCGCCGCCCTCGATGAGCTGCAGCAAGGTGGCGCGATCCAGGCCGATCACCCCGGAGAGATCGGCGCCTTCGACCAAGGCCCCCTCCAAGCGGCAGTCCCGCAGCTCGGCCCGGCGCAGGCAGACCCCACGCAGATCGGCGCCGCGCAGATCACAGCGCTCCAGGCGCGCGAGGCTGAGATCGCTCGACTCCAGGCCGCTGATCTTCACCTCGGTGAGCCGGGCGCCCACGGCGTCGCAGCCGAGCAGGCGACCGAGCTGGCCTCCGCGCACCTCGAGATCCCGAAGTGAGCAGCAGATCAGCTCCATGCCGCCCAAGGCCGGGCTCTGCAGGAGCGCGCCGTCGAGGCGGCAGAGCTCCAGGCGCGCGCCCGCCGTGGCCAAAGGCTCGATGAGCTGGGCCCCGATGAAGCTCGACAACAGCGCCCGGCCCACGATCTCCGCGCCCTCCACCCGGGCGCCGTCGAAGGTGCACAGGCTGAGCTCCTCGATGGGCGGCCCCGGCGGCACACGGTCTTGGCGCCGCACCCCGGTGAGCCGGAGGCCCGTGGCCCCTCGGGAGACACGACCGCTGCGGGCGGCGTCGGCGCCCACCCGAAGGCTGGCCTCGGGGTGAAGCAGGCCGGTCAGGCGGTTGAGGGTGCTCATCGGCGAAGGGCTCGACACGGGGGCCTCGGGGCGCTCACGGGGTCAGGCGCAAAAGGCGGCGGGTGTCCGTCGCGACGTCATGTTGCACAAGATACGCCGCTTCTCCAGGATGGTGGGCCTTGAGATACGCCTGGGTCTGCTCGGCGTCGGGCAAGGCGTGGCGAAGCTGCAGGCCCCCTTTGGGGTGGTTGGGGTCGTTGAGCCACAGGCCGTCGCCGGACTCTAACATCGGCTCGCAGGCGAAGGCCTCAACGCCAAGGGCCGGCCACGACACCTCTCGACGGCCTCGGGCCATCAAGAACACCACGCCCTCGGTGATCCCCTGCTGGCGCAAGAGCTGGCCCAAGTCCGCGTCCACACACCAATAGGGCTCGGCGTTGAGGTCACGCACCACGGGGGCGAGGCCAAAGAGCGCGACGAGGGGCGCGACCCACGGCCAGGGCCCGGGCAAGATCGCGCGGAGCCCCGCCGCCAACCACAGCGGCAGGAGCGCGTAGAGCGGGTGATAAAACCGCGCCCCATAAGCGAGTCCCGGGCTCCAATAGAGCGCGTAGCCCCCGACGACCAGGGCCACGGCGAGGGCGCTCACCCAGCGGAGCCGCAGCCGCCACGCGCCCAGCACGGCGATCAGCCCCAAGCCCGGCCAGCCCAGAAGCAGACGATCGAGGCGCAACATCGCCGCCCCCGCGAGTCGCGCGGCCTTCTCCGGGCTGTGCCCGAGGCTGCCCAAGGTGGGGTGACAGCCGATCTCGGGGCCGAAGCCCAGGCGGTTACAGCCCGGCGCCCGGCCCGTGTCCGCCACCCAGGCGTCATACCAGGGGTTCACCGGGAAGGTGAAGGCGTCGCCGGTGAGGGTGTGGTTGTCCCAGAGGGTGAGGCCCGCGGCGATCCCCGGGCCGAGGAGCAAGAGCGCCCTCGACACCCCGCCCGGCGCTCGCCACAGCCCGGCGGCGAGGATGCCCCCGCCCAAGACCACGCCGTCAAAGGGCCGCGCGAGGAGCACATAGCCAAGCCCCAGGCCGCCGAGGCCCCAGGCCCAGGCCGCGTCTCGACCTCGGGCGACGATCACCAAGGCCAGCAGGAGCCCCACCAAGGTGCTGGTGTGGGCCATGCGGCTCCCGGCCAACAACACGAGCCCCGGTGAGCAGGCCATGATCGCCGCCGCGAGGCGCGCGGTGCCCTCGTCCGCCCACTCCTGCCCCAGCCGCCAGATGAGCGGCGGCAAGGCCATGGCCAAGAGCGGGTTCACCCAGGCCCCCAAGCCGACGCCCTCCCCCACCGCCAACAGCGCGGGCCAGCCCGGCGGGAACACGGCGTACGAGAGCGGCGCGCTCACCCAGAACGGGTAGAGCAGCATCCCCGGCGCCTCCGTCGGCGGCCCCACCCGCTGCCCCGCGGCGAACAGGCGGGCCTGGAGGGTGTAGGCGACCTCATCGGTGAGGTGCGGCGCGCCGCCCAGGGGCCCCAAGGCCACAAACAGCGCGAGCCCACCGCAGAGCAGCGCGAGGGCGGGGATCAGCGAGGGGCTCCGCATCCTGGGGACGACCTCGTCAGCGTCACCGCGCCGCTGGGAGGAGGCGCCTCAGCGGGTGCGGGACAGGCAGACCTGAGTGTACGCGATGGGGAAGCCGTTGGACTTCACGCCCATCTCAAAGTCTGCGCTGGACACCCGCCAGCCCTCACCCTCTTTGCCGCGGGCCCACTGGCCGATCTCGGTGGTGCCGTCGCCGGTGTTGATCACCCCGCCGTCGCGGCTGGGCTCGACCTCAAAGTGGCGGCAGGTCAGCTCGACCCGGGGTGTGGTGTCTTGGGCGTTGGCGTCCTGGCGGATCAGCAGGCCGACGACGAGCCCGGCGAGGACGAGGGCGCAGGACAGCAAGGCGGACGTGCGAAGCATAGGCTCCTCCGAGACAAGGCTTGTAACCCTTTGATGGGACGAGGTGCTACGATGGTCTGCTCCGCCAGAGGATCTTATGGGTGAGTTAGCCAACACGTTCTCCTGGAGCTACAGCCGCCACGGCATGTTCTCGGAGTGCCTCCGCAAGTACTGGCTGAGCTACTACGGATCCTGGGGCGGCTGGGGACGCGGCGCCAGCGAGCGCGCCCGTGAGCTGTACCTCTTGAAGAACCTCACCTCGACGCCGATGTGGCTGGGGACGGTGGTGCATGACGTGGCTGAGGAGGCCCTCAAGGCCTTGGCGCAGGGCGAGCGGCCGTGGGTCGAGCGCGCTGTAGAGCTTGGCCTTGAGCGCGCCCGCCGCGACATCGCCAGCTCCCAAGCCGGTCGATACCGTGAGAACCCCAAGAAGCAGCCGGGATTCCAAGAGCATTATTACGCCGAGCCCGAGCCCGACTGGGACGCCGAGCTCGCCGAGATTGAGCGCCAGATCCACAACCTCTTCGGGCACCCCGTCTTCCGCCGCATGATGGACGTGCCCGAGCGCATCTTGGAGGTGGAGATCCTGCGCTCGGTGCCCATCGAGGGCGTGCCGGTGTGGGTGAAGCTCGACGCGCTCATGCAGGGCAACGACGGCGGCGTGGTCATCGTGGACTGGAAGACGGGCCGCGACCACGACGACGCGGCCATCGCCCAGCAGCTCGGCATCTACGGGATCTACGCCGTGCAGCTCCGGGGCGTGCCCGTGGAGAAGGTGCAGGCGCTCCACGTCAACCTGCGGCACAACACCCACACCGCGCACCCGATCAACGCGGAGTTTGTGGCGCAGAGCCGGGACTTCGTCGCGCGCTCCGCCGAGGCCATGCGCGCCGGGCTCAGCGACCGCGAGCGCAACGTCGCCCCAGAGGATGGCTACCCGATGTTGCCCGAGGGTGACGAGCGCTGCGCCCGCTGCCGCTTCCGCCGCGACTGCGGCCGCGGCTGATCCTCCCGCTCAACCTTTGGTCGCCTGGGTTACGATGCGCTGATGGAGCTACGCCGCCTTGACCCCCGCGTGATCTGGCTCTGGCGCGCCCAGGCGATGTCCCGGATGTTCTTCTTCTGGGGCCCGCTCTGCGTCGGCTTGGGTGTGCTCGCCGCCCAAGGCTCGGACTGGCGCGTCGGCGTGCTCATCGGCGCCTCGTTGGCCCTGATGTTGCTCGTCTTGAGCCTGCTCTGGCCGGCGCTTGACTTCGACCGCTTCGGCTTTGAGCTGCGGGAGCACGACCTGCTCGTGCAGCGCGGCGTGCTCTTCCGCCGCCGCTCGTCCATCCCCCTGCGCCGCATCCAGCACGTCGACACCCACCAGGGCCCCATCGAGCGCATGTTTGGGCTCTCCACCGTGGCTGTTTACACCGCCGCGGGCATGTCCGCCGACGGCTCGATCCCGGGCTTGCCCACGGCTGAAGCCGAGGCGATCCGCGACGAGCTGGCCCGGCGCGGGGGAGACGATGGCGTCTAACCGGGCGCCCCCCGACGACGCCGACGACGAGCGCACCGAGGTGCTTCGGGGCGGGCTCCTCGAAGAGCTGGAGTTTGAGCGCACCGAGCACCTCCGCGAAGGCCTCGACGAGGGCCACGACGAGGGGCACCACGCGCGGCACAGCGAGGGCCACCTGGAGTCCTCGGGCCTGTTCAGCCTCGACACGCCCACTGAAGAGCGCCCGCGCCAGCCCGCCGGTCCGCACCCCGACGACGAGACGGTGATGAGCCCCGTCGCCCCCCGCGCCCGGCCCGTGAACATCGCGCCCGCCGCCGCCGCCCTCGACCTGGCGGAGCCCACCACGCCGCCCGCCGCCGCCGCGCCCGCCGCCGAGACGCCGTGGCGTGGCCTTCACCCGGCCTCGCTGTTGGTGAACCTGATCCCGCGCACCTTGGGCATCCTCTTCGGGTACTGGCCGCTGCTCTTGGCCTGGCTGTTTGGCCGCGGGGCCGTGGCGCCGCGCCCTGAAGACGCCCTGTTCTTGATGTTTATCCTCGTGCCCGGCGTGCTCTCGACGCTGGTTCACCTGTTCACGCTGCGGTACCGGGTGAGCGGCGGGCGCCTGGAGATCCGCCAGGGTCTGCTCAACCGCCAAGCCCGCACCTTGGCCCCGGACCGCATCCAGAACGTCTCCTTGGTGCGCAACCTGTTCCACCGGGCCTCGGGGCTGGTGGAGGTGCGCATCGAGACCGCTGGGGACAGCTCCACCGAGGGCATGCTCTCGGCCTTGTCCGTGGAGGACGCCGAGGCGCTGCTCACGGAGCTGAACGCCGCCCGGGGCCAGGCCGCCGCCGCCGCCGCCATCGACACCAACGCCCCGCCGCCGCCGCCGATCCTGCGCCTGGGCGCCCCGGAGCTCCTCGCCTATGGCTTCAGCGCCGGGGGGCTGGGCCTCGCGATCTTGCTCATGGCCGTGGGCAGCGAGGTCTTGACCGTCACCCGCCCCGACGAGGTGAACGACCTCGCCCGCGCCGCCTCCCCCACCCGCCTCGTGGGCCTCGGCGTGCTCGCCATCGCCGCCTCGTGGACCTTCTCCGCCCTGCGCGCCCTCGTCCGACATCACGGCTTCACCCTCACCCGCGAGCCCACGCCCAAGGGCCCGGGCCTACGCGCCGTCGAGGGCCTGTTCACCCGCCGTGAGGTCAGCCTCAGCCTGAACAAGGTGCAGCTCGTCAGCGCCGTCGAGCCGCTCTTGCGCCGCCTGATGGGCTACGGCACGGTGAGCGTCGAGACCGCCGGCTTCACCGCGGGCGAGAACGGCCTGCCCGCCGCCGCCGAGGTCCTCGTCCCGATGGTCGAGCAAGACCGCCTGGGCGAGCTGTTCACCGAGGCCGTCCCCGCCCTCACCCTCGACCCCTGGCGCGCCAACTTCCACCCCGCCCACCCCCGCGCCTTACGCCGCGCCGTCATGGCCAGCGTGCTCTTCGCCGCGCCCATCGGCCTCGTCTTCGGGATCGCCGCGGGCGGAGGCGCCGCCAGCCTCGTGGTCGCGGGCGTCACCCTCGGCGTGTTGGCCCTCATCCTTGTGCGCGCTGTGCTCAACCACCGCGCCATGGGCTGGCTCGTCACGCCGGACGTCGTGCTGCTCCGCGGCGGCGCCATCCGGCGCTCGACGGCGCTCCTCGCCCGCAAGAAGCTCCAGTCAACCCACCTCATCCAAGGGCCCCTCGACCGGCTTCATGGCCTGGCGCACCTCACGATCAACGTCGCCGGGAGCAGCGTGCGGCTGCCGCCCTTGGCCTTGGCCGACGCCGAGGCGATTCAGGAGGAGCTGCTGCGGCAGGGCTGAGGTGGGCTGGGTTTGGCGCGTATCCCACACAGACGAGGGCCCGCGGACTCACCCGGCCCGGGGCTGGGGGAGCGGGGAGGAGGGCGTCGCGCGGGCGCGAGCGCCGATGGTGCAGCACCTCAACCTCCTGTGGGGCGAAGAGAAGACCCGCGCGGCGCTGTTGAGCTTTCCGGGGCGCTGAGGTTTGGCGGGGCGGGGCAATGGCGCGCTATCCTCTGTGTCGGGCTCCCCGCGCCGTGTGTGTGGCGGGCTCACCCCCTGAGACACATGAGGTGGTTGATGCTCTCGCTCCTGTTGTGGACGGTGGCCTGCGCGCCCAAGGTGGTCGAGCCCCCGCCGTTTCCTTACGTCCGGGTCAGCACCATGACGATGCTCGGCCCCCCCGAGGTGGAGACGCCGATGTGGGAGTACGGCGTGCCGCTGGAGGACTTCCGGGCCCGGGTCAACGCCGCCGACCTCGACGCCTGCCTCGCCGCCTTGGGTCCCGACGACAAGCCGTGCTGGGTAGACCTAGACAAATGCACCTGGGCGCTCGTCAACCACGAGGCCGCCTTTGTGTTCATGGACCTTCAGCGCTGCGCGCCCATTCCCCGGAGCGCCTGGACCCTCTACGACGCCGAAGGCCGAGGCTCCCCTCTGCCCGCCCTCGCTGAGGAAGAGGCCCCCGCCGCCTCGCCCTGAGACGCCTGCGGGGGTGAAGCTCATCTGCGCACCCCCACCCCCTCACCGCGCCAGCGCCCGCCCAATCTCCTCAGCGATGATCTGCTCCAGCCGCGTCGTCTGCCCCGCCTGGGTCTCCACCAGCCGCGCGAGCTTCATCTCCGACTTGGGCGCGATCCCCTGGGGGCTCGGGTTCCCACAGCCCGAGCAGGTGAGGCAAGCCTCCGGCAAGTCCGCCCCCGGCGCGTCCGCCTTCGACACCGACAGCGGCGGCCCGCCATACCGCTTGAGCCCCAACGACCGCAGCTTGACGGCCTCCTCCGGCGGCAGCTCCTTCACGCCGCCCAGATCACGGGCGGTCTTCGTGATCAGCGCGGTGTGCTCCAGCGTCTCCAGGCGGCAGAACGCCTCCATCAAGTCGGTGCCCAGGCACACGGCGCCGTGGCGGTCCATGAGGATGGCGTCGTGGGTGCGCACGTAGGGGCGGATGCGGTTCGCGAGGGTCTGTGTGCCGGTGGTCTCGTACTCGACGGTGGGCACGGTGCCTAAGGTCAACACGACCTCGGGCAGACACAGCGGGCCATGCTCACGTTGGCGATGGTGAAGGCGATGGCGATGGGCGGGTGGGCGTGCACCACGGCGAGGCAGTCGGGGCGCTCGTCGTAGCAGGCGAGGTGCATGGCCATCTCGCTCGTGGGTTTGCCTTTGCCCCGCAGCTTCTTGCCTTGGCGGTCGATGACGACGAGGTGCTCGTCCTCCAAGAAGCCCTTGTGACACCCGGCTTGGGTGCAGAGGATGTTGCCGTCGGGCAGGCGCGCGCTGAGGTTGCCGTCCATGGCCACGAGCAGGTGGCGCTCGTAGCACAGTCGGCCGAACTGGATCATCTGCTTGCGGAGGGTCGTCTCGTTGGGGATCGCCATGCCGGGCCTCTAACGGGTTCTTGGGCGGGTCGCTCAGAGCTTGTTCTGCTCCAAGAACAGGCGCAGCATGAGCACGGACTCGTTCACCCGCTGGAGCTGGTCGGCGATGGACGACAACCACGCGCGCAGGAGCTTGGGGCCCACGGGGTCGCCCGAGCGTAAGAGCGCCTCGAAGTCTTCTTTGCCGATGGCGCCCAGGCGGGCGGCGGTGACCGCGCGCACCCGGGCGCTCGCCGGGGCGCCGTCGAGCACGGAGACGAGGCCGAACCACTCGCCCACGGGCAAGATGCCGGGGAGCTCGTAGGGCTGCTCGTTCACGACGAGGCGTTTGCGCACGGAGAGCTGGCCGTCGAGCAACACGAAGGCCGCTGAGCTGGGGCTGCCCTCGCGAAGGATGTCTTGGCCGGGCAAGACGGGGATCTCGATCATGCGCAGGGCCAGCGCGGCGCGCTCCTCAAAAGAGAGCATGGCGAGGCAGGAGACGTTGTCGAGCTCACGGGGGTGAATCATCTCAGACCTCCCAGCCAAGGCTCTCGACGAGCAGGCGACCTTCATCCACGGCGGAGGCCCGGGCGGCGAGCTCCGCGCCCACGAGCAGCTCGTCGCGGAAGCGGCGGCAGATCTCCACCTGGAGGCCCTGGAGGATGTGGGTGGCCCGGGTGTCGCCCTGGGCGATGAGCGTCTCGAACACGCTGCCCGCGAGGTGCCACACCGTCGAGTTGGAGAGCGCCCGCACCGTGGCCGAGCGCGGCGTGGCCCGGGTGAGGCTCATCTCGCCGATGCACTCGCCGGGGCCGATGATCGCCAAGGCCAAAGGCTCGCCGTCGCGCACGCCCATCACCCCAAAACGCCCGGTCAACACGACGTAGAAGCCGTCGCAGGGGTCTCCTTCAGCGAAGAGCACCTCGCCCTCGCCGCAGGCCATCGTCGTGCCCGCCTTGAGCACGCTCACGGCCTCCACGGCGCCCATGCTCTTGAAGATCGGGTTGGCGCGTAGGTTTCGCGCCACCTCGTCTAGCCGATCGTCCATGATCTGCACCTTGGCTCCTGTCGCGCGTCCTGCGCGTGGGGTGAAGGGGTTAGTCGCGCTCGGCCTTCCGGCGCCGACCGAGCAGATCCATCATCGCCTGGGCGGACGGTTTGCCCGCGTAGAGGATGTTGTAGATCTCCTCCGTGATCGGCAGCTCTACGCCTAAGCGCTCGCCGAGCTGCCGGGCAGACCGCGCGGTGATCACACCCTCGGCGACCTGACCTAGCTCAGTGAGCACGGCCTCTAGGGTGCGGCCTTGGCCCAAGGCGATGCCGACGCGGCGGTTTCGGGAGAGGTCGCCGGTGCAGGTCAGCACCAGGTCACCCATGCCCGCGAGGCCGGCCAAGGTGAGCGGGTTCGCGCCGCGGGCCACGGCGAGGCGGGTGATCTCGGCGAGGCCCCGGGTGATGATGCCCGCCCGGGCGTTCTGGCCTAAGCCCATGCCGTCGGCCACGCCGCAGGCGATGGCCATGACGTTCTTGAGCGCGCCGCCGATCTCCACGCCGATGAGGTCGTCGGAGGTGTAGACGCGGAAGTTGCTGCCATGAAACGCGGCGGCGACGCGGTGGGTGGCGAGATCATCCCGACCCGCCACGACGACGGCCGTGGGGAGGTCGTTGGCGACCTCGGCGGCAAACGACGGCCCAGAGAGCGCGCAGATGCGGCCATGAAGGGCGTCGGGCAAGACCGACTGCAGCACCTCGTCCATGGTGCACACCGTCTGCTCCTCGATGCCTTTGGAGGCGCAGCAGACGATGGCCCGGGTGGAGAGCGCCGGGGCGGCGGCGGCCATCACCGAGCGCATGGTGTGGGAGGGCACCACGGTGACGACGAGCTCGGCGTCGTCCAAGGCGGAGTCCATGTCCCCGGTGACGGTCAACGTGTCGGGGAAGGCGCGGCCGGGGAGGTAACGGCGGTTCTGCCGGGCGGCCTGGGCCTCGGCGGCACGATCGGCGCGGTGGTCCCAGAGCCACACCTCGTGGCCGCAGCGCCCGAGCTGCATCGCCAGGGCTGTTCCCCAAGAGCCCGCGCCCAAGACGGCGCAGCGGGTGAGGTGAGGTTGGCTCATGACTCCTGAAACTCCTCGAAGTAGTCGATGCGGCGGCGATCGGCGCTCGCGGGGCGGGTGCGGGGCCGGGCCCACTCCCGAAGCTCCTTGAGCCGGTCGTCCATCGTCACGGCCAAAGGCACCGTCTCGCGGATGACGCGTAACAGCTCACGCTCGTTGAGGGGGCGCTGGTCGGCGAAGGTGTTGAACAAGGCCTCGATGACGACCTGCTCTAGCTCGGCGCCGGAGTATTTGTCGCTCTCTTCAGCGCATTGGTACAGATCTAAGCCCGTGGGATCCCGCCCGCGGCGGCGCAGGTGGATGTCGAGGATCTGCAGGCGCTCGTGCACGTCGGGCAGGTCCACGAAGAAGATCTCGTCGAAGCGGCCCTTACGCAGGAGCTCTGGCGGCAACGAGCGCACCTCGTTCGCCGTGGCCACCACAAACACCGGCTTCGACTTCTCCTGCATCCAGGTCAAGAAGGTGCCAAACGCGCTGCCTGAGGCCGACTGGCCCTGGTTCAAGAAGCCCTTCTCCAGCTCATCAATCCACAACACCGCCGGGGAGATCGACTCGGCGATGCGGATCGTCTCCCGCAGAGAGTCCTCCACCCGGTCGCCGCCAGAGAACAAGGCGCCCACGTCCATCCGCAGCAGCGGGATGCGGAACAGCCCGGCGACGGCCTTGGCGGTGAGCGACTTTCCGCAGCCCTGCACACCCAACAAGAACACGCCCTTGGGCTCGGGCAGGCCGTACTCTCGGGCGCGCTCGGAGAAGGCCACGGCGCGGCGGCCGAGCCACTCCTTGAGGTTGCCCAGGCCGCCCACATCGCCCATCTCTTCGACGTGGTCGTAGAACTCCAGGTGCGGGCTGCGGCGGATCGCCTGGCGTTTGGCCTCGGCGAGATCCTTGAGGCGCTCGGTGGAGAAGCCGCCGCCGTCGAGCACCACCCGGGCGAAGGTGCGCTTGATCTCCTTCTCGGTGAGGCCCAGCGACACCCGGACGATCTGCTCAAAGAGCTCCGCGGTGAGCTCCTGGTTCTGTTTACGCAAGAGCGCCTTGAGCACCCGGCCGACCTCTTCAGCGTCGGGCAGGGGCACGTCGAGCACGGTGAGGTCCTTCTCAAGCTCACGCGGCAGGCGCAGGGTGGGCGAGAGCAAGACGATGGCCTGACCGCGGGCGCCGAGGATGGGCTCTAGGTCGCGCAGGCGGCGGATGACGTCGGGGCGGTCGAAGGCGACGTGCAGATCCGCCATGACGAACAGCGCGGGCTCGGTCACACGCGCCACCTCGTTCAACGCGTCGAGGGGATCCTTGGTGCCGTCGCGGGGGGCGCCACCCAGCGGGCCGAGGCCCTCCGTCAACCTCCAGCGCCAGATGGACAGGCTCTGGCGCTCACAGAGCTTCAGCAAGTTACGCTCCACACGCTCCTCTTCATAGGTGAGCAGGTAGAGCAGCGGGTATCGGGCCTTCAAGAGCAGGCCGACTCGGTCCATCAGCGCGCGCATCCCCCGAAGACTAGCACAACGGAGCCTCCCCTGCGCATCGGCGTCGCGATCACCCGGGCCTCCCAGGTCGAGCCCACCTGGACCACGGTTCATATCGCCTGCGGCGCCCTTCGCGCCGGGCATGAGCTGCGCTTCATCGAGCCTTGGGACTTCGAGATCGACGCCGAGGGCCGCCTCGTGGCGCGCGCGCACGTCTTCTCGCCCCAAGAGATCAGCCGCGAGAGCCTCTGCGAGAAGCTGCGGGGGCGCACGGCGGCCCGGCGCTACATCGAGCTCGGCCGCCTCGACCTCCTGTTGTTACGCATCAACCCGATCAACGCCTCGGTGTTGAGCTTCGCCTCGCTGGTGGAGCGCCTCGGCGTGCCGGTCTTGTGTACGCCGAGCACCCTCGTTCGCACCTCCAACAAGGCCTACCTCGCGACGCTCACCGACGTGCCCACGCCGCGCACGCTCGTGAGCCGCTCGTTCTCCACGCTCACCGCCTTCGCCGCCGACCAGCCCACGGGCACGATCATCAAGCCCGCCCGGGCCTCGGGGGGCCGAGGCATCCAGCTCGTCCCGCCCCAGAGCCCCATGCCCTTAGAGGCGGCCCTCGACGGCGCCAGAGACGCCGGAGACGGCTACATCGTCGCCCAGGAGTACCTCGTCGCCGCCGAGGAGGGCGAGAAGCGCCTGGTGTGGTTGGACGGGCGCCTGCTCGGGGGTTACCTCCGGCGGCGAGCTCCAGGTGAGTTCCGGCACAACCTCAAACAAGGCGGTCAACCGGAACCTTGCGAGATCACCCCTCAAGATCACGCGCTGATTGACGCTCTCACCCCCCACCTCCGCGCTGACGGCGTCTGGTTCGCTGGCGTTGATGTTATCGGAGGGCAGGTGGTAGAGGTCAACACCCTCAACCCCGGTGGGCTCCACATGATTCAGGAGTTCACTGGTCTCGACCTCACCGCCCCGGTGATTCAATGGCTCGAAGCTCACGTCGCGACTCAGATCAGCCTCCGGTTACCCCCCCAGGTGTCCTCCCCCTGAACGCCACGGGCAAGGACATCCTCTCCTTAGAGAACACCCGCATCCCGTCGCGTAAGCAGATCGTCGACATGCTGCGCAAGAACGGGAACTTAGAGCACCTCGACCTGCGCGGCGCTGACCTCAGCGGCGTGTCGTTCGACGGCGCCAAGCTCCGCTGGATCAAGCTCGCCGAGGCCAACCTCGCCCGCTGCTCCTTCCGCGGCGCGGATCTGAGCGGCGCGTCGATGTGGAACGCGAACCTCAAGGACGCCTGCTTCGACGACGCGATCTTAGAGGACGCCGACCTCGACTGCGCGAACATCGACGGCTGCTCGTTCAAGAACGCCCGCATCCGCAAGACGATCTTCCCTACGCCGAGGCTCTCTTTGCACCAGGTGCAGGACTCTCTGCGCACGGGCGCGAAGATCAAGCTCGAGAAGAAGAGCCAAGACGACGATCTCTAAACGCTCCTTGAACCTTCCTCACCGGCCACGCGCGGAACCTTCCGCCCCTTGGCGCGGTCTGCTCCTCCGGAGGCGCTCGGCATGTTCGCGACCCTGCTCGCCATGACGCTGGGCGTCACCTCCGATGAAGAGCTAGTGAGGAGGTTCGGGTCCGGTGATCGATCCGCGTTTAGTGAGCTCGTGCGCCGCTACCAAAGCCGGGTTTATAGCCTGTGCTTTCGGTGGCTTCGCGACCCCGCCAAGGCTGAAGAGGTCGCCCAAGACGTCTTCATCGCCCTCTACAAGAGCCTCGCCGACTTCCGCGGCGAGTCCAAGCTCTCCACCTGGATCTTCCGGGTGGCCACCAACCACTGCAAGAACCGCCTCGTCTACGGCAACCGACGCCGTGAAGATCGCCACGAGTCCATCGACGCCCCGGTCGGCGGCGACGACGACGGCCCGGTCAAGCAGTACGCCATCGACGCGCCGGGGCCCGACGCCTCGATCAACCGCGCTGAGGCGAGCAAGCTCTTGCAGGCCGCGCTCGACGCCTTGGACGAGGACCAGCGTGAGATCGTGCTCCTGCGGGACGTGGACGATCTCAGCTACGAAGAGATCGCCGAGCTGCTCCAGCTCCCCAAAGGCACGGTCAAGTCGCGCCTGCACCGCGCCCGCGCTGAGCTCGCCCGCCGCCTCTCCCGCAAGGTCGGCCTCGAAGATGTCGTCTGACCTCCTCCTCCTCTTCTTGCTCACGGACGCACCATGACTGACCCCCGCGCTCCTGAGAACCTCTCCGCGCTCTTGGACGGTGAGCTTGACCCGGATGAGGTCGAGGCCGTCGAGCGCGCGCTCCGGGAAGATCCCGCCCTGCGCGCCGAGCTTCACGCGCTGCAAGAGGCGATGGAGTTCACCCGAGAGCACGGCCCGGTGGAGCCCCCGGCGGGCTTCGCCGAGCGCCTCAACGCCCGCATCGACGCCGAGCTCGCCCCGCCGAGCCTCTGGGAGCGCCTGCGCGACGCCTTGCGCCAGCTCCCGTGGGAGGGCCTCGCCTTGGCCGCCGCCGGGGCCCTGGTGCTGTTTTTTGTGCAGAGCGCGCCGAAGCAGACCCCGGCGACGACGGGCGGTGACGACGCGGGGGTTGACGCCGTGGCCCAGGGGCGGCCCGAGCTGGGCGTAGAGGGGGCCCCGGCCCTCGCCCCCGCCGCCGCGCCCAGCCCGCCGCCGACCGCGCTGGCCCAAGGCCCCGAGGCTGGCCCCGCCGTGGCCACGCCCGACGCCGTGGCCCAGGCCCGGCCCCGCTCCAACCCGAGCCTGCGCCTGCCCGATCCCGCCCCCAGCGACGCGGCCTCGGAGTCGGGTCAAGACGGCCTCGCCTCGGCGGAGCTCTCCGCCGCTGCGCCTGCGGATCCCACGCGGGGCAGCCTCGGCGCCGGGGGCCAGAAGGGCCTCGACGCCGCGATGAGCTACCGCCTGCGCGCCAGCGACAAGCGGGTGCTCAGCCAGCTCAGCGAGCTCGCGCGGCTCAACGGCGGGCAGCTCATCGACGCCTCGACGGGCGAGGCGATGGACCTGCGCGCCTTTGACAGCGCCACCCAGGCCCAGGTCGTGATGCGGGTGCGCGCCGACCGGGTCACCGCGGCGACCACCGCCCTGCGCCGCTTGGGTGAGCTGGACTACCTCGCCCGCCGGGATGACCTGCTCTATGGCTCAGGCGCCGTAGACGTCGCCATCGACGTGCAGCTCAGCGAGGGGTCAACCCGCTGAGCCGCTCGGCGTCACTCCCCCGGCTCAGGGGCTCGTGACGACGAAGTTGTCGAAGTAGCAGCCTGAGTCGGCGTCGTAGCTCCACACGCCGGGCTTGTTGAGGCCGATGGGCGACGTGGACGCCTCGTAGTCCAAGACCTCGACGCCGTCGAAGGTGACCGTGACGTCGGGGCCGACGACGGTGACCGAGATGTCGGTCCAGGTCTTGTTTCGGAGGAGGCTGAGGCTGCCGTCGTCCGTGGCGAGGCTGGCGCAGGCGCCGCTCACGCAGCGGTAGAGGTCGATCCGACCGCCGTTGGTGTACGAGTTGTAGTAGTCGTTCGGGTCCAGCCAACGCACGAGCCAGTAGTTCGAGGCGTCGACGTAGCCGAAGGCGAGGCCGCAGCCGTTGATCGCGCCGGTCGTCGCCGTGCCGTTCGCGTAGACCTCGGCGCTGACGGTGAACGACTCCATCTCCCCCATGTCGGGGCCCACCGCGACGGCGTTCGCGGCGTTGGACGACTCGTAGAGATAGCCGCCGGACATCTTCCACGAGCCCGCGTTGCCGCTGCCGCTGAGGTCCGTCGTCGTCCAGCCGGTGAAGGCGCTGTCGTCGTAGTTGTAGCTGTAGACCGTGCTGTCGGCGCAGTTGTAGACGCCGTCGCCGTCCGCGTCATAGGCGCGGTCGGCGGTGGTGTCGGCGCTGCCGTCGCAGTCGTCGTCGACGCCGTTGCAGACCTCGTCGGCGTCGGGGTTCACCGTCTCGTCCACGTCGTCGCAGTCGAGGTCGTCGGTGACCGTGCCCGAGGGCTGGTCACAGGCGATGGTCTCGGCGCCCGGGTCGCCGAAGGTGTCGCCGTCGTCGTCGTTGAACCAGCTCGTCGCGTCTACGGCGTCGCCGTCGATGTCGCCGTCGCAGTCGTTGTCTTTGTCGTCGCAGACCTCGGTGTTGGTCGAGAAGACGTCCGCGTCGGTGTCGTCGCAGTCCTTCTTGTTGCCGATGGCGCCGGTCGGCCGAGAGCAGGCCTTGATCACCACGCTGGCGTCCCCTTCGCCGTCGCCGTCGGAGTCCGCGTAGTAGGTCTTGGCGTCTGACGCGCTGGAGTCGTCGGTGAGGCCGTCGCAGTTGTTGTCGAGGCTGTCGCTGCACAGCTCCTTGGCGCCGGGGTTCACCGCGGCGTTGGTGTCGTCGCAGTCCGTGGCGTCGGCGACACCACCCGTGGGGGCCTCGCAGGACTCGCTCGCGGCGCTGGCGTCGCCGTAGCCGTCGCCATCAGCGTCGTCGTACCAGGTGGAGAGGTCTACGGCGTCGGTGTCGGTGACGCCGTCGCAGTTGTTGTCGGCGCCGTCGCAGATCTCCACGCCGTCGGGGTTGATCTCGGCGTCGGCGTCGTCGCAGTCTTGGCTGTCGGCGACCGCGCCCGTGGGCGCCTCGCAGGCCAGGAGCGGATCTGAGGCGTCGCCGAAGGTGTCGCCGTCGTCGTCGGCGTAGAAGGTGGAGGCCGTGGACGTGTCGAGGCTGTCGTCGGCGTCATCGGCCAAGGCGTCGCAGTCGTTGTCCAGGCCGTCGCAGATCTCGGCGGCGCCGGGGTTCACGGCGGGGTTGGCCTCGTCGCAGTCGCCGGAGACCACGGCGTAGCCCGGGGGCGTGGCGCAGCGCTGCAGAGAGAAGTCGGCGTCGCCGTAGCCGTCGCCATCAGCGTCTTGGTACGCCGTCGTCGTCGTGCTCACGTCGAGGCTGTCGTCGCCGTCGTCTTTGAGGCCGTCGCAGTCGTTGTCGGCGCCGTCGCAGACCTCAAGGCCGTCGGGGTTGATGGCGCCGTCTTTGTCGTTGCAGTCGTTGCAGGCGGGGAAGCCGTCGGTGTCGGCGTCATCGTAGCCTACGGAGCCGTCGCAGTTGTAGTCGTTCGGGTCTTCGCAGTCGGACTCCTCTGCGTTGGGGTAGAAGCGGGCGTCCTCGTCGTCGCAGTCCCCCGCCGGGGTGACGTAACCCTCGGGCTGGACGCAGGCCTTGAGGGGCTCGTCATCCGCGCCGTAGCCGTCGCCGTCTTTGTCGGCGTAGAAGGTGGCGGGGTTGATCGCCTCCTCGTCGATCTCGCCGTCGCAGTCGTTGTCGCGCTCGTCGCACAGCTCATCGGCGCCGGGGAAGATGGCCGCGTCTTGGTCGTCGCAGTCGGTGTCGGCGGTGACGCCGTCGCCGTCCTCATCGAGGGGCTCGGCGCTGTCACCGCCGCCGCCGCTGTCGGCCCCGGCGCTGTCGCCGCCCTCAACGCCGGTCTCCTCGACCGTGCCGTCCGTCTCTCCTTTGCAGCCCGTCATCACCAGGGCGCTGAGGCCCAGAATCCACAGGGTACGCATGGCGCTCCTCCTTGATCGCCGGTTTGGGGGATAGTGTACCGCCAAGCGTCTCGTGGAGGGCACATTCGATGGTGCAGCGGTGGAACATTCAGCCTGGCGTGGGCCTCGGCCCGGCGCTCATCGCGGCGGCCCAAGCCCGGGGCGGCCTGATCGTCGAAGATCTCGACGCGGAGCGGGTGGTGATCCCCTCGCCCAGCGCGCCTGACGCGAGCTTTGAGGCGCTTGGGGCCTTGTGGGGGCCGTTTGTGGAGGCGCCGATGGCTTGGCTTCACCAGCTCTCGCCGCCCAAGGGCGCGAAGATCGCCGTGCTCACCGAGCGTCTGGGCTGCCTCAGGGCTGGCCGTCGCCGGGGATCGTCCGGGGCAGCGGGCGGCGCTGGCGGCGCGGAACATGGCGGCCTTGGCCTGGGCGCGAGCGAACGCCGAGCGGGGTGTGGCCCTGGTGCTCGTGGCGGTCGAGCCCCAGGCGGCGCCCGAGGCCGTCGCCGAGGGCGTGCTCGCGCGGCTGGACGAGCTGACGATGGCCAGCTCAGGCAGCTTGTGGAGCTGGGACGGGCGGCAGCTTCCTTGGTGAGCGGCCCCCTACTGCGGGCTGCCGCTGCCGCCGCCGCCAGAGGAGGGTGAGCCCGAGCTGACCGTGCTGTGGTCGTCGGTGCCGCCGTCGTCGTTCTGGTAGTAGTCGCCTTGGCCGGGCTCAACCCGCACCATGCCGCCGCGGTACACCCGCACCACCCAGAAGTCATCTACACCTTGGCCGACGGCGATCTTGTTGGCGAAGGTGAACTCCAGGTAGCCGCCGGTGGAGAGCTCACCGACGGAGTTGGCGAGCATCCCGCGGGGGGTGAAGAGGATCTGCTGGGTGACCGGCTGGAGCAGGCCCACATAGGGCGTGGCCTGGAGGGCGCCGGGCTGGAGGTCGTAGCTGCCTTCGCTCGCCATGTCGTCTACGCCGTCCACGTCGGCGTCCACGGGGAGGATGTCCCAGGTGGTCGAGCCCAAGGAGCGGTTGCCCACGGCGAGGTTCCAGGCGCCGCGCTGATCTTGGCCGGGATCGGCGTAGGCGTCGTCCCAGTCGGTGACGGTGAGCGAAGACTCGCGGTTGTTGAGGATCGCCTGCTGCCGGATGAACTCGACCTGCTGGGCGAACTCGTGGGCCACCTTCCGGGTGCGCATCCGGGGGATCAGCTCACGCAGAGAGCTGGTGCCGAGCGCCGCGAGGATCGTGATGATCGCCACGACGATCATCACCTCCAAGAGCGTGAACCCGCGCCGGGTGGGCCGAGGGTGCTGAGGCGCTAGGATTCGCATGAGGACCTCCAGTCCCTGATTCCGCTCATCCTGGCACAAGGCGGCGTTTTTGTCCAGTCGGGGCTTGACCTTACCCTGGCTCATCGGCCACGATCATAGGCTCAGGAGCCAGTCCCGCACCCGCTCCGCCGAGGCGCCCCGGTAGGTCTCGGCGCGTTTGGTGTACAAGGCCGCGAGCACCTTCTCCGGGTGCACGTTCTTGGCCTGCTTGAGCGCCCGGTAGGCCTTGTCCGAGAGCTCCAGCTCCTCAAAACGGCGCTTGATGTGGTCCCAGGCGGCGCGCTCGGCGGCGCGTAGGTAGCCGTCGCGGGCATCCGCCAGGGCCCGGGAGTCGCGGCCTTTGCCCGCCGTCGCCAGCTCTTTGACCAGGCGATCGGTGAGCTGGCGCAGGGTGGAGGTCTTCGTGTCTTTGGGGATCTTCGTGTGCCGGGCCAGCTCCGTGAGCCAGGCGCTCCCCGTGGGGTCCAGGGGCTCGGGCGCGCGGCGGGCGTCGTCTTGGGGGGAAGGATCCCGGGCGACGAGGCCCTCGTTTGGGGCCAAGGCGCCCTTGAGCGCGTCACGAAGGGAGTCCATGGTGCCTCCGATGGGGTCGTTATGCGGCGATTGGGTTGACGGGGTGAATGGGTAACCATAAGAGGCCGGGTCTGCCTCCGGGGTGTGCCCGGTGGACGACAAGCCCTGCAGAGCCCACGATCTTCCGATCAATCCCCCTCTCAGGGTCATTCAACAGCACCGATGGAGCGTACTTAATGGCGCGTTATCGTGGACCCCGGCTCAAGCGTTGCCGGGCCGTGGGTGTGGTGCTTCCTGGCCTTGTCTCTCAGCGTACCCTCGGGAAGCGTGAGTATGGCCCTGGCGTTCATGGACAACGCCGGAAGGGGAAGCCCTCCGACTACAAGACCCGACTGATCGAGAAGCAGAAGCTTCGCTGGCACTATGGCGTGCTGGAGACTCAGTTCATCCGTTACATCAAGGAGGCCTCTCGCCGCCGTGGCCCCACGGGCCGTGAGCTGGTGAGCCTGCTTGAGAGCCGCCTGGACAACATCGTCTGGCGTCTCGGCCTCGCCAACACCATCGCGGGCGCTCGTCAGCTCGTCGTTCACGGCCACATCACCGTCGACGGCAAGCGCGTGGACCGCCCCTCCTTCTCGGTGTCTCCCAACCAGGAGATCTCGATTCGTGAGAAGGCCCGCAGCAAGAAGTTTGTGCAGGAGGCCCTTGAGGGCGCCGCCTCCAAGCAGCGTCCGCGCTACCTGGAGCTCGACCCCGCCAAGGCCACGGGCAAGATGATCACCTCGCCCGAGCTCGAGGACCTGCCCTTCGAGTGCAACCTCCAGGCCATCATCGAGTTCTACTCGCAGCGCACCTGATCGGTCGCTGGTCCAAACGGCGCCGTCCCTTCGGGGGCGGCGTCGTCGCTTCAGGGGGTCGGGCTCGGCGCGGCCTGCTCGGCGAGGCGCTGCAAGGTCGCCCGGTCCACCTTGTACAAGCTCACGCTGCGCTGCTGCCCGGGTGAACGAAACACCCGCTCAAAGTGGGTGGTCACCATCGTGTCCATGAGCTCATCGGGCTTGTTGGCGAAGCCGTACTGCGGGCGCTCCTCGATGACGTAGGGGAGATCCCCCCGGCCCGAGCAGCCCGCGAGCAGGGTGCGGGCGCAGGCGGACTCCGTCTCCGCGCCCAGGTTGGCGCAGGGCTGGAGCAGGCAGCGTTTGCGGCCGCTGTAGAAGTGTAAGGTCTGGTTGTTGCTGACGATGTGGTCGCCCGCGGCGAACTCTTCGCGGATCGCCTGGCCGATCTGCAGGTCTTGCAGCGGCTCCTCCGGCGGCGGCGGCCCGGGGCGCTGGGACTGCAGCGGCGCGATCAGGACCGAGAGCAGCCAGAGGCAAGGCGCCCAGGCCAAGATCCCCCGCGGCCAGCGCGGCCAGCGGCGCTGAATCAGGGTGTCGATGGCGCCAAAGGGCGTGGCGAGGCCCCGGGCGACGCAGAGATACACCAGGGGGATCGAGTAGAAGGCGTAACGCTCTGGCGCCCGGGCGGCCTCTAAGGCGGCCAAGGGCGCTAACAACCCGGCCAAGGTCAGCGCCGGTCTCCAGTCCCAGCCCAAACGACCCTCCCGAGGCCGCAGCCAAGGCCCGATCACGCCGAGCCAGAACGCCCCGACGAGCAGGCCCCACGGCGCGGCGCCCACGGCCAGAGGGCTCAGCCCACGCTGCACCGCCATGGGCAAGGCGCCCCCGGCCTGGGCGAGCACCAAAGCGACGGCGTGGGAGAGGCCCTGGCCGTGCTGGGCCTGCGCTTTGCCAGAGCTGCCGATCACCCCCTCGGCGTAGACGTGGGCCACGTCGCCCCAGGCCAAGGGCGGGTACTCCAAGAACAGGAGCCGCCACACCCCGGCGCCGATCCCGAAGAACACGACGACGGCGAGCAGACGTGACCACCACCGCCCGTCCCGGGTGAGCAGGAGCGGCCCGATCACGAACGGGAACAAGAGCCCGAGATAATGCGCTCCAGCGCAGATCCCGGCGGCGACCCCGGCGATGGGCACCGCCCACCACGGCCCGCTCAGCGCCCAGAACCCCGTCGCCACGAGCAGCATCACCGCGAGCTGCAGGCTCGGGTCTACCCCAAACAGCCCGGCGGAGTTGAGCAGCGCCGGGGTCAAGGCCGTGAGCGCGGCGGCGGCGAAGGCCGGGGCCCGGCCTGAGGTGGCGCGGCCGAAGAGGTACGCCAACACCGGCACCAGGGCCGAGGCCGCGTGGTTGACCATGTGCCCAGCGAAGACCACGTCATCAAACAGCCGGGTCATCCAGGCCGTGAGGTAGGTGTAGACCGGCATCCGGTAAAGATCGAGGGTGCGCCCGGCCAAGGCGGCCTCGACGTTCGCCGCCCAGTTCCCGGCGTCGGGGCCATAGAGCAAGGCGTCGGAGAGCGTGCCCCAGCGCCACCACTCCGCTGGGATGTGCTCCACGCCGGTGACGCCCTCCCGCGGCGGGCCGATCCACCGGCTGTCCCAGCGCAGGCGGACGAGCGCGTAGAGCAGGCCGAGGTCCACGAGCGCGCCGACGATCAGGCCCCCAACCCGCCAGGGGTCGAGGGGGGCGCGGCGCGGCTCAGCGGTCTCCATCCGGGAATCTCCACACGGCGTAACGACCCTCCTCGAAGACGACGGTGCCCTCCTTCAAGAGCAGCTCCCCCAGGGCCGCCTCGGGCTCGGTGAACTCTCTGCGGAAGCGCTCGTCGTCGAGGAAGGGGTAGGTCTTCTTGAGGAATCGTACCTCACCGACGACGGCGTGGGTGACCCCGAGGTCACGAAGGGTGGTCAGCGCGGCGTCGCCTTGGGTCAGGAGCAGGTGCCGGGCGGGGACGTGGTCCTCCACCGAGCCCAAGACGTAGGGCCGCTCGACGTAATAGCCGGGCCACGAGAAGAGGAGCGCGACCCGGGCGTCGGATTCTGTGTACTTATTGATGTATTCTATTGCGCCCCAGCCCGGCACCCGCTCCTTGAGCAAGGTCTCCCGAGGGGTGGCGCCGACGACCACCGCCGCCTCTTGCGCCGTCGGGCCGAGCCAGGGCCCCCAGCTCGCCGGGAGCCCCAGCACCCCGCCGATCACCAGGACCGCCCGACCCCACGACGGCAGCGCCACCGCCGCCGCGCCCACGGCGAGGCCCAGCAGCGGCGCCGCCGGGAGCAGGTACCGCAGCCAGTGCGGCCCCAGCGCCCAGCCGACGAACGCCACCGCCGCCGCCGCCAAGACAGGCCGCGCCGCCGGTCGGCTCCACGCGGCCAGGGCCATGCCCGGGATCGCCAGGAGCCCCGCCGGGCTCACCTGACCCAAAAACTTGTAGGAGGTGGTCTCGGCGTGAACGACCATGTTCCACGGGAGCAGGAGCATGGACGCCCAGTCTCGGCCCAGGCCATAACGCTCGTTGTAGGTGAAGACGATGCCTTCAGCCTCGGGCCAGCCCGCGTAAGGGAAGAGCGGGTGCAGGCCCTCGGAGGCGTTCCTCAGCCAATAGGGCGCCACCCAGGCCAAGGCCCCGGCGGTCAGGGCGGCCATCGTCGGCACGGCGCGAGGGCCCAGGCCGCGCCAGGTGATCAGGTAGGCGGCGACCACGACGGGGGCGGCGGTGTATTTGCAGGCCAAGGCCATGCCTGCGTAGGCCGCGAGCTCCTTTCGGCGGCCGGCGACGGCGGCCTCCACGGCGAGCAGGCCCCACCACGCCGCCGGGAGGTTGTTGTAGGCGAGGCCCAGCTCACGGGCGAAGGTGTAGCTCCCCAAGAGCGTGAGCGCCGCCGCGCCCCCAGCCGGAGCGCCGAGCCAGCGGTCGCCGAGGCCCCGCAGGTGGTTGAGGCCCACGGCGGCCCAGAGCAGGTGCAGGAGCTTGGGCGCGGGCTCACCGCCGAACGACATCGCCGCGGCGTAGAGCGTGTGAACGGGGATCGGCCGCGAGGCGTCGGGGTGCAGCAGCCCACCCAAAAGCCCCCGGACGTGAAGGAGCTGGGAGGGGATCGCGAGGTGCTGGTAGATCTCGTCGGTGTCCGTGGGCGGCGCCAAGGCGTTGATCAGGGCCGGGGCCCCGCAGACCAAGGCCACCGCCCAGCCCGCGGCGTCGAGCTTGGGCAGCTCAATCTTGGGCCGCAAGAGCCAACCACAGGACGCGGCGACGGCCACCCCGCCGAGCGCTGGGCCCGAGAACAGCCCCACCCAGGCCAAGCCGAACAGGCCCAGGCCCAAGACGCCGGTGCCCAAGAACAAGGCCCCGGCGAGGCTTGACGAGCCCAAGATCGCCCCGCCCAGGCCCGTGGCGGCGAGGATCCAGATCAACGCCCCGGCGAGGCCCCGGGCGGCGCGGAGGATGGCGTCGGGGCTCACCGCGGGGGTGGGGTCCAAGGTGAACACCGCGACGAGCAGCGCCAGGGCGGCGAGGGCCGCGAGCTGCCCGCCGAGACGTTCACGGTGGGGGCTCATGGCGCGCTCCGCAGGCGGACGGCGTCGCCGTGGGGGGCCTCGATCTGCACCACAGCGCCCCCCTCGATGGTCTCGCCCAGCACCCAGTCCTCCCCCACCCGGCGCTCGACGATGACCTCGCCCGGAGGCAGGCTCACGGTGTAGCGCACGCCGCCCTCGGCCCGAGCGCCGCGCAGGGCGAGGGGGTCGGCGAGGGTGGCGCCGACCGGGGCCGCGCGCAGGTCGTCATCGTCGAGCACGATCCACTCCGCTTGGGCGAGTAAGGTCTGGTTGCCCTCGCGGAACAACAGCCAGGGGCCGATCCGCGAGGGGTTGTGCTGGTGGCCGGGGCGGCGCAGGGCCAGGCCGTCGCTGCACACCACGTCGATGTCTTCGCCGCCGTAGTCCTCCCAGCAGGCCACGGCGCCCCACAGGCTCAGGCGGCGGCTGGGGCCGGGGCTCGCGGGCACACAGCGGCGCTCGCCGGTCTCAAGGGACTCCACACACACCGCCGCGTCCTCGATCCAGCCCACGAAGCCCTCTGACGCCGCGACGTGGCGCTGGCTGCCCGCCCGGCGCACGAGCGGCGCGCCCTCTCGCCAGTCCTTGTGCCGAACGTAGATGTCCTCCCCAAAGAGCCAGGCCTCGCCAAGCTCCACCCAGGCCACCCACGGGCCGTCTACGGCGGGGGGCATCCACGGCGCCGGGCGGGCGCGGAGGCTCTCCCGCAGGCGGCCCTCGAGCTCAAACACCCACAGCGCGTCGGCGACCGACAAGGCGCCGGTCACGCCGTCCGTCCCCGGCGGCGCGATGCCGACCTCGGGCACCCGGTGGGCCTCGGGCGACGACACCACGCTCGGCGGCCGCCAGAGTCCGTGATCCCCTGGGCCCGCGCCGTAGAGCACGCCGCCGCCCAAGCCCGGCCTCACCGGAGCGCCCTCCAGAGAGACCTGCTCACCGTCGAGGATGTGCTCTGCGCGGCTCAAGGGCTGGCCATCACAGCCGATGGCCCACAGGCCAGAGAGCTGAGGAAAACGTGGGTCGTCACAGGGCTCGGAGACGAAGGGCAAGGCCCGCGCCGGGGCCTTGGGGTTGGGCAAGGGGCCGCGGTTCGCCCCGGGCTGCACCTGCAAGGTCGTCGAGAGCCCGAAGGCGCCCACCCTCACCGCCCCCGGGGCCTGGGTGATCAGCCGGGCGAGGGTGCCTCGCTCCTCGTCTACACCTTCCCAGGCGGGATCCGCGGGGAACGGCCCGGCGTAGGGCACCTCCACCCACACCTCTTGGCCTACCCCCGGGCGCAACGAGGAGACCGAGAGGCGCCCCAGCGGCACGGCGGCCTCTGAGGACAGGCGCCCGCCCTCTTGGGCCTCCCCGGCGCCGTAGCCGAGCCCTAGGCCCAGCAGGCAGACCCCCAACAGCGCGACGCGCCCGGCCCGGGGAGGGGCGAGGCGCGTCGAGAAGAACAAAGGATCGAGCGCGGGGCGCAGAGCCAGCCTACTCCGTGGCCTCAACGCCCGTGCACTGCGCGGTCGCCGTGCCCGTGGCCGTGGTGGAGGCCCCGGTGCAGTCGATGACGGTCAACGAGAAGACGAACTCGTTGTCGTCGGTGACGCCGGGCTCGGAGCAGGTGATGTCCTCAAGCTTGACGCTGGTCTCGATCGACGTCGAGGTGGCGATGACGCCGCTGCCGTCGGTCAAGGTCCACGCCGAGGTGTAGGCGTCGCCGTCGGCGTCGGTCACGGTGACGTTGGTGCCCCAAGAGATCGTCTGGTCGGAGCAGTCGTCGCAGTTGTAGGTGTAGCCGCTCTCTTCACACTCGGCCTCGCCCGCGTCGATCACCGGGAAGTCCGTGATCGTGATCTTGGGCGCGGTGTTGTACGAGCGCTCGCCGACGGTGAGCGTGAGCAGATCCGGGGAGGACCAGCTCGTGCCGTCGTTGACGCTCAACGAGAGGCGGTACTCTCCGGCGATGTCGGCGAAGAACGTGGGCTCGGCGGCCGTGGCGTCCGAGAAGCTCGCCGTGGTGACCTTGGAGCCCGTGGGCTTCTTCTGGATCTCCCAGGAGTACTTGAGCTTGTCGCCGTCGGGGTCTACGGAGCCCGCGCCGTTGAGCGGGATGGACGTGCAGTCTTCAGCGACGATGTCTTCGCCGGCGTTGGCCGTGGGCGCGCTGTCTTCACCGACGGCGGTGATGATGACGGCGTCGGCCAAGGAGCTGGTGAGCCCGTTGTCGACCACGAGGTTGATGACGTACACGCCGCGGGCATCGGCGGTGAAGCTCGCCGCCGCGGTGTCTGCGCCGGCCAAGGCCGTGAGCGAGGAGGCGTCAGGCGTGTCGACGATCGTCCAGGCGTAGGTGACCGCGCGGCCCAAGGGGTCGTACGAGCCGCTGCCGTCGAGGGACACGACGGCGTCGACGTCTACGGTCACGTCGTCACCGGCGTCGGCCACGGGCAGGGTGTCGGGCGTCTGGGTGGTGATGACGACGTAGTCCTTGGCGGACTGCTCCTCGCCGTCGGACACCCACAACGACACGACGTAGGTGCCGATGGCGTCGGGGGTGAACGAGGAGGTCACGGCCTCAGCGGAGCCGTTGCGGGTGAACGGCGCCTCTTTGGACTGGATGGTCGAGTCCTCGGGGACGTGCTCAAACTCCCAGCGGTAGGTGAGCGTGTCGCCGTCGGCGTCGTACGAGCCGGAGCCGTCGAGGTTGACCGCGCCGTCGGCGGAGACGGTCTGGTCAACGCCAGCGTTCGCGGACGGGGCCGTGTTGAGGGTGACGCCGGTCTCGGTGCTGTCTTCGGCCTTGTCGCCGCAGGCCACGAAGGAGGCGAGCATGAAGAGGGTCGGGAGAGCCATGACGCGGGGCATGGGGGCGGCTCCTAAGAGGGGGTGACAACGGAGGGGCATCACTTCTCGCCCTTGCAGCTCACGGTGACGGTGACGACATCGGTGCTGCTCGTCGCGCAGTCCGCGACGTCCAGTTGCACATTGAACGAGTGGGAGGTGGAGACGTTGTACGTCGCCGCCGTGGGCGGGACGCTGACCATCGAGCTGGCGCTGTTGCGGCTGGAGATCGTGGACACGCCGGAGAGGTCGGTCCAGGTGTAGCTCAAGCTGTCGCCGTCGGGATCGTAGGAGCCCGACGCGTCGAGGTCGAACTCTTGGCCCTCGCAGTCGTCGCAGGTCCAGACATAGGCCGAGGTGGTGCACGAGGCCGTGGCGCTCGTGGACTGATCTTCACCCGCGTTGGCCACGGGCTTGAGGTTGGCCGTGAGGTCTTGGGCGACGAGGGTGACCACGTCGGGGGCCGACCACAAGGTGCCGTCGTAGACCTGAAGCTGGAAGGTGTACTCGCCGGGGACGTCCCAGGTGAAGTACGGGCTGGCGTCGGAGAGCGAGGTGAGGGCGGACTCATCCACGGTGGAGCCCGAGGGCACCGACACCACCGTCCACTGGTACTCGAGCTCCTCACCCTCGGGATCGTAGGAGCCGAAGCCGTTGAGCTGGATGGTCGAGCCGTCGCAGGGGGCCAGAGACTCGGAGTCACCGGCATCGGCGATGGGGAGCTGGTTGCCCGAGGAGCAGGTGACGGAGACGTAGTCGGGAGAGGACCACGCGCTGCCGTCGCTCACGACGAGGGAGGCCACGAACACGCCGTCGCAGTCGCAGATGAGCGTCGGCTTGGAGGACGTGGGGTTGAAGAGGTCGTCGGGGCCAAGGTCCGAGCAGGACGGCGCCGAGGACAGGGCCCAAGAGAACTCAAGCTCAGCGCCCTCGGGGTCGTACGACGCGGAGCCGTCGAGCTCAACGCGGGTGTCGACCTCGGCGGTGCCATCGGCGCCAGCGTCGGCGACGGGGGCGGCGTCACCGGCCGAGGCCGTGACGACGACGATGTCCGGCGGAGAGCAGGAGGTCTCGTCGCAGACGAGCAGGCTCAGGACGTAGGTGCCGGAGATGTCTGGGGTGAACGTCGCCCCAGAGGCCGCGTTCGAGCCGTTGTCGCTGAGCGCGCTCACGTCGATGTAGGAGTCGACGGGCACGGCGTCGAACGACCAGGTGTAGACCAGGGCGTCCTCACCCTCTTGGTTGCAGCTCTCGGGGTAACCCGAGGCCGTGGCGTCGAGGGTCACCACGGACGCGAGGGCGACGGACTGGTCAGCGCCGGCGTTGGCCTCAGGGGAGCAGTAGACGGTGCCGCTCGTGTCCTCAGCATCCTTGTCGCCGCAGCTTTGCAGCGCGAGGGGGCTGATCAGCAGCGCGAGGGGCGTGAGCCTGAACATGGTGTGGGACATTCCTGACGCTCCGAGCTGGAGAGGTTCGCGGGATGAGGGTGTGGCCCTGCCGGGAGACGAACATGACCGGGTCGAGCTAAGGTACACGGACCCCTGAGGGAGCGTCAACTTTTGGGCAAGTCTCCGGCAACTTCTCTGAATTTTCTTGTCCTGACGCTCACGTTGATGGGGTTGATCCCGGGCGATGGCCAAGCCGCGGACGTTCTCTGGCCCGACGCGATCGCGCCCTTAGGAACCGGCCCATACTGCGCCTTCTGCCTTGATCTTGGCGGAATGAGCGGCTGGGTGGCTCCTTTTGAGGCCGTAGAAGAAGATCGCGCATTTGTTGGGGTAAACGCCCGTTATGCGCCCGCAGAGGCCGTTGAGGTGCGAATACGTTTGGAGGGCCTCGCGGCGTCCTGGCCCGACGGGGCCCGATCGTTCGGGCCTGGGGATCTTCGCCTCGGCACGAGCGCAAGGATCCTCCCCGGCTCGGGCCCTCGCCCGGCGCTCTGGCTCGACTGGGAGGTGAAGCTCCCGAACGCCTCGACGGAGCTTGGCTTAGGCACCGATGAGACCGACGTCGCGGCGATGGCGCTGGCGCGCTGGGCGGGGCCTGAGGGCACGATCACCGCCGGGGCGGGCCTCGTGATCCTGGGCGATCCCCTGCGCTACTCCGCCCAAGATGACGCGGCGCTGGCGCTCCTCACCGCCTCGCGCCCCCTGGGGCCCACGCGGGTGCTGGCGCGGGCCGGGGGCCGCCTGCCCTCCCCTCGAAACCCGGCGGATCTCAGCGTGGGCCTAGGCGTCGAGGCGGCGCGGGCGTCGATGCGGGCGGGCGTCGAGCTGAGCGCCGGGCTCACCCCGGCGGCGGCGGACGTCGGGGCGCGGCTGTGGATCGGCGCCCGGAGCCCTTGCGGGGCGCAGGTTCCTTGATCGCCGTCGCTTGCCCAGGCGGTCGGGGTGGTTATCCCTCGCCCCGCATCGGAGACGAGACACCATGGGCCTGTTCGACTTCCTCTTCGGCGGCTCCGTAGAGCAGCAGATTCAGAAGCACGCCAAGCGGATCAAGTCCAAGGACACGCCGATCGAGGACCGCCAGGCCTCGGCGCATTGGCTCGCCGAGAACGCCAGCCCCGCGGCGATCCGCGGGCTCATCGGCCGGTTCGAGATGGACTACGAGCACGGCATGAAGGACACCTCCGAGAAGGAGGAGGTCAGCCAGCTCCTCATCGGGCTCGGCCAGGCCGCCGTGGATCCCCTGCGCGCCTGCCTGCTCAAGACCGAGAAGTTCGCCCGGCCCCTCGCGCTCTACGCCCAGCTCACCAGCCAAGAGGACGCGATGCGCCTCACGGTGGAGATGATCGAGGCCGAGGCCACCCGCGCCGAGCTTCACCCCGACAAACGCCGCAACCTGCTGGTGAAGCTCGCCGACTTTAAGGACGTGAGCCTCGTCGCCGTCGCCCGCTCGGCCTTGCCCGACTACGACGAGGGCTGCCGTTACGCCGCCGTCGAGGTGCTCGCCGCCCAAGACGAGACGGCGGAGGTGCGTGAGGGCCTCATCGGCGCCTTGGTGAACCCCAAAGAGGAGTCCACGCGCCTGCGCGCCCGGGTGGCGAACATCGCCTCCACCCGCCGCTGGGCCTTAGACGCCGAGGCCGTCGCCGCGATGGAGGCCCGCCCCGTGCGCGGCTTCGTCGTGCGTGACGGCGTGCTGGTCCCGACGGCTTAGCGGCTCTGGTTGAGCCGGGTGGCCTCGGCGTAGGCGCGCTGGGCGGACTCGGCGTCGCCCAAGGCCTCGTACGCCGCGCCCTCGATGGCCCACAGCCGGGCGAGGTACGGCGTGTTGGCGCTCGACCGGCTCTTCGCGGCGCGGATCGTGCTGAGCGCGGCGTTGGCGCTCCCGGCCTTGAGCGAGTAGTCCGCGGCGCGACCGGCGAAGTCTTGGGCCACCCGCGCGTCGGCGTGGTTCACGAAGGGGCCCACGGCGGCGAAGGCGGCGTTGTAGTCGCCCTTGGCGGCCGCGGCCTTGGCGGCGGCCTCAGCGGCGCTGAGCTGGGCGACGAGGGTGGCGTCGGAGAGGCCCGTGTACCAGCTCGCCCGGTAGTCCGCGGGCATGGCCGCGGCGCGCTGGCTGGCGAGGGAGGTCGTCGGTTTTGCGGCCGCCTTCGCCGGGGCTGGCGCCGCGGCGGGCATGGCGTCGTAGTCCGCGCTGGCCTGGGGCCGCGCCTCTTCAGCCTCCGCGGGGGTGGCGACGCTGTTGCTCGCCGCGCTCCGGCCCGCGGGGCGATCCCGGCGCCCCGACTCCTTCGCGGTCCGACGTCCGTCCCGGGTGGCCGAGGTGCCCGTCGAGGCGTACCCCTCCGCCGCGACGCCGCCAACGGGCCCGTTCTGGGCGAAGCCGCCTGCGTCGTCGGCCTCATCGGCGGCCCTCTCAAGCTCAGCGACGGACTCCTGCTTCTTGCCGTAGCTGCCGTCCAAGACGAGGGTGTCCTCGTAGCGGGGGGCCGCGCCTGGGGCGGCCTGGGCGACGGGCGGCGGCGGCGGCGAGGCGGTGACCTCGGTGAGCGGCATCGGGCCTGAGTTTTGGCGGCGCTGCTCAAGATCGGCCTTGGACTCGGCGATGTCTCCCAGAGGCATGACGCTCTGGGCCTCGGGCTCAGCGGGCGCGGCGGCCTGGGGCGCGTCGACCATCGGCGGCGCGGCGGCGTCGGGGGGCGCGCTGACCTCGTCTTGAAGCGGCAACACCGTGACCAGCACCAAGGCCGCGGCGGCCAAGGCCCCCAAGGCGCCCCAGAGGCTCTGGCGGCGGTGGGGCGGGGCCGGGGCGACAGCACCCCCGAAGTCGGGCACGTTCGCCGGGGCGGGCAGGGCCTCGGGCGCGGCGTCGGGCAGGGGCGCGGCGTGGGGGGCGAAGGGCCCGGCGGTCACCCCAGCGAGGATGTCGTCCAGGCTCACCCGGGCGGCTGGGGCCATCGTGGGGCGCAGCGCATAGGTGGCCTCGATGACGTCCAGATCGAGCTCCTCTGGCGGAGGAGCCCCCGGACCGGCCTCCAGCCAATCAGCGAGCGTCGATGCCTGGCGTTCTTCGGGGGTCATCGCGGGGGGTACTTCTCTCGAAAGGCCTTGCAGGCGCGGTGGAGGATCACATCGAAGGTAGCCACGGTGACCTCCATCAGCGCGGCGCACTCTTCACGATCTTTGTCGTCGAGCAGGCGCAGGCGGAGGGCCTGGGCGTAGCGGGGGTTGATCTGCGCGAGAGACTCTTCGATGAGCTCCCGCGTCTCGATGAGCTCTTGGCCCCGATCAGGCCGGGGCGGCGGGACACCCATCACACGTTCGGGATCTTGCTCGGCCTTCTCGCGCAGCGCCTCTTGGCGTTTGTGGGCGCGGTGAACGTCCATCGCCCGGTTGATGGCGATGCGGCGCATCCAGAAGAAGACCGAACGATCCGCCGGGGTGTACTGGTGGATTCGTTCCAGCGCGAGGCGGAACGTGTCTCGAAGAACGTCCTCGGCGAGCTCGCGGATGGGAAGGCGGGGGAGGATCACGGCGCGAAAGAGGCGGTCCCCATAGGCGGCGTACAGCTCGCCCAAGGCCGCGCGCTCGCCACGCTTGAGCCGCTCGACGAGCCCAAGCTCGTGAGGAGGGTCGAGGAGCCCCTCGTCGGCGGTGGCAGCTCCCACCATCATCAGCGCTTGTTCGCTCCATCGTCAGCCTCCGGGCGGGCAACGACCGAAGGGAGGTGAACCTTACACCATTCAGCTCGACTCGGGGATCTCCAGCATCGTGCCGCGCCCGAGGATCCACGCTGGGTCTACATGACGCTTGAGCGCCACAAAGCTCGAGAGCACCTCGGGGCCGACCATCTCCGCCAAGAACCGGCGCTTTAGTTTGCCGACGCCGTGCTCGGCGGAGACCGTGCCGCCCAAGGAGATCGCCTTGCGGAACAAGGCCGCCCACACCGCCCGGGCCGCGACCAGCTCATCCGGGCTGCGCGGGAAGAGGTTCAGGTGCAGGTGGTTGTCGCCGATGTGCCCGAAGAGCACATGGGGCAGGGTGACCTCAGCGTACGCCGCCATCATCTCGGGCAAGGCCGAATCAGGCACGGCGAAGTCGGTGCCGACCTTGGGCATGCCGTTGTGCGCCACACGCTCGTTCACCGCCGCGGGCAAGGCGTGGCGGAAGAGGCGCAGGCGCTCGAGGCTCGACGGATCCTCGGCGAAGATCACCGCGTGCATCATCGCCCCGCTCTCCTCCAGAGCCTCAAGCCAGGCCTCCATGAGCGCGTCGGCGTCCTCTTCCGTGGCCTCTTGTTCACACCACAAGGCGGCCTGGGCGTCGGCGGGCAGGTCGGGCACCCGGGCGCGGACCATGTCTAAGCTGTGGCTGTCGAACCACTCCATGAGCCGGGGAGACAGCGGCCCGCGGCGGCGGTGCCTCATCACGAAGCTGAGGCCGGCTTCAGCGCTGGGGAACGGGATGAGGATCGAGAACACCCGCTTGGGCAAGGCCGTGAGCCGCACGGTGGCCTCGGTGATCACGCCCAAGATGCCCTCGGAGCCGATGATCAGGTCGAGGAGGTTGTCCGCGGGGTAGAGCCCCGCCGCCGTCTTCACCTTGGGCTCACGCCAGTCCAGGCGCGGCCAGCTCGTGGGGATGGGCGTGTCGCGGGTGGCGGTGAGCAGCTCACCCGTAGGCAGCACCACCTTGACGGCCTCCACCCAAGGCCGGGTTGGGCCGTAGCGGAAGGTGCGGGCGCCGGAGGCGTTGCAGGCGATGGAGCCGCCGAGGCTGCACTCGTCCTTGGAGGTGGGGTCGGGCGGGTAAAAGCGCCCCGTGGCCTCGATCTCCCGCTGAAGCTCCCCCAGGAGCACCCCACCCTCGGCGACGGCGTGATCGGGGCCGAGGGTGTGTACACGGCTCAGGCGCTCTGTGGAGAGCAGCCAGCCGCCCTCAGGCACCGGGCCGCCGGTGGTGCTCGTGCGCTGGGCGGTGACGGTGACCGGGCGCCCCGCGGCCTGGCAGTCGCGCAGGATCGCCGCGACCTCCTGGGCGTTGTTCGGGCGCAAGAGCCCGTCGGCGTGGCCCTCGGTGTTGGAGGCGTCGCGCAGGTAGCCCAGGAGGACGCTAGGGTCGGTGATGAGGGCGGGGCCCATGCGGATCAGAACTCGCGGGTGTAGCCGATCATCGCCCGGTCATCGTTGACGAACAGCAGCACGCCGCCGCTGGCGACCAAGGCCCCGCCCGCCACCATGAGGCCGATCCCGGCGCGGTAAGGCCCGGCGACCTCGTTGTCATAGACGGCTTGGGCCTGCTCACACAGCTCGGGGTTGGCGGGGCCTGTAGAGTCAGGGCCGCAGTTGCCGTCGGTGTAGAGCGTGCTGTAGCTGTTCACGTAGGCGCTGCGGGCCCCGGAGTACATCGCCGCGCCCACGCCGCCAACGCCCAAGCCCACGGCCAAGACCGCGCCGCCGGCGACCTTCTTGCCCATGCCCTCTTTGGGCTCCTTGGGCTCTTTGGGGGGCTTCGTGGGGTCGGCGGGGCCTACGCCGCCGCTCATGGGCGTCAGCGCCAGGTTGAGCTGGGTGGAGCCGTTGGCCCGCACGGTGACGGGCTGCTCGGCGGGGTTGTAGCCGTCGAGCTCGGCCCGGACGACGTGGCTGCCTGAAGGGATGTTGTTTAAGGTCTCGCTGCCCGTGGCCACCTGTTTGCCGTCCAAGAGCACCTTGGAGTTCGGCGGCGTGACCTGCACCACGATGGCGCCGAAGCCCTCCTCCAAAAGCTCAAAGCGGAAGGTGGGCGCGCTGCCCATCTCGACGATCACCTCGCGGGTCTCGGGCACGAAGCCCGGCGCGGTCACCTGGAGCTTGTGTTTGCCGCAGGTCAGCTCGTCGGCGAAGGGCATCGGCACCATCTTGTCGTCGATGAGCACTGAAGCCGTCTCGGGGGTGACCTTGATCTGGGTGAAGCCGCCTTGGGTGCTGAGGTTCAGCTCGGCGCGGGCCTCGCGGCTGGGGGCGACATCGACGCTGGTGACGCCGCCGAGACAACGCTCGGGCACCTGCACCTGCACGAGGTGGTTGCCCGCGGTGACGTTGGGCACCGTGGCCGGGGTGGTGAGCCCGGTGTCTTTGCCATCGACGAGGATCTTGCCGTTGGGACCGCTGGACACGGTGACGGTGATCGAGCCTACATCTTGGGCGAGGGCCACCTGCGAGAAGGTCAGCAGCGAGAGCAGCAGCATCTGGGCCTCAGGAGAGATCTTTTTCTCAATCTTGAACCTTGCCACGACGGCGCGCAGAAGACAAGGCAGGCGGAGCCACCCGGCGCAGATCTCGCCCTGTATGATGGCCGCCGAGGCCCCCGATTCAAGGCCAAGAAGACCCCAAGATCCCCCTCTCCCTGCACAGGAGCGCAGAATGACCCCCTTCGGAATCCGCAAGAAGCTCAAGTCGCTCATGGGGCTCGACACGAGCGCCGACGATCGTGCCCCGGCGAAGCGCCCCGAGCGCCCCAAGGTCACCCTGGTGCTCGTGGACGATCGGGGCAAGGAGCAGACCTTCTCCGGCGACGTCGGCTCGTCACCCCTCTACATCAGCGGCAACATGGAGCGGCCCATCGCGTCGGGCTGCAACGACTCGTCCTGCGCCACCTGCCGGATCGAGGTCCTCGAGGGCGCCGAGCACCTCTCGCCGCAGTCCCCCCGGGAGAAGCAGACCCTCGCCGCCAACGGCTTCCCGGCCACCTTACGCCTCGGCTGCTGCTCGGAGATCACCGGGGGCACCCTCAAGGTGCGCGCCTACAACTTCGTGGACGTCTAGCCCTCGGGCGGGTCAGCCCCCCACGCGGGTCATCACGCCCTCGAAGGGGGTGCCGCCCTCCTCCATGCAGCCGTGGCCCTCTCGTTTGCCCAGGACCATGGCCCGCACGGCCCTCGCGAGGGTGGCGTCATCGGCGCCCTCGCGCAGCATCGCCAGCAAGGAGGGTGTGCCGTCGTCGCTCAGGCAGGTGCGCAGGCGGCCGTCGGCCATCAGGCGCAGGCGGTTGCAGGTCGAGCAGAACTTCTCCGAGAGCGGCGAGATGAAGCCCACGATGAGGCCCGTCTCCCGCACCTTCCAGTACACCGCCGGGCCGTCGCCGAGGCTCTCTTCATGGCGATCCAGGGTGTAGCGGGCGCTGATCTTCGCGCGCAGCTCTCTCGCCGGGACGGACTGGTGCCAGCGCGCCTCGAAGGGCATGTACTCGATGAAGCGCAGCACCGTGCTCTCGGCGGTGCTTGAGAAGTGCTCCACCAGGGGCAGCACCTCGTCATCGTTCTCGCCGCGCAGGATCACGGCGTTGACCTTCACCGGGCGCATCCCGGCGGCGCGGGCGGCGTCGAGGCCGTCGAGCACCTTGTCTAAGCGGCCGCCTCGGGTGAGCGCGGCGAAACGTTCGGGGTTGAGCGAGTCCAAGGACACGTTCACCCGGCGCATCCCGGCGGCGTAGAGGCGCTCGGCGCAGCCCGCGAGGCGGTGGCCGTTGGTGGTCATGGTGAGGTCGTCTAAGCCGGGGAGCTTGCCCAGGGCCTCGACGAGCAGCTCTAGGTCGGCGCGCACCAGGGGCTCACCGCCGGTCAGGCGCACCCGCCGCACGCCCAGGCCCACAAACACGCTCACCAGCCGGGCGATCTCCTCGTAGCTGAGGATGTCGGCCTTGGGCATCCAGGCCATGCCGTCTTCAGGCATGCAGTAGACGCAGCGGAAGTTGCAGCGGTCGGTGACCGAGACCCGCAGGTAGGTGTGGACCCGCCCGAAGCGGTCGATGAGCGGGTTGGGTGCGTTCATCCAGCGTTGGCCGTCCTTACACGGGCAGGGCGCGGTTGACCGCGGTGGCGAGGCCCAAGAACACGTCCGCGATGGGGCCGTCCTCCAAAGACGCCGGGCTGCCCTCGTCGCCGCCCTCACGCACGGCCTGGTCCAAGGGCACCTGGCCCAAGAGCGCCGTCTCGTAGCGCTGGGCGAGGCGCACACCGCCGCCTTCGCCGAAGGGGAAGATCTTGCCCGCGCCGCCGGGCAGCTCCATCCAGCTCATGTTCTCGACCACACCCAGGATGGGCACGTTGAGCTTCTTGAACATCTCCAGGCCGCGCACGGCGTCGAGGAGCGCGATGTCTTGGGGGGTGGTGACGATGACGGCCCCGGCGATCGGCGCGCCCTGGATCATCGTGAGCTGGGCGTCGCCGGTGCCCGGGGGCAGATCGACGATGAGGTAGTCGAGCGGCGCCCAGGCCACGTCATGCAAGAACTGCTTGACCACGCCCATGACCATGGGGCCGCGCCAGATGATGGGCTCGGCGTCGTCCACCATGAAGCCGATGGACATACACTTCACGCCATAGGACATCAGCGGGAGCACCTTCTTCTCGGCGTTGGCCATGGGTTTGCCCTTGATGTGCATCATCAGGGGCAAGGAGGGGCCGTAGATGTCGGCGTCCATGAGGCCGACGAGGTAGCCCAGCTTGGCCAAGCTCACGGCGAGGTTGGTGGCCACGGTGGACTTGCCGACGCCGCCCTTGCCCGAGGCCACGGCGACGAGGTGTTTGACGCCGGGGATGGGCTGCAGGGTGATCGGCCCGCCGTGGGCCTGCATCCCGGGGCCCGACATGCCCCGCACGGGGTCGGGGGCCTTGGGCGGCGCGGCGGCGGCGGGGCGAGGGCTGGCGGGGGTGGCGGCGCGGCGCACGCCCTCGACGAGCACGTTGGGCACCACCTCCCCCGGCCAGCCGTGCTCGCGGATGTTGAGCGTGAGGGCCTCGACCATCCGCGCCCGGTCGTCGCGGCTGTGCTGGGCGGTGAACTCAAAGTTGAACTTGAGGGCGTTGTCCTCGACGCGGCCATCGGTGAGCATCCCGGCGAGCCACACCGACTTGTTGGAGATCGGGTCACGCACGCGGGTGCCCGCGGGCTCAAGCACGGCGCGCGCGGTGTCGAAGGCGCTGGGGTCGGCGGTCATGGGGCTCCTCGGGGGTGCGGGAGCCAGAAGTTAACCGCCGAGCGTCGGGAAGGAAGGGGGGCGGCGGCGCCGGCGCCCCGGGCTCAATAGTTCCAGGGCGTGACGTTGTAGTTGACCTCCACGACCCGGCCGAGGTCGTCCACGAGGGTGAAGGTCAAGAACTTGCCGTCCTCACCGCGCCCGAAGGCCATCAGGGCCACGTCGCCGTTGGGCAGGGTGACGGTGAACTCACCGGGCCGGGGATAAACCTGGGGCGGGCACTCAGGCCCGCAGCTCCCGACGCCCAAGACGAGCGCCCCCAAGAGCGCTCCGCGCGTCAGGTCCAGGGCACACCGGGTCATTGGGGCACCTCGACGGGCTAACCTAAGGTCTCCTTGGCTGGGACATGGAGGATTGAAAAGTAGGCTTTGGGGGTGGATCGTCATCGGTGGGGTCCTTCTTGGAGAGCTCGACATACTCAAGCTCTCCCATGGTCGCCCAGCCCAGCGCGAGGGGATCCTCCTCTGGAACATTCTCGCCGTCTACCTTGACGGTCAGGCGCAGCAGCTCTGCGGTGTTTGACGGGTAATTAAGCACACATTTGGTCGCCCACACCGTCTGGGCGAATGAGAGCGTGCCGAAGAAGCCCACGAGGGTGAGCGTGAGACGGACAACACGGTCGTTGGGGGTTCGCATTTAGGCTCCGGGCTCAGGGGGTGTGGTGAGGGGGCGCTGTGTTAACGCCGCCGGGCCGCGCGTCTTGAGCGCGTCGCGGCGAGCAGGGCCGCAGCGACGAAGACCAGGCCCTTCGGCTGGGGGTTGAGCGCGGCGCAGGACCAGCGGCGGTCCTTGGGCTCCTCCTCGGGGACAGGGGTGCAGGTGGGGGGCTCGATCCCGAAGAGCATGGACTCGCCGACTTGACCCTCACAACACCAGCCTGTGCCCTCGAAGATATAGTCGTAGCCCCCGATCATCTCACCAGAATCGTTGAAGTAGCTTCGCACTCCCCACTCACTCGTTGAGAACTCAACGATTACGGCCACATCGCTCCCTGGGCCACAGCGGGTGATCTCAGCCCCCTGGCCATCCTCACCGTCGGTGAACTCATCGTACGTCGGGCAGTCGCCGTCGTAAACCTCCGCGCAGAACTCCTCTGGGCCAAAAAGTTTGCAGGCGCCATCGTCGTAGATGGCGCCCTCGTAGGCGTCGGGCGTGCAGTCGTCCTCAGCGTGGGCGGTCGTGGAGAGCAGGAGCAGGGCAAACATCGGGCTCATGGCTGGCGTCTCCTGCGGGTGAGGAGCAGGGCGGCGGCGAGGAGGAGGAGGCCCGGCGGCTGGGGGTTGAGCGCGGCGCAGGACCAGCGGGAGTCTTTGGGCTCGTCCTCTGGGACGGGGGTGCAGGTTGGGGTCTCGATCCCATAGAGGATCGTGTTCGACCACTCGCCCTCACAGCACACGGATGAGTTGAAGCTGTGACTGTACCCTCCGAGCATCGCACCAGCCTCATCAAAATATCGAGCAGACGAGCCTTCGTGGTTTTCAGATTCGATGACCGTCGCGACATCACTGCCTGGGCCGCAGCCTCGAATATTGTCGTCGTCATAGTTGAACTCTGAAGTTTGCTCCACCAGGGTCGGGCAGTCACCGCCATACACCTCGGCGCAGAATGTCTCCGTTGCAAAGAGCTTGCAGACTCCCTCCTCGTAGACCGCAGCCTCGTAGTCCGATGCGCAGTCGTCCTCAGCGTGGGCGGTCGTGGAGAGCAAGAGCAGGGCAAACATCGGGCTCATGGCTGGCGTCTC
>JADKFE010000038.1 GCA_016717595.1 Deltaproteobacteria bacterium | reverse complement strand
GGGCGTCGGCGGGGGTGCCGACGGCCTTGTAGCGAGCTCATGGGCGCCGTCATCACCCAGCACGCGGAGCGACTGGTGGCGGTGAGGGAGCCATCGCCGCGGGTGACGTTTTGGGAGAGCCGGTGACGTCCCGGCGAGGCCTGGTCTTGGTGGGCTGCCCGCAGGCGGTGAACAGGGCGACGAGGCCCAGGCTGGCGGTTCGGAGGAGGGTCAGCGGTGGGGAATCCAGGAGGAGCGGCCCTCGTCCTTCGCGGCGAGGGCCTATGGGACGGTGTCTCAGCGGCTCGGCTGTTTGCCCTCAAAGAAAGTCACAGGCCGGGCCTCCGTCCCTGCGCTGCAGGCGTACGCGCCCTGCACGGGGGCGTGCCCCTGGACCCCCCACCCGCGGCAATCTGGATCGATGTTGAACCAGAAGGGGTCGCAGTAGCCGTCAGCGACCCGGGTGTTGGCGGCGAGGACAGCGTCCGCGAGGGCGACGGTGGAGGTGATGAGGAGCGCGGGGGTGATCTTGTCCAGGGCGCCGCTCTTGACCAGAAGCGCGGCGGCGTCGTTGACGCCGGGGAAGTTCGTGCCGACGCTGAGGAGCCGTCGGGGGTTGTGGGCGAGCTGAACGAGCTGGTCGGCGACCCGCACGCTCCAGGTGCGCCACCGGTGCTGTGCACGAGGGTGGTGGTGGCGCCGGAGCTGGAGGTCTGACCTCGACGGTGTAGGGTCTCAGGCGCGTCGGCGGGGTGCCGACGGCCTTGTAGCGGGAGCTCGTGGGCGCCGTCGTCACCCAGCACGCGGAGCTGGCCGGTGGCGGTGAGGGCGTTTGCGCCGCGGGTGACATCTTGGGAGAGCCGGGTGACGTCCCCGGCGAGGCCCGCGGCTCGGCGGGCTGCCCGCAGGCGGTGAACAGGGCGACGAGGCCCAGGCTGGTGGTTCGGAGGAGGGTCATGGTGGGGTGACTCCATCGTTGTCGGGGTTGAGGCGTCGGTCTGCGACCTGCGCCGGGGAGGCCGCGCCCTTCGCGGCAGGGTTTGGGCGGGTCCAGACGAGCGCGCCGCTCGTGCCGGGCTCACTCACCGCCAAGACGGCGCCCGTTGAGGAGATGAGGGCCGCCTGCCCCGAGATGGAGGCCCGCGCCGCCGGGCGGTGGGTCTCCGCCGCGTTCAGGGCGAGGACGCCGATGGCCTGGCGCACGCCGAGGGCTGTGGGACCATACGCCCCGTCGTTGGCCACGTTGACCAGGAGCTCGCCGCCCAAGGCCGCGCCCTCGATGAACAAGGAGCGCCTGTAGACCCCGTAGCAGATGGTGGGCACGACAGGCCCCGCGGCGGTGCGCATCATCGGCGGCACGGTCCCGGCCACGTCGGTGGAGAACAAGGGGTCGATGCCGCCGTAGGGGCGCTCCCCCCAAGGGACGAGGCTTGATTTGCCGCGCAGGGCGGTGACCTGGCCCTCGCGGTCGGTCACGCCGATGGCGTTCTGGATCTGCCCAGGCCGCCTGAGGCGCAGGTTGACGATGTGCTGGGGGCCGCTCCACCCGGCGAGGGCGTCGAGGGGCAGCGGCGGATCTTGGGGCCCCTCCCAGCGCCGAAACGCGCCCCGAAAGGCGGCTTCAGGCCACAAGACGAGGTCTACCTCCGCCGGGAGCTCCGCCGGGCTGGGGCGGCGCTCAAAGTCGGCGAGGTGGATGGCGGCGACGCCCGCGAGGGCCTCGTCATCGGCGGGGGTCGGCGGGACGAGGCCCAGCCACAGCGCCACGGGGACGGCGGCGACGAGGCCCCGGCGACCCTCACGGAGCGCGTCGGCGACGGCCACCGCGGCGTAGGCGCACAGGAGCCCCGTGGCGGGCACGCCGATCCACGCGACGCCCGCAGCATGGCCGGGACGGCCCACCGGGAGTGCATCAGGTCCGCCATGGTGAAGCCCAAGGCGCCGTTGAGCGACTCCCTTGCCAGCACCGCGGCCGGCAGCCACCATCGCATCGGGACCCGCCAGAGGACGAGGGCCGCGACGATCACCGGCAGCGCCCGGTGGCTCGCCGTGATCACCGCCGCGAAGACCCAGGCCAGCGCGCTCAGCCAGAGGGGGGCCTCGTCGCTCCCCACAAGGGGGCCCATGTACTGGGTGATGGTCAGACACAGCCAGATCTGGGAGAGGAAGACCGAGGCCCACAGCCCCCCGAAGATGGCCAGGGCCCGATTGACTCGACCCTCCAGCCTGCGCAGGCCCCAAGCGAAGACCCCGAGGCCGATCCACGCCAGCGGGGCGAGGGTGGGGTGCAGGTGGGCGGCGCCCATGATGACGCCGCCTAGGACGGGCCAGCGCGCGTGACGGTCGACCCAAGACGCGGCGGGTCGCGGCGATGCGGGTGGGACATGGCGCCTGTTCCATCGTGGGGTGTCGTCTTCGAGAGACGGCATGTCACGAAGGAGCGGGTCTGTAGAGAAACCTGGAGCGTTAAAAACTCGGCGATGGGCGGCGAGTCGCTCAGATCAGCGTCGCCAGGGCCCGAAGCGGCCGGGCGAGGGCCTCGGTCGCGGCGTCTTGAAAGCGGGCGGGATCGGCGGCGGCGAGGCCCGAGAGGCGACCCCCCGGGCGACCGTTCAGCTCGATCAGCCAAGGCTCGCCGTCTGAGGCCACGACGAGGTCAACGCCGAGCTCGATGAGCAGCTCATCCGGGTCGGCGGCGGCCAAGGTGAAGAAGGCGCTCTCGGCGAGGCGACGGGCCTCACGCACGGTGTCGGCGGAGACGAGCTCTTCAGCGGGCATGAGCGAGGCCCCGCGGGAGGCGTTCACCACGGGATCGACGGCGGAGCAGCGGGCGACGAGGGGGCTGTGCAGGAGGCCGCCCAAGGGCGCGCGCTGGATCAAGGCGCGCAGGGCGAGCCCAGCGAGGCCCGGCGGCGGGGGCACGGCGGCCTGGAGCAGCATCGGCTCCTCCACACCTCGCACCGCGCCCTCACCCCGGGCGGGCATCGGGTCGCCGGGCACCACACGCGACACCCCGCGGCCCAAGGCGCCGTAACGGGGCTTGAGGAACCCGACGCCCCAGCCCTCTAAACGCTCGGCGAAGCGGGTTGGGTCGGCCTCTACGTCGGGCATGAGCAGGCCGGCGTCGGTGAGGAAGGCTTGGCAGCGGAGCTTGTCGCGGCACAGCGCCTGCAGGGCCTCGCCGTTCGCCCGGGGGAGGTCCTCTAAGCCACGCAGGGCCGCACGATGCTCCTCCGCGTAGGTCCAGGACGGGAAGCGGTCGTGGATGGCCTCGGCGTCTTGAGGATCTGCCGGGATCCAGCGGTCTCCTTCGACGCCCCAGGCCTCGGCCGCGGTGCCGACGAGGCCTCGGATCCCCTCGGTGGCGAGGCGCTGCAGGGCGCGGCCCAGGGGTGTCTCGGAGGGAGGCGGTCGCGCGCCGGGCTTGGGTCGGCTGAGCACGAGCAGGGTAGGCATCGCCTGAGCCTATCCGCTCTTCGCTGGGCGCGCCGTCGGACCGTTCGTGTGGAGCGCACGTTGGGCGGTCGCTTTGATGGGGTGAACGGCCAAAGTCGTGATAAAACGGGGCGTCACCAGGAGGTCGTATGTCTGAGGCGTTTGATGAGGCCCTCGCGTTCGCGCTGCGTTGGGAGGGTGGCTATGTGAACCACCCCTCGGATCCGGGCGGGGCCACGAACCGCGGCGTCACCCAAGGCACCTACGACCGCTATCGCTCGACGAAGGGCCTCGCCAAGCAGAGCGTGAAGCTCATCACCAGCGCTGAAGTCCACGACATCTACGAGTCGATGTACTGGGACGTCGCCCGCTGCGCGGAGCTTCCTTGGCCGGTGAGCGGCGCGCAGTTCGACGCCGCGGTGAACGCGGGCCCCAAACAGGCCACGCAGCTCCTGCAGCGCGCCGCCGGGGTCAGCGCCGACGGGGTCATCGGCCCCAAGACCCTCGCGGCGATCATGGCCATGCCCTCCCAAGACCTCGCGCTGCGCTGCTGTGAGGAGCGTCAGAAGTTCTACCAGTCTCTCGTGAACCGCAAGCCCTCTCTGGGCGTGTTCCTCAAGGGCTGGACGAACCGGGTGAACGCGCTGAGGAACCTCATCCTCGGCGGGCCGCTCAACTTCTCGGACGATGAGGAGCTGGAGCCGACGATGTCGGTGCACGGGATGCTCGCCGAGATGGAGGACTTCTTCGGCGAGGATCTCTGAGCGGGATCAGGCGTCCACGAACGCGCGGAGCTGGGGGCCCATGAGCGCCCCGGCTTGGCGTTTGGCCAAGGCGCCGCCTTTGTAGAGCATCAGCGTCGGGATGGCCTGGACCTGCATCGCCCCGGCGATGCGCTGGTGTTGGTCGGTGTTGACCTTCACGATCAAGAGGCTCCCGGCGCGCTCCTTGGCCAAGGCCGTGAGGTGCGGCGCCACGGCTTTGCACGGGCCACACCACGGCGCCCAGAAGTCCACGAGCACCGGCACGGGCGAGGCGCGCACGAGGCGCTCCAAGGCGTCGTCGTTGACCTCTTGGGGATGGGCGCTCAAATCAAGGGCGGTCTGGCAGCGGCCGCAGCGTGGGGCCTGGTCGAGCCGCGCCGCGGGCACACGGTTGAGCCCGCCGCAGGACGGGCAGCGGAAGGTGAGGGGATCGGACGTGGTGTCGGGCATGGGATCGCTCCGGTGACCCTCTGAGGGTGCACACGCATCGGCGTGGAGCAAGCGGCGGGGCCCTGCGGCAGATCAGCGCCCGGCGGCGGCCAGCTCGCGGTGTCAGCTGGCGAGCGCCCCGACCGTGGTGTAGCGTTTGAGGATGACTCGGGCCACGCTCCTCCTCACGACGCTCTGCCTCTCCGTCGGCTGTCGGCGTGATGAGGACGGGGACGGCGTGTTGGCCCATGAGGACTGCGATGACAACAACCCAAAGGCCTGGAATGGAGCGCGTGATCTCGTTCGCGGTAGCCTCTCGGAGAACTACAGGGCCTTCTGTGGCAACCGCTGCGCGCGTGACCTAAAGCGCGACCTGGATCTCAGCCGCGCGAATCAACGGGACGTCGCGAGTCTCTATTGCCTCTCCTCCGTGGGCGGGAGCGTGTACATCAATGACAACCCCGCGTTGGAGGGTTTGGGCGGCCTGGACGCGCTCTCCTCCGTAGGCGGTGACCTGGTCCTCTACTCGAATGAGCGGCTGAGGAGCCTCGCTGGACTCGAGGCGCTCGCCTCCGTGGGCGGCGACCTGGAGATCCTCATCAACTTCAGGCTGGTGAGCCTCACCGGCCTCGACGCGCTCTCTTCCATCGGCGGTGAGCTGACCATCCTCAACAATGATCGATTGACGAGTCTCGCTGGACTCGACACGCTCAGCTCTGTCAGCGGGTTGGAGATCGCCAACAACGAACAACTGACGAGCCTCACGGGCCTTGACGCGCTCTCCTCCGTAGAAGGAGACCTGCTCATCAAAGACAACGTGTCGCTGATGAGCCTGACCGGCCTCGGCGGGCTCTTGTCGGTTGGCGAGAGCGTGTTTATCCGCAACAACGACGGCCTGACGAGCCTGAGCGGCCTGGACGCGCTGTCGTCTGTGGGCGGGGACCTGTCGGTCAACGACAACGAGGCGCTGTGTGCCGATGAGGCGGACGAGCTCTGCGCCCAGCTCGGCGCGGGCTTAGGCGGGAGCTGCGCCCAAACGGGCAACCACGGCGTCTGCCCCTGAACGGATTCGGCAGATCAGCGCCCGGCGGCGCCCAGCTCGTTCACCCGGCGGCGCAAGAGCGCCACGGCGCGCTCGGTGTCGGCCAAGGCGGACTCCATCCGCGGGAGCTGGCGTAGCTCGCCCGCGGCGTGGTCCTCCCCAGCCAAGGCCGCGAGGCGCTCGGCGGCGAGGCGCGTGACGTTCGCCTGCTTCTCGACGGCCCGGGCGCGCTGCTCCAAGGTGAGGCCGACCAGCGCGCCCCAGAGCACGACCGCGCCGCACCCGAAGAGGGCGCGACGCGGCGTGAGGTTTGGCGCCAAGGAGAGCGAGGGCATCACACCGGGGCGGTGCGGCTCGTGGCGTTGAGCAGCTCGAGCTTGAGGATCGACAAGGCGCCGCCGGCGAGGCGCTTGAACTCTTGGGGGGTCGCCAGGTTGCTGATCGCCCGGGCCACAAACTTGGGCCGCAGGTAGAACTTGCGGTGGGAGATCTTGAGCAGGTCGAGGATCTGCGCCTTGGTGAGGTGCTCCTCCCAGCAGGCCGGGACCTCGACGCCGCAGAGGGGGTCCTTCATCATGCGGTCCCAGCAGTCGGCGGCGAAGAGGCCCTTCTTGGCGCCCTCCTCGAAGGACTCGGTGCCGGGGTAGGGCGAGAACACGGCGAAGACCGCGTAGTCGGCGTCGAGCTTGAGCATCTCATCGACGTTCTTGAGCGCGTCGTCCATGGTGCGCTCGTGCGGGCCGCCGAGCATGATGTAGGCCACGGAGCGAACACCCTCTTCGCGGCACCACTTGAAGACGCGGTGAACGTCGTCGGTGTCGCAGTGTTTGCCCAAGACGTCGAGGCCCTCGTTGTTGGCCGACTCGACGCCGAAGTGGATCTTCGTGCAGCCGGTCTCGGCGCAGCGGCGGATCTGCTCGCGGGTGGTGCCGGCGATGGTCGTCTTGTAGCCCCAGTTGAACTTCACGCCGCGGCGCTCGACGGCGTCGCAGAACTTGAGCACCCACTGGCTGTTGGGCGTGAAGAGGTCGTCGATGAAGTGGACCTCGGTGATGCCCAGGCTGTTGCAGTGCTCCATCTCGTCGAGGATGTTCTCGATGTCGCGAACGCGGTACTGCTTCTTGTAGGTCAAGCAGAACGGGCAGGAGTGGGGGCAGCCGCGGGAGGTGATCGCCGTGGTGGTGAGGGGCTGCTTGGTGCCGGGGAGGTAGTAGTCGCGGTAGCGGATGCGCGAGCGGTCGGGCCAGGGGTAGGCGTCGAGGGACTTGGTGGACTTGCGGTCCTTGTTCTTGACGATCTGGCCGTCTTTGGACCGGAACCACACGCCGTCGATGCCCTCGAAGTCGCGGCCCCGGTTGTGGGCCTCGGCCATCTCGACGAAGGCGTCTTCGCCGTCGCCGTTGATGATCGCGTCGGCGCCCTTGAGCTGAATCGCGTAGTCGGGGAACATCGTGCAGTGCGGCCCGCCCAAGACGATCTTGGCGTTCGGGTTGAGCTTCCGCACGAGGTTGACCGTCATCTGCACGTCAGGCAAGGAGTGCGTGTAGGTGCTGATGCCGACGAGGTCCAGCGGGTAACGCTTGAGCTCGGCCTCAAAGTCGGGGTAGTCGAGGTTGTCTACGACGGGATCGTAGATCTCGGCCTTCCAGGGGGTGCGCGCCTCGACGCTGGCCTGGATGTACTGGAGGCCCAGGGGAGGGAAGCAGTAGACGCCGTGGGCCATCGCCTTGGGGATGCCGGCCCAGACTCTCATCTGCTCGGGTGGGTTCAGCAGGGTGATGTCCATGACGTCCTCGTCTTTGGAAGTTTATTCCTGAAACTTCCGGCTTGGGAAGATGATGCCCCAGGGCAAGAACAGCGGGACCCGATCGCGGTAACGAACGTAGTCTTCGCCAAAGATCTCGATGAGCTGGGGTTCTTGTCGCCAGACCTTCTCGATGAGGGATCCAGCGAGCAGCGCGGGTACCAGAATGCAGCAGAACGCGACGGAGTTCAAGGCAAATCCGACGGCGAGCACGCCGAGGAGCTTGCCGAAGACCGAGGGGTTGCGGCTATAGGCGTAGATCCCCGAGGTGACGAGCTGCAGCGTGCGCCCGGCGACGGGAGACGGCGAGCCCTTGCCGTGGGTCACGAGCTGCTCATACGTCCAGAGCCAGAGCGCCGCGCCGATGATGAAGCTCAGCGCCGCGGCGGGCAGGCGCATGTCGTCGGGGAGGAGGCCATTGAAGCCCATCGCCGAGTCCGTCGCCGTCGCGATCAGGGCGATCAAGAAGGTGAGCGGAAAGAGCACAGGGATGTAGACTTTGGCGACCATCAACAGAATGGGCCGAGAGAGGGCGACCTTGAGGACGTTACCGACGAGGCCCACGAAGACGCTCCGAGACGGCCGCGGGAGGCCGCGGCGGAGAAGGCAGGAGGTGCTCCCATTATGAATACCCGCATCACAGCGGCTCTGCTGGCCCTTTTTGTGGTGGGCTGCGGAGAAGATCCGGTCCTGGAGGCCGCGCGGGAGGAGGCCGAGGCCGCGGGTGGCGCGGGGGGCGGATCCCCCGAGGGTGCGCCCCCTGGTGGCGCGTCGGGCGGTGTGCCTGGGGATCCCGGCCAGATGGCCCCGGGCGTGCCCGAGCCCCCCAAGCCGGGCATCCCGAACGAGCCTCCTCCGGGGGGTGGCCCAGGGATGCCGGGCGGCCCGGGTCAGCCGGGTCAGCCGGGTCAGCCTGGCGTCGGCAGCCCCACGGGGCCGACGTACCCGGTGAAGGGCAGCCTCGTCTGCGCGGGGTGCAAAGGCAGCTTCCGCATCGACGTCTTTGACGGGGATCACGGCGATCTCGGCGGGCCGCGGCCGTCCATCGTCACCCGGGCCGAGGTGCAGAGCGCCGGGCCGTTCACCCTGGATGTGCCCCAAGGCGCGCGGGTGTGGCTCTCGGTGTTCAACGACGAGGACGGCGACGGTCGCCCCGGCCCCACGGAGCCCGTCGGGGACTACGCCGAGAACCCCGTGGTGGCGAAGGGGCCCGTGGACGGCGTGGTGATTCAGCTCAAGCGCCGCGACCCGCCCGGGCAATGAACCAAACGACATGAAGCCCCTCGTCGTCGTCATCCCCCATCGCCGCGAGGTGGCGCTGCTCAAGCAGGCGGTGGCGGCCTGCGCGCCTTGGCCGGTGGTGGTGGTGGATGACAGCGACGGGGGCGCCCCGCCCCTGCCGACAGCGCGGGTGCGCCTCTCCGGGGGATCGGGCTTCGCCAGAGCGGCGAACGCGGGGCTGGCCTGGGCCGAGGCCGAGGGCTACGCCTGGGCCCTGGTGCTCAACGACGACGCGCGGCCCGAGCCGGGCTGTGTGGAGGCGCTGCTCGCCGCGGCGGGGCCTGGGGTGGGCGCGGTGGGGCCGGTGTTGGTGGGGCCGGCGGGCGTGGAGTCGGCGGGGATTCGGTTCTCGGAGACCACGGCGCGGCTTCGGCAGGTGACGGAGGCCCCGGCGGCGCGGCGGCCCGTGGACGCGCTCAGCGGCGCCTGCCTGCTCCTCGCCAGTCACCGGAGGTTTGACGAGGGCTTTGGGCACGGAATGGAGGACGTGGCCTTGTGTCGGGCGATCCGCGCGGAGGGGCTCGCGGTGCTGGTGGAGCCTCGGGCGCGGTGCTGGCATCAAGGCGGGGCCACGGTGAGCCGACGGAGCGCCGAGGCGGTGCGGCACGCGGTGGCCGGGCACCTGCGGCTGGTGGGGGAGGACCGGGCGCGGCGGGGGCTGGTGTTGGCGTATGCCTTGGGGCAGGCGGCGCGGGAGGACTGGAGCCTGGGGCGGCTGCGGGCGGTTTGGGCGGGGTGGCGGGGCGTTTAGGCGTTGAGCTCCCCCTCCACCATCCGCCGCACCAGCTCCTCAAACCGCACCGTCGGCGCCCAGCCGAGCTTCTCTTTGGCCTTGCTGGCGTCCCCGAGCAGCGCGTCCACCTCCGCCGGGCGCCTCAGCCGCTCATCCAGGCGCACATGATCCTGCCAAGGCAGGCCCACCACCGCGAACGCCGCCTCAACAAAGTCCCGCACGCTGTGGGCCTCGCCGGTGGCGATGACGTAGTCGTCGGGCTCGGCGCATTGCAGCATCCGCCACATGGCCTCGACGTACTCCGGCGCGTAGCCCCAGTCGCGGCGGGCGTCGAGGTTGCCCAAGGTGAGGGTCTTGGCGCGACCTTGGGCGATGTCGGCCACGCCGCGGGCGATCTTGCGGGTCACGAAGGTCTCGCCGCGGCGGGGGCTCTCGTGGTTGAACAGGATGCCGTTGCAGGCGAACAAGCCCCAGCTCTCGCGCATGTTCACGGTCATCCAGTAGCCGTGGACCTTGGACGCCGCGTAGGGGCTGCGGGGGTAGAACGGCGTGGTCTCGCGCTGGGGCGTCTCCCGCACGCGGCCGAACATCTCTGAAGACGAGGCCTGGTAGAAGCGCGCGCCGGGGGCGGCCTCTCGCACGGCCTCTAAGAGCAGGGTGGTGCCCACGGCGTTGATCTCCGTGGTCACCGCGGGCAGCTCGAAGGACAAGGCCACGTCGGACTGGGCGCCGAGGTTGTAGACCTCACGGGGCTTTAGGCGCTCGATGAGGCGGTGCAGGCCCAGAGCCTCGCGGAGATCGCCGAAGTGCAAGAACAGGCGCTCGTTGAGCACGCCTCGGGCCAGGGCCGGGCGCAGGTTCTGGAGGTTGTCCGTGGCCGAGCGGCGCACGAGGCCGTGGACCTCGTAGCCACGGTCGAGGAGCAGCTCGGTGAGGTAGCTGCCGTCTTGGCCGGTGACGCCGGTGATCAGCGCCCGAGGGGCCTCGCTCACCCGCCGCTCGGGGGGCTGGGCTGGGCGGGCGTGGCGGCGCCTAAGGCGGCCTGGATGGCCTCGGGCAGGGTGGGCTCCATCAGCAGCATGTAGAGGATCAGCTCGCGGCGGGCGTTGTTGAACACGGGGCCGTTCACCTCGGCCTTCGTGTAGTCCGACCACAGCCGGGAGAGGTCGAGCTGGTCGTCGGTCTGGGTGAAGCTGCCCCGGGTGAGCGTGCCGTACTCTCCGGCGGAGAAGACGGTGCCCACCAGCGCCTTGAAGTCGCCGGGGTTGGCGTAGGGGTCGAGCTTGTGGCGCAGGGCGAAGAGGCTGTCGGTGAGCAGGGCCTCTTGTTTGGGGCTCAGGGTGGCGAGCCAGGGGCGCTCGGCCTCTAAGACGGCCTTCACGCCTTGTAGGCGCAGGGCGAGCAGGGCATCAGCGCGCTCGTGGTGTTTGCGGGCGTCGATCAGGGGCGCGGCGGCCTCGGCCAGCGCGGGGTCGTCGAGGGAGGCCCCGGCGGAGAGCTTGGCCCACAAGGCGTCGTAGGTGGCGGTGAGGGTGGGCTCGGAGGCCGCGAGGAGCTCGGCCTGGGCGGCGTCGATGCGGGCGCGCTCGGCCTCGGCCTGAACGTGCAGCTCAGCGAGCGCCCGGAGCTGGTAGTCGCCGAGCTCCATGTGTTTGAGCCAGATGAGCAGGCGAACGCGCTGCTCACGCGCCTGGAGATCCGGCGCGAGGGCGTAGTCGTAGAGCACCTGCGTGAGCGGCGGACGCGCCGCTTGCTCCACGCGCGCGTCGGCGGCGGCGGCCTCAGCGGCCGTCGGGAGGGGCATCGGCTCGGTCTGACAGGCCGCCAGGACGAGCATCAGGAGAGGGGAGGTGCGCACAGGGCTCGATCCAAACACCCGAGGTCTGTTACCGTCAACGGGCGAAGCGTCCTATCCCCTGACTGGACCCCTGCAAAGAATGCGTCCCGACCTTCTTCAAGAGCTGCGCCGCGTGAGCCTCGCTTTGTTGGGGCGCTCGTGCTCGCGGCGCTTTTGACCTGGCCGATGGTCTTGCGCCCCCCGGAGGGACTCGTCGGGCACCCGGGCGACGACACCTGGAACCACGTCTGGGGCTACTGGTGGGTGGCTGAGGGCCTCGCCAACGACGGCACCATCCCCATGAGCACGCCGCTTCTGAACCACCCCCGCGGCGGCACGCTGTTCTTCATCGACAGCTTCAACGCCGTGCTCTCGGCGCCGATCCAGTGGACCTTGGGCCTCGTCGCCGCGTTTAACGCCGTGGTGATCGGCTCTTTGGCCTGGAACGCCTTCGGGGCCTGGCTCCTCGCGCGGTACGTCCTGCGCGATGACCTCGCGGCGATCTTGCCCGCCGCGCTCTATGGCAGCTCAGCCCACGTCCTCGGCCAGACCTACAACGGCATCACCGAGACGATCAACACCGGCTGGATCCCGATCTACCTGCTGACCCTCTGCCGCCTGCTCGACCGGCCGCGCATCTCCCGCGGGCTGGCCTTGGGCGCGGCCTTGGCGGTGTGCGCCACGTCAAACTTTTATTACGGGCTGTTCGGGGCCCTGCTCTCCGTGGTGGTCGTGGCGCATCGGGCGGTCACCGCGCCGCGCCAGGTGCGCTGGGGCCTTCGTGCTCGACGATCCTCGGCGCCGCGCTGTTTGGTGGCTTGGTGGCGCCGACGCTCACCGCGCTCTCGGCGACGATCAGCGCGGATGACGCCATGGTCACCCGCGACCCGGCCTTCGTGTGGGCGAGCCTCCTCAACCACAACATGACCGACCTCGTCTCCAGCTTCCGCCCCGGCGCGAACTACTCCCCGGACCTCAAGGCGCTCTATGGCGAGGACCTGCTGATCATCACGTACCTGGGCTGGGTGATGCTGGCCTTGGCCGTCGCCGGCCTCGTGCTGTGGCGGCCGCGCCGGGAGCTGAGCCTGTGGGTGTGGATCGCGCTGGTGTTCTGGGTGTTCTCGCTGGGGCCCTACCTGCACGTCGCCGGGGAGTACGTCACCTGGGACGGCCGCAAGATCCCCCTGCCGTTCTTGCCGTTCTTTGAGGCCTTCCCGCTGTTCTCGCGCATCTCGCACCCCTTCCGGTTTGTGGTGCCCGCGACCTTGGGCCTCGGCATCCTCGCGGGCTTCGGGGCCAAGGCGCTGGCGGCGCGGGTCTCGCTCCTCAGGGGTGGTGGTGGGCGCGGCGACGGCGCTGGCGCTGGGTGAGGTGCTGCTGCTCTCCCGGCGCCCTGGCCCCCTGCCGCGCTGTGAGGCGAAGATCCCGGCGGCCTACGCGAGCTTGCCAGAGGACGGCGCCGTGCTCGACCTGCCGATCACCGTGCCCAACCTCGAGCGCGCGGTGTACACCTACTACCAGACCGCCCACGGCCGCCCCTCGCCTTATGGCCTCAACGACCCGCTCCCCGACCCTCTGGAGCGCAACCCGCTCACCTGGATGCTGATTCAGGTAGAGGCCAGCCGCGCCATCGACCTGCCCCCGGTGATGCCCGAGCTGGAGCTGATCATGGGCGCGCGGCTCCTGAGCCTGGAGGGATACCGGGCCATCGTCGTGCATGAGTCGCTCTACCCCGAGCACAAACGCCGCATGGTGCGGGCGCTCTTGGACGGGATCTTCGGGCCTCCGCTGGAGATCCCTGAAGACGACGTGGCGCTCTACACCTTGCCGGCACTGGAGCCCGCGGGCGAGGGCGGCGCATGAGGCGCGGCCAGTGGCTCATCGAGGGGCTGATCGCGTCCTGGTGTACCTCGCGGCGGCGGCGGCGATGACCTGGCCGGCCATCAACCACCTCGACGAGGTGATCATCGGCGGCGGTGAGCCTGGGCGGCTGGCTGTGGCGCTACTGGTGGCACTTCACCGAGCTGGAGGCCATCGCCGCCTCAGACCTCTCCCTCACTGACCGCGTGTTGACCTTCTTGAGCCTGGGCCGCTACCCCGAGACCGGCAACATCCTCGACGTGCTCTTCGTGAGCTTCCCGCTCTCGTTGATCTGGGATCTTCCCGCCCACTACAACCTCAAGGTGTTCTTCATCCTCGTGGTGGACGGCCTCTGCGGCTACGCCTTGGGGCGATCCTTGAGCCGACAGCCCGTGACCGCCCTCGCCGCGGGCCTGCTCGCCGTGGTGAACCCGCTGAACCTGCAAGACATCCACGGGAGCGGGCTGCGCCAGGTGGTCTTGTGGTGGGTGCTCTTGTTCCCGATCGCCTTGGCCCGGGCTGAAGAGCGCCAGCGGCCCATCGACGGCGTGCTCGCGGGGCTGGTGTTGGCCTTGTGTGGGGCGTTTTACTGGTTCTATGGCCTGTTCGCGGGGATGTTCTTCGGGCTCTCGCCCTGAGGGTGTTGTGGGGCAACGCTCAAGCCTGCGCCTCATCCAGCGCAGCTTGACCTGGATGATCCCGCTCTTGATCACCACGGGCCTCGTCGCGGGCCTGTTCGCGCTGCCCTACATCTTGGGTGAGTCCAGCGGCGCCACCTCCACGAGCGCCGGCGGCGGCTCCCTCGCCTCAAAGCTGCCCGAGGTGAGCTTCTTCTTGCCCTTCCCCGAGTACGACGTGATCCGCGAGGTGCCTCTGCGGCCCTCGACGTACGAGGAGAACGTGCTCTCGTCGTTGAACCGCACGATCATGTCGTCGTGGTCCGTGGACTACCTGTACAACCCCGGCCACCCCCGGGCGCTCTCGTTGGCGGTGCTGCTGCTCGGCGTCTTGCCCGCGCTTGGGCCGACGGGGCGGCGCAGCCCGGTGAGCCGCTTCTGGCTGCTCGTCTTCGCCGTGTTCTTCTTGGGCACCTTGGGGCCGTTCTTGAAGCTCGGCGCGAAGGCCGACTCCTCCGAGGTGCTGCTGCTCGGCGGGGAGTGGGTGCTGCGGATGCCCTACACGGTGATGTTTCAGTGGGTGCCGGGCATGGCGCGTATGTTCGGGCCCTACCGCATGGGCGCGATGGTGGTGGTGGCCTCGGTGGCGCTCGTGGCCTTGGGCCTCGCCCGGGCGCCGGGGCCTGTGGGGGCGGCGGGTGCTCTCGGGCCTCGCGATCCTGGGCACGGTCTTGCAGATCCTCTACCGCTGGGAGATCGGGCCCATCGCTGAAGGCAGCTTCAAGCCGACGATGTGGCGCCCGCCGCTGAAGGTCTCGGCCCTGTTTGTGCCCGAGTGGTACACCACGCTAGACCCGGCGGAGGAGGCCGGGATCATCGAGCTGCCTCTGGATCAACAGCAAGACCTCATCTGCTTCTACCAGCTCACCCACCGGCGGAAGGTGTTCCGGTCGTGGGCGACGCCCCCGGCGATCCCCCGGTGTTCCGCAAGGAGGGCGGCGGTGAGGCCGCGGCGCGCCTGCGGTACCTCGCCCGCCCCGACCGCGCCGGGAAGACCGCGCAGGACGTGCTGCTCGGCCTCTCCCGCGCGCCTGAAGAGACCGACCTCGCCCTCTTGAACCGCGAGGAGCTCGCGCGGCTCGTCGCCGGCGGCGGCTACAGACACCTCGTCGTTCACGAGCGCGGCTACTACCTCGTCGATCCGCGCAGCGGCCCGATCTTCTACCGCGACGTCGTGCGCCGCCTCGCCGAGGCCCTGCAGATCACCCCGGAGGAGCACGTCGAGCTGGCGTGGTTTGACTACCCCGGCAATGAGTACAAGGTGCCCGACGGCCCGGTCTATGTGCCGTGGTCGTCCCATGAGGTCTCCTTGCCCGACCAAGAGATGCCGAACCGCTACTTCATGGCGGTCTTTGACCTCACGCCGCTTGTCGAGCTGGCGGCCACCTTGCCCCCCAGCGAAGAGGCGTCAGAGGCCGCGGCTGAAGACCCCGGCGCCCATGAGCACGTCGAGGCGGCGCCCGGCGCGCCGCGAAAGGGGGCGGCCCCCCTTGACACGCCCGCTCCGGTCGGCTCCAATAACGATCGTCCCGACGCTGGAGCAGCGCCATGACCCGTCCCTCTGCCGCCCTGATCCTGGTCACGCTTGGCCTCTCAAGCGGCTGCATCGCCATCAAGCCCACCGCGCGGCTGGCCTCCTTTGGAGGAGGCGTGGCACGACGCCAACGAGGCCGAGGCCGCTGAAGAGGCCATCTACGAGCACACCCTCGCCGAACAGTACCGGCTCAAGGCCCGGGAGGAGTGGGGGTACTCGGACTACGGCGCCGCTGAAGACCTCGCGCGTAAGGGTGAGAACTACGCCCGGCGCGCTGAAGAGATCGCCCGCTACGGCAGCGCGGACGAGGGCGCCGCCGACCGCGCGAAGGCCCGCGAGAACCTTGAGAACGCCGAGGACATCGTGCCGGAGGAGGTCGATCGCACGACCCCCCCGCCCACCAACACGGACGAGGAGGACCAGTGGGACGAGTGACCCCTGCTCCACGGGGCGCCTGCTCCCTGGCCGTTCACGCTCCTGCTCATCGCGGGCTGCGTGAACATCAACACCTTGGCAGAGCGACTTCGCCGAGGTGGGGCGTGTCTACGCCGAGGGCCACGGCGCTGAACGCGAAGAAGTGTACCCCTCGGGAGTACGCCCTGGCCGAGTCCAACATCGCCTTCACCAAGCTTGAGTTTGAGCAGGGCGACCCCACCGGCCCGGCAGCACCTCGACATCGCGCTGGAGAACGCGTACATCGCGCTCAACACCGCGCCGAGCTGCTTGCCCAAAGATCGTGACGGCGACGGCATCACCGATGACGTGGACGACTGCCCGAACGACCCTGAAGACTTCGACGGCGTCGAAGACAACGACGGCTGCCCCGACATCGTCTACGACACCGACAACGACGGTCTCCTCGACGACGTAGACGAGTGCCCGAAAGATCCTGAAGACCTCGACGGCTTCAAGGACACCGACGGCTGCCCCGAGCCCGACAACGACAACGACACGATCCTCGACGCCGCTGACGCCTGCCCGATGGATCCTGAAGACCTCGACGGCTACGCCGATCTCGACGGCTGCCCCGAGCCCGACAACGACATGGACGGCCTGGTAGACGTTCAAGACGCCTGCCCGATGATCCCCGGCCCGCCGCCTTCAGGCTGCCCGCCCACCGACACCGACGGCGACGGCTACATGGACCCGGTGGACCGCTGCCCGTCTGAGCCCGGCCCGGCGCCTGATGGCTGCCCGATCCTCGACTCCGACCGCGACGGCTTCTTGGACCCGGTCGACAAGTGCCCCTTGGAGCCCGAGAACGTCAACGAGTACATGGACGACGACGGCTGCCCCGACACGAAGCCCTCAAAGGTCAAGGTCGCCAACAAGCAGATCGTGATCTCCGAGCAGATCCAGTTCGAGACGGGCAAAAGCCATCATCCGCCCGGTGAGCTACCCGATCCTCGACGACGTGGTGCAGGTCATGCGGGACTACCCCAGATCTCCATCCGCATCGAGGGCCACACCGACAGCGACGGCAGCGACGACGCCAACCAGAAGCTCTCTACGGCCCGCGCCCAGGCGGTCAGCGAGTACATGCTGGAGAAGGGCATCGCGGGCAGCCGCATGGAGACCGCTGGCTTCGGCGAGACTCGCCCCATCGACACGAACCGCACGCCTGAGGGCAAACAGAAGAACCGGCGCGTGGAGTTCCACATCACCAAGGGCCTCGACGAGTAGTCGTCGGGGGCCTTGCCCGGCCTCGGCTTCGCTGCGCCTAGTGCCGGTCGCCGAGGCCGAAGCGGGTGAGCATCCGGTAGACGATCTCCCGGGACCGATCGACGTGGCGCGCGGCGGCGGCGATGTTGCCCTCAAAGGTGGCCATGAGCAGCTCAGCTCTTCAGCGCTCTCGGCAATGAGTACGGCGGGACATAGGCCGAGGGCCGGTTGCGCATCCCACCGGGGGAAGAGGATGCGCTTGGGTGCGGGCTCGCGTCCGCCATCGCCAGGCGCCGGGCGGCGTAGACGAGGCCGCGCACGTTGGTAGGCCACGACGCGAGCACCAGGGCCTCTCGGGTGGTGAAGCGCTCGAGGCGAGGGTGCCCCAGCTTGGCGAGGATCGCCGGGATGTCGGCGGTGCGGCGCCGAGAGCGGCGGCAGGTTCACCGGCCAATCGGCGATGCGGTGGTACAGATCAGCGCGGAAGGCGCCTTGGGCGACGGCGGCCTCTAAGATGGCGTTGGTCGCGCAGATCAGCCGGAACTCAACAGGCGCGCCCCGATCGGCGCCTAAGGGCCGCACGACGCCGTCTTGGAGCACGCTTAAGAGCCGGGCCTGGGACTCCAGGGGCAGCTCGCCGATCTCGTCGAGAAAGAGCGTGCCGCCATCGGCCTGGGCGATGAGCCCGGCGCGGTCGCGGAAGGCGTTGGTGAAGGCGCCTTTGAGGTGCCCGGAACATCTCGGAGTCGGTGGTGTCGCGGTCGAGGCGCGCGCAGTTGACCGAGACGAAGGGGCCCTCGACCTCGGACGCGCGGTGCAGGGCCGGCGAGCACCTGCCCGCCCACGCCGGGCAGGCCCGTGAGCAGCACCCGGGTGTCGGACTTGGCGAACTTCTCTAAGGGCGAGAGCAGGTCGAGCATGGCCCCGGCCCGGGCGCCCATGTCTTTGGCGAGGCGGCCGGCCCTCGGCGCCGACCTCGTCGATGGCGTAGAGCGTGCGGCCGATGCGCACCACGTCGCCGACGCCGACCAGCGCGCGGTCAACCCGCACCCCATTCACCCAGGTGCCGTTGGAGAGCCGAGATCGACCACAAGGGCGAGGCCGCAGCTTGCGGGCTGGGCTGCACGCGGGCGTGCTCGCGGCTCGCCGAGGATCGTTGATCTTCACGTCGGCGTAGCGCCCGATGATCAGCGGACCGGTGATCTCCAGGCGCCTCGCTGACGACACCCGGCGATCCCACAGCCCGACGAGACGAAAGGTCACCTGGGCGGCGACCCGACGTCCTGGGTTGCTCTCGTCGAGGGTCTCGGTGGTCGGGTTGCTCGCCAAAGACGATCCACGCATATAGGTTCGCGATCCTATTATTGAGCATGAGGAACAACAACGTGACCATGATCCGAAACGATCCGGCCAGCGTCCATGTTCCCGAGCCAGGGGAGCTGATCTCAGGGCGCTACGTTGTGGAGGGGATCCTCGGCCAAGGCGCGAGCGGCGTGGTGCTCGCGGTGCGTGAGGGGGCTAGGCCCCTCGCGCTCAAGCTGTTTACCCGACAAGGCGAAGAGGTGCTCGCGCGCTTTCATCGGGAGCGCAGCGCCTTGAACACTCTGCGCCACCCCGCGGTGGTGATCGCCACCGACGCCGGGGTGCATGAGGCCACGCCGTACCTCGTCATGGAGCGGCTCAACGGCCGCCCGCTGCGCCAGAATCACGAGGCGCTGCCCCCGTGGACGGGCGGCCCGGCCTCGCCGGAGCTCGTCGCCGTCGTGCGCCCGGTGCTGCGGCTGTTGGAGGTGCTCGACGTGCTCCACCAGCGCGGCTGGGTTCACTGGAGACCTCTCCCCGTCGAACGTCTGCGGAGGACGATGGCCGTGTGCGCCTGGTTGGACCTCGGCCTCGCCGCGCCGTTTGGGGTTCACAGCTGGGCGGGCACCGTCGGCTACATGGCCCCGAGCAGGCCACGGGCCGCGAGCTGGCCCTCCGGCGGACCTCTTCCCGCGGCGCGCTGCTCTATCAGCTCTTGACCGGTCAGCTCTCAGGGGTCGGCTGCGCGGGCGTCGAGCTGCTCCGCCAAGCCTGCCCAGGCGCCGAGCCCGCCGCACCTGCGTGAGCCCGGCGTGCCTCCCCGCTCTCCGAGGCGGTGTTGGCGACAGCCAGGGTCGGACCCGGCGGACTGCCCCCAGCGCCCTCGACGCCAAGGCGCTCATCGAGCAAGCCCTCGCCGGAGAGCCCCAAGAGAGCGGCGCCGGGGAGCTTGGCGGGGCCTTCGTTGGTCGCCGGGATGAGCCTCGCCGCCGTGGAGTCGGTTCTAAGCGAGGCCGGCCGCGGTGAGCGCCCGCGCCTGGGCTGGTGTTTGTGGGTGAGGCCGGCACGGGCAAGTCCCGGGTCTATCGAGGAGGCGCTCTTGTTGGCGCTCCCGCGCGGCTTCTCGCCGCTGCGCCTGCCCCGGGGCCACGCCGTTGGAGCGTTTCACCCGTTGCGTGCTCGTCACCCCCGGCGGCGCCGCGGCGACCCCGGGCGCTGCGCTGAAGACGAGCCCTGCCCCACCAGCGGATCGCTGAGCCGACGCAGCAACAGTTCTGCCGCGCCCTGCCGCGACGTGCAACGACGACCCGGCGAACAAGACCACCTCGGCCCGGCCCTGCTCTCCTTCGCGCCGTTCCTGGGTCGGGATGATCGCCACGGTCACCCGCCGGGAGCCCGCCGCGCCTGAAGACGGCCTCACCCTGCACCTGCTCGGCGCG
>JADKFE010000037.1 GCA_016717595.1 Deltaproteobacteria bacterium | reverse complement strand
CAGCAGGTGTTGAACGTGGATGAGGTCTGGCCGCGCGAGGTCCAAGAGCCGATGCACCTGGGCCTCGATGAGCGGATCGTGCTCGGCCTGGGCGAGGGGCCGCCAGGGCAGGTTGTTCACGATCTCCCACCGCCGCCCGCCGCCCTCGTGCTCGGGCAAACGTGAGTCCAGCACCTCCCCTTGGGCGCGGCCCGGGGAGCGGGCGCTGGTGATGACGTCTACGGCGTAGCCCCGCGCGGCGAGACCGGCGCTGACCCAGGCGGCGTATCGTTCGGTGCCCGCGTTGTGCCGCGGCGGGTAACCGTGGACGATCTGCACCACACGCGGCATCGCGGCGACCTCCGCTCAGCGCGCCGCCGGGCGCTCCAGGGCCCGCCGCAGAGCGTTGAGCGCGAGGCGGCTGGCGACGTGGGGATCGGCGCCGAGCAAGCTCTGGAGCGCGGCGGTGGGGAAACAGAGCAGGTCGCTCGACTGGGTGGCGACGATGCGCACGTCGGACACCCCCTCGACCAAGGCGTGCTCACCGAAGGGATCTCCGGGGCCCAGCTCGGCGATGGCCTCGCCGTCCCGATCGACGGTGATCGTGCCTGAGAGCACCACAAACAGGCCATCGACGGACTCGTCCTGGGGCACGATGACCTCACCCGGCTCGGCGTGGCGGCCCACGGCGACACGCTGGAGGCGCAGGAGCTCTCCGGCGCTGAGCCCCGCGAACAGCCGCGACCGCGCCAAGGCGCTCAGGGTGGCCTCGGCGCCGATGAGCGCCGGGCGCAGGTTGTGCAGCGCCTCGACGGTGATGACCACGGCGGTGAGGTTGTCGTCGGGCTGGGCGGCCAGCGCGGCGCGCACCAAGGCCTCGGCGGCCTCCTGACTCTTGAGGCCCGAGGGAGCTGCCCCTCCTCCAACGCGCCGTACAGCCCGTCGCTGCACAGGAGGAGCTGATCCCCCTCTTGAAGCTCCAGAAACGCCGTGTCTACCTGCACCTTGGGGCTGCGGCCCACCGCCCGGGTGAGCGCGGCGCGCTGGGGGTGCCGCGCGACCTGCTCCGGGGTGGCGCCTTCGCTGAGCAGCTCATGGCCGTAGGTGTGGTCCTCAGTGAGCCGCATGAGCTTGCCGTCCCGCTGGGCGTACATCCGGCTGTCGCCGACGTGGGCGAGGTACACCCCGCCGCCCCGCACCAGGGCCACGTCCAAGGTGCAGCCCATGCCCCACAGCGCACGATCGGCCTTGGCCGCGGCGAACACCTCGGCGCTGAGCTCGGAGACGAGGCGCCCCAACCAACGCAGCACCTCGCCGCGCCGGGTGACGCTGGGATCGTCGAGGCCCTCCAAGGCCGGGGCCTGGGCCACCGCCTCACGCAGCCCGGCGAGCACCATCGCTGAGGCCACCTCGCCGCCTTCGTGGCCGCCCATGCCGTCGGAGACCGCGTAGAGCCCCAGGGCAGGATCGGCCAAGAAGGCGTCCTCGTTGTGCTCCCGGTTGGGTCCGGTGTCGCTGAACCCGCGGCCGATGACGCGGGCGATAGGCGGGCTTCCCATAGAGGCTCCTCGATGGGCGGAGGTTAGCACGCGCCGAGCCCCCTTCGGCCACCGCCCGGCGGACACGCTACATTGCCGGGAACACGGAGTGCTGATGCGCCTCGCCCTGCTCCCCCTGCTTGTGCTCTTCGGCTGTGATGACGAGCTGGTCTGTGAAGACGGCCTGCACCCCGTCGTGGACGTGTGTGTCGCCGATCAACCCCCGACGGTTCATTACCCCGACAGCGGCGGCGAGACCGGCGACGCCGATGACACCGCAGGCGGTGACTCCGGCCAGGACTCGGGCGGCGGAGACTCCAGCGACTCCGCGACGACCACACCCTAAACCCCGGGGGGCGCGCTCACGTCAGGCGCGCCGACACCCAACGGGGGCCGCGGGAAGATCACCCACCGCGCTTAGATCGCGGCGAGCACGGTGTCGGTGATCATGCCCCAGAGGTTGTTCAACGAGCCCGTGAACGCCGAGATGGCGCCGATGATGCCGACGCTGACGACCGCCGCGATCAAGCCGTACTCAATCGAGGTGACGCCTTGCTCATCGTCTCGGAGCTGTAGGAGCGGGGTGATCAAGGTGCTCATCGTGGCCTCCTGAGAGCCTAGGGGTCTTCTGGGGGAGCGGGCTCTCAACCGTCGATTCCGTCGAGCTTTCTCGCCAGCGTGTTTCGGCTGATTCCCATCAGCTTGGCCGCACGAGACCGGTTGTTTCCACAGTATCGTAGCACGAACTGCAAATATGCGCGCTCAACGTCCTTCAACGGCCCGATCGCCGAGGCGAAGACGGACGGGTCAAGGGCCACGTCCGGGGGCGGCTCCAAGAGCCCCGGCAGGGGCAAGGCGTCGGGGCGAATCAGCTCGGCTGGAGAGAGCACGACGGCGCTCTCGACGCAGTTCTCAAGCTCACGCACGTTGCCCGGCCAGGCGTGGAGGTGCAGACGCTGCCGCGCCTCGGCGGAGAGCCGGATCGTCGGGCGGCCATGCCTGCGCCCGAAGGTGTAGAGGAAGTGGTCGATGAGGCGATCGAGATCCTCAGCGCCGCGCTCACGAAGGCTCGGAAGGATGATCTCGACCACCCTCAGACGGTAGTAGAGATCCTCGCGGAAGCTCCGCGCGGCGATGGCCTGCTCTAGATCCCGGTGCGTGGCGCAGACGAAGCGCAGGTTCACGGGCCGGGGCTTGACGCCGCCGACACGAAGGTAGACCCGCTCTTGCAGAAGCCGCAGGAGCTTGCCCTGAACGGCCAGGGGCAGCTCGCCGATCTCGTCCAGAAACAGCGTGCCGCCTTCAGCCGCCGCCACCTTGCCGTCGGCGGCGGCGTCCGCCCCGGTGAACGCCCCGCGCTCGTGGCCGAAGAGCTCGTTCTCGATCAGCGACTCGGGCAGCGCCGCGCAGTCCACCTTCACGAAGGGGCCGTCGCGGCGCGGGGAGTTGTCGTGAATCGCTCGGGCGATGAGCTCTTTTCCTGAGCCAGAGCCCCCACGCACGAGCACCGTCACCTCGGCCGCCGCCGCCCGCGTGGTGCGCTCGTACACCCGGCGCATCGCCACCGACTCGCCGATGATCTGGTTGAACCGAAACGCCAGCGGCCGCCGCTGGTCGGGCAAGAGCGACGAGATGAGGCTCGTGGACTCGATGAGCGCGCCGATCTGCCCGGCGAGCCCCTCGGCCAGGCGCACGTCGGCCTCGTCAAACTCACCCTCATGCTTGTTGAGGAGCTGCATCACCCCGACGATGTGGCCGCCGTGGGTGCGCACGGGCACGACGAGGGTGTTGCGGGTCTCGTAGCCGGTCAAGGCGTCCACGCGGCGCAGGATGCGATCCTCGCCGTCGCGGCGGCTGGCGATGAGGCTGCGCCCGGTGCGCGCGGCGTCCCCGGCGATGCCTTCGCCCAGACGCAGGCGGATCTCGGCGACCTCGGGCAAGATGCCCACCTTCGAGACCAGCTCTTGTTGGGCCTGATCGACCAAAAAGAGCGTGCAGCGATCGGCGCGCATCCGGTTGCGCACCTCGTCCATCAGGCGCAGCAGCACCTCATCGAGATCCACGGCGCGATCGAGCACGAGCGAGGCGGCGTCGAGGGGGGTCATCGTAGACATTCACGCTCCGAGGGCGGGCGGGCGCTGGGGCATCGTCTCGGCAGGGTGCTGGCATTGTCGCGCTCGGGGGCTAGCTCGCACAAGCCCAGCGCCCACCACCCGGCGCGGCGCAGGTTATTGCGCTCCGCATGAGCGGCCAAAGTGACCTAGACCGGCTCGGCGGAGAGTCCGCCGCGCGAACGATCATGACGGACTTCATCGGGCGCGTCGCGCGTGACTTCGTCATTGGCTACCTCTTCGCTGGCCGTGATCTGGATCGCATCATCCTGCACGAGACGGCGATGGCGGTGACGATGTTGGGCGGGCCCGCGGCCTACACCGGGCGGCCCCTGGGCGCGGTTCACCAGCCGCTCAAGATCAACGCCGGGCACTTTCGCCGTCGGCTGGCGTTTCTGGAGCGCACGCTGGAGGCCCACGGGGTGCCTGAAGACATCGCCGCGCGCTGGATTGAGCACAACCGCCGCTTAGAGCGCCTCATCGTGGACGGCACCGACTGCGCCCCGGATGAGCCCCAGCCGTCTTTGGCGCCGCCGCCATTGCCCGATGAGGACGCCGCCGAGGCGCACGGCCCCTCCCCTGCGGCGAGCGTGGCCACGAAGCAGGCGGACGATCTCGACGACTGGGACGAAGATCTCCTCCAAGACACTGAAGAGGAGCCCATGGAGGACGAGGGCCCGCCCCACCCCGATGAGGGCTGGGACGAGATCGACCTCTTGGAAGACCCCGACTTCAACCGTGAGCACGATCCCCAAGGTTGGGTCGTAGAGGGCCCTGAGGTGGACGAAGAACGTTGGGACGAGGATGATCTGTTGGAGTCCGACGGCGCGGCCGAGCCCGGCTGGGACGATGAAGACGAGGATCCTCCCGCGCCTTCGCCCAAGCGCCGGAGCCGCTGACCATGGCCAACGAAGCCATCCCCGCCACGCCGCCCCCGAGCGTGTGGTCCACCCTCGCCCGCTTCACCCGGCGCTACGTCCTGCGCTACTGGGTGTGGTTCCTCGCGGGGCTGGTGTTCTTGTTGGGCACGAGCTGGCTCGCGGTGCAGATCCCGCTGGAGCTCGCCCGAGGCATCGACGCCCTGCGCGAGACGGGGGATCTAGACGCCGTGCGGGCCTCAGCGATGAAGATCACCTGGATGGGTGTGGTGCTCATCGTCGTGCGCACGCTCTCTCGGGTGCTGTTCTTCACGCCGGGGCGCTTGTTGGAGTACCGGCTGCGCACCGACCTCTTCGCCCACGTCATCACCCTGCAGCCGAGCTTCTTCGCCAGCCACAGCGCTGGCGACATCATCAACCGGGCGAGCTCCGACCTGCAGTTTGTCCGGGCGATGGTGGGTTTTGGCATCTTGCAGGTGTTCAACGTCGTGGCGACGGTGGCCCTGACCGGCCAAGAGATGTACCGCATCTCCCCTTCCCTCACCGCGCTCTCGTTGGCGCCGGTGCTGTTGAGCCTCATCTTGGTGCAAGCGGGGATCAACCGCTTCTTTACCTTGGCGAACCAGGCCCAGCAGCAGCTCGGGAAGGTGAGCGATCACCTGCTCGCGAGCCTGCAAGGGGTGCGCACCATCCAGGGCTTCAACGCTGAAGGCGCCTTCATCGAGCGCCTGCGGGAGCGTGACCTCAACTACACCGAGACCAACCTCAAGATGGCCTGGGTGCGCACGATCATCATGCCGCTTCTGCCCATCGCGACCACGGTGAGCGTGTACCTGCTCATCGCCGTGGGCGGGCCGATGGCCGTGGCGGGGAAGCTCTCCGTGGGGCAGATCGTGGCGTTTGTGGCCTACATCGGCTCGTTGTTGTTCCCCCTGCGCGGCCTGGGGTTCATGGTGACCGTGTTTCAGCGCGGCTTTAACAGCCTCGAGCGCATTGATGAGCTGCTCTACGCCGTGGCCGAGCAGCCCGAGGGCCCAAGCCCCGCGGCGCCGCCCGCCCGGCTGGCCGCGATCGAGCTTCACGATCTCAAGTTCGCCTACCCCGACGCTCCAGACAAGCCCGTGCTCAAGGGCCTCACCGTCACCTTGCCCGCCGGGAGAATCCTCGGCGTGTACGGCGCGACGGGCTCGGGCAAGTCCACCTTGCTGCGTCTGCTCACCCGCCAACGAAACCCAGGGCCGGGGCAGATCCTCCTGCGCGGAGAGGACGGCCAAGCCGTTGATCTCACGGCCATCTCTCTCGGCGAGTGGCGCCGACGCCTCGCCGTGGTGCCCCAGGTGCCGTTTCTGTTCTCGGAGTCGATCGAGCAGAACATCGCCATGGGCGACCCCGACCCGGCGAGGCTCACCGCCGCCGTGCGGCGGGCGGCGTTAGAGGCCGATCTGAGCGCCTTGCCCGAGGGCCTCAAGACGACCGTGGGTGAGCGTGGAATTATGCTCAGCGGCGGACAACGCCAGCGCGCGGCCTTGGCCCGGGGGCTCTACCGCGACTTTGACCTGCTCGTGCTGGACGACGTGCTCAGCGCCGTAGACCAGAAGACCGAGCAGCAGCTCATCCACACGCTTCTGGAGCTGACCGCGCCGGGCCCCGACGGGCGAAGGCCTACGGTGATCCTCGTCTCCCATCGGCTCAGCGCCTTGGCGCGGGCAGACAAGGTGCTCGTGCTGCAAGAGGGCGGCTTGGCCGACTTTGGCGGCCATGAGGAGCTGCTTCGACGCTGCCCCGCCTATCAAGAGGCCTGGAGCGAGCAGCAAGAGCACGCCGCCGAGTCGAACGCTGTGGAGGTGGCCCCATGAGCGCGCCGACCTCATCCCCCTCTGGCGTCACGCTGTTCAAGAAGCTCTGGCCGATGGCGCGGCCCGATGGGCACCTCTACCTCGCGTCGTTGGTGAGCGCGCCCCTGCTCGTGGCGCTGAACCTCGCCCAGCCCTACCTGCTCAAGGTCGCCATCGACGACTACATCACCGTCGGGAAGCTCGACGGCTTACAGACCGTGGCGTTGCAGTACTTGGCCACGGTGATCCTGGGCTTTGGGCTCAACGCCGTGTTTGGTCTGGCGACGGCCGTGGCCGGGCAGCGGCTCATCCGGCGCCTGCGTGAGGCGATCCTCAAGCACCTCTTGGGCCTGAGCCCCGCGTGGTTTGACACCCGCCCCGCCGGAGAGCTGCTCACCCGGGGGACGTCGGACGTCGAGGCCTTGGGCGAGACGGTCTCCTCGGGCGTCGTCACCATCGTGATGGACGTGCTCATCGTCATCGCCACCTTAGGCGCGATGGTGTGGCTTGACTGGCGGCTGACCTTGTGCCTGTTCTTGTTGGCGCCTCCGCTGATCGGCGTCATCGAGATCTGCCGCCGGGGCCTGCGCAAACACTTCAACGGCATGCGTGAGGGCATCAGCGCGGTGAACAGCTACCTCGCCGAGCGGGTGAGCGGGGTGGAGATCCTCCAGCTCTTCTCCGCCGAGGACGCCTCGGCCCGGCGTTTTCGTGCGCTGAACCGGCCCTACGCCGAGTCCACCATCCGCTCCAACGTCTACGACGCGCTGATGTACGCCGCCGTGGACGGCGTGGGCTCCGTCGCCTTCGCCTTGATGTTGTGGTACGCCACCTCGTCGTTTGGGGTGGGCGTCTCCGCCGGTCTGCTCGTGGCGTTTATCGAGTATGTGAACCGACTGTTCACGCCGCTCAAAGAGTTCTCGGGCAAGATCGCGATCTTGCAGCGGGCCTCTACGGCCTTGGACAAGATCTTCTCGCTTCTTGACGAGACCGATCACATCCCCTCGGGGGCCTTGGCCCTGCCCAAACCTTCAGGCTCTGTGCGGTTTGAGGACGTGCGCTTCTCGTACAAACCCGGCCCCCCCGAGGCCGACATCCTCAAGGGCGTGAGCTTTGAGGTGAAGCCGGGGCAGGTCGTCGCCATCGTCGGCGCCACGGGCTGCGGCAAGACGACGGTGACCCGCCTGTTGAGCCGCACCTACGCCGGATACCGCGGGTCGATCACCCTCGACGGCGTGGAGCTCTCGGCCCTGCGGCTCACCGACGTGCGCCGGGCCGTGGCCTCGGTGAGCCAAGATGTGCAGATCTTCCCCGAGACCGTGCGGTTTAACATCGGCCTGGGCGACCCAAAGCTCACCGATGAGAAGCTGATGAGCGCCGCGGAGCTGGTCTGCGCCGACACCTTGGTGCGTGGCCTGCCCGGCGGCTTGGACGAGCCGTTGAAGGAGCGCGGCGGCAACCTGAGCGTGGGCGAGGCCCAGCTCTTCACGTTTGCCCGAACGATGGCCTACGATCCCACCGTCGTGATCTTGGATGAGGCCACGGCCTCGATCGACCCGGTGACCGAGCGCCTCATCCAGCGCGCCATCGAGCGTATCCTCGCTGAGAAGACGGTCATCGTCATCGCCCACCGCCTCTCGACGATTCAGGCCGCGGACCTCATCGTCGTGATGCACCAGGGCGAGGTGAGCCAGATGGGCACCCATGAGGAGCTGCTGGCCCGGGGCGGGCGCTACGCCGAGCTGCACGACGCGGGCTTCTCGTCGTAGAGGCGCCCACACGCTAAAGAGGGCGCGAAACCCTGGAGTCTTCTATGCGCGCCGCCCTCCCCTGCCTGCTGTTGAGCCTGCTCGTCGGATGCTCTGGCGACCAAGACGTCGCCACCCCTCCCGCCGAGCCGACGCCCCCGGTTGAGCCCACCCCCGCCGCCCCCGCCGCTGAAGACGCCTCGGTCACCTTGGCCGGATGGGCCTTTGAGACCCGCGCCGGCAAAGACGTAGACGAGGGCACCCCAAACACGATGGTGATCATCAAAGCCAAAGACGGCGCCAGCTTTGAGGTCGGCCCGCTGTACGGCGAGTGCAGCCCCACGCCGATTCAGGGCACGGCCTACGCCCTGCATTGTTGGTGGGCGGGCGCGGGCTCCAACGTCGAGGTGCGCTCCGCGGGCGGCAAAGCCGAGATCTGGAAGCAGGATCTTGATGAGGGCATGACCGCGCCGATGGCCTTTGAGAAGATCTGGGCCCAGCCGTAGGCCCTCGGGCGCCCCTCCTTGTGGCACACTACGCGCCGAGGAGACCCCATGCGCGCCCTGATCCTGCTCGCCGCCCTCACCGCGTGCGGCGACAAAGAGCCCCTAGAGACCGCCACCCCCGTAGAGGACAGCGACGACGTCGAGCCCCAAGGCTGCGGCGTCGTTGAGCTTGACGTTCAGGGCCCCGAGGCGCCGAAGGTGGGCGACTCGTGGACGGTGTGGCTGCGCTGTGACGGCGCCACGATGTTGGGCGCCACCGTGCTGCGCTTCGACCCGCCGAGCATCGCCACCCTCGACGACAACGTCGCCACCTTCGTCGAGGCCGGAGAGACCACGATGACGATGCAGGTGGGCGTCTATCGTGAGACGCTCACGTTCACCGTCGCGCCCTGAGGAGGCCCGGAGCCCAGGATGGCCACGAGCACCCGCGCCAAGCTCACCTTCGCCGTGGCCACCGCGGCGCTGCTCATCAGCGCGCTGGAGCTCGGCCTGCGCCTCACCGTGCCCGTCGAGCAGCTTCGATTCGCCTGGGAGCAAGAGACGGCGCTTCTGGGCATCGACGACCAAGGCGCGCTCAACGTGCGGCCCCACCACAGCCAGACCTACAGCGACGGGCCGTATCGCTGGACCGTGCGCACCGCGACGATGGGCCTACGAGAAGACGCCGACCCCAGCCCGACGATCCCCGCCGGAACGCGGCGTTACCTGGCCTTGGGCGACTCGTGGATGTTCGGCTGGAGCGCCGACCAGGGCCTCACCCTGCCCGACCAGCTTGAGCGCATCTTGCCCGCGCGCCTGGGCGTGGAGCGCGTGGAGGTGGTCAACGGCGGCATCTTCGGGAGCTGCGCCTTCGACATGCTGCGCCGCTGGCGCCAGGTGAGCGCTCAGATGGAGCTAGACGGGGTGATCCTCGGCCGCCCCCACAACCTCACCCGGCAGGCCTCGGTCTCCGAGCGTCGGGCGCGCTGGTACCAAGACGTGCGCGGCGCCCCCTTCGTGGATGTGCGCACCTACCTCGTCCTGCGCCGACTGCTCGCGCCCTACACCCGGCCTCAATACCCCGCCGCCACCGGCACAAACGCCGACGCCTCGACCTTGGCCGATCTCACCACGCTCATCACCGACGCCAAATCCAAGGGCCTCGAGGTGTGGTTTGTCGGGTTCCCGACGGCGATGGACGAGCCGCAGAACGGCCGCCAAGGCGCGCTGCGCAGCTTTGAGGGCACCCTCACCCCGTTGGGTGTGCCCAGCGCGGGGCACCTGCTCACCGAGCGCTCGTGCTGGGGCCACGAAGACCTCAACCACCCCAGCCCCGCGGGTTACCTCGCCTTGGCTGAAGTCACCGCCGATCTTGTCGCTGGGGCGATCAACCCCGCGGATCCCGCCGAGCGGCGGATGCGCGCCGCGCCGTCCTGTGACGCCGTGGACGCCCCGGGGCCCGGCAAACCCTGAGCGATCAGCGGGTGGTCAAGGCCGCGCTGCCGCCTAAGGTGCCGTCGCTGGCGTTGCTCGTCTTGTCTTTGGTGTCGGTCTCCAGGGGCCAATAGCCTGCGAGACCTGACTCGGAGCCGGTCAAGGGGTCACACATCGAGGCGACGAGCTCCGCCTGGCTGCGGGCCGTGCTCCACACCCGGGCGTCGTCGAGCTTGCCCTTGAAGGGCTCGGAGGCCAGATCGGCGTCGTAGATGCCCAAGGTGGGGTTGTTGGAGTTGTTCAGGCTGCGCCCGCTGAACGACGAGATCGAGCAGGCCTTCTCCAGCTTGCCATCGACGTAGGTGGTCACGTTGGCGTCGCGGTCAAACACCGCGGCGACGTGGTGCCATTTGCCGTCGTTGAGCGGCGTGGTGCCCGTACATTGAACGCCCGTGCCCGCCGGAGACGCCATCTCGGCGAGGAGCACGTTGCCGCTGGTGCGCAGCATGTACCCCACGGAGTAGCCGAAGCTGCCCTTGGAGTACAGTCGTGAGCTCGTGCTGTTGGTCTGGTAGACCCACAGCTCCACGGTGAAGTCGCTGGTGCCGATGTCCAGCGCGCTGTTGTCTTTCATGCGCAGGTAATCCCCGGCGCCGTCGAAGGTCAACGCGCCTGTGCCTACGTCCACCGTCCCGTCACAGTCGTTGTCGACGCTGTCGCAGGTCTCTGTGGCGCCGGGGTAGGCGCCGACGTCGCCATCGTCGCAGTCGGTGGCGTCGGCGACGGTGCCTGTGGGCGCCGCGCAGGCGAGGCTGGTGATCGCCGCGTCACCATACCCGTCGCCGTCGCCGTCGTTGTACCAGGTGGCGACGTCGGCGGCCGTGTCGGGATCGGTCACGCCGTCACAGTCATCATCCAGGCCGTTGCACAGCTCAAACCCGGCGGGGTTCACGTCCGCGAGGCCGTCATCACAGTCCTGGTCGTCATCGAGGAAGCCTGAAGGCGCCTCGCAGGCCACGGTGGTGACGTCGGGATCGCCGTAGCCGTCCTCGTCGCCATCAGCGTACCAGGTCTCGGCGTCGAGGGCGTCGTCGGGGTCGATGCGCCCGTCGCAGTCGTTGTCGACGCCGTCGCAGACCTCGTCGGCGTCGGGGTTCACCGCGCCTTCGCCGTCATCACAGTCGAGGTCGTCCGCCGAGGCGCCCGCGGGCAGCGCGCAGGCTTGTGTCGGCGCGGCGGGATCTCCGAAGCCGTCGCCGTCTAAGTCACTGTAGTAGGTGTTGACGTCGAGGGCGTCGTCGGGATCGGTGACGCCGTCGCAGTCGTTGTCCACGCCGTCGCAGACCTCATCGGCGTCGGGGTTCACCGCGACGTCACGATCGTCGCAGTCGGTCAGGCTCAAGACATACCCCTGGGGCTGGGCGCAGGCGCGCTGGAGGTAGTCGGCGTCTCCAAAGCCGTCGCCGTCGGTGTCGGCGTAGTAGCTCGTGGCGTCTAAGGCCTCGCCAGGGTCGATCAACCCGTCACAGTCGTTGTCGACGCCGTCGCAGAGCTCATCGGCGTCGGGGTTCACCGCGGCCACACCGTCATCACACTCCTCACAGGCCGCGAAGCCGTCCGCGTCGTTGTCGGCGTACCCTACGGACCCATCACAGTTGTAGTCGTTGGGGTCGGCGCAGTCGGACTCCTCGGCGCCGGGGTTGAACCGGGCGTCAGCGTCGTCACAGTCGCCGGAGAAGGCGGCGTAGCCCTCGGGGGCCTCACAGGCGCTCACCGCGGCGTCCTCGACGCCGTAGCCGTCGGCGTCGCCATCGGCGTAGAAGGTGGACGTCACCTCCTCATCGGTGTCGCCGTCACAGTCGTTGTCGAGGGTGTCGCAGAGCTCCGCCGCGCCGGGGAACACGGCGGCGTCGTTGTCGTCGCAGTCCTCCCCGGCGGGGACGCCGTCGCCGTCGTTGTCCAAAGGCGCGCTGGAGTCTGCGCCTGTCGGCGCGGAGTCTCCGATGTGAACGGAGTCACCTTTGCAGCCAAAGGTGACGGCGAGAAGCGCGAGCCAAGACAGACGCATGGTGAACCTCTTGTGCACCGGGGGACGTCAAGGGGCGGGCGCGTCTCAGAACAGGTAGCCGACGCGCGCACGGCCCGTGTAGATGTAGCCAGGGGCGGTGTAGAACTCGGCGCCCCAGTCGATGTGCTCCCGGGCGACGCCGGCCACGCCCGCCGCGGCGACCACGCCGAAGAAGGGATCGGTGTTGAGCCCGACGTAGGTGTCATCGCCGATGAGGAAAAACGTGGAGACGTCTGTGGCGCCGACGCTCACATACGGCGTCACCGCGCCGAGGTTTTTGCCCACGGAGAGATCGAGGCCGAAGGTGGAGCCCGAATAAAACTCGTCATAGGCCGGGTCGCCCTCCACGAAGGGCGTGGCGATCTCGCCGATGGTCTTGAGCATCGTGGCGTGGTATCGCGCGCCGACCTGCACCCCGCTCTCGAGCTCTTTGCCGACGCCGATCTCGCCGGAGACGATGACGTTGCGCACCCCGTTGAAGGTGACCGGCGGGACGTAGCCCACGCTGCCGAACACCGCGACGGGGCCGACCTCAGGCATGGTGAAGCTCAGGCGCGGGCGCGGGGCGGCGGGGGCCTTGTTGGTGTCTTCAGTCTTCGAGGAGTTGAGCACCAAGCGGCGCTCACAGGAGAGCGGCGGGATGCCAGCGATCTCCAGGCTCAGCGCGCCGCGGCCCGGCTCGTGGGGCAAGGGGGCGTGAATCGCCGAGAAGGTGGTGCCCAGGGCGAAGTAGTTCAGCAAGAAGTTCTGCTGGCCTTCGTCGTCGAAGGTCTGGGTCTTGCCTTCACACTTGGGATCGACATAGGCCGCCGCGTCGGGGACCACGAGCCAGAGGAGCGTCAGGACGGAGAGCATAGGAGACCTCGATTCACGAGAGCGAGAGAGGGGGGAAGGGTCAGCCGCCGCAGTCTTCAGTGGCGCCGCCGTCGATCCAGGCGCCGATGGTCTCGGCGCTCGTCTCGTCGAGGCCCGAGCCCAGGGGCATGATGCCGCCCTCTTCGCTGGTCTGGGCGCCGATGACCTTGTTGTAGAGGAAGGACGCGTCGCGGTCGCTGGGGACGACGAGGGTGGGGCCCCAGACGCTCGGCTGGTCGATGAGCGTGGCGTAGGGGTCGGTCTCGAGGTCAAGGCCGCCGGAGTTGGCCCCCGCGCTGTGGCAGGTGAGGCAGTGTGCGGCGAACACCTCTTGAACGGCGCACCAGTCGTCACCGGCGACGGCTTCGCCGCCAGCGTGGATGTTGAGGGCGTCGTCGCAGGCGGTGAGCGCCGCGAGGGTCAGGGTCAGCGTGAACATCGCGAGGCGCATCGGGAGATCCTCCGTCGTCGGAAGCCCAAGCATAGCCTGCCACGCTGGGCCACGACACCCTTGTCGCGCCGAATCGATCCAAGCCTGCGCCACGACGGCTCGGAGCGCTTGGCACGATGTTTGCTATCTTGACGACGCGTCCCCCCACCGCACCTTCGGAGATCACCATGCCGCGCGCCTTGACCCTCGCCCTCACGCTCCTCACCACGCTCAGCCTCACCACAGGCTGCGGCGACAAAGACGCCACCGATGACAGCGGCGCGGGTGACGCCGAGGCCGTGCCCGATGGCACCTTCACCCTGGACTATGTCAGCGCCGATGGCTTCACCGAGGCCGACTTCACCGGGCTCACCATCACCATCGACCGGGCGTCGATGAGCGCCACGCTGACCCCCACCGAGGGCGAAGCCGTGAGCCTGACCTTGGCTGAGGTGCCCGAGGAGGAGTGGATCAAGGACTGTTACACCATGAACAGCCACAGCGTCAGCGAGGTGTTCACCGTGAGCCCCGACCCCGTGGTCATCGGCGCGCTGAGCATCCCCTCCCCCGGCCTCACCACGAAGTGCGGCGGGCGCGTGCTCCTGGGCAGCGTGGTCGGCGGGGAGGTCGTAGACCCCACCTTGGGCTTCACCGAGTAGGCGGCTACTCGTTCCCTTCGCTCTCGGGCTTGGCCCGGCCCTTTCGCCGCAGCCAGTCCACGGCGCTGCCCGCGCTGGTCGCGGCGGCGTCGCCTTTGCCGCGCACCCAGGACGTGAGGGGATCGGCGCTGGCCCGGAAGCCGTCGGCGTAGCTCGACGCGGACTGCCGCCAGGTCTCCCAGGCCGTCGGGCGGCGGGTTTGGTCGCTTCGGCGGAGGTACTCTCCGCCGAGCACCCGGCCATAGTCGCCGCGCTCCACCCAACGATCGATCTCTTGAAGGCGGTGAACGGGCATGGGGTGGGTGCGGCCCAACAGCGCGAGGGCCTTGGCGAGGCTGTCGAGGTTGTCGCCGCCCTCCTCATACCGCCGGGCCTGCTCACGAAACGCCTCCACATCGACGCCGTCGATCACCCCGCCCGCGGCGCGGAACAGCCCGAGGCGCACGACGTCGGGATCTTGCACGGCGAGCAGCCCGGCGCGGTCGCTGGAGAGCTCGCTCTTGCGGTCCCACTCCAACAACGCGACGAGCACGCCGTAATAGGCGATGCCCGTGAACACGTTGGACCACGCCACGCGCCCGATCGTGAGCAGCAGACGCACCATCGTCTTGTACAGCACATGATCGGAGAGGATGTGGCCGACCTCGTGACCCAGCACATACCGCAGCTCATCTGGGGACAGGAGCGCCACCGCGCCGCTGTTGAGCACGATGAACGGCTCCTCCATGCCCACGGCGCCGGCGTTGAGCACGGGGTTCTGGGTGACGTAGAGGGGGTAACGTCGGGGGGCGTCCAGGGTGCCGAGCACCTCCTCATAGACCCGGTTGATCTGGGAGAGCTGCTTGGGGCTGACCTCGACGCTGCCGCCGAGGTGCATCAGGCGCAGGGTGCGCTCGGCGAAGAGGCCAAACACGGCGCGCAGCACGGCGTCGAAGCCGGGCACCGCGCGTAAGGACTGGAGCGCGGCGGCGTCGGCGGGGTGCTCCCAGGTCAAAGAGGAGATGTCTCGCAGGGGGACACGCTCGGCCATCGGGGCTCCGGGGTGGCGAAGTTGAGGACCAGTCTGCCACAGCTCGGCCAGAGCGCGGGGCCACGCGCGGTGTACGATGTCGGCATGGCGCTCAGCGATCAGGCCCTCGACGAAGCCTCTCTCCGCGCGGATCCCGTGGCCGACGCGGCGGTTGTGGCCATGTTCGCCCAAGGAGTTCGGGGCGGAGACCTGCTCGCCGCCGCGAAGGAGCGCCAGTCGAGCCCGGCCATCGCCGCGCTGCTCGCCGAGGCCGATCGTGCCCCTGTGAACCCTGAAGCGATGGAGCGCACCCGGCGCCTCGTGCTGCGTTACGCCCCGCCCATCGGCCTCGCCCTGGGGCTCAAGGCCCTGCCGACGCTCTACGCCTTGCCCGAGATCGCCGAGGCGCTGGTGGCGACGGGGCGGCTCATCCAGCACGGCGAGCGGCGCATGTTGGAGACCGCGGAGTATCTAAACCAGCTCACCCTGCCCGGGGGCATGCGCCGCGACGGCGTCGGCCACGACGCCACGCTGCGGGTGAGGCTGTTGCACGCCGCGTCCCGGGTGAGGCTGCGTCAGGCGGGCTGGTCCAGGCCAACCCCGCCCATCGACCAGCGGGCCTGCTTGTTCACCCTCACCGTGTTTAGCCACAGCCTACGCGCCGGGCTCACCCAGCTCGGCGGGCGGCTCACCGCGCAGGAGTCATCCGAGCACCTGGCCTTCTGGCGCCACGTCGGGCCGGTGTTGGGGGTGGAGGCCGGGCTCATCGCCGAGCGCCCTGAAGAGGAGGCCGAGCTTCAAGACCGACTCTTGCGGGAGCGGGCCGCGCCGAGCGAGGCCGGGCGCGCCTTGACCGCCGCGTTGTTGGGGGCCTTGGCCGATCGACCGCCGTACCGCCTCTCCTTCGCCACCCTCGCCGCGCTCTCTCGGCACCTGCTCGGCGATCCGCTCGCCGAGCTGCTGGGCATCCCCAAGGACGGGGACTCCCGCCGCCTTCGCGCCGGCCTCGCCCTAGGGCAGGCGCTCTTACGCGCCGAGGCCGTGGTGCCCGGCGGGCGCCTGTTCTCCCAAGCCTTCGGGCGGGCCTTCTCCAACGGCGTGCTCGCCTGGCGCCTGCGTGGGCCGTCGGAGTGGGAGGGCGGCTGAGCCCGAGGCAAAGGGGCCCGCGGCAAGTCGGCGTCGTGGGTCAGGTTTTGGGTTAGTCTCCGACAACGGCTTCGGAGCGGTTCATGGTCGAGACCCACTTCACCTTCCCCCACCCAGACGGCGCGCAGCTCGCGGCGAGGCGCTGGTCACCCCCAGGCGCGCCCCGGGCGGTGGTGCAGATCGTTCACGGCATGGCCGAGCACTGCGCCCGGTATGAGCGCTTCGCCTTGGCGCTCACCAACGCCGGCTTTGTGGTGTACACCCACGACGCTTACGGCCACGGCGCTTCAGTGGTGCGGGGTCACGCCGCCGGGCACATGGGCGACGAGGACAGCTTTCACAAGGCCGTCGTCGCCGCGCACAGCCTCAGCCAGCGCGCCGCCGCCGAGCACCCCGGCCTGCCCTTTGTGCTCTTCGCGCACAGCATGGGCTCGTTTCACGCCCAGAGCCTCATCGCCACGCACCCCGAGCCTTGGGACGCCGTGGTGCTCTCGGCCACGAACGGCCCGCCGTCGCCCCTGGCGATCTTGGGCCGCGTCGTCGCCCGGGCCGAGCGCCGCCGCATCGGCCGCGCCCAGGTCTCAAACCTCATCCACAACATGGCCTTCGGCGGCTTCAACAAGCCCTTTGAGCCCGCGCGCACCCCCTACGACTGGCTGAGCCGCGACGCCGCTGAAGTCGACAAATACATCCAAGACCCCCTCTGCGGCTTCCCCTGCTCGGTGCAGACCTGGGTGGACCTGCTCGACGCGCTCAAGCCGCTGACGGCCTCCCAGAACGTCGGGAAGATCCGCAAGGAGCTGCCGATCCTGCTCATCGCGGGCACCCGAGACGCCGTGGGCGACATGGGCGAAGGGGTGAAGCGGCTTTTGGGGGTGTACCAGAGCGCCGGGCTCAAGCGGGTGACGATGAAGCTCTACCCCGAGGCCCGGCATGAGCTCCTGAACGAGACCAACCGCGACGAGGTCACCCGGGACGTGCTGGGCTGGATCGACGGCGCGATCAAACGCTGAGCGGGATCCCAAGGAACAAAAAAGCCAGCGGGATGAACCGCTGGCTTGGTGGGAGTGGCTCTGACTAGACTTGAACTAGTGACACCGCGATTATGAGTCGCGTGCTCTAACCAGCTGAGCTACAGAGCCCCAACGCCCCGCCTCTTTAACTTGCCGCGAAGGGCTGTCAACCCCCTAGGCGCACCACGCTGGCCATCGCCCCGGCCAAGGCCGAGAGCGCGAAGACGCCCACAAGGCCTAACCACGCCCCTCGCCGGGCGACGAGGCGAAGCCGGGCCAGCTCATCGGGGCCGACGTGCTCCTCAAACCACTCCTCACCAAAGTGCCGGGACTGCAGGGCGAACCAGACCGCGAGATCGGGCTTGGCCAAGGAGGTGAACACCGCCGCCGCGAGCAGGCCGTCGATGAGTAAGGTGGCGGTGAGCAGGATCCTCATGGATTGGCCGGAGCGGCGGCGGCCGCCGCGGCCTCGAAGGTGGGCAGCAGGCCGTTGACGGCGACGGTGGTGGGGTGCTCAGCGCCCAAGGTGCGCTCCAGGGTGGCGGCGGCGGCGCGCAGGCGATCCCGCGCGGCGACGTGGGCGCCTAAGACACGCTCGACCTGGGCGAGGTTCACCGCGCTCATCGCGACGTTGGCGTTGTCTCGGCCGCCGTAGAGGGCGGTCTCCATGGCGAGGCACATCAAGAAGTGCCGTCGGGCCTCCTCAAGCTCGCCGAGCTTGAGCAGCACGGCGCCGAGGTTGTTTAAGGTCGCCGCCCGGTCGGGGTGGGGCACGTCGCCGTAGAGCTGGGTCTTGAGGCGTAGGCTCTCGGTCAGCGCGGCCCGGGCGCCGGGGAGATCGCCCAAGGCGCGCTTGAGGGAGCCCAAGGTGTGCAGCCCCGCGGCGTAGTCGGGGTGAACCTCGCCGCCGTGCAGCGCCCGCCAGAGGGCCAACGCGCGCTCCACATAGGGCACCCCCTTGGCCGGCTCACCCGCCCCCAAAGCCAGCACGCCCAGCTCATGCACCAGCACGGGCACGATGAGGTGCCGCTGCCCGCCCGCCCGTGTCGCCGCGTCGAGGGCCTGCTCCACCTGGTTCTGTGCCCCGGCGAGATCACCCCGCTGGCGAAGGATGATCGCGAGCTGGTATCGCGCCGTCGCCACGTCGAGGTGCCAGGGGGTGCCCGCGTACGCCACGAGCGCCACCAGGGCCTCCTGGGCCAGCCGCTCGGCGCCGGCCAGATCCCCCAGAGCCTGGCGGATGCCCGCGAGCTCGTTGAGCGTCAGGGCGCGCTCGACGTGATCGGCGCCAAAGATGCGGGCGAAGCGGGCCTCGGCCTCGTTTAAGAGCGCCTCGGCCTCGAGCAGCTCTCCGCGCAGGCGACGGCACACGCCAAGCTCGCGCAGGGTGCGGGCGCGCTGGGGGTGCTCCCCTTGGGGGACGAGCGCGACGATGATCTCCAAGCTGCGGGTGAGCGACGTGAGGGCCTCGTCATAGCGGCCCTCGTTGAGCGCGACCCGGCCCATCGCGAACAGATCCTTACAGACCTCCACGGCGGGCTTGTCGTCGGCGAGGGCCTCGTGAAGATCGAGGGCCTGCTCAAACCGGCCGCGCGCCTCGGCGAGCTGTCCCAAGGCCACATGGCTCCAGCCGAGGTCGTGTAAGGCCGCCGCGAGCTCTCCCGGCGGCGCCTTCGCCTCGACCATCAGCGTCACGGCCTGCTCCGACTCCGCCACGGCGAGGGTGTACTCCCCCAACATCCGCAGCGACGCGCCGCGCTCGTGGCGCAGGTTCGCCTTCCACTGGGCGCTCTTGGCCAGGGCCAGGGCGGCCTCAGTCACCGCCCGCGCCCGCTTGGGGAGCGCCAGGAGGTTGAGCACCTGGGCGAGGCGCAGGGGCACGATGAGCGTGCGCTCGGGATCGTTGGCCTGAGCGTTGGCGCAGGCCATCACGAGGTGCTCCTCCAAGCGGCTGAGCGCCAACAGCGCGAGCTCGTCGGTGGGGGTCGCCTCACACAGGGCCCGGAGGCTCTCCAAGGCGGCCTTGCGGGCGCGCTCGCCGTCCTCACGCCGGGCGCAGGCGGCGACGAGGCGGTGCATCGACAGGGCCCCGTCCCGGTCGCGGCGCAAGAAGCCCAGGCCGATGAGCCGCTCCACGGCGTCCTCGATGTCGAGGGGATCATCCGCGCCGATGTACACCGCCGCCCCGATCAAGAGCGCCGGGGGCAGGCGCTCAGGGCCAAACCAGCCAGCGACCCGATAGAGGTTCAGCGCGAGCTGATCGACGGGATCCTCGGCGGAGAGCGGGGCCAGCCCGGACTCAAAGAGGGTCTGCAGCGAGAGCTCCCGCAGCTCGGGGTCGGCGGCCCGAGCGCGGTCGAGCACCTCCAGCGCCCCCCGGGTGGTGAGCCGGGCCAGGAGCGCCGTGGGCGGGTGGTGGCTGCGCCCGGCGAGATCAATCGCCAAGGGCAGGTCGCCGAGCGCCTCACACAAGGTCTCGGCGGCGGCCTGCTCGTTGGGGGGTAAGGGCTCGCCCCGGGTGAGCAGGCGCAGGCTCTCTTCACGGCCCAAGCCGCCGAGCGGCACGGACTGGGCCCGGGGGAGGTCGGCCCGGCGGGTGGTGAGCAGCACCGCGCAGTCCCCGGCGCGGGGGAGCTGCTCTTGGAGTCCGTCGCCGTCGATGAGGTGGTCCACGACGAGCAGGCTGGGCCCGGCCTCCTCCAGGGCGCGGCGGGCGGCCCGGGCGCGCTCGACGGCGGACACCGTGGTGGGCAGGCCGAGCTGCAGGGGGTCATCGGCCAAGGCCGCCATGGCGGCGACGAGGTTGTCCCCAGAGGCGTCGATCCACAGCACCAGGGCGCGGCTCTGGAGCGCGTCGCTGGCGATCTCCAAGGCGAGCTGGGTCTTGCCCACCCCGGCGAGGCCGGTGATCGCCGTGGGTTTACCGGGGCTGAGCTGGGCCAGCACCGCCGCGCGCTCGGCCTCGTAGCCGACAAAGTCGGGGTTTCGTGGGAACGGCAGGTTGTGTCGGGCGAGGGGGCCCTCTGATCGTTCGGGCTCGGGCGGGGCGAGCAGGCAGAGGGCGGCGGCGTCGCGTTGGTAACCTTGATCCCGAAGGGCCGCGCGGGCCTCCCGCAGCGCCCGCGCCGGGCCGGCGCTGATCAGCCGAGGCAACAAGGCCGCGCTGAGCGCCCGGGCGCCGAGCACCGAGAGCGGCGTGCGGGGGCCGATCACCGCCCGGATGCCCCCGGCCTCACCGCCGCGGTGTAAGGCCATGGCCGGGCTCATCAGCACGCCGCCGGGGGTGGGGTCGGCGGCGGCGTCACAGGAGAGCAGCACCACGGCGTCGAGGCTCGGCGCGTGGGCGCCCAAGGCCCGCTGCAGCGCGGCGCCATCGGCAAACCCATCCTCTAAACGAAGGCCCTGCACCCCCGCCTGGGCCCCGCCGTGGGCCAAGATCACGACGTGGGTGAACGGCGCCTGGGCCCGGGCGCTGACGAGCAGCTCGGAGAGCGCGCCGAGCCCGGCGTTGGCCAGCTCGACGATGGCGCCGCCATAGCCCGCGCTCCACAAGGCCCGCTGCTCCTCCACCGGCACCCGGCCCCCCGCCGCCGACCAGGCGAAGAGCAGCCGCGGCCGCAGCCCCGGCGATCTCGGCGCGGGCGACACCCCCGGCCAACGCCAGACGAGGCTCACGTTCTGAAGATCGGCCAGGGTGAGGCCGCTGGGCTCGATGCGCACGAGCTCCCAAGGCAAGGCGTAGAGCTCGGCGGCGGCGAAGGCCAAGACCAGCTCCACGGGCTCACCGCGGCGGATCACCGCCTCGTCCTCGGCGAAGCCAAGCTCCATCCACATCGCGCGGAGGCGCTGACCTACCCGACCTTGGGCCTCAGCATCAGGCCTCGGGCGCTGGCAGGCCGCGAGATCGTTGAGCAGGGCGTCGTCCCAGGTGATCGCCGCGTCGGCCACGCGCCCGTCCTCAAAGGCCCGGCGCACCACCTGGGCGCCCAGGCGGGCGGCGTAGGGATCTTCGCCGTGCTCAAGGCGCGAGAGCTGAAGGTGGATGCGGGCGGTGGTCGGCACGAGGGCTCCTGACGATCGGGGCGCGGCGAACCCATTCACGATAAACCATCGGCCCATGCTGCGCCGCACCCTGCTCAAGCTCGCCGCCCTCACCGGGCTCTCCGCCGCTTTGCCCCGGCCGGCCCGGGCGTCGTCTCCCGCCGCTCCCCCGGCGCGTGTGGTCGTCGTCGGCGCCGGGCCCGCGGGCATCTCCGCCGCCTTGGAGCTCGCCGAGCGCGGCGTCGCCGTCACCTTGATCGAGGCCGACGCCCAGGTCGGCGGCAAGGTGAAGGGCTGGACCGAGACGCTCGGCGCGGACACCGTTGACGTCGAGCACGGCGTTCACGGCTGGTGGCACCAGTACGTTCATTTTAAGGATCTCCTGCGCCGCGCTGATCTGCATCACCGCCTGAACGAGCGCGATCCCAAAGGCACCTACCGCTGGGCCGGCGGCGAGATGAACGCCAACACCCGCCGGGGCTTCCGCGCCTTCGTCGGCCGCTTTCGCGCCGAGAGCAAAAACCTGGGCTACGAACGTTTCCAGCGGGATCTGCGCGCCGGGCTCAAGTACCTGCAGAGCCTTGAGCCCGCCGTGGCCCGCGCCACCTTAGGCGGCCGCTCCGTCGCCCAGTGGCACAAAGACGGCGCCCCCCTCACCCTCTGGCGTGTCTTCGCTGAAGAGACGTCCCACTCGATGTACTTCGTGCCCCCGGAGCAGCTCGACGCCGCCGAGTTCGCCTTGGGCGAGCGCTTTTACTTCGCCGAGTCCCGGGACACCGTGAGCGTGCAGTGGCTCCGCGGCAACCCCCAGACCGAGCTGTGGGAGCCGCTGATCGCCCGCTTCAAGGCCCTCGGCGGTCAGGTGCGCCTCAACGCCCGGGTGAGTGAGGTCGAGGTGGTGGACGGCCGCGCCGTCGGCGTTCACCTGGGCAAACCCTCCCCCGGCGTACACGTCGCCGAGCTGCCTTACGGCTGGACAGAGCTTCCCCGCGAGGGCGGCGAGGGCTCGATCTTTGTGCGCCGGGACCAGGACGACCGCCTCACCGCGCTCTCCGGCCGCTGCACCCACGCCGGATGCCCCCTCACCCTGACCCCGGGCGAGGGTTTCGCCTGCCCCTGCCACGGCGGCCGCTTTGACGAGGAGGGCCAGCCCCTTGAGGGCCCCCCGGAGACCCCGCTGCGCCGCCTCTGGGCCGACTGGGGCGGTGACGGCGTCACCATCGAGGGCGAGCCCTCCGCCGAGTTTGTGCCCGCCGAGTGGGTGATCTTGGCCTTAGACGCCCCGGGCCTACGCGCCGTCGCTGGCGACATCTTGCCCGCGGTGAAGCGCCTTCGCACCGTGCCCGCGACTGTGGCCCGGTTCTGGCTCGACCGAGATCTCCCCGAGGAGCTGGGCCACGCCGTCATCTTCACCGAGCTGCCCCACATCTCCAACGGCTTCTTGTTGCACAGACTGCAAGACAAGGCCCGCGCCTGGGCCGAGGCCCGCGGCGGCGGCGCGGTGATCGAGCTGCAGGCCTACAAGAACATGGACCCCACCCTCTCCCGAGAGGCCACCCTCGACCTGATTGAGGCCGACCTCCGCGCCGCCTGGCCCGAGCTTCAAGGCGCCAAGGTGCTCAAGCGCACGCTCACCGTCTCCAACACCTTCACGTCGTTTCACCCGGGCTGGCACGAGGGCTCCTTGCCCGTCCTCACGGCGGTCCCGGGCCTGCTCCTCGCCGGGGACCACGTCACCACGGACAGGGTCTGCGCGTTCATGGAGAAGGCCGTGTTCACCGGGAGGCTGGCGGCGAACGAGGTGCTGGGGGCCCTGGGGCTGCCGATGGCGAAGGTGCTGCCGTCGGCCTGAGGGGCTGAGGATCGCCGCCGGGGAGTTTTTTTCGGCGATTGGTCACAGCTTGGGGTGCTGGCGCCATTCACGGATGAGTCGCTCGTTGGGCGCCCGAGATGAGCTTGGCCCCCCGGCCTTGTTTGAGCGCGCCTTCTTTTGTTGTGTGAGGGAGGTTGGGGGCGACGGACCCACTGAGCGACCGCAGAGGGGCATGAGGTCGGGCGGCACGACCCACTGAACGACCGGCGAGGCGGCTTCGACCCAGCACCACGCCACTCCATGCGCCCCCCCGCCGCAGAGTGATGCCCACAGACGCTCGCCCTACCCCGCCACCTCCGCCAACCGCAGGTTCGCCAACAACAGCGTCTCCTGGGCGTCCGCCGTCGCCTCAAACTGCACCTTCACGTAGTCCCGGTCACAGAGCAGCTTCCCGCGCTTCATCTCCGGCACGCCCATCCCCTCCAGCAGATCCCGGAACGAGAAGTCATCGGGGTACACGTACACGAGCCCCATCTCATCGAGCACGAGCTGCTCCGTGAGCCCGCCGCGCACCCAGAGCTGGTGGCGCGCGTCGCGGAAGAGCAGACTCTCACAGCGCTTGAACGTCTCCATCCCGAGCTTGGGCGCCACGTCCACGGACAAGAACCGCCGGGGTTTGCCCTCGTGCTGTTTGCCCCGGCGACGGTCGGTGAGCTGGAGGTACATCACGCTCCACGGCGTCGAGAGCGCCCCGGCCAAGGCGTAGAACACCTCGGCGAGGCGCTCCGGCGGCACAGAGACCGAGAGGCGGGTGGTGCCGTCGGGGGCGACCTCCGCGCGGTACGCCGTGGGGATCTCAAAGCCGTCGGGCTCCCCCTCTTGGGTCACAGAGATGGCCTTGGGCGCGGCGGGGAGCGCGGCGGGGGTCACGGGGTCGCTCACGGCGAGGCTCCTGGGGAGGGGTTCATGAGGTGGTCGAGCTCCTTCGCGCCCCAGCGGGCGTGGCCCACCCAGCGCGGGTCGGGCTCGGGCAGGGTCAGCACGAGCTCATAGGCGCCCCGGGACAACACGGCGACGTCCTCGGCGGAGGCGCGTAAGGCGGCGCGGGTGTCGCTGGCGTCTACGGCGCCCATCGAGGCGGGGAGCTTTTGGGTGAGGGCCGTCTGGGCGAGCAGGCGGTAGGTGTCCCCGGCGCGGCAGGCCGCCGGGGCGCGCAGCGCTGGGTCGCCCGAGGCCACACCGAGCTGGGCCAAGATCAGCTCGGCCACGTCAAAGCCCGCCTCCAGGGACGCCGGGCCGTCGAGCAGGCGGCTCAACATCCGCTCGGCGTCGTCAAAGGCGCGCTGGGGCGCGGTGATCGGCGGGCCTTGCCAGGGGCGGGCCTCGCCCGGCAGCACCGGCGCGACGAGCTCCAAGCTCACCTGGGGCGGCGGCGTGATGCCCAAGCTCACCTCGGTCGCGTCGCCGGGCGGGGCCTTCGCGGCGCAGTTCAGGAGCAGGAGCAGGAGCGCGGTGGGCATGGCCGCTCCCCCTAACCCCGACGGCCCCCCTTGACACCTCCCCCTCAGCCCGGGCATGAGGCCAAGGTGATGCCTGAGACCTCGCCCCCGCCGAACCCAACCGCCACGGCCTACACCGTGCGCGAGCTCCACATCTCGCCCAACGTCGTGCTCTCCCCGATGGAGGGCGTCACCGACCTCACCTTTCGCCGCCTGATCCGGCAGATCGGCGGGGTCGGGCTCACGGTGACGGAGTTTGTGCCCGGCGGCTCCTTGGCCCACGGCGACCGAAAGGTGATGCAGACCGTCGAGCTTGACGCCGATGAGCGCCCCGTCGCCATTCAGCTCTTTGGCCGTGATCCCGCGCTGCTCGCAGAAGGCGCCCGGGTGGTCGAGGGCTTAGGCGCCAACATCTGCGACATCAACATGGGCTGCCCCTCCAAGAAGGTCTGCGCGCACTCTGGCGGCAGCGCGCTCCTCCAAGATCCCGCGCTGGTCGCCCGCATCGTCCGGGCCGTCGTCGGCGCGGTCTCGATCCCCGTCACGGTGAAGATGCGCTCGGGCTTTGACGCCGCCCACCGAAACGCCCCCGAGATCGCCGCCATCTGTGAGGCCGAGGGCGCGTCCGCCGTGGCGATCCATTGGCGCACCCGCGAGGACAAGTACGGCGGTGAGCGCGCGGTGGACAAGATCGCCGAGGCCAAGGCCCGGCTCAAGATCCCCGTGCTCGGCAACGGCGACATCGTCGATGTGGAGAGCGCCCTGCGCATGTTCCGCGAGACGGGCTGCGACGGCGTGCTCATCGGGCGCGGCGCGGTGCGAAACCCCTGGCTGCTCCGCCAGGTCTCCGACGCCTTGGCGGGGCGGCCGATCACCGTGGTGAACGCCGCCGAGCAGCGCCGGGTGATGTTCACCTACTTCGACGACCTCATCCGCCGCTTCAACCGCCCCGCCGGGGCCATCGGCCGCATGAAGATGTTCGCCGGGTACTTCTCCAAGCAGCTCCCCCACGGCGACGCTCTGCGCCCGCGGCTGCAGCGCGCCGAGACCGTGGAGGCCCTGTACGAGCACGCCTTGGCCTACTTTGAGCGCCTCGACCGCCACGAGGCCGGGGACGAGGCCGCGTTTGAGGCCTACATTCCGCCCGAGCGCCCCATCAGAGGTGAGATCAGCGCCGAGCAGGCCGTCTAACGCCGCTCGGTGAAGCGCCGCGCCCCGGTCAAGGTCTCCTCCGCCAAGGCCGCCTGACCACAGGTTAGCTCAAACGCCAAGGCGTCCTCCTCGGAGAGCGACCACTGCGCGAGGGCCGAGCGCCGGTCACCGCGTAAGGCCGCCTGGGGGAAGGCGCTGAGCTGGTGAGCCAGGGCCTCCGCCTCCACCCGCGCGGCGCCATCGGCCACGACCCGGTTGACGAGGCCCATGGCCAAGGCCTCGGCGGCGCCGACCTCCCGCCCGGTGAGGATGAGGTCCAAGGCGCGGGACTGGCCGATGAGCCGGGGCAGGCGCAGGGTGCCGCCGTCGATGAGCGGCACCCCCACCCTTCGGCAGAGCACGCCCAGCACCGCGGACGCCTCGGCCACCCGCAGATCACACCAACAGGCGAGCTCCAGGCCCCCGGCGACGGCGTAGCCCGAGATGGCGGCGATCACCGGCTTGGAGAGCACAAGGCGTGTGGGCCCCATGGGGCCGTCGCCATCGGGCTCCACACGGTTGGGGCGCCCGGCGGCGATCTCCTGGAGATCGGCCCCGGCGCAGAACGTGCCCCCTTCGCCCCAGAGCACGGCGACGGCGGCGTCGGGATCGGCGTCAAAGGCGCGGAAGGCCTCGGCGAGCGCCTCGGCGGTGGCGCGGTCTACGGCGTTCTTGCGCGCCGGGCGGCTCAGGATCACCGTGAGCACCGGGCCGGATCGTTCTGCTCGTACGCTTGGCGCCACACACACCTCGGGGGGCTCTCATCACCGCTCGCCGAGGAATATACGGGGCCCCCCCGGGGGTTTCCCCCCCCCCCCCCCCGGCCCCGGCCCGGGGCGCGCCGGGGGGGGCGGGGGGGGGGGGGGGGTCCAACTGCGGGGGTTGGCCGGGCCAAGGGGGGGGGCAACACGCCCTCAACAGCGGGGCCGGGGGGGAGGCCTCAACGCCTTCCGAACGCCCGGAAGAAGCAAAGGGGCTCCGGCCGCCAGGCGGGGGGGCGACAAGACGGGCCGGGGAAAACACCAACCCTCGCTCAGGGAAAGAGGCTGTTCTCCCCCCCCAACCCCCCGGGGGGGGGGGGGGGAACGGGGGGCGGGGCACAACCTCTTGTTCTGCCCAAACAGCGGGGGCGGCAGAGACCAAAAAAAAAGGGGGGGTCTTGTAAGGTTTCCCCCGCGGGGCAAGTTCTCCCCCCAGGGCCGGCAACGCCCCGCGGCCCCCGGGGGAAAGGGGGGGGGGGCCGGGGGAGGGGGTCGACCCAGGAACCAAAGCCGCCCCAGGGGGGCGGGGGGGGCCCGCCCCCCCGGGGGGGGCACCGGGGGGGGTCGTCCTTTTTGCCGGGGGGGGCCCAAAACTGCCCCCCCCCGGCCGGGGCGACTTCCGGCTTTTGGGGGGGAATGGGGGGGGGCGCGAAAGGGGACCCTTGGCCCGTTTCGGCATTCCCCCCCCCCCCGGCGGGGGGGGGCTACGAACGCTTGGGGGGGCCAGAAATGTTCCCAGGGGGCGGGGGCGGGGGGGGGGGGGGGGGGGGGCCCGCGCGCGGCCGGGGCGGGGGCCCCAGGGGGGGGGCGCGCAACAAAGAGAGGGGCGGGGGAAGCTCGGGCCCACCCACCGGCACAAGTTTCCCCCGGGGGACACCCGGGGGAACACCACCACCAGGGGGGGGGGGGGGGGGCGGGTTCCCCGGGGCGGGGGGGCCCCCCGCCAACAAGGGGGGGGGGCGCCGCGGGCGAAAAGGGGCCGGCGGCCCCCCCGGGGGCCCGCGGAAAGGGGGCCGGGAACAAGTCTTAGGTAACCCGGGGGCCCCCCGAACTTTGGGGGGGGGGGCAAGGGCCCCGAGGCCCCCCAAGAATTGGGGGGCCGGGGGCGGGGGGGGGGACCGCCCCCGGCCGCCGGCGGGCCCGGGGCGGCGAAAGGGGCCCTGGGCCTGGGGGGGGGGGGGCCCCCTGGCCCCGGCCCCAAGAAAGACAAACAAGGGGCGGGGGGGGGGGCGCCCCAACCCGGCGGGGGGCGGCGGCCCACCCCCCACCAACGGCCCCGCCCCCCAAACGGGAGTCCCCGGGGAAACGCGGGGGGGGGCGCACCCCCGGCCGGGGTTTCCGGCCCCCGGGGGGGCTTAATTTCCCCCGGGCCAACCGCGGGGGGGGGCGGGGGGCGGGAAAACAACGACCCGGGCGCGGCCGGGGCGGCGCCGGCCGGGGGCGCCGGCGCCGGGGGGCCCCGCGCGCGCGCGGGGGGGCGGCGGCGAAACCAGGGCCGCGGCCCGGCGGCCGCCGGGCCGGGGCGGCGGGCGGCCCGGGGGGGCCCCGCAAACGGACGGCCCCCCGGGGGCGGACGGCGGCGCCCCCCCCCGGCGGCCGGGGGGCGGGGGGGGCGCGCGCGGGGCGGGGCCCGGGGGGGGCGCCCCTTCCCCGCCCCCCCCCCCCCCCCCCCCTCCCCCTCCCCTCCTCCCGAGCCCCCGACCATGCTCGCCTCCGCCGACGCCTTGCCCGATCTCCAGGGCCGCACCTACCTCATCACCGGGGCCAACTCCGGCCTCGGCTACCACACGGCCTTGGGCCTGGGCAAGAAGGGCGCTCGGGTGATCATGGCCTGCCGCAACCCCGCCAAGGCCGCCGACGCCTTGGCCCAGCTCAAGGCCGCCGGGGCCACGGGCTGCGAGACGGCCACCTTGGACCTCGCCAGCCTCGCGTCGATCCAGCGCTTCGCCGAGTCCATCGTCGCCGAGGGCGGGCCCCTCCACGGCCTGATCAACAACGCCGGCATCATGGCCACGCCGCATCACCTCACCCAAGACGGCTTTGAGGCGCAGATCGGCACCAACCACCTCGGCCACTTCGCCTTGACCGGGCGCCTCTTGCCCGCGCTCTTGCGCACCCCCGGCGCCCGGGTGGTGAACGTGTCGAGCTTTGTGCACCGCCTCGGCGTGGTGCGCCTCGACGATCTGATGATGACCCGGGGCTACTCCCGCTGGCCAGCGTATTTCCAGTCCAAGCTGTGCAACGTGCTGTTCACCCTGGAGCTCAAGCGCCGGGCCCGGGGCCGCCTCGTCACCGTCGCCGCGCACCCGGGCTACGCCGACACCAACCTCCAGACCGCCGCGGCGAAGATGGACGGCTCCAAGCTCGCCGAGGGCTTTTATGGCCTCGGCGGCACCCTCTTCGCCCAGTCCGCCGAGCGCGGCGCCTTGCCCAGCCTGCTCGCCGCCGCCATGCCAGCCGTCGAGGACGGCGCCTTCTACGGGCCGTCGTGGCAGCTCTGGGGCCAGGCCACGCTGAGCCCCGGCGCCGCCCGCGGCCGCGACGAGGCCACCGCGAAGGGCCTCTGGGACAAGAGCGTCGCCCTCACCGGAGTCGGATATGCCGAGCTTGACTAAACCGGGCCCCGCCGTTGTCGCATTTGTCTCGGCAATTTTTGCGACAGGATGCGACAAAGAGCCCCCGCCGCTCACCCCCGAGGAGCAGCTCGCCCGAGTTCAGGCGCGTGGCCCGTGGGCCGTCGGTGTTCATGTGCTGGAGCTGACCTACGACGATCCCGCCGACGACGCGCCCCGAACCCTACGCGTGACCGTGTGGGCGCCGAGCCCCGACACCGAGGGCCAGAGCGTCGAGTACCGCGGCCTGTTTGAGTCCGAGGGCGCCTGGGACGAGGCCAGCCTCGCCGAGGGGCCCTTCCCGCTGGTGCTCTACTCCCACGGCCACCAAGGCTACGCCGAGAGCTCCAGCTTCTTGATGGAGCACCTCGCCTCCCACGGCCTGTTGGTCATCGCCCCCGACCACACCGGAAACACGCTGTTTGACGGGCCCGACCGCGACACCGAGATCTACCACCAGCGCCCCCGTGATTTAAGCGCCGTGCTCGACGGCCTCACCGCCGGGGCCCTCGACGCGCCGGGCCTCACGCTCTCCGCCGCCTGGGACGGGCAGGTGATCGCCACGGGCCACAGCTTCGGCGGCTACACCTTGGCCGCGCTGTTCGGCGGGGTGTACGACGTGGCCAGCCTTGAGGCGGCCTGCGCCACGCCCAGCGAAGACGGCGTCTGCTCCAGCTTTGATGAGACCGACGCCCAGGCCTTCTCCGCGGGCCTTGATGACCCGCGGGTGTCTGGCGCGGTGATCATGGCCCCGGGCGACTTTGACCTGTTCGGGGCGCCGGGCTTGGCCAACCTGCAAGGCCCCGTGGTGATCATGACCGGCGAGCAAGACCCGGGCCTCGACGGCGATCGCTACTGGTCGGCGGTGGAGTCCCAAGACGCCCGGCGCTTACGCCTCGTCGGCGGCGGCCACCTCGCGTTCACCGACTTCTCTGGGCAGCTTGAGTCTGGCGAGCTCATCGAGCCTTCAGAGGGCTGGCGGATCATCAACGGCTACACCTTGGCCTTCGCCCTACACTCCTTCGGTGAGCCCGGCCTGGAGGGGATCCTCGACGGCACGTCGTCTCTGGGCGACGCGGCGGTGATCAGCCCTTGAGCGATCGGTCAACACCCCGCGCTTGAGCCAAGGCCGCCCTGGGTCTATGCTGAGCGTCCCTGGAGCCACCCCATGCGCCTCCTCCCGCCGCTCCTCCTGCTCGCCTGTGTTGAGCCCACGCCCACGCCGGAGGTGCCCGGCGTGCGCGGCGACGCCCCGGCCTATGGCGCACCGGCGCCCACCTTGAGGCGCCTCACCTCCACCCAGCTCCACAACAGCCTGCGCGACCTCTTCGGCGACACCCTCGCGCTGCCCACAAGCCTTGAGCCCGATGAGGAGTCCGCGGGCCTACGCAGCGTCGGCGCGGCGGTGACGTCGATCTCCCCTCGTGGGGTCGAGCAGTATGAGGCCGCGGCGTTTTTGGTCGCCGAGCAGGTCATGGCCGAAGGTGCGCTGCGTGATGAGTGGGTGCCCTGTGAGCCCGTCGCCACCACGGATGAGACCTGCGCTGGGCTCGCCCTCGCCGGGCTCGGTGAGCGTCTGTGGCGCCGCCCGCTCACCGAGGCGGAGCTCACCGTGCTGGTGGCGCTCTCGTCCAACGCCGCGAGCACCCTGGGCGACTTTTATGGGGGCCTCAGCTACGGCCTCGCGGCGATGCTTCAGTCGCCGTATTTTTTGTATCGGGTTGAGCTTGGCCGCGAAGACGCCGACGGCCAGCGCCGCTTCATGGACTACGAGCTCGCCAGCCGCCTGAGCTTCTTTCTGTGGAACACCGCCCCCGACCCGGCCCTGCTCGACGCCGCCGCCGCCGGAGAGCTCGAGACCGAGGCCGGCCTGCTCGCCCAGATCGACCGTATGCTCGCCGATGACCGCGCCCGCCAAGGCGTGCGAGACCTGTTCACCGAGATCTACCACCTCTATGAGCTCGACGATTTGAGCAAAGACCCGAGCGTCTTTGAGCACATGAGCGCCCAGGTCGGCCCCAGCGCCCGCGAGGAGACGCTCCTCGGCGTGGAGTACCTCACCTTTGAGGCCCAGGCCGACATGCGTGACCTGTTCACCACCCGGCGAACCTTCCTCGATCGCACCTTGGCCGCGATCTACGGCGTGCCCGCCCCGGCCCGGGACGGCTTCGCCGAGACGATGTTGCCCGAGGACGGCCCCCGGCGCGGCCTCTTGGGCCAGGTCGCCACCTTGGGCCTGCACGCCCACGCCGTCTCCACCTCGGTCACCCGCCGCGGCCTGTTCGTCCGCGAGGTGCTCTTGTGCCAAGAGATGCCTCTGCCCCCCGCCGATGTTGACACCTCCATCCCCGAGGCCAGCGCCGACTCCCCCACCATGCGGGAGCGCGTCGAGCGCCACCTCACCGACCCCGCCTGCGCCGGCTGTCACACGATGACCGACCCCATCGGCCTGGGCTTGGAGCAGTTCGACGGCATCGGCCGCTTCCGCACCGAGGAGAACGGCGCCACCATCGACCCCAGCGGCGAGCTCGACGGCGTGGCCTACACCGACGCCTTGGGCCTGGGCGCCGCGCTGCGTGTCCACCCCAACACCACGGCCTGCCTCGTCGAGACCGTCTACACCTACGCCTGGGGCCACGACCCCGACGACGCTGAGGACGCCACCGTAGACTGGTTTCTGGAGGGCTTCACCTTGACCGAGCACCGCCTTTTGGCCCTGCTCCGCGACATCGCCTCCAGCGAGGCCTTCCGCGCCGCCGGGGAGATTTGATGAAGCGCGCCCTCCGCCTCCAGCCCAAGGCCCGCGCCCCCTTCACCCCCAGCCGCCGCCTCGTGCTGCGTGGCCTCCTCGGCGGCCTCGCCGTGAGCGTCGCCCTGCCGCCCCTGCTCAGCTTGGGCAGCCGCCGCGCCAGAGCCGCAGACGACGGCTTCCCCCTGCGGTTTGGCCTGTTCACCTGGGGCAACGGCAACCTGCCCGATCGTTGGGTGCCCACCCAAGAGGGCGAAGGTGACGCCTGGAGCCTCTCCGAGCAGCTCGCTGGCCTCGCGCTCGTGAAGCCCGACCTCACGGTCATCACCGGCCTCTCCTGTAAGGTGCCCAACATCGTGCCCCACGGCTCGGGCAACGCCGGGATGCTCTCGGGCCTCGCCTTGGACCAGACCACAGGCGAAGACACCTTCGCCGGGCCGAGCATCGACCAGATCATCGCCGCAGAGATCGGCCAAGACACGCTCTACCAGTCCATCCTCACCGCCGCGTCCAACGTGAACGGGTCGAGCTACAACGGCCCGTTCAGCCGAAACCCGCCCGACACCGACCCCTACACCCTCTATGAGCGCCTGTTCGGCGCCACCTTCCGCGAGCCCGGCGAGGAGGGCCTCGTAGACCCCACCTTGGGCCTGCGGCGCTCGGCCTTAGACGCCGTGATGGGCGACATCGCCACGCTGAACGCCCGGGTCGGCAGCTGAGGACAAGCTCCGCTTAGAGCAGCACCTCGACGGCGTGCGACAGCTTGAGACCCGCCTCGCCCGGCTCGAAGAGGACCCCCCTTCGTTGGAGAGCTGCGCCCGGCCCGCCACGCCTGAGGTGAGCTACCCCGATCTGGAGGGCCGCCCCCAGGTGAGCGCCAGAAACCGCGTCATGGCCGACATGTTGGCGATGGCCTTGGCCTGCGACCAGACCCGGGTGTTCGGCCACACGATCAGCGATCCCGTCAGCGACCTGCTCTTTGACGGCGCGAGCGCCGGGCACCACGACCTCACCCACAACGAAGGCGGCGATCAACCCGAGGTGCACAACATCACCTTGCAGATCATGGACCAGCTCGCCGTGCTCATCGAGGCCTTACGCGCCGTGCCTGAAGGCGACGCCACGCTCCTCGATCACTGCGTGGTGATGGCCGTCTCCGAGGTCAGCCTGGGCCGCACCCACAGCCTTGACGACATGCCGATCCTGCTCGCCGGGAGCTGCGGCGGCGCGCTCAAGACCGACCTGCACCTGCGCTCCACGGGCCAAGAGAGCACAAACCGCGCCCACCTCAGCGTCATGCGCGCCTTGGGCATCCCGGCCCTGAGCTTCGGCGAAGACGACGGCTACACTGAAGACGGCCTCAGCGGGCTGGAGGTCTGATGCGCCGCGCCGCCTGGGCTCTCCCGCTCCTCGTCCTCTTCGCCTGCGACGGCGAAGACCCAAACTCCGACCTCCCGCTCCACCTGCAAGAGTGTACAGGAACACTTGACGCTCGTGTGGGGGTGGTCACCTCGCTCACCTTCGCCCGGGTCGAGGACGGCGTGAGCGCCGGGTTTGACCTCGACCGCCACGTCAGCGAGGCCGGCGACGACGAGGGCTGCGGCATCCCCGACCTCGTGGGCCCCAACGGCGAGCCCGGCGTCGACAACGCCTTCGCCCGCCTGCTCCCGGCCTTAGAGTCCACCGAGGCCGCCGCCGTAGAGCCCCTCATCCAGCAGTCCATCCGCGACGGCGTGCTGCTCTTGCTCATCGAGCTTGAGGACTACGACGATCCGCTGGACGACGTCTGCGTAGACTTCACCGTGCTTCAGGGCCTTGGTGAGCCCTTCGTGAGCGCCGCCGGGGAGATCGTCTCCGGTCAGACCTTCGACCGCGACCCCAACGCGACGCCCAGCACCGTCGAGGCCGTGGCGCTGACCGACGGCGCGCTCCAGGCCGGCCCCCTCACCTTGGTGCTGCCGTTCACGATCTTCGACGTCTCCTTAGAGATCCAGGTGAGCGGCGCCATCTTCGGCCTCACGCTCTCCCCAGACGGTCACTTTGAGGGCCTGTTCGGCGGCGGCTTAGACGTGGACTACCTGCTCCGCATCGCCCAAGAAGAGAACGTCGATCCCGACCTCTACGGCACCTTAGAGCCCCTGCTGCGCGCGGCCTCCGACCTAGACCTCGACGGCGACGGCGAGTGCTCCCAGATCAGCATCACCTTTGAGGTCTCGGGCGAGCTGGCCTTCCTCTTCCCCGAATAATGTCGCGCCTTCGCCCAGATCTGCCCCGATCAAGGCTACAATCCCGGCTCCGATGAAGGAGCCCCCATGTCTCGCCCCGCCCGCCTGAGCGCCCTGCTCTGCCTGTTCGCCCTCGCCTGCAAAGACGACGGCCCCACCGTCGAAGACACCGCGCTCGTGCCGCCCGATGAGGAGGTGGACGCCGACGGCGACGGCTTCAACGAGCTTGAGGACTGCGACGACGGCGACGCGGCGGTGAACCCCGAGGCCACGGAGACCTGCGACGGCCTCGACAACGACTGCGACGGCGAGGCCGATGAGGCCGACGCCGCCGACGCGACCTCTTGGAGCGAAGACAAAGACGGCGACGGATTTGGCGACAGCGCCACCATCACCCTGTCCTGCGAGCCCCCCGCCGAGGGCTGGGTGTCCAGCGACGGCGACTGCGACGACAGCGACGTCGCCTATTACCCCGGCGCGCCGGAGACCGACTGCGGCGACCCCGCCGACTACAACTGCGACGGCTCTTCAGGCTTCACCGACGCCGACCTCGACGGCTTCGCCGCCTGTGAAGAGTGCGACGACGGCGACGGCGCGGTGAACCCCGACGCCACCGAGATCTGCGACAGCATCGACAACGACTGCGACACGGCCATCGACGAGGACGACGCCGCCGACGCGGGCACCTGGTACCAAGACGCCGACGGCGACAGCTACGGCGACGCCGACTTCACCGCCCAGGCCTGCGAGACCCCTGCGGGCTACGTCGGCGACAGCACCGACTGCGACGACGGCGACACCACCGTGAACCCCGCCGCCACCGAGCGATGCGACAGCATCGACAACGACTGCGACAGCCAAGTTGACGAGCCCGACGCCGCCGACGCCGAGACCTTCTACGCCGACACCGACGCCGACGGCTTCGGAGACGCCGACTACCCCACCGCGGCCTGTGACGTGCCGACGGGCTACAGCGCGCTCTCCACAGACTGCGACGACGCCGTCACCGCGGTGAACCCCGACGCCGATGAGCTCTGCGACGACGTCGACAACGACTGCGACGGCGACATCGACGAGGACGACGCCGTAGACGCGACGGAGTGGTACAACGACGACGACGGCGACGGCTTCGGTGACCCCGACGCCGGCGGTCGCTCCTGCGACGTGCCCACCGGCGTCTCCCTGGACGACTCCGACTGCGACGACACGAACGACTGGTCGAACCCCGACGCCGCCGAGCGCCCCGACGGCGAAGACAACGACTGCGACGGCGACATCGACGACGACCTCCACCTCGGCACCGGCGCCGACGGCGACCTCACGGTCTCGGGCACGGTGCTCCTGAGCGACGAGGGCTCCAACGGTCGCGCCGAGCCCGACGGCATCGCCTGGCCGGTCGTCGCGTTTGGCCCCAGCACGGTCACGGTCAACACCACCGTCACCGGCCTCGCCGCCGGGGATGAGCTGCTGATCATCAACCTGCACGGCTCCGACGCCGCGTACACCAACGTCGGCGCCTACGAGTTTGCCACGGTGGTCTCCGTCTCCGGCGACACCATCACCTTGGCCCAGGCCATCTCGGAGACCTTCGGCGTCGCCGACAACAGCGATCTGAGCGGCCAGACCATCGTCGCCCAGCGCGTGCCAAACTACGACGACGTGACCGTGAGCGCCGGATCCACCCTGAGCGTCGCGGCCTGGGACGGCCAGACCGGCGGCGTGCTCGCCTTCCGCGCCCAAGGCGCCCTCACCGTCGAGAGCGGCGGCAGCGTCACCGCCTCGGCCTTGGGCTACCTGGGAGGTGCGACAGGCACCTCGTACAACTGCGACAGCTACCAAGGCGAGAGCTTCGCCGGTGAAGGCGAAGGCGACGGGAACGGCGCCTGCGCGGCGTACAACGAGTCGTATGGCCACTGGATCAACAACTACGGCGGCGGCGGCGCCCACATCACCGGCGGCGGCGGTGAGTATGGCGGCGGCGCCACCGCGGGCGCGTCTTGGGACGGCGGCAGCGCGACGGCGCCGTACAAAGGCGCGACCTATGGCGACACCAGCCTCACCACGCTGTTCTTCGGCTCCGGCGGCGGCGGCGTGTGGCAAGGCATCAACAACTGCACCGGCGCCGGGTATGGCCCGGGGGGTGACGGCGCGGGCATCGTCTACGTCACCGCGGGCACGCTCACGGCCACGGGCGGCGCCGCGTTCACGGCCTCCGGCGGCTCGTCCAACCACTGCGCCCAAGGAAGCTGGACGTATGGCGCGGGCGGCGGCGCGGGCGGCACGCTCTGGCTCGCCGCCGACACCCTCTCCTTGGCCTCCGGCGCCGTTGACGCCCAAGGTGGCCTCGGCAACTCGTCGAACATCCGCGTCGGCGGCAACGGCGGCAGCGGCCGGGTGCGCCTCGACTGCGCCACCTGCAACGGCTACACGAACGGCAGCGCCGGGGCGGCCACGGCGTTAAGCGACGCCGCGACCCCCGACCCGGCCGTCTCGATGGTCCCCTGAGCACAACCGCGGCTGCCCAAATGTAAGCGCGCGGTCATTCCACTTCACCGCGACGTGATGCACTCTGAGGGCTGGAGGCCCCCAATGATTCCAGCGGAGCTGCCGCCTGACGAGCCCGAGCGTCAGGCGGCGCTAGAACGATACGGCGTGCTCGATGGCCAGCCCGACGCGCTCTTCGACAACATCACCCGGATGGTCGGCCTGGCCCTCGACGTGCCCATCGCGCTCGTGAGCCTGCTCGACAACGACCGCCAGTGGTTCTTGTCGCGCTACGGTCTCAACGTGACGCAGACGCCGCGGATCTGGTCGTTCTGCGGTCACGTCGTCGCGTCTCGGCGGCCCCTGGAGGTCCAGGATGCGCCGAACGACCTGCGCTTCGCCGACAATCCCCTGGTGGTGAACGCCCCGAAGATACGGTTCTACGCGGGCTCTCCCCTGCGCACCCCCGACGGGCACATCCTCGGCACCCTCTGCGCCATCGCCCCCACCCCACGACAGCTCACCGACGCCCAGCGTGAGCTGCTCACTCTGCTCGCCGCCCAGGTCGTGGAGATCCTTGAGCAGCGTCGCCGCGCCATGGAGCTCACCCGCGCCCTCGCCTTGGCGCTCACCGGGGCCCGCCTCGCCGAGCTGAGCGATCATCTGCTCTGCGCCTTGGACGATCGTGGGGGCCTTCGGGTGATCAACCCCGCCTGGGAGCGCCGCCTGGGCGTGCCCTCGGAGCGCCTGCAGACGATGAACCTCGTCGAGCTGACCCACCCCGAGGACCGCCCCGGCCTAAGGCGCGCCCTTCGGGAGGCCTACGAGGACCCCACCCAAAAGACCACCGCCCAGACCCGCCTGCCCCTGGTCGACGGCTCCTGGCTGAGCCTGGTCTGGGACATCGCCCGCCGCGGGGACAGCCTCTACGCCGCCGGGCTCGCCGCCTAAGCGCCAACGCTCGGCCATTCGGGTGAGCCGCGCGCGCAGCGACGCCGGGGCGAGCACGTCGAGGTGCTCTCCAAGCTGCGTCACCGTGGCCCAGGCGATCTCCTCCTTCTGGAGGTCGAGGGTGAGGGGCCCCTCGCAGTTGAAGATCTGGTCACGCTCCGACGCCGGGCGCATCGCCGCCAAGGCGCCACGACCGGCGGGGCTCAGTCGCATTGTCACATCAAATCGTGGACGGGATGCGACAAATCCCTCCGTGGCCTCCCGCCACGCCTCTCGCAGCTCAAAGTCCTCTGGGCGGGCCGCCTTGGCCTCCAAGAGCGCCGCGCCGCGCATCCGGTCGCCGCGAAACACCCGGCGCCCGGCGGCGGTCTCGGCGAGCAGGTGCCAGCGGCCCCCCTTGAGCACGAGGCCCAACGGGGACACGTCCCGCTCAGTGAGATGACCTTGGGCGTCCTCGTAGGTGAGGCGGAGCTGGCGATCGGACCACAGCGCCTCTCGGACGGCGTCGAGGGTGGCATCCTCGGGGGCTGAGCCCAACCACCAAGGCTCTGGATCCACCAGCAGGCGCTGCCGGGCCTGCTCGGCCTGCTGGCGCTGGGCCGTAGGCAGGGCCGCGAGCACCTTTCCCAAGGCGGAGTCCAGGGGCTCCCCCAGCTCACCCAAGGTCTTGGAGGTGGCCAAGGCGGCCAAGGCGCGCACCTCCCCAGCGCTGAGCCCGGTGATCAGGCGCCCCCAGCCCTGGGGCAAGGAGATGCCGCCCTCGGGGCCGGGGCTCGCGGTGATCGGCACCCCCACGTCCTGCAGGGCCTCCACGTCGCGCAGGATCGTGCGCTCGGAGACCTCCAATCGCGCCGCCAACGCCGCCGCCGTGCGCCGCCGCCCATCGGCGAGGATGTGGGTGAGTCGCAGCAGACGATCGGCGCGCATGATTTTTTTACTCCGCGCCGGGCAATATGACACAGCTTGTCAGGATTAGGCGGTGAAGTTGAAGGCGCTGGTGATGAGCCCCCAAAAACCTGGAGCGAACGATGACGACTGAGCACAACACACAGCCCCCCCTCCCCCTCAGCGGCAAGGTGGCCTGGGTCGCCGGGGCCACCCGCGGCGCGGGCCGAGGCATCGCCGTGGCCTTGGGAGAGGCCGGCGCCACGGTGATCTGCACCGGGCGCAGCGTGCGGGGCCAGCCCTCCCCCAGCGCCCGCCCCGAGACCCTGGATGAGACGGCGGAGCTCGTGACCGCCGCCGGAGGTCGCGGCCTGGCCTGGCCCTGTGATCACCTCGACGAGGCCCAGGTCGCCGCCGTCTGCGCCCGCGCGCAGGCCGAGTTTGGCGGTGTGGATCTCCTGGTGAACGACATCTGGGGCGGCGAGCGCCTGCAAGACCTCGGCGTGCCCATCGACGCGCTCAACCTACAGAACGGCCGCAGGCTCTTCGACACCGCCGTCTGGACCCACCTCATCACCCTGCGGTACGCCGCGCCCCTGCTCACCGCCCGGCCCGGCGGCCTCGTCATCGAGATCACCGACGGCGACCACTTCGGCTACCGCTGCGGGGTGTTCTACGACCTCGCGAAGATGGCGGTGATCCGCCTCGCCTTCATCACCCAGCGTGAGCTCGGGCCTCGGGGCGTCACGGCGCTGGCGCTCACCCCTGGCTTCTTACGCTCGGAGGAGATGCTGGAGAACTTCGGCGTCACCGAGGCCAACTGGCGCGACGGCGCCCGGGTGGATCCCAACTTCATCGCGTCGGAGACCCCCCGGTTTGTGGGCCGCGCCGTCGCCGCCCTGGCCGCAGATCCCGACGTGAAGCGTTACGCGGGCCGGGTGTGGTCGTCGTGGGGCCTCAGCCGGGTGTACGGCTTCACCGACGTCGACGGCGCCCGACCCGACTGGGGCGCCCACTTTGAGAGGGCCTTCGGCGCCCCCTCGCCTGTCGCCGACGATCGCGCCTACGAGAGCTGGGAGCACGGCCCCATGGAGATCGCCTTCCCCGACGGCTTCCCCAAGATCGGCCACACCTGATCTTCGCCCAGCCGATGAGATTTGATACGATATGAGTTGACAACAATCATCTCATATCGTATCTAATCAGCATGTCCCGACCCCAAGACTCCCAAGCCCGCGCCGCCCTGCTCGACGCCGCCGAGGCCCTGCTTCGTGGCGGGGGCGATCCCAGCATGGATGAGATCGCCGCCGCCGCGGGCGTCTCCCGCTCCACCCTCTTCCGCCGCTTCCCCAGCCGTGAGGCCCTGCTCAGCGCCTTGGCCCAAGAGCGTGGCCTCACCGCCCCCGAGGAGACCTCCGCCCGGGACCGCGCCTTAGACGCGCTCATGGCCTGCTTTTTGGAGCACGGCCCCAGCGGCGCCACGATGGAGCGCATCGCCGAGTCCGCCGGGGTGAGCCTCGCGACGCTCTACCGTCACTTCGGCGACCGCGACGGCCTGATCCGCGCCTTCGCCGAGGAGCGCACGCCCCGGGGCTCTCTGCGACACCTAGATCTCTGCGACGACTTAGAGGGCAAGCTGGTTGAGTTCACCGCCCGCGCCTTGTCGCAGATTTGGCGCAACCGCGCCATGCTACACCTCGCCTTCGGGCCCGATCAGGGGCTCCGGGAGCTGTTTCGTGGCGTGCGACAGCGTGAGCGTGGCACCCGCGCGCTCTTGGCGGACGCCCTGGGCGCGGCGATGTGCCGAGGCCAGCTCGCCCCTGGAGATCCCGACGCCTTGGCCCTCGCCCTGGTCTCTGGGATCTTCGCCCAAGGCCTCGTCTTCCCGACCATGGAGGGCCAAGAGCCCCCTGAACCCCGCGCCTTGGCCGAGCAGCTCGTCTCTGTGCTCCTCCGCGGCGCATTGCCCCGAGGCGCCCCATGAACCCCGCCGCCCTCGTCCTGCCCTTCACCGCGCTCAGCGCCAAAGATCTGCCCCGCGTCGGCGGAAAAGGCGCCAACCTCGGCGAGATGACCCAGGCGGGTCTGCCCGTGCCGCCGGGCTTCTGCCTCACCACCGAGGCGTTTGACCGGGCGCTCAAGGGCCTCCCCGGCCTCGACGCCGCCTTAGACGCTCTGGACGCCGTCCGCCCCGACGACCTCCCCGGCATGCGCCGCGAGAGCGAGGCCCTGCGGCGGCTGATCGAGTCCACGCCGATGCCGCCCGAGGTCACCGAGGCCTTGCTCGCCGCGTGGACAGCGCTTGACGGCCCCGCGGGCGCCTGGGCCGTGCGGTCGAGCGCCACCGCTGAAGACCTGCCCGACGCCTCCTTCGCCGGTCAACAAGACACGATCCTCAACGTGCGGGGGGTCGAGGCGCTGCTCGCCGCCGTGCGTCGCTGCCAGGCCTCGCTGTTCACCGAGCGGGCCTGCGTGTACCGGGCGCGGGCGGGCTTCTCCCATCGCCAGGTGCGGCTCTCTGTTGTGGTGCAACGGCAGATTGATCCTGAGGTCTCGGGCATCCTGTTCACCGCGGACCCAATCTCCGGCGACCGTGACGTGATGAGCGTAGACGCCGGGTTTGGCCTCGGCGAGGCCCTGGTCTCTGGCCTCATCGACGCCGATCTCCTCCGGATGCGCCGCTCGACAGGGGAGGTCATCGAGCGGCGGATCGCCATCAAACGCCTGGGCATCTACTCCTTGCCCGAGGGCGGCACGGTCACCCGAACCCACACAGAGGAGGAGGCCCGCCGCCCGGCGCTCACCGACACGATGGCCGCGGCGCTCCGCCAGCTCGCCGACCGCGTCGCTGCCCACTATGGACAGCCCCAAGACATCGAGTGGTGTTTCGCGGACGGCGCGCTGTACCTGCTCCAAGCGCGGCCGATCACCACGCTGTTTCCCCTCGCCGAGCCCCAGCGCCCTGAGCTGGGTGACCGCGCGCTGATGAGCTTCGGCCACGTTCAGGTGATGACCGCGCCGATGAGCCCCCTGGGGCGCTCGATCTGGCTCCAGGCCATCCCCGTCGGTCGAGAGCTCGACGAGGAGCGCCCCGGGCGCCTCGCGCGGGAGGCCGGGGGCCGGGTGTATTTTGACGTCACCCCCCTGCTCACCCACCCCACCCTGGGCCCGCGCGCCCTCGCCGCCGTGCAGAACATCGACAGCCGCGTGGCCGCGGATCTCGCCGAGGCCCAGGGCCGCTGCCCCAAGACGGTGTCCGATCCACTCAACCCCCGCGCCGGGGCGTCTGTGCTGCTGCCCGTCTTGGGTCGCATGCTGCGCGCCCTCGTCTGGGACGATCCACGGCAGCTTCACAAGCAGGTGCCCAGCCGGATTGACGCCGCCATCCACGACGCCCGGGCCCAGGTGCTCGCCGAGCCAACGCCCCTCGCGCGCCTCAAACGCTTCAGGCGCCTGGTCTCGCGGCTTCTCCCGACGCTGCTTCCTGTGGCGGCGCCGGTCTTCGCCGGGGTGGCCTCTGAGCGCCTGCTGGTCAAGCTCTTAGGATCCGACACAGACGCCGAGGCCCTGCGAGACCTCACCCGGGGCCTCGCCGACAACATCACCACGGAGATGGACCTGGAGGTAGGCGACCTCGCCGATCTCGCCCGGCCCTACCCGGCGCTCAAGGCCGCGCTCATCGCGGGTGAGCAAGGTCGCGCGGCGCTGACCGCCTTGCCCGGCGGCGAGGCGCTGATCGTCGCCTTAGACGCCTTCTTGGGCCGCTTCGGCATGCGCGGCCCCGGGGAGATCGACGTCGGGCAGCCGCGTTACCGCGACGATCCTGGGGTGATCCTGCGGGTGATCGCCGGGGCCTTACACGCCGGGGAGCCCGGCGGACACCGCGCGCACCACAACAAGATGAAGGCCCTCGGCGACGCCGCGGTCGAGCGCCTCACCGCCGCCGCCCGGCGCGGGGCCTGGGGTTGGCTCAGAGCGCCCCTCGCCCGGCGGCTGGCCACGGTCTACCGCCAGCTCTTCGCCCTGCGGGAGCACCCCAAGTTTGGGATGATTCGCCTGCTCGATCTTGGCCTTTGCGCCGCGCGGCAGGCCGGGGAGGAGCTCGTGCGCGCCGGTCGCCTCAGCGCAGCCGAGGACAGCTTCATGTTGAGCCTGCCCGAGCTGATCACCGCGCTGGAGACGCCGGAGCCCGGGGATCTACGCGCCCTGGTAAAGCGGCGCCGCGAAGAGCAGGCCCGCTTCATGAAGCTCGACCCGCCTCGGGTGATGATGAGCGGCGGCGCGCGGGTGATGGCGCCGATTCGTCGCGACCACCTGCCCCCAGGCGCCTTGGTCGGCGTCGCGGCCTCTGGTGGGGTGATCGAGGGCGTCGCCCGGGTGATCCTCGATCCCAACACAGACACCCTCAAGCACGGGGAGATCCTCGTCGCGCCGTTCACCGATCCCGGCTGGACCCCGCTGTTTGTTCACGCCGCCGCCGTCGTCATCGACGTCGGCGGGCTGATGACCCACGGCTCCGTCGTCGCCCGTGAGTATGGCATCCCCGCCGTGGTGTCTGTGGACGGCGGAACCCGCACAATCAAGACCGGCGACCGCCTGCTCGTGAACGGTGACCAGGGCTATGTGCTGATTCAGGAGGCGTGATGAAGGCGCTCATCGTGTCGATGGTGGCGCTGATGGTGGGCCTCGCCGCCTGGACAGAGCGACGAAGCCCCGGCGCCTTGGCCCCCCTCGTCAAAGACGCCTTCACCCGCACCCTTTGGCTGGTGCCGATCATCGGCGGGATGGTGCTGCTGGTCGCGCTTCTGGAGCGGGCGCTGCCCACGGAGACGCTGCGGGGGTGGCTCAACGGGCCCGACTCTCTGCGTGGCCTCGGCCTCGCCTGGCTCGCCGGGGTGCTCACGCCGGGCGGGCCGATCCTGGGCCTGCCGCTCACCGCCGCCCTGGCCGCCGCCGGGGTGGGCCCGGGGGTGCTGGTCACTTACCTCACGAGCCTGTCGCTGCTGAACCTCACCCGCCTGCCCATCGAGGCCGGCGTGCTCGGCGCGAAGCTCACGCTCACCCGGCTCCTGGCCTGCGCGGCGCTGCCCATCGTCGCGGGCCTGCTCGCCCGGGGGCGCCTGACGCCGTGAGCGCGTGATTGGGGCCCATCAGGCGGCGCCGCCGTCCTGCCGCCGCGCGCGCCCGCCCAGGCCGCCGCCACCATCGGCAGCACGAGGATCCACCACGAGGCGACGAGCACGACGGTCTGCGTCTCCGCCGAGGAGAAGTAGCGGTCGGACAACAACAGCGCGACCGACAGGTTCCGCACCGCCGTCACCATCAACAGCCCCCGCAGGATGGGCCCGACGCCAAGAACGACCGGCCCCAGCAGCAGGCAAAGCGGGATCACGACGGCGAGGTGGACCCCCAGGGGCGCGGCCAGCAGCCGCCCCAGGTGCTGCCCGACCATGCCCACCACGATGAGCAACAACAGCGCCGTCGCCGCCTTACGCACCGGCCCCGCCGCCGACGCCGCCCGCTCTGGCCAGCGCGGCGCGCCGCCATGCCCAGGGTGAGGGGCGCGAGCTGACAGAGCACCAAGGTGGTCAACATCGGCACCAGGAGCGCCGTCCCGCTGAGCCCAAACACGACGGCCAGGGGCGCGGTCACGACGCTCAGCACCCCAAGCGCCGTGAGGAGCGCCACGGAGAAGCCCAGGTCCGCGGCGGACAACCGCGCCATGCCCGCCCCGACCGGCCCACCCGGCGCGACGGCGATGATCAACAGCCCCACGATCACATCGGCGGACACCGCGCCGGTCTCCCCGAAGGCCAACACGAGGAGCGGCAGGGCGAGGAGGTTCAGCGCGAGGCCGCCGATAAACGCACCGCGGCGCGACGCGCCCGCCACAAGATCCTGCAGCCGCAGCTCAAGGCCAAGGCTGAGCATCAGCAGCACGACCATCAAGGTCACCGCGACGGTGGTGAGGGTCAACGGGGCCTCTCTCGCTGAATCCCCCGCGCGGCGAGGGCCTCAAAGCCGGGCCGACACGCCTCGTCGAGCTCCGCGGCCTCCCGCGCGGGCAGGCGCTCCCAGGCCGAGGTCCCCTGCCCCACCCGCGCCGCCGCCACCTCTAACCAGACCGGATCAAGCTCATCCTCCAGAAAACGCCCTAGGTGAGAGAGCGTGGCCTTGGGATCGGCGCACAGATCTTCGTACCGCAGCGTCAGCAGGCGCTCGGGCGCGACGGCGTCCAGGGCGTTGAGGCCGAGGGTGATCTCGCCCGACCAATAGTGCCCACAGACGACGGGCGACAGATCAAAGGCCTCAAAGGCGCGCTTTGAGAAGCTCTCGGGCAAGAGCGCCGCGAGCTCGTCCGACAGATCCTCCTCGTCCCGGCGGCTCGGGTCACGGAACGGGTCTACGCCCAGAAGCTCCACGAGCTGGGCGTGGATGAAGGCCATCCGAAACCCGATGTGAGACGCCATCGACAGCGCCGTGTTGCGCCCGTCACGCACAAGATGAACGATCTTGGCCTCGGGAAACGCCGCGATCAGCCGCGGCGCGACGCGCAGGCCGCCGCCGGAGCGCTCGGCCCAGACACGGCGCCCAAGACGCTGACAGAGCCACACAAACAGACGGCGGTATTGGTCGGCGGCGGAGGCGGCCGGCCAGGACGGCACCTCCGCCGCGAGGGCGTCGAAGAGCGCGTCGGGGTCGTCTGGGGCGAGGTGGGGCAAGGTGGCCTGGAGGATCGGCGGCAGCGCGTCTGGGGTGAAGCGGCCGCGCTCAAAGGGGTAGATCACCTCCTTCATGCGTAAACCGTGGGCGAGCAAGGTGCTCTGCAGCGGCTGTGGCCCGGCGAGCCAAGACCAGAACGTCGCCCCGTCTACCTCCCCTTTGGGCAGCACCTCGGGGATGCGGCTGCCGAGATCCGTCACAAACGCGATGAGCTCCGACACGCTGAGGATCGTCGGGTGATCCCGCAAGATCTCAGAGAGTAAGGTCGAGCCACAGCGCCCTGTGCCGAGCACCAGCACCGGGGCGCTCACCGAGACACCGGCACATCGACACGCTCCGCCTCCACCTGGGCGGCGTAGCCTTGGCCAAAGGTGAGGATCTGCTCGGGCGGCAGCGCCAAGCCCGGCGAGGACTCCTCCCCCAAGACGGCCTGCACAGAGGCGCGGCAGAACTGTTTGGGGTTCACGAGGTAGGAGCGGTAAAACTCCAGGCGCTCGGAGAGCTTACGATCCAGGGTGGAGTAGCCCGCCTCGTCGTTCACGAAGGTCGGGCGCGGGAGCCGCGCCAGATCAAACAGGGTATGAATCGTCTCGGCGACGTTTGGCGCCGTCGGGTTGGTGATGTGGTAAATCCCCACCGGCGCGTCCCGCTGCGCCAGGAGCACCACCTCCCGCGCGACCTCATCCACGGTCACGAGGCCGAGCTCGCCGACCTCGTCACAGCGCATCTGCACCACCGTGCGGGTGGAGAGGCCGGGCTGTGTGCGGTCGAGCACGTCACGAAACTTGATCAGCCCGCGCAAGAAGCCGTACATGCCGTTGTAGTTCAGCGCGTACTTCGTGCGAGCGTGCCCGATCACGATCCCCGGCCGAAAGATGCGATACCGGTGCCCTGACGCCATCACGAGCTGCTCGCCGATGACCTTGCTGCGCTCGTAGTGGTTGTTCACGAGCGTTAGATCGCCCGGCACAGGCGCCACGAGCCCGATGCGCCGCCCGGCGACGTAGGCCGTGCTGACGTGGTGAAACAGCTCGGCGCCCAAGGCGCTCGCCAAGGCGAGGGTGTTGCGTGTGCCCTCGATGTTGGTGCGCTCGATCTGCTCGCGGTGGCGATCCTGGTACTGGAGCGAGGCCGCGGCGTGCCACACCACCCACCGCGCCGCGGGCAGCGTCTCCTCCACCCCACAGCCCGGCGCGGTGATGTCACCCGCCACCACACGCAGGCGCCCAAGCTGCGACCGCCAGGCCTCATCCAGGCCAAACCCTTGGGCGACGGCCTCCAGCGTGTCGTGAAGCCGCCGCTCGGGGGTCTGGCCAGAGGAGGCTCGCACGATGGCGACGATGGGATCGTTGGTTCGTAAGAGCAGCTCCAGCAGGATTGCGCTCCCTACAAAACCCGTGGCCCCCGTGAGCATGTGCGTCGTGATGGACATCTGCGCTCCATTTTTTTGGCTGGTGACCCCAGCTTCTTGTCGTCTGGGCGCCGCGCAGAGCCCGCCCCTCTCGTCAGGGCGACCCAAACGCGGCGTTGATCTCGGCTTAACCCCGCAGGTGGGACGCCGCGTTGTAACCTTTGGACCGATCGAGCATGTCCGCGAGGGTGTCGCGGAGCGTCTCGATGGGATCCCGTGGCGACCAGCCCAGCTCAGCCCGAGCCCGGGTGTCGTCGAGATACCAGGTGTGACAGGCCTGCTCCATGCTCACGCGGTCCACGGTGAACCCGAAGCCGAAGCCGTTCTTGCCCCAGCCGGGCAGCCAATCAAGGGCCGTGCGCATGATCGGCGGCGCCTTCATCGCCGGGGGTTTGAGCGTGGTGAGCCGCGCGAGGCGCTCATAATACGCCATAAACGTCATGTTCACCGCGCCGAGCAGGTATCGACTGCCCGGGCGCCCTCGCCACAGGGCCGTCTCTACCGCCGTCGCGACGTCCCGGGCGTCCACGAAGGACAAGCCGCCAGGAGGCGCCACGGGGAGCTGACCATCCAAAAACATCCGGATGGAGCGTGTGCTCTCGCCGTCTGTGTCGCCCGGCCCCAACAACAGCGAAGGGTTCAGCGAGATCACGCCGAAGCCCGCGTCACTCTTCGCCAGAGCGGTCTCTTCGCCGATGAGCTTCGAGCGGTAATACGGCCAACGGTAGATGATCTCTTTGGGCGTCTCAGAGGACTCATTCGTGATGAACTCCTCCTCTTTGGAGACGGCGACGGTGCCCGAGGTGGAGAGATACACCACCCGCTTGATGCCCGCGCGCCGCGCCTCCTCCAGGGCGTTCTCCGTCCCCCGGACGTGAACGTCATACAGACGCTCGGCGTCGTCGGGGTGCTGGGAGACGAAGCCCGCGAGGTGAATGAGCGCCTCGCAGCCGTCCATCGCCGACGGCAGCGTGGCCCGATCGGTCACGTCGCCCTTGGCGACCGAGACGCCCTCGATGGGCTTGGGGCGCCGCGCGAGCACGACCAGCTCATGGTTACGTTTGAGACGCTCGACGACGTGTCGGCCCAGAAAGCCCGTGCCGCCGGTGACACAGATCCTCACAGCGACACCTCCGAGAGCTGAAACACCCGCGAGAACTCGATGAGCAGCGGGATGTCGTTGGTCTTGATGGCCCCTGAGAAGAACTCGCCGGGATCAGGGACGTAGCCGTCGCGGATGATGCGGGTGAGGATCTCGGGCGAGGTCTTCACCACACAGTCCGCGGAGCCGCCGGGCGGGCGCCCCTCGGAGACCGTGCAGCCCTCCTCGGTCAGGATCACCGTCCACTTGGGGCCGTCCTTCTCGCCCAGCGAGAAGTACCAGGAGATCGGGCGCTCCAGACGATCCTTCGCGAAGCGTGTGGGCAGGCCCTTAAGCGCGGTCACCACCGCGGGCTCCTTGGGCGCCTCCACCTCGACGAAGTCTTCAGGGGCGCAGCGGCTGAGCTCCAACACCTCGCCGTCGCGCAGGGCCTCTACCGCCGTCTGCGCCATACGCGCCACACGCCGGGCGGCGTCACCGTGCTTGAGGCCGTGGGTGAGCCGCTGCAGCTCCTCAATCGTGAGCGCCGGGCCGATGCGCACCTTCACGTCACGCTTACGAGGCACGATGGCGCCCTTGGGCAAGGCGTCAAACGTGCCCTCCAAGTGCATGGGCAGGATGTCGAAGCCCGTGTCTAAGGCGAGCCAGCCCACGAGCGGCTTAAACTCGCCCACCACACCATCTGTGCGGCGTGTGCCCTCGGGGAAGAGCAGCACGACGTTGCCGTTGGAGATAACCGACTTCGCCTGCTCTAAGCTCGCCCGGAAGCCCCGCTTGCGGTCGATGGGCTCTAGGTTGGTGAGCTGCTCAAAATACGCCACCACCCACTTGTTGCCCTCAAAGAAGTAGTCCTTCGCCGCCAAGGCGACGAGCTTCTGGCCATAGGGCCCGAGGGCGTACTTCACGAGGCCCATGTCGAGGTGAGAGCAGTGGTTACTCACCACGATCACCGGGCGGTTCTGGGGGATGTTCCCTTGGCCGATGACCTCTGTGCGTAGGCCCGTGCCGTACAGCTCACGCTGCGCCCAGCCCAAGGCTGATTTGAGCGGCTGGGCGATGACGTTGGGGATGTGAACCCGGTCACGAACGTCCTCTTCCCGCACAATCGTCGGTTTGGGCACGTTCACCAGACGCACCACGTCCGCGACGGTCTCGCAGCGCGTGAGCGCCTCGGCGTCGGGCTGGCCGCCCTCCATGCTCTCTAAGGCGGAGGCCAGCTCGACCCACATCAAGGAGTCGAAGTGCAGCTCATCCGCCATTCGTGTGTCGGCGGTGACCGTGGAGGGATCCACCCCCGCGACCTGGGCGATGGCCAGGGCCACGGGCTCCGCCACGCTCTCGCCGCGCCGCGGTTTTGACGCCGAGGCCGCGACGATCTTCTCCAGAACCTTCTTGACCTCCTTCCGCACCACCTTCCGAGAGCTGGTGCGCGGGAGATCGGCGTCTACGAGATGAATCACGGACGGACGTTGAGACGCGGGGAGCTTGGCCACGGCGTCACGAAGCGCCTCTTTTACCCGGGCGTGGGTCGAGCTGCGATCGAGGCCCACGACCTCCTCCGGCACCGCGAGCAAGCCCAGACGTTCACCACCACGCGGGTCGGCGAGGCCCACGAGCGAATATTCCTTGACACCTGACACGGTCCCAAGGCTAGACTCGACGTCGTCCAGGTAGATGTTCTCCCCAGACGCGTTGACCACGACCTCTTTGGACCGCCCCAACAGCGAGAGGCGCCCTTTGTGATCGATGCGCCCGATGTCGCCGGTGTGTAACCAGCCGTCCCCGTCGAGCACCTGGGCCGTGGCCTCAGCGTTGCCGAAGTAGCCCACCATCACGTTCGGACCGCGGGCGATCACCTCCCCCACACCATCCTTGTCGGGGTTGAGGATCTTGAGCGTCACGCCAGGGATGGCCTTGCCGACGCTGCCGGCCTTGGTGCCCGGGCCACCTTCAGCCACGGCGAGCACCGGCGCGGCCTCGGTGAGCCCGTACCCCTCGGCGAGATGTAACCCCAAGCCCTGGAAGAGCTGGTGCGTCTCACGAGGCAGGGCCGCGCCGCCGCTGATGAGGAACCGGATGTTTCCGCCGAGGCGCTCATGGACAGAGCCGAAGAAGAGCCGACCGACGTCGAGCCCCGCCGTCTTGCCCAGCCAACGGTTGAGATCGAGGCCCAGATCGACGGCGACCTCAAAGAACGCGCCCTTCTCTTTGACCTGGCCGCGAATGCGGCGCTCCAGAAGCTGCCACAGCGCCGGGACGCCCACCATGCCCGTGACGCGCCCCTCACGCAGACCGTAGGTGAGACGCTCACCGTTGATCTCGTCCAGGTAAATAATCCGCGCGCCGCGAGAGAGCGGCAGCAGCAGGCCGCAGGAGAACTCGAAGGTGTGGTGCAGGGGCAGCACCGAGAGGATGCGGTCGGTCTCCCGCAGGGGGAAGATCTTGCCCAAGCTGCCCAACAAGGAGCAGAAGTTTGTGTGCGTGAGCATCACGCCCTTGGGCGTGCCTGTGGTGCCCGAGGTGAACAGGATGCTGGCCACGTCGTTCGGCTTGTTGCGGTGGGGCTCCGCGGCCAGGGCCGCCTCGAGCTCTTCAGCGTCACCGGAGTCGGCCAGCTCGTGAAGGTCAAGCTTGGCGCAGAGGATCGCCTCACCGAAGGCGCCGGCCTTCTGGTCCATCACCGCGAAGCGGAGCTGGGCCACAGACTCGATGTTGACGATCTGCTCGGGCTTGAGCGCGGGGTCTACCGGCACCACGACGCCGCCCGCGTAGAGCGCGCCGAAGTACACGATCGGCCAGTCGGGGTGGTTCTGCCCCGAGACGAGCACGCGGTCACCCGGGTTGAGCCCAAGGGACCGTAGGCGCGCGGCCACGGTGAGCGCGTGCTCCCGAAGGCTCTGGTAGGTGACGACGGCGAAGCCGTCTGTGTGGGTTTGCGCCAGGGCGGCGGCGTGGCGGTGCCGCTCGGCCACCTCGTCGATCAGATCCGTGAGCGTGTCGTGGCGGCGCAGGGCCTCAGCGGGCTTGGAGATGCGCTCGTCGATCTCGGGCATGACGTGGCGCTCAAGGCCAGGAATATGCACGTCGAGGAGGTAATAACGCCAGTCGATACGCTCGGGCCACCACGGCAACAGCGCCCGCTCGCCGTCTGGCAGGCGCATGTACGCCGCGCGGGTGTTCGCGCAGGAGAAGCGGTAGTTGTGGGTCGCGGTGAAGGGCACAAACTGGTCGAGGATTCGTGCGCGGATGAGGAGCTGCTTCGACACGGTCTCAAGCTGCTTCGCGGCCGGCCCGGTGAGCGGCTTGAGCGGCCCCCCGACCGAGCGCACAAAGCCCGCGACGCTCTTCACCCAGCCCGCCTGGGCGGTGGGGCCCGAGGCGTAGTATTCATTCGCCGTCATGTGCCCCGGCTCATTGTGGGCCATGATCCAGTTGAACAGCGGGTTCCCGCCGGCCTTCTCGTTGTAGTGGCGGCGTTTGCCCAAGCCCACGAGCTCGATGAGCCGGTACATCGGCAAAGGCGCGCTGTCCGAGCTGCCGAGCTGGTAGACGACGCGCGGGGAGCCCTCAAGAAGCTCACCCAAGGCGCAGATCATGCCCGCGGAGACCATGTCTACGGGGATCACATCCAGCACAGACTCTTTCTCTGCCGGGAAGCCGCCGGGGCCCTTCATCGACAGGTAGATCAGCGGCGCGGAGGTGTTCACACCCTCACACCAGCCCACCTCGGGGTACTCCATCGACGACTCGATCACCGCCGGGCGCACGATCGTGAACGGCAGGCCCGAGAGGCAGAGGATCTGCTCGCCGATGCTCTTGGTGTAGGTGTAGATGTTGTGCCAACCCCAGAACTTCGCCCGCTCGGTGCCGTCTTTGATGAGACGGTCCTCGATGAACTTGCGGCGCACCTTCTCTAGCTCATCGGCCAAGGCGCTGCCCCGGGCGGGCTCACCCCGGTCGATGAGGTTCTTCTTGGCCTGATCCAAGAACGCCGACTGCCGGAAGGCGTCGTTGGCGCGGTGGCGCACGTTCTCGACCAAGTCCACACACTCGGCGATCTCTCGCGCCGGATCCCAGTGCTGCTTCTCGAGCTTGTCGGCCTTGGGGAATGGGTACGACAGAGGGTCGATCTCGTGGACCTCCCCCGTGCGGTCCCCCGCCACATAGCAGGTGGAGGTGTGCATAAACGGCACGCCGCCCAGGTCTTTGGCCAAGGCGACGAGGTTCTGCATGCCGAAGGCGTTGGACTTGAGCGCGTAGTCCAGCGGCGGGTTAAAATCGACCACACCGGCGATGTTCACCATCGCGTCGATGCGCCCGCGGAGCTGATCCCGCACAGACTCAGGCACCCCCGCGAAGGGGTCGGAGACGTCGCCGGGGATCGGCGTGATCTTCTCTTTGATGAACTCTTCAAAGCCCGTGCGACCGTACTTCTCGCGAAGAGGGTCAAACGTCGGCGAGGTGACGACCTCGGCCCAGAAGCGCGCCTGGGTGTCTTGGCCTTTGCGGGGGCGCACGACGAGGTAGACGTGGCCGAGCTCGGGATACCGGTGCAGCAGCAGCGAGAGCCACACCTTGCCCAAGAAGCCTGTGCCGCCCACCGCCAGCAGGCGGCGACCGGTGAAGCGCCGCGCATGAGCGGACGGGCGCGGCGCCCTTGGGTGAGCTCGCTCATAGAGCGTCGTCCTCCTCGCCGCTCGTCTCCGCCAACACCCCAGCGGCTTTGCCTGGGGTGACCTCAGTCATCACCATCGGCGCGATGCGGAACAGCGTGATCGACGGGCTCGGCGGCGCCGTCTCACGCGCCATCCGCAGGGCCTCGTTCATCGTGGGCGCCGTCTCATAGCCGAGGATCTTCGGCACATACTCGTTGTCGGCGCCGACGACGATCACCCGGCCGATGTGCTGGCGACCGTTCTCGCCCCAGTACCACATGTAGAAGGGGTGGGCCGGGTGGTAACCCTTGCCCGTGCGGTACATCTGGATGTAGCCGGGGTTTCTGGAGAAGTCGCGCTCGAAACGTTTGTGCAGCTCCATCGCGTCTTTTGTCTGTGTCAGGATCTTGTGGAAGAACTCGACGTAAGGCGCGTGCTGCTCCCGATCAAACTTGTCGGAGCAGGGGTGCGTGATGATGACCGTTCCGCCCTTCTTCACCAAAGGCGCGCCTTTGGAGAGGTTGAACAGATAGCCCTGGGCCATCACCGAGACGAGCAGCGGGTTCAAGAACGCGCCGACGTTGTAGGGGCTGATGTAGGGGATCGGGAAGATGACGATGTCAGACTGGCCCTCGACGGGCACGAGGAGCTGCTCGTAACACTTCTTGAGCGTCTCTTTGTGCACCGCCTCCGTCTCACCGGCCCACACGCCGATGACACCATACGGCGCGGGCACACGCTCAAAGATGGCCTGGCGCGCGGGCTGGGGGAGGATCTGCAGGGCCTTCACCAGCGCCTTGAGACCACGCTCCTCTGTGGGCGTGAGCTCGTCCTCGTTCTTGGACAAGAACTCCAGCGGCGTGTCAAACATCCGGTTGTTCACCGTCGTCTCGATGGTGAACACCTTGATCTTGGAGTTGATGAGCTTGCCCACCCGCTCCAGCTTGGCGCTGAGATCGGAGACCTTGGGATCCATGTAGGTCTCCGACGCGCGGATCGTCGCCGGGTTGTGGTGGTGGCGTAAGGTCTTGTAGCCCACGAGCCCCGTGCCCAAGGACTTGTGGCCGCCGTTCATCGGCACAAACGTGAGGTTTGAGTAGATGATGAGGTCGCTCTCGGCGGCCCGGGCGTTGATCTCGACGTCGATGCCGTCTTCAGTCTTGCCGAGGTAGGTCATGCCGCCGGGGCGCTCGGCGTCGTGGTTGTACAGACGGTTGGGCCAGAACCGTTTGAAGGTCTTGGGGCCGACGGTGTGTTTGATCTCGTCCTTCGTCATCGGCCGGTGAAAGGCCGTGGCGATGATGAGCTCGATGTCGGTGACGGCGTACTGGTCGAGGAGCTCCAGCACCGCCTCCACCACGCGGCCGCGGATGTCGGGGGCCTTCATCGGCGGCAGGGGCATGGAGAGGTCATCGATGGCGATGGTGACCTTCATGCCCGGACGCAAGAGCGCGTAGAGCGGCTCGCTGTTCAGCGGGTGGCTGAGCGCGTAGCGGATCGCGGCGTCGACGTCGTTTAAGGGCTTGAGCGGCGGCTTGGGGTAGATGACCCGGGTGCCGATGGGGAGATCAACCTCGACGAGCTGGTCGCCAGAGAAGATGACCCGCGGCTTCGAGCGGTGGCTGATGGTGACGACGGAGGGGTGGCTGCTCATCGAGGGCCTCTAGGATTCCGCAGGGTTCAGTGGCGACCGAGCATCCCGCGGGCGGGGGTGTCGATGTCGAGGATGGGCCAGTTGTAGGCGTGGGCGAGCTGGCGCAGCTTGGAGTCGGGGTGAACGCAGTAGGGGTGGCCCACCACGGAGAGCATCGGCACGTCGGAGTAGGAGTCGGAGTAGCCCTGGCACAAGGCGAGGTCGTGGCCGTGGCCTCGGGCGTCATCGACGATGAGCTGGGCTTTGCCCGGCCCGGCGACGACGGGGCGCATGAGCTTGCCCGTGGCGTAGCCGTCCTTCATCTCTAGCCGGTTCGCGATGATGTCCGCCCGCGGCACGTTGAGGTGGTCGGCGAGGTGGAACATCGTCACGTCCAAGGAGCCCGTGATGAGCACCACCCGCATGCCCGCGTCTTGGGTCTTGAGGATGAGGTCCGTCGCGCCGCGGAAGAGGTTGGGCTTCACGACGGACTGAAAGACCTCACGGCTCAGCTCGATGAGGCGGTCTTCAGACATGCCCTTGAAGTGGGAGAAGAGCGCCTCGTTGAACAGTCGGCGGTCTTGAAGCTCGGCCAGAGCCATCCGCGGGCCATCGAGCAGGGCGCCGCCGATGCGCTTAAACGTCTCCCAGGGGGTCTGGGAGTTGGCGAAGTACATCACCGTCGGCTGGATGAGGTTGGTCCGGACGAGGGTGCCGTCCACGTCGAAGTAGGCCGCGCGCACCGGGGTGCTCCTGGTTACAGGGGCGGGCACTTAACCCGGCCCGACCAGCCGCCGCCACCCTGCCCCGGCCAGCTTTTCGCCCACCTGACGAGGCATGACGGCATTCTCACCAAGCCTGGTGAGGCCGCGAAGGCGCTTACGCAGCGCGTGGCGGAGACGCGAAGGGCGCTACGCGCGGAGGGCTCAACCTCTGGCGCGGCGGGTGGTCTCGGCCAAGCCGTCCTCGACCGAAGGCACCAAGGGCAGGCGGTAACCGGCCTTCACGCCCGACTCGGACATCGCCCAAGGGAACGGCGCGTCCACCCGCTGGCTCACGCCCTGCTCACGCATCCAGCGCCACAGCCCCGCGCTCTGCGCGGACACCAAGGCCGTGACCTCGGGGCGCTCCCCCTGCTCTTGCTCACGAATCTCCTGCATACGGAGCTGCAGCGCGAAGATGGCCGAGCGGCAGAAGTCGCTGGCGCTGCGCTCCTGCGCCGCAGGGTCGAGGCCCCGGGCCTCGGTGACGAGGTGGTACGCCCGCTCGCGGGTGAGCGCCCGGCTGAGCACGACGAAGAGATACTCCGCCACCTCCACCGCCCCCCGCCGCCCGTAGAGCCGGGCCTTGCCCCGCCCGGGCAGGTATCCGGCGGCGCAGTCACAATGAGCGGCCACCGCGCAGACCAGTACGCAGCGCCAGTGGGCGGGCCCGCCGAGGAGGATCTCCCGCCGCTCAAAGGGATCCGTGGCGGCGCGCTCCTCTTCGCTCAGCTCGGCGAGGCTGACGCTGCGCTCGACGAGCAGGCGCCGGGCGATCCGCGCCGCGGCCTCGCCCTCTGGGGTGCCCGCCTGGTCGGCGGCGAGGTTGAACAGCTTGCGGATTCGGTCGAGCCTCACGGGGGCCTCCTCGGGTGCCTAGCGCCCAGAATACAGCGCCGGACCTCAGCCCCACGCGCCGGTTCTGCGCCTCACGAGCCCTTGACGAGATCCCCGCTTACAGGCCCGCGTCCCGCAGCGTCGCCACCTCAACAGAGAAGAAGGTGAGGTGGTCAAAGGGGCTGGTGAACGCGTTGTTGAAGAAGCCGAGCTGGTTGAGGTGATCGGCGGGCATCGTGCCCAGGTGTTCACCCCAGATCGCGGAGTCCACGGGCACGAGGCCGTCGTTCTCGCCGTCGAGGAGCTGCACGAGGGTGTAGGTGGCGGCGAAGTGGGCGTCGACGATCTCGCCGTCGGTCTCGCCTTGGCAGGTGAAGTCGAACGCCCCGCAGGTGCGCCCCGACCACGAGCGGTACCAGACGCCGTCTACGTCGGTCACCACGGCGTTGAACGCCGCCATCTCGTCATGGGTGAGCCCAGCGAGCTGCGCGGAGAAGTCGGCGCTCTCCCCCAGGCCGATCAGCGCGGCGAGGCCCGCCATCGCCGCGTCGATGATCCATTCGGCCACGGCGCTCACGTCGAGCACCCCCATCGCCGCGTCGGCCACGGACGTGCCGTGGTGGGGCGTGGCCAACGTGGTGACGCTCACCACCCGGTCGGAGTAGCCGAGCGCGCTCACGAGGTACCGCGCGTCGATGCCGCCTTGGCTGTGCGCGATCAGGTTGAAGCGCCGTCCTTTGCCCTCCACCATGAGCGTGTCGAGGGAGGCCGCCCACTGCTCAGCGCGGGTCTCCGTGGGCATAAAGGCGTCCACCGCGGGCGTGTGCACCTCATACCCCTCGGCCTCAAGGGCCTCCTTCACGTCGATGAAGTAGTCGAAGAGCCCGAGGAAGCTGTCGGTTCCGCCCATGCCGTGCATCAACACCAGGGGGTGCCGCGTGAAAGACAGCTCACAGCCCGCGGCGCAGGCCACGGAGAGGGTGTGGGTGGTGGGCCCGGCGTCGGGATCTGCGGGCTCGATCCGCACGAGCACCTCTCCCGAGCGCACGAGGCCGACGTTGAACCCGCCGCCCGCCACAACGGCCACGGGGCCCGCCAGCGGCGCGCCGAGCAGATCGACCACGGTGACCAGGGCCTCTCCCTCACCGTCCCAGGCGTCGAGGGTGATCGTCAGCGTGGACGTGGCGGCGCCAGCGGTGGCGTGCAGCGCGGCCTCACAACGATCGCGGCTGGCGGTGACCGCCCCACCTTGACCCACGAAGTCGCCCTCAACGGCCAAGGCCAGCCCGCCGGAGTCGTCCAGCGCGCAGGGGGGATCCGGCGGATCCTCCTCGACGGACTCGCCGGAGTCATCGCTGTCCGAGGTGCTGAGGCTGTCGATGGGCGCGCCGCTGTCGGTCTCTGGCGCGAGCGAGTCGCCAGATTCGTCGAGCTTTGCGACGCCGGAGGAGGAGCAGGCGAGGAGGAGCAGTTGGAGGAGGCGCATACGCACATCATATCTCGCGCACGCCCGCGCGTGAGAGTTGTGGGGTATACTTCTTCACCATGCCCGTTCTTCTCGGACTTTGGTGGCTCGGCGCGACCACCTCCGCGCCCCTTGTCCCCGTGGTCTTGCCCGGGGGCGAGGCCGTGGCGGACTGGCAGCGCCCCTTGAGCCTGTGCGAGTCCTATCGCCTCACCCCCAGCGCCGCCGCGCCCACCACGGGCCCCGTGGTGCAGATCCGCTCCACCACGACGGGCTGGGCGATCACCGTGCGCGACGAGCGCGGCGACGTGAAGACCAACGCGGTGAGCCGGGCCGACCGCGAGCTACCCCGAGAGGACGTGGTCCACAGAGCGTGCAGCCTGCTGAGCCCCAGCAGCGGCTCCGTCGGCGACATCCCGCTCCCCAAAGATGAGGTCAAGAAGGTCAAAGACCCAGTCGGCAAGGGCGGCAAGGGCGGCTGGGGCCCCAAGGTTGACAAGCCCGAGGTAGGATCAGCGCCCGCGCCCGCTCGCGCCCACCCCCGCCCTCCGCCGCCCCCGCCGCCAGCTCGCCCCTTGGCGCCGGGTGAGCAGCTCGACGGCCTCATGCCCGCGGGCGCCGCGGGGGTCTGCGCCTGCTCCTGGATCACCGATGACAGCGACCTGCGCAGCGACGACGCGCGCTGGAGCTTCGCCCCGAGCTGCGACACCTGCGAGCCTACGGCGCCCTTGGAGATCCCTGAAGAGATCGTGAATCGCCGCTCCGATGGGCGCCGCTAAAAAACCCTGATCCGACCGGTCACCTAAGGTCTCTAAGGAGGTTGATGGCCTTCCCAACCGACGATCACCAGCTCATACGACGTGCAATGGACGGCGATGAGCAATCCCTGGACCAGGTCCTGCGGCATTGGACGCCGCAGATCGTGTCCTGGTGTCGCCGGCTCTCCGGCCCTCGAGTGGACCCCGACGACGTCTTCCAAGAGGTCGTGGAGAAGGTCATCACCCGCATGGACACCCTGCGGGAGCCCGCCGCTTTCCCCGGTTGGCTCTTTCAGGTGGTCCGCAGCCAGGCCAACCGCCAGCGGCGGCGCGCCTGGGTCAGAAAGGTCACGGGCTGGTTTGAGGGCCAGCCCGAGGGCCCGGCGAAGGGCGCTTCTCCTGAGCGCCACGCCGATCTCGGCGAGACATCTCTTCAGGTCATGGCCGTCTTGGACCGCATCCCCGATGAGCAGCGCGACATCCTCGTGCTGTGCTTCATCGAGGATCGTTCCCAGGCGGAGGTGGCTGAGCTCCTGGGCTTGCCCGTGGGGACGGTCAAGAGCCGTATTCGTCTCGCCCGCAGTCACTTCATCCGAGAGGCCAAACGCGTAAGCCCGGATCTCGCTGCACCCCCCGAACCGAGCGACGACGCGTACGGAGGACTCCTATGGACCACGAGCACCCCCTGAAGACTTTTGCCCGCGAGACCACCTTCCACGAGGAGGAGCGGGCTCGATATGACCGCCTGATTCGCCAGGCCCGCGCGCCCAAGCCGAGCCCCTGGGCCATCCCCTGGCCCGCGCTCAGCCTCGGCCTCGCCGGAGCGGCCATCGCGGCCTTCTTCGCCCTGCGCACACCCGAGCCCACCCCGGTGTCTCTGGCGATGAGCGCGAGCGCGGAGTCCACGGCGCTGACCGCGACCTTGGGTGAGCACGTCGCTGTGGAGTACAGCGGCGTCGGCCAAGCCAGCGGCACCTCCCAGGCTCCCCGCATCGTCTGGGAGAGCGGCGTCGCCACCTTCTCCGTCACCCCCGGCGAAGGCATCGACCTCCGCGTGCGCACCCCCGAAGGGGAGGTGCGTGTGCTGGGCACGATCTTTGACGTGGAGCGCTCGGCCCTCGGCACCCAAGTCCGGGTGAAGCGCGGCAAGGTCGGCGTCACCTGCGAGGACGGCAGCGCGGTGGAGATCACCCAAGGCCAGTCCCACACCTGCTTGCCCACCACGGCGGCGGGTCAGCTTGGCCGGGCCCGCGCCCTGCAGTCCGCCTCAGCCTCCGCCGATGAGCTGCTTCAGGCCACCGCCGCGGGCCTCGCCGCCGCTGACTTGAGCGCCGACACCCGCGCTGAGCTGCACGCCGTGCGCCTAGACGTCTTCACCTCCTCGGCGAGCTGGCCTCAGGCCTTGGAAGAGGCCCGGGCTTACCTCAACACGAAGCAGGAGGCGCGGCGTCCCTGGGCCCTCCAGCGCGCGGCCCAGCTCAGCGCCCTGGTCGAGGGCTGCGGCGCGGCCCAGGTCTACCTCGCCGAGCTTGAGGCCGCGGGCGCCGCGGAGTCCGTCGCCGAGCTCCGCGCGCGCTGCCCCAGCCCCTGAGCGTCATCCTTCATGTGCGGGCGGGTGAGGGTTGAGATAGAGGGCGTCGATGAGCCAAGACGCCCCCTCCCTCCGCGCCCGCCTCGCCGCCCTCTCCACCCGCCTGCAGGCGCTCATGGAAGAGTTCGGCGGCGTGGCCTTGGGCGTGTGGATGACCTTGTTCATCGGCACCATCGCCGCGAGCTACGCGGCGATCAAGCTCGGGTTTCAGGTGGAGACCACCGCGGGGAGCGCCAGCACCCTCGCCGCCGCGTACGCCTTCACCTTGCTCACCAAGCCCGCCCGCGCCGTCGCGACCCTCGCGCTCACCCCGGTGGTGGCGCGATTCACCCGTCGTCGCCACCACGCCGCGCCCCCTGCGGCTGATCCAACGCAGGCTCCTGCGGATGTCGAGCCGAGCTAACCGCGCTGCCCGGTTACGTTGGGGAGTCAACTTTTTCTCTTGCCGCCCCTAGAGTAGGTGCGTAGCTCATCGTGGCGAGGCCGACAGCGAGACGAGATGAGACGCTTGGGCCCGCGGCTCTCCTCCCCTTGAGGAGATCAAACAACGACGACTGTTCACGCTCGTTCCCTACGAACCTGTGACGCGCCTCGCGCGTCGTGGAGCCACAAATGGCGGACACCACTCTGCGCTTCGAGACCCCCGAGCCCCTCCCCCGCAGCCTCCCCGTGCTCGCGCTGCGTCGCGGGGTGCTCCTTCCCGCGGGGGTCAGCGCCTTCGGGGTGGCCCGCAGCCTCTCCCGCAGCGCTTTAGACGCGTCTCACGGCGGTTATGTGCTCATCGCCGTGCAGCGCGACCCCGTCGCCGAGCCCCTGCCCTCGGATCTGCTGCCCATCGCCACCCTCGCCCGCGTCGTCGAGCGCCCAGACGCCGGCCGCGTGATTGTGCAAGGTGTGGCGCGTGTGCGCCTCACGGGATTTCCTTCAACCCGCCCTCACCTCGAGGCGACGTTTGAGCGTGTCGTGGAGATGTGGGAGGGCTCGCCCCACCACGAGGGCCTCACCCGCACGCTCATCGAGGCCGTCAAAGAGACGGCGGAGCTCCTCGGCGGCCAAGAGCGCGCCGCGCCCATCCTCAGCCTGGCCACCGAGCCCGGGCGCCTCGCGGACGCCGTCGCCTCGCTGATCGAGGCCCCCGAAGAATGGCGCCGTGAGCTGCTTCAGACCGCCGACCCCGTGGTGCGTGTGGAGCGCACGCTCACCCAGCTCATCCGGGTGAAGGAGGTCATCTCCGCCCAGAAGAGCATCAAAGACCGCCTGGAGACCGACGCCCGCGAGCAGCAGCGCGACGTCATCCTGCGCCGCCAGCTCCAGGCCATCAAAGAGGAGCTCGGCGAGGACAAAGACGAAGATCTGTCTCGCATCAAGGCCCGCCTCGCCGCCGCCGCCCTGCCCGATGAGGTGCGTGAGACGGTCGACCGTGAGCTGCGCCGCCTGGAGCGCCTCGGCGCGAGCTCTCCCGAGCGTAACGTCGCCACGGACTGGCTGGAGTGGATCGCGGACATGCCCTGGGGCAAGTCCACCGCCGTAGACGTCGATCTCGGGGCCTTGGAGGAGGCCCTGGCCCGCAGCCACCACGGCCTCGACGACATCAAACGCCAGGTGGTTGAGCACCTCGCCGTGCGTAAGCTCTCGGGCACCGGCCGCGCCGACGTGCTCTTGCTCGTGGGCCCTCCCGGTGTGGGCAAGACGTCCATCGCCCAGGCCATCGCCGACGCCACGGGCCGAAAGCTCGTCCGTGTGGCGTTGGGTGGGGTGCGAGATGAGGCCGAGCTTCGTGGCCACCGCCGCACCTACATCGGCGCCCGCCCCGGGCGTCTGATGGAGGGCATCCGCCGCGCCGGAACCGCGGATCCGGTGATCCTCCTCGATGAGCTGGACAAGGTCGGCGCGGACTACCGCGGAGATCCTTCGGCGGCGCTTCTGGAGATCCTCGATCCCGAGCAGAACCACGCCTTCACCGATCATTACCTGGAGGTGCCCTTCGATCTCTCCAAGGCCCTGTTTATCGCCACGGCGAACGATCTCAGCCCGATCCGGGGGCCGCTCCAGGATCGTCTGGAGGTGATCGAGATCGCGGGCTACACCGCCTTAGAGAAGCAGACGATCACCAAAGGCCACCTGCTCGATCGCCTCGCCGAGAACGCCGGGCTCTTCCCGGGGGACGTCGAGATCACCCCCGAGGCCATCGAGGAGATCATCAACGGCTGGACCCGTGAGGCCGGCGTGCGCCAGCTCCAGCGGGTGCTGGGCCGCATCTACCGCGCCGCCGCCGTGATGCGCGCCAAGGGTGAGCTTGTGCCGCCGCTCGTCGTCACCCCGAACGATCTCTCCAAGTACCTCAAGCGCCGGAAGTTTCACGAGGAGGCCCACGAGCTCATCAAACACCCGGGCATCGCCACGGGCTTGGCCTGGACGCCGGTGGGCGGCGACGTGCTCTACGTCGAGGCCAGCCTCTTGCCCGGACGCGGCAACCTCATCCTCACGGGCCAGCTCGGCGACGTGATGAAGGAGTCCGCCCGCGCCGCGCTCACCTACGTCTTGTCCAACCACCGCGCGCTGGGCATTCGCCCGGACGCGGTCACCGACAAAGACATCCATGTGCATGTGCCCGCTGGGGCCGTGCCCAAGGATGGCCCGTCCGCCGGTGTGACGATGTTCACGGCCTTGGCGTCGTTGCTCTCCGGTCGCCAGGTCTACGAGTCCCTCGCGATGACCGGCGAGGCCACCCTTCGGGGCCGCGTGCTGCCCGTGGGCGGCATCAAGTCGAAGGTGCTCGCCGCCCATCGGCGCGGGGTGAAGACGGTGATCTTGCCCAAACGGAACGAGGCTGATCTTGAGGAGCTCCCGCCGGAGGTGCGCAGCTCCATGCGGTTTGTGCTCGTGGAGCACATGAGCGAGGTGCTCTCCGAGGCCTTGGGCCCCGCCGCCCCGCCGCCGCCGCCCCTGGTGGAGGAGGCCATCGCGTAGGCCCACGATCTCATCCCACGATCAACCCCCACGACGCCGCGCGGGGTGGTGACCCAAAAAAGTCACCACCCCGCGTTGGCGCATCACTTGACCTTGGATTTTTTGTCCCTAAGCATGAGGCCGGTCATGGCGGCGCGCCCGCCTGACCCTCCCCCCGCACCCACGAGGCCACCATGAGCGAGATCACCGGCATCCCCCGCATCGGCGACGCCGCCCCCCAGTTCACCGCCCCCTCGACGCATGGCGAGATCAGCCTGTCTCAATACGCGGGCAAATGGATC
>JADKFE010000036.1 GCA_016717595.1 Deltaproteobacteria bacterium | reverse complement strand
CGAAGAGCAGCTTCTTGGGGATCCGCGCCAACGCCGCTTTGTCGTCGGGGCGCACATGGATGAAGTACGACGAGGTGCAGCACGCCGTACAGTCGCCGCAGGGCACAACTTGTCTTCCCCGTGCCATTCTTCCCCAGCACAAGCTGCCGCTTCGCCCCGAGGATCAGCTCCGTCGGGGCACACCAGCGATGCCGAATGATCTTGAGCCGCGTGAGCCTCATGGTTCAGCCCTCAAAATACCCATCCACCACGCCCAAGGCGTCATCCAGGATCTCAAACCCCTCCCGCAGCTCCGCCGGAGTGATCGTGAGCGGTGGGTTCACATGGAAGCTGCCATACCGGGTGACCGTGTACAGCCCACGCTCCTTGATCCGTTTGGCGAACGCGCCCATGGCCGGGTGGCTGCCGTTGTACGGCGCCATCGGCGTGCCTTTGCTGTCCTTCTGGAGATCGACCATGCCGAACAGTCCAATCGCGCGGAAGGTCTTCACCGTGGGGTGGCGATCCTTGAGGCCCTGCATCTCGGCGCGCATCACATGCTCCATCTGTGCGGCGTGCTCGACGATGCCCTCCTCCGCCATCACGTCGAGGACGGCCAAGGCCGTGCCCCATCAACAGCGGGTGGCTGTTGTAGGTGAGCCCACCCCAGAACACGTTCTTGCGGAAATGATCGGCGATGGGCTGGCGGAGGCCCACGGCGCCCAGCGGCAGGTAGGACGACGTGAGGCCTTTGGCCATGGTGACGATGTCGGGCACGATGTCGCCGTGCTCAAAGGCGAACCAGCGGCCTGTGCGGCCAAAACCACACATCACCTCGTCACAGATGAGCAGGATGCCGTATTTGTCCAGAAGGGCGCGGAGGCCCTTGAGCCAGCCTTGGGGCGGCGGCAAGATGCCGTTTGTGCCCACGACCGTCTCGATGATCATCGCGGCGATGGTGTGGGGGCCCTCGTACTGAATCACCTCCTCCAGATAGATGAGGTGCTGGCGGGTGATGGCCTCCTCGTCGTCGCCCCAGGAGTAGGTGAGCGGCCAGGGGTCCATCACACGCACGACGCCGGGGGCGCCGGGCTCGTTCGCCCAGCGGCGGGGGTCGCCGGTGAGCTGCATCGTGAGGTGGGTGCCGCCGTGGTAGCTGCGGTAACGGCTGAGGATCTTCTGGCGGCCGGTGAACAGTCGCGCCGCGCGCACGGCGTTCTCGTTGGCCTCGGCCCCGCCCAAGGTGAAGAAGAAGGAGTTGATGTCGCCGGGGCAGATCTGCGCCAGACGCTGGCCCAGAAGCGCCCGGGACTCCGTGGCCGTGCCCGGGTGAACGAAGATCAGGCCGTCCAAGAGCGCCTTCATCTTGGCGATGACCTTGGGGTGGCTGTGGCCGATGTTCACGCTCATCAACTGGCTGTTGAAGTCGATGAACCGTTTGCCGTCCGGTGTCCAGAAGTACACGCCCTCGGCGCGCTCCACGGGCACGACGTCCATGGCGTCGCCCGCGCCCCAGGTGTACATCGTGTGCTCTCGGCACAGTCGGACCATCTCGTCGCTGTTCATTGGATCTCTCTCAGGCTAAGCGCGGCGCGCAGGCGGGGTGAAGGATCCGTGGGGCAGAAGGGCCATCAGCGCGGTGTGGGTCACGAGCGCGACGGCGAAGCCCACGAACCAGGCGTAGGTGTAGAGCTGGTCAAACACCGCGGGAACGGACTCCACGAGCTTGACCTGGTGTAAAAATCCGGGGAGGCTGGGGGCGATGGCCAGGCGAGCGCGATCATCGCCGCGGGGTTGAAGCCGCCTGTGTAGGTGTAGGGGCCCTCGTTGCGGTAGAGGCCCTCCACATCCAGCACAGTCTTCCGCACCAAGAAGTAGTCCGCGACGAGCACGCCGCCGATGGGGCCCAGAAGCGCGGAGTAGCCGATGAGCCAGGTGAAGATGTAGCCCGTTGGGTCGGCCATGAGCTTCCAGGGCATGATCACCACGCCCAAGATGGCCGTGACCATGGCGCCCATGCGGAAGGTGATGCGCTGGGGGTCGGCGTTGATCATCGCGTTCGCCGGGGAGACGACGTTCGCGGCGATGTTGGTGCTCAGGGTGGCGATGATCAGCGCGAACAGGCTCAGGCCCACGGTGAGAAGCCCGCCGATGCGGCCCACGAGCACGGTTGGATCCCAGATGGCCTCGCCGTAGATCACCGTCGTCGCGCTGGTGACGGCCACGCCGATGAACGCGAACAGCGTCATCGTCGCCGGGAGCCCGATGGCCTGCCCCAGCACCTGATCCCGCTGGGTCTTGGCGTAGCGGGTGAAGTCGGGGATGTTCAGGCTCAAGGTGGCCCAGAAGCCCACCATGGCCGTGAGGCTGGGGAAAAACACAGACGCGAGCTGGCCCTCTTTGGGCCCACCCACGGCGAACTGGCTCGGCGTGGCCAACATCGGGCCAAACCCACCGGCCTCACTGTACGCCCAGCCCAGAAGCGCTAGGCCCATGGCGATCAGAAACGGCGCCGCCCAGACCTCCAAGGCCCGAATGGACTCCACACCCCGCCAAAGAATGGCGACCTGCACGCCCCAGAAGATGAAAAAACACACGAGCTGGGAGAATGAGATGCCGATGAAGCCGAGCGGCGTGGCGTCGAGCACCCCGCCCAAGGCCACGTTCGCGAGCTGGAAGATGGCCGAGCCGCCCATCCAGGTCTGAATGCCGAACCAGCCGCAGGCCACGAGCGCGCGCAGGAGCGAGGGCACATGGGCGCCGCGGATCCCGAACGCCGCCCGGGCCAACACCGGGAACGGCACGCCGTACTTGGTGCCCGGGTGACCGTTGAGGATCATCGGCACGAGCACGATGAGGTTGCCCAGAAGCACGGTGCCGACGGCCTCGCTCCAGCTCATGCCTTGGGAGATGAGCCCCGCGGCGAGCATGTAGGTCGGCACACAGACGACCATGCCGATCCACAGGCTCGCCATGTCCATCACCGACCAATGCCGCTCGGCGCTGAGCACCGGGCGGATGTCGTCGTTGATCAGGCTAGCGTCGGGGTGTTGGGGCGACTCGGTCATGGCGGCTCCTGCTCAGGTCAACCGGGGCTCAGGTCTTACGTTGCACAGGAACGCGGGTGTCTTGCAGGTTCCGCCGGGCCTGGGTGTCCCAGAACGGCGCGAAGCACGGGCGGTTGACGTACTGGCCGCGACCCCGCACGGTCTGGAGCTGGTCGTTCTCCCACACCACCATGCCCCGAGACAGGGTGATCGCGGCGTTTCCGGTGATCTCCATGCCCTCGTAGATGTTGAAGTCGATGTTCTGGTGGTGGGTCTTCGCGGAGATCGTGCGGGTTTTGTTGGGATCCCAGATGACGATGTCGGCGTCCGCCCCGGCCATGATCGCGCCTTTCTGGGGGAAGATGTTGAAGATCTTCGCGCAGCTCGACGAGGTGGCGGCCACGAACTGGCTCGGCGAGAGCTTGCCCGTGCGCACGCCGTGGTGCCACAACACGCCCATGCGGTCCTCAACACCGCCCGTCCCGTTGGGGATCTTGCGGAAGTCGTCTACGCCCGCGCGTTTTTGTGGCGTACAGAAGCAGCAGTGGTCTGTGGCCGTGGTCTGCAACATCCCCGCCTGAAGGCCACGCCACAAGGCCGCCTGATGCTCCTTGGAGCGGAACGGCGGGCTCATCACATAATGCGCCGCGGCGTCCCAGTCGGGGTTCAGGTACACCGAGTCGTCGATGACGAGGTGCTGGGCGAGCACCTCAGCGAAGACCTGCTGGCCCTCCAGGCGCGCCCGGGTGATGGCCTCTAAGGCGTCGATGCACGAGGTGTGAACGAGGTAGATCGGCACCCCCAGCACCTCAGCGATGCGGATGGCGCGGTTGGCGGCCTCGCCCTCGACCTCGGGCGGGCGCGACATGGGGTGGCCCTCGGGGCCGGTGAACCCACGCTCAAAGATCTCCTTCTGCAGCACATAGACCAGCTCGCCGTTCTCGGCGTGGATGGTGCACAGAGCACCCAGGCCCTTCGCGGTCTTGAAGCTGTTCACCAGCGTCTCATCATCACACATGATGGCGTTTTTGTAGGCCATGAAGTGTTTGAAGCTGTTGACGCCGTGGTCGCGGGTGAGCACGCCCATGTCTTCGCGGACCTGCTCGCTCCAGCTCGTGATCGCGACGTGGAACGAGTAGTCACACGCCGCCTTCTCGGCCCAGCCGCGCCAGGTGCGGTACGCCTCTAGGGGCGACTGTTGTGGGCCGGGGATGACGAAGTCGATACACATCGTCGTCCCGCCCGCCGCGGCGGCGCTCGTGCCGGTGAAGAAGTCTTCACTGGCCACGGTGCCCATGAACGGCAGCTCCATGTGGGTGTGCGGATCGATGCCGCCGGGCATGACGTAGGCGCCGCTGGCGTCGATCACCCGCGCACCCGCGGGGGCGTCGAGCCAAGGGCCAACGGCGGCGATGGTCTCGCCGACCACCAACACGTCATGTTTAAACTCGGCCTCGGCGGTCACCACAGTGCCGCCACGGATGAGAATCGACGACATAGCGCGCTCCTTCACAGAGGGAATCTACCGAGCGAATCAGCCCAGACGGGGGTTGGTGAGGTCGTCATACGCGTCGGGGCGGCGGTCGCGGTAGAACTGCCACACCTTGCGGACCTCGTCGATGGTGCTCAGGTCGAGATCGGCCACGACGAGCTCATCGTTGTCTTCGCTGGCCTCAGCCAAGAACTTGCCGCGGGGATCGACGAAGTACGAGCTGCCGTAGAACTTGCCGATGCCCCAAGGCGCCTCGGTGCCGACACGGTTGATGGCGCCGACGAAGTAGGTGTTCGCCACGGCGGCGGCGGGCTGCTCCAGCTTCCAGAGGTACTGGCTGAGCCCGGCGACGGTGGCCGACGGATTAAACACGATCTCCGCGCCGTTGAGGCCGAGCGCGCGCCAGCCCTCGGGGAAGTGGCGATCGTAGCAGATGTACACGCCCACCTTGGCGTAGCGGGTGTTGAACACCGGGTAGCCGCCATCTCCGGGCTTAAAGAAGTACTTCTCCCAGAAGCCCGAGGTGTGGGGGATGTGCTGCTTGCGGTATTTGCCGAGGTATTGGCCATCCGCGTCGATCACCGCGGCGGTGTTGTAGTACACCCCACGCATGGCCTCCTCGTACACCGGCACGATGATGACCATGTTGTACTTCTTGGCGTACTCGCTCATCAAGGCCGTGGTCGGGCCGGGGACGGGCTCGGCGGCGCCGTACCAGCGGGCGGACTGGCTGGGGCAGAAGTACGGGCCGTTGAAGATCTCTTGGAGGCAGAGGATCTGCACGCCCTTCTGGCCGGCCTCGTCGATGTACTGCAGGTGCTTCTCGAGCATCGCCTGCTGAATCTCCGCCACGGGGCGAGACTCATCGTTCACGGGGTTCGAGCACTGAATCAGGCCACAGCGGACGATCTGGCTCAACGGGACCTCCTCGGGGGTTGGGGACAGGGGACGGGTGATTTGAGACCGTAGCACAGGGGGACTTAACGCACGCGGATGAGCACCGTCTTCTTGTGGGTGAAGTGCTCCAGCATGGCCTCTAGGCTGGCCTCTTTGCCCAGGCCCGAGGTTTTTACGCCGCCGTAGCTGAGCTGGGGCTGCACCACCAAGTTCTGGTTCACCTGCACGAAGCCGGCCTCTAGGCGCTGGGCGGCGTCTAAGGCGCGATGAAGGTTGGTCGTCCAGATGGTCGCGGCGAGGCCAAACTCGGAGTCGTTCGCGAGCTCGATGGCCTCGTCGTAGGTGTCGAAGGGCACGATCATCGTCACCGGCCCGAAGATCTCCTCCTTGAAGACCGGAGACTCACGGTCCAGGCCCAAGAAGATCACCGGCCGCACAAACAGCCCCTCGGCGAAGCGTGGGTCGGTGGGCATCGCCGAGCACTCCAGCGCCTCGGCCCCCGGCGTGGCCCGGCCGATGTCGAGAAAGCGGCGCACGGTGCCGAGCTGGCGCGCGGAGATGATGGTGCCGATGTCGGTGCGCTCATCCAGCGGGTCGCCCATCACCATCGCGTCTACCTTGGCCTTGAGCGCGGCCACAAACCGCTCCACGAGGGGGCGCTCCACGAGGATGCGGCTGGCGGCGGTGCAGCTCTGGCCTTGGCGGGTGAAGCGCATCCCGGTGACGGCCCCGGCCACGGCGAGGTCTAAGTCGGCGTCACCCATGACGATCATCGGGCTCTTGCCGCCGAGCTCAAGCGTCACGGGGATGAGCTTCTCGGCGGCGGCGCGGGAGATGATGCGCCCGGTCTCCACACTTCCGGTGAAGGTGACCTTCTTGACGTCTTTGTGGGCGACCAGGGGCCCGCCCGCGCCGGGGCCGTCGCCGGAGATGAGGTTAAACACGCCCGGCGGCAGGATCTGCTGGAGGAGCTGGGCCACCCGCAGCACCCCAAAAGGCGCCTCCTCCGCCGACTTCACCACGACGGTGTTCCCGGCCACCAGGGCCGGGGCGATCTTGAGCGCCATGAGCAACAGCGGCACGTTCCAGGGGATGATCGCCGCGACGACGCCGATGGGCTCGCGCTGGGTGAAGATGAGCTGGTCGGGGTGAAACGGGATGGTCTCGCCCTTGAGCTCCGAGCCCAGGCCGCCGAAGAACGTGAACACATCGGCGAGCACCCCGGCCTCGACGCGGCTCTCGGTGCGGATGGCCTTGCCGGTCTCCAACGAGATGAGCCGGGCGAGCTCCTCGACGTGCGCCGTGAGCAGCTCGCCGCAGCGGGCGATGAGCTTGCCGCGGTCCCGGGCGCGGGTCTTGCCCCAGGCGGGCTGGGCGCGGCGGGCGGCGGCCACGGCCAGGTCTACGTCGGCGGCGTCCCCGTCGGCGGCCTGGCCGATGACGCTGAGCGTGGCGGGGTGGACCACGTCGAAGGTGCGGCCCGAGGCGGGGGGGCGCAGCGCGCCGTCGATGAGCTGCTGGCCCGAGAGGGCGTGGGCGAGGGCGTAGGGGTCGAGCACGGGCTGGATCATTCAGAGCGTCCGAGAGCAGAGGGAAAGACGCCATCCTGCCCGAGCTTGGGCCGAAGTTCAAGCCCCCGCCTCAACGCTCCTGAGCCAAGACCTCGGAGCCGACGATGCGGTCAATCTCCCGCCCGGCCTGCTCAAGCTGGGGCTCGATGACCTCGCGGTCCCCGGCGACGACCCACGCGCGGCGCTCTGGCGCGAGGAGCCGCGCGGCGACGCGGTCCACATCCGCGGGCGTCGCGGCGAGCAGGCGGCGAAGATCCGCCTCGTGCTGGGCCAAGCTCAGGCCCCGACGCTCCAGATCCACCAGCCAAGGCGCCATCGACCCCGTGAGCAGCAGCCGTCGCGCCGTGCGCTGGGCGGCGCCCGCCTGGGCCCGGCGCAGCTCCTCCGCGGTGATCCCACCGGCGAACGCCGTGTTGAGGAACGCCTCAATGACGCCCATGGCCTCGGCGACCTTGTCCTCGGGCACGTCCACGGCGACGACGAGGCGCCCTTGGGCGTCCCCGGCCCAGATCCAGCCGCTCACGCCGTAGGTGAGGCCCCGGACCTCACGCAGCTCGGTCATCAGCCGTGAGGTGAACGTGGCGGCGAGGGTGTCAATCAAGGCCTGGGCCAAGGGCAGATCGGCGTCGTAGCGGGTGAGGCCGGGGCTTGAGACGCTGATCATTCCGCTGGCGAACCCCGGACGATCCACGAGCCAGGTGCCTACGCCCGGGTCGTAGACCGGCGTCGGCGCGGCGCGCTCTTGGCCGGTGAGCCCGCCCAGATGCCGCTCGAGGAGCGCCACCGCCTCGGCCTCGTCCAAGGCCCCGACCACGCTCACCGTCGTTTTCCCGCGGCGGAGCACGTCGCTCAGCAGCGCCTCGGCCCGGGCCGCGCGTAAGCCGCGCTGGTCTCCGGCGACGTCCCAGGCGCGGTGAGGGTGGTCCTCGGGCACGATGAGGTGGTTCACGGCGCGATCGTGAAGCTCGCGGATGTCGTAGGGCACGACGGCGTAACCATCCCGCCAGTCCCGGCTCACCCGCCGCACCTCACGTCGTGAGAAGTCGGCCTGCAGCACGGCCTCAGCGAGCAGGGCGAGGGAGGCGTCTTCGCCGCCCAGGGGCACCTCAAGCTCAATCGCGAGCCCTTCAGAGGTGAACGAGAGCCCCCACGACGCGCCGAGGCGGTCGAGCTCGGACTCCAGGGCCTCACCGTCCCGCACCTGGGTGCCGGTGCCGAGGAGCCCGTTCACGAGCCAACCATCACGCTGGGCCTCGCCGGTCACGGTGTTGCCCTCGGGCCACACCACCCGGGCCGAGACGGCGACGAGGGGGATCTCTTTGCGGGTCACGACCAGCGCCGTCGCGCCGCCGGAGAGCGTCGTGGTCTTCACCTCAGGCAGCCGCGGGGCCGTGGGCGCGCCGGGCGTAGGCAGCACAAACCTGGGGCGCTCGACGGCGAGGACGGCCTCTTCCTCCGCGTGCGCCCAGGGCCCGGCGAGGCCCATGAGACCTAAGGTGAACAAGGCCAAGGCCCGCGCTGGCCTCATGGTGGGCTCACCGTGGCCGACTCCGGCAAGGCGAAGCGGGTGTCTTCAGGGGCCACGACGCTGAGCAGCACACGATCTTCGTTGAGGTACACCTTGGCGACGAGGTGCACATCGGCCGCCGTGACCGCCTCGTAGCGCCCAAGCTCCATGGCCAGGCAGCTCGGGTCGCCGTACACCCGCAGGCACTCGCCGAGGGCGTCGGCGAGCTGCTCCGGATCCTCTAAGCTGCTGATGAAGAAGCCACGCCACGACGCCACCGCTCGGCGCACCTCGTCGTCTGTGGGGCCCTCGGCGATCAGGCGCTCCACCTCACGCTCCACGACCCGCAGCGCCGGGGCCAGGGGTTTGTCGGCGCGCTGCACAAAGACATAAAACCCGCCGCCGAGGCGCCCGTTCGCCGTGCTCACCGACACGTCCGTGGCGACCGACCGGCGATACAACAAGGCGTCGTCCAGCCGGGTGCCGCGCCCATAGCTCATCACCATCGCGAGCACGTCCAGGGCGGGCTCGTCGGGGTGTCCCCGGGGCACGGTGCGCCAGGCGAGGTGAAGCTGGGGGAAGGCGAGGTCTTCGACCATCAGCCACGGGCCGATGAGCCCAGGCCCCAACACGTCGAGGGCGCGGCGTGGCGGCGCGGGCGACTTGGGCACCCGGCCCAAGGTCTCTTGAACCATGGCCAAGGCGGCCTCAGCCTCAAAGTCGCCGACGAGCACCAGGGTGGCGTTCCCCGGCCCACCCCAGCGCTGGTGATGCTGAACGAGCTCCTCCCGGGGCATGGTGTTCAGGTCTGCCCGGGTGCCCAAGACCGGCCAGCGGTAGGGGTGCCCCTCGGGCCACAACAGCCAGTCCAAGGAGTAGTAGGGATAGACGTAGTCCGACATCTCGTCGCCAAGGCGCTCGTTGATGACCACGTCGATCTGGTTCTTGACGACCTCTTCGCCCAGCGCCTCGCCCAGCCAGGCCATGCGGTCGGCCTCCAAGGCCAGCGCCGTCTCCAGCGCGTCGATGGGGCCTTGCACCTGGTAGACCGTGGCGTCGTGGTCCGTCCAGGCGTTGTTGTCGGCGCCGAGATCCGCGAGGCGGCGGTCGTACTCGCCAGAGGGGTAGTCCGGCGTGCCCTCAAACATGAGGTGCTCAAAGAGGTGGGCTTTGCCTGTGCGGCCCACGGCCCGCCCCGCGACCGGGAGCGTGTCCTCCGCCGCGCCGACCTCATAACGGAGGGACAAGGCCATCACCGGCGCGCGGTGATCCTCGAGGAGGATCACGGTGAGGCCGTTGTCTAAGGTCGTCCACAGGGGTGTGAGGCGCAGCGCCTCCATCGCCGGGTCAGCGGCGAAGGCGAGGCCCATGAGCGCGAACACGACCCCAGGCACCGATCAGCCCTGCTCTTCGGTGACGAAGATCCAGAGCAGGATGTAGGCGAAGCCGGCCGCGCCGCCAAACAGCGCGATGAGCACGAAGGCCACACGCACCAGCGTCGGATCGACACCCAGATAGGCGCCAAGCCCACCGCACACGCCCGCGATCATCTTGTTCTGCCGCGACCGAACTAGCTTCTTCTCACCGCTCATATTGACCTCCGAGGGGTTCTGACTGCTCGCGCCAAGTCCTATCACAACTCGTCCGAGATCGGCTCACCGGGCAGAGAAGCGTTGACTTTTGAGGGCCTCACTCTAAGATCCCGTCATCGTTAGGGAGTGAGAGATGTCGGGTCAACAACAGACGCGCCGCCCAGAGACCGCCCCCCAAGAGGAGACGCCGAGCGGCGCCGGTGGGCTCTTGGGCACCCTCACCAACTGGGTGAGCCAGCTCGGCGCCACCGCCGGGAACGCCGCCGCCGCCGCCGCCATCACCCCCCAGACCGCCCCGACGGTTCACACCGTGGCCCGCGGCGACACCTTCGGCGCCATCGCCAAGAAGTACGGCACCACCACCGCCGCGCTCCAGCAGGCGAACAACATCCGTGATCCCAGCCGCATCGCCATCGGCCAGAAGATCACCATCCCCCAAGGCACGAGCGCCCAAGGCAACACCACGGGCCAACAACAGACCACCGGCCAGCAGACCACGGGCCAACAACAGACCACCGGCCAGCAGACCGCCGCCGCCGGGCCGGTCACCGTGAACGCCGAGGCGCTCCAGAAGGCCGTTGACGCCGCCATCGGCGTGGCCCCCGCCGACATGCAAGACGGCGCCAAGAAGTGTATCCCCGGCATCCTGCGCCAGTGCGCCCAGGCCGGGATGAAGTCCTCGGCGCAGACGGCTTATGTGCTCGCCACCGCCCAGCACGAGTCGAGCTTCGGCCTCAAACGTTACAGCCGCAGCGAGTCCTTCGTCGAGGACCGCAACCCCTTCAAAGAAGAGACCACGAAGGACAAAAAGACCGGCAAGACCACCAAGACCGGCAAGTGGACGTCTACCGTTCACACCAACGGCGCCGCGGTGAAGGCCGACAGCCAAGAGCAGCTCGAGATCGACTACTGGGACAGCGCCTATGGCGGCAAGCTGGGCAACGTCTCGGGCACCACCGACGCCCGCGACTTCCGAGGCCGCGGCTTCGTGCAGCTCACCGGCCGCGACAACTTCAAGAAGATGGGCGACCTGCTCACCAAAGAGGGCTTCACCTACACCCAAGATGAGGTGACCTACGGCGGTCAAGGCAACCCGGCCATCGACCTCCTCGCCCATCCCGACCACGTCAACAAGAACATGGAGCTCGCCGCCCGCCTGATGATCATCGGCATGCAGCAGGGCAGCTTCACCGGCAAAAAGATCGGCGACTACGTCAACGAGAACGGCACCGACTTCACCAACGCCCGCCGGGTGATCAACGGCGACACGGCGAAGAACGGCGAGCACATCGGCGAGATCGCGACGAGCTACAACAACGCCATCTCAAGCCTGTGGGCCCCCGTGTTTGAGGCCGCCCCCACCACCGCTCCCGCCCCGGAGACCACGCCAACGACGGCGTCGAACACGGGCGGAGGCCCCCGTTGATCGAGCTGACCTGGGCGCTCCTGCTCGGTGAGAGCCTCGCGGGAGAGCCTCTCCACCTCGTCGGGGTGGTCGCGGACGAGGCGGTTCGTCTGGAGCTCACCCGCTCCGGGCGTCGCCTGCGAGGTGAGTGGACGGCGGGAGACTCCCCCGCCCTCTCCGCCCGTGGCCGCGCCCGCGGCCAGGTGGTCTTGGTGAAGTTCGGTGACGCCCGGTTAGAGGGCACCCTTCGTGACGGCACCCTGGAGGGCTCCTTGTCCAACAAGTCCGACGCTGGGATCTCGGTGACCTTAGGCGACGGCGTGAGCGCCCCGGTGCTCATCAGCCGCGACGAGACCTGGCGCCGGGAGTGGGACGGCAAACCCAGCCAAGAGATCCCCGTCTCTCTGCCCCAGCTCCTCCTCGCCGACATGGACGCCCAGGCCCGCATCGACGCCGCGCTCTCGCCGGAGTCCTTGCTCGACGCCTCCCGCGAAGACATCGAGGCCGACGGCTGGGTAGACAGCGTCTCGTGGAGCGTGCCCTGGCAAGCCGAGGGCCTCATCTCCCTCGACGTGGTGGTGATGGGCTCTGGGGCCTACCCCACGGCGACCACCCGTCGCCTGGTCATCGATCTCGCCCGGGGTGAGCCCTTGGGCGCGGAGATCTTCGCCCCTGATGGCCGCGACGCCCTCACCGCCCGCCTCGACGCCGCCTTGCGCGACGAGATCGCCCTCGCGGTCGCCGATGAGCCGGAGATCGCTGGGCTCCTGGCGGACGTGAGCTTCTCTGAGGCGAACCTCAGCCAGTTCTCTGCGGATGAGGCCGGGCTCGTGTTCACCGTGGAGCTGGGTCTGCCCCACGCCGTCGCCGCCGCCATGGCCCCGCCGGTCTTGCGTGTGCCGTGGGAAGAGCTCGGCCCCTACCTCACCGCCGACTGCCCGCTCCGCCGCCTGATCCCCGGCTGATCGGCGCGCGCCGAGCCCTTCGACCTGCTCCCGTCACTTCAGCGCGGTGCAGTCGTCACGACGGGGCCACGGCCACGTCACCTGCGGGTGTGACGATGGGTCATGCCGCCGCACATCCTCATCGTGGAAGACGAGCCCGACATCCAGCGCTTGCTGGAGATCAACCTCACCCGCGAAGGATATCGCGTCACCGTCTGCGGCTCGGGCAAACAGGCCTGGGAGAAGCTCGCCGCGAGCCTCCCCGACCTCGTGCTCTTGGACCTCATGCTGCCCGATCTCTCCGGGGTCGAGCTCTGCCGCCGCGCCCGGGCCGACGCGCGCCTCGCGGAGCTGCCGATCCTCATGCTCACCGCCCGTGGTGACGAGATCGACCGTGTGGTCGGCTTCTCCGTGGGGGCTGATGATTACGTCACCAAACCTTTCCTCATCCGTGAGCTGCTCCTGCGGGTGCGGGCGATCCTCCGCCGCCGCGCCGCCGCCCCGGCCGATGACGACCGCCTCGACGCCGGGGCGCTCTCCGTAGACGCCGCCGTGGGCAAGGCCTGGGTCGCGGGCGCTGAGGTGCCCCTCACCCCCCAAGAGCTGCGTCTGGTGGCCCTGATGATGCGCCAGCGCGGCCGCGTCGTCACCCGGGAGACCTTACGCGCCCAGGTCTGGGGCGAAGACGACCCGGTGAGCCTCTCGGCGGTGGAGTCTTCAGTGAAGCGCCTGCGCCGCAAGCTCGGCGCCGCCGGGGAGAACATCGAGACCTTACGCGGCGTGGGGTATCGCCTGCGCGCCGAGGGTTAGCCCTCAAGCCGCTCGTCCAGGCCGATCGCCTCGGCCATGGTGTTCAGCGCCTCGATCCGGTCGCTGATCTGGCGCGTCGAGAGCACCGCCGAGCGCTGGCTGTCCTTGTACTCGGTCAAGGTGTAGCCGCCGCCCTTGCGGTCTCGCTTGAGCACAAAGATGCGCCCGTCGGGCATGTCGCCGACGACGAGGCCCAAGGCGCCGTCTACGGCGCGGGAGACGTCCATCATCGTGTGGGGGAAGAACGGGCGAGGCATCACGACTCCTTTGGGGACGATCAATTTTATTCCACGCTGTAAGCCATCGCCGGGGGCGGTCGTTGGGGCCACGAACGAACGGAGGTCATCATGTTCACCCGCATCTCTCTCCCCAGCCTGCTCGTCACCCTCTCCCTCACCGCCTGCGCCACGTCCAACAAGCAGTCGAGCCCTGAGGAGATCACCCCTGGCGCGCCCGTCGAGACCACGGCGGTCTACGATGAGGCCCAAGAGGCGCCGGCCCTGGCTGAGGCCACGGTCGCCCAAGAGAAGAAGAGCGAGGACTACGCCCCGGCCCCCGCCGCTGAGCCCACCCGCCAGCAAAACCTCGACGACAACCTGAGCGTCGCCGACGCGCCTGAGATGGACTACGGCGGCGCCACGACCGCCGCCAGCACCGGCGTCCGCCGCGACATGCCCATGCCCACGGCCACGCCGATGGCGCCCCCCCGCGTGACCATGGACAGCAAGTCCGCTCCCGCCGAGCGCGCCAAGGTGAAAGAGGGCCGGTACGAGAGCGAGAGCATGGTGGTCGGCGGCACCGTCGCCGCCGGTGGCCCCGCCTCCGTCTCGATGGGCTACGCCTCCCCGCCGCCGCCCCCGGCCAAGCCCGCCGACATTGAGGCCCCTTACGCCGTCGCCGCCAACGCTGAGGGCTACACCAACTACGGCGTCAACCCCATGACGCTCACCGAGAAGGACGCCCAGTCCACCTTCTCCATCGACGTAGACACCGCCTCCTACACCATCTCTCGCCGCAAGCTGCAAGAGGGCGGCATGCCCCCGGTGGACTCGGTGCGGGTGGAGGAGTTCGTCAACTACTTCCCCTACAGCTACAGCGCCCCGGGCAAAGAGAGCGGCACCGCCCCCTTCGCCGTTCACCTGGAGGCCGCGCCGAACCCCTTCGCCCCCAGCCACCACGTCGTGCGCGTCGGCGTCAAGGGCCGGGACACCGAGCAGGTCGAGCGGAAGCCCCTGCACCTCACCTTCTTGGTGGACACCTCGGGCTCCATGTCCAGCGCCGACAAGCTCGGCCTCGCCCAGAAGAGCCTGGAGTACCTCGTGAGCCAGCTCGGCGAGGAGGACACCGTGGCGCTCGTGACCTACGCGGGCTCTACCCAGGTGGTGCTGGAGCCCACCAGCGCCGACCAGCGCACCAAGATCACCGCCGCGATTCAGCGCCTCACCTCCGGCGGCGGCACCGCCATGGGCTCGGGCATGGAGCTCGCCTACCGCATGGCCGACAAGTCCTTCGAGACCGGCGCCGAGAACCGCGTCATCGTGCTCAGCGACGGCGACGCCAACATCGGCCGCACCAGCCACGACGAGATCCTCGCGGGCATCACCGGCTACGCCAAGAAGGGCATCACGATGTCCACCATCGGCCTGGGCATGGGCAACTACCAAGACACGATGATGGAGCAGCTCGCGAACAAGGGCGACGGCAACTACTACTACATCGACAGCTATGACGAGGCGAAGAAGGTCTTCGGCCAAGACCTCGCGGGCACGATTCAGGTCATCGCCAAAGACGTGAAGATTCAGGTGGAGTTCAACCCCGAGGCCGTGCTCGCCTACCGCCTCATCGGCTACGAGAACCGCGACATCGCCGACCGCGACTTCCGCAACGACGCCGTAGACGCCGGTGAGATCGGCGCCGGGCACATGGTGACCGCGCTCTACGACGTGGTCCTGCGCGACGGTTACCGCGCTGAGAACCTCGCCACGGTGCGCCTGCGCGCCAAGCCCCCGGGCGCCGACGCCCCGGCGAAGGAGTGGTCCACCACGCTCAAGGGCGGCGCCGTTCACTCGGAGCTGGCCTCGGCCTCCAAAGACATGCGCCTCGCCTTTGGCGCCGCCTGCTTCGCGGAGCTCCTGCGCAACAGCCCCTACGCTGAGGAGATGACCTACCAGGCCGTCTACGACATCGTCCGCGCCGCCTCTCGCGGCGGCAAGGAGGAGACCGAGCTCCAGAAGCTCATCCTCACCGCCGCGGGCTACGCCAACCAGACGGTGAAGGTCGCCACGCGCTGACCGGCGGGCCGGCCTCCCCTCCCCCACGCGCCCGAGCGGACCACCCCCGCTCGGGCGCGGTGCTATGCTGAGCCCACCTGCCAAGGAAGGGCTCACCTATGCACAACCGTCTGATCTTCTTGACGCTTCTCCTCACCGCCGCCTGCGCCGACAAGGCCGAGGACGGCGCCGAGACCGGGACCATCGACCCCGGCGACGACACCGGGGAGATCCTCGACAACGACGGCGACGGCGTGCCCGCCAACGAGGACTGCGACGACGACGACGCCACGGTGAGCCCCAACGCCGCCGAGGTCTGCGACGGTCGAGACAACAACTGCGACGGCGCCACGGACGAGGGCGCGCTCAGCACCTTCTACGCCGACGGCGACGGCGACGGCTTCGGCGACGACGCCCTCCCCATCGAGGCCTGTGAGGCCCCCGAGGGCTACGCCGCCCAAGGTGGCGACTGCGACGATGGAGACGCCGCCTATTTCCCCGGCGCCGCCGAGACCGACTGCGCCGACCCCAACGACTACAACTGCGACGGATCCACCGGCTTCGCCGACGCCGACGGCGACGGCTTCCCCGCCTGCGAAGACTGCGATGACGGCGCCGCCGAGGCCAACCCCGACGCGGCGGAGATCTGCGACGGCCTCGACAACGACTGCGACGAGGTGACGGACGAGGACGACGCCATCGACGCGCCGAGCTGGTACGCCGACACCGACGGCGACGGGCACGGCGACGCCGACTTCCCGATCACCGCCTGCGCCGAGCCCGAGGGTTACGCCAGCGCCAGCGATGACTGCGACGATGGCGACGCCGAGGTGAACCCCGACGCCCAAGAGATCTGCGACACCCGCGACAACGACTGCGACGGCGCCATCGACGACGCCGACCCCAGCGTTGATCTCAGCGGCGGCGCCACGACCTACGCCGATGGCGACGGCGACGGCTACGGAGACGCCGACGCGCCCACCTTGGCCTGCGCCGCCCCCGCCGGAGACGTGGCCAAGGGCACCGACTGCGACGACGACGACACCGCGGTGAACCCCGGCGCGACGGAGATCTGCGACGCGCTCGACAACGACTGCGACGGCGCCATCGACGATGACGACGCCTCTCTGGATCTCTCCACCGCCGAGACCTTCTACGTCGACGGCGATCTCGACGGCTACGGCGCCGCCGCCGGGGCCGTCCTCGCCTGTGAGCAGCCCTCGGGCGCCGTGGTGACCAGCACCGACTGCGATGACGGCGACGCCAGCGTGAGCCCCGCGGCCACGGAGACCTGTGATGGTGAAGACGACGACTGCGACGGCGTCGCCGACGAGGACGCCGCCGTGCTCGGCGAAGACGCGGCCTGCGCGGCGAGCTCTTGCGCGGCGATCCTCGCCGCTCGGCCCAGCGCGCCCGACGGCGTGTACAGCGTCACCGTGAGCGGCGTCACCCGGGACATGGTCTGCGACATGACCAACGACGGCGGCGGCTGGACCTTGGTGGCGAACTTCGTCTGGCCGGGCTCCACCGCCGGGGTTCCGGGCTGGACCTCTGGCGCCGCCGTGGGCTCGACCACCTCCGACCTCTCCCAGACCTTCAAGCTCAGCGACGCCGACATCAACACCTTGTCCACGAGCCACTACCGGGCCTGGGGCACGGCGACGATGTGCACCACCGGGGCCTGCACCGTGGACATCACGCTCTACTGGAGCGCCGCCTGCACCTACAACTCCGGCGCCCACTCCTCTGGGGCCTGCGCGACGGCCTACCGCGACGTCGCGCTGACCGACGCCACGGGCTGGACCGACCCCTGCTCTTGGCACTACGGCCTCACTTCAGCGAGCTGCACCCGAGGCGTGCCCGAGATGGGCACGTCCCACATCGGGGAGCACGTCTTCGCCGGGGTCGAGGACTCGGGCTCCCACGCCTATGACGGCCGCGCCGGGGAAGATCCCTCCGTCGAGGTGTGGACACGCTGATCCCGTCGTCGTCCGTCGCCGCGGCGCCCCACAGGATAAGCTGCCTCGCCAAGACGAGAGGACGGGAACCATGGCGCGCGGCGGACTGTACTACGGCGACTATCTCCAGCTTGAGCGCCTGCTCTCGGCCCAGACCGCCGAGAGCGGCAAGCTCGGCCACGCGGCCCACGATGAGCTGCTGTTCATCATCGTTCACCAGGCCTACGAGCTGTGGTTCAAGCAGATCCTGTTCGAGATGGACGCGGTTCAAGGCATCTTCTCCGCGGATCAGGTCGATGACCGTGACGTCGGCACCGCCGCGCGGCTCTTGGGCCGCATCTGGGAGATCCTCAAGCTCGGCGTCCACCAGCTCGACGTGCTGGAGACGATGACGCCGCTGGACTTCTTGGACTTCCGCGACCACCTCGTCCCGGCCTCGGGCTTTCAGTCGGCGCAGTTCCGCCAGATCGAGGTGCGCCTGGGCCTTCGTCGCCAAGACCGCATCAACTTTGAGGACAAACCCTTCGACGCCCGCCTGCAAGGCGCCGACCGCGACCGGGTGAACCACACCGAGCAGGTCAAGAGCCTGCACGATCAGGTCGAGGCCTGGCTTGAGCGCACGCCGTTCATCGAGATGGGCGGCTTCACCTTCCGGGAGAGCTACCGCAAGGTCGTCACCGACATGCTCAGCCGCGATGAGGAGACGATTCGCACCAACCCGCTCCTGCAAGACGCCGAGCGTGAGGTGGAGCTCGCCGGGCTCAAGCGCGCGCAGGTCAAGTTTGACGCGCTCTTTGACGAGTCGATCCACGCCGCCCAACGTGAAGAGGGCGGCTGGCGGCTGTCTTGGCGGGCGCTGCAGGCCGCCTTGTTCATCACGCTCTACCGCGACGAGCCCGCGCTTCAGGTGCCGTTCACCCTGCTCTCACGAATGATGGACATCGACGAGACGCTCACCATCTGGCGGTATCGCCACAGCCTCATGGTGCAGCGTATGATCGGCCTCAAGATCGGCACCGGGGGCTCATCAGGGCACCAGTACCTGCGCCGCACCGCCGAGCAGCACCGCGTCTTCGGCGATCTGTTCGCGCTCTCCACCTTCTTGATCCCCCGCTCGGCCCTGCCAGCGCTGCCCGACGCCGTGCGCGCCGAGATGGGCCTCACCTACAGCCGCAAAGGCTGACGACGCCGCGCCTGAGGCCCAGACATGGAAAAGCCCCGAGTTTGACCGCGCAGGCAGCGATCAAAGACGGGGCTTGTCTACCCTCAGGATAGCGAGGGCTTTTGGCCCCCGCAAGCGCGGGCGAAAAAAACTGGCCAGGGCGACTAAATCGCCTCTTTGGCCTCTTGATCGAGGCGGTGCGAGAGCTTCTCGTACATGTCGCGGCACTCGTACCGCTCGGGGCGAGCCATGCGCTCGATGCCCGCGCGGGGGTGTACGTTGAAGAAGCCGGTGATGGCGTAGGGCAGGTGGTAACCCCAGCGCAGCTCGTCCCGCATCGTGGCGTACTCGTCCACGAGCTCCAAGATCGGCCGAACGTCGTAGCGGGGGTTGTCCAAATAGAAGAGCAGGAGCTCCAGCGGGCAGTTGCCAGCGCCGCGGCCCATGCCGTGTACGGTGGCGTCGACGAAGTCCACGCCCTCGTCGATGGCGGCGATGGAGTTGGCGAAGGCCTGCTGCTGGTTGTTGTGCAGGTGAACGCCGACCTTGATGCCTTCGCCCAAGTAGTTCATGTACTTACGGACGAGGTAACGCACATGGTAGGGGAAGAGCGCGCCGAAGCTATCAACCAGGGCGACGTTGTCGACACCCGAGACGGCGAGGCGCTTGAGGCAGGCGTCGACCTCGTGGGGGTCTAGGGTAGAGACCGCCATGACGTTCATGAACGTCTCGTAGCCTTGGGACTGGGCGCGGTCTTTGAGGCGCAGGGCCTCGTCGAGCTGGTGGGCGTAGGTGGCGATACGCACGACGTCGATGACGCTCTCGCCGCGGGCGGGGATGTCTTCAGGATCGGCCTTGCCCACGTCGAGCATCACGGCGACCTTCATGCGGCGACTCTCGGGGAGCACGCGGCGCAGGGTGGCCTCGTCGCAGAAGCGCCAGGCGCCGTTTTTTTTCGCGGCTGAACGCGCCGTCGCGGCTGCGGTAGCCGATCTCCATGTAGTCCACACCCGCCACGTCGAGCGCGGCGGCGGTGCGGGCGACGAGGTCCTCGTCAAAGTGCCAGTCGTTGCAGATGCCGCCGTCACGAATGGTGCAGTCCAGCACCCGAATTCGGCGGCGCCGATCGGTCACGAGCCCATCGGGACAGCACCGAACACGATAATCCAGGCCCATCGGAACCCTCCTGCGCCCGACGTCCTTCGTCGGCGACCCCAAACTTATAGCAGGCCATGACCAACCGCCACCGCCGACTGACCGTCCCCGCCATCCGCTGCCCCAAGTGTGGCGCCGGGATGCCCGCTCTCGACCGCTGTGGCGCCTGCGGGGCGCGATATGGCCAACGACTTGGGCTCCCGGCGCTGTACACCGAGGCCGAGGTGCGCGGAACTGACCGCCTGCTACGCGCGATCTACAACGTCAGCGGCAAGCTCCACGATCCTGCGGTGAGGCTCCTCCTTGGGCCTCTGGACGGCTTTGACGAGCCGACGCTGCGCGAGGCGATCCTCGACCGGTTTCATCCCAAGCCCGACGGCCTGCTCCTCGATCTGGGCTGCGGCACGGGCCAGGAGCTCCTGCGCCTCGCAAGGCGTTACCCGGACGCGGCCCTGGTCGGCGTCGACCTCTCCCCGGGCATGATGCGGGAGTGTGTTCAGAACTTGGCGCGGGCTGGGGTGGAGGCCTGGCTCGCCTTCGCCGACGCGCACCACTTACCCTTCGCGGACGACACCTTTGATGGCCTGATCCACGTCGGCGGCGTGAACAACTTCCACGACAAACGCCAGGCGCTCGCCGAGGCCCTGCGTGTGGTGCGGCCCGGCAGCCCGGTGCTCTTCGTCGACGAGCAGCTTGATCCGGCCCGCGCCCACTCACCGCTGCACCAGCTCACCTTTGACCTGCTCACCTGGTACGACCCCGACCCGCGGGCCCCCGCGCACCTCATGCCCCCGAGCGCCGAGCACGTCACGGTGCAGCAGATCTCCCGCTTCTATTACGCCTTGAGCTGCCGCAAACGCCTCACGGCTTGAGTCCGAACAGGCGGTCGCCCAAGGTGAAGTGTTCGCCGCCGTCGAAGTCGATCACGGCGCCGTTAAGCCACGCGGCGCGGGGGTCGAGGAGCAGCTCGACAAAGTCCGCGACGTCCTCAACGGTGGTGTGGCGGCCCATGGGGTTGGTGTCGACGATGGCGGCGAGGGTGGCCTCATGGGTCGGCATCCGCTGAAACGCGGCGGTGGGCGTCGCGCCGAAACGTAGGCCGTTGGTGCGCACGCCCGAGCCGACCGAGCTCGTTGGCCATGTACTTGATGTACGCCACCAACGCCGCTTTTGACGCCCCGATGGCGCAGAAGCCCCGGGCGACGACCTCGTCCATGGTGTTCGGCAGCGCGAGGAGCTGCCCACCCCGGCGCATGAGCCCGGCGTTGACCAAGGCCTGCCCCCAGAACAAGAACGAGTGCGCCATGATCTCGAAGGTCTTGAGCACCTGCTTGGGGTGAAGCTGGATCTTGGGATCGTCACAGACGACGAGGCCTGAAGATCCATCGGCGCAGGAGTGAACGACCATGTCGAGCTGATCCCCGTTGAGGATCGCCGTGACCTGCTCCGTGAGCCCGGCGATGTTGTCCAGGCGCCCAGCGTCGCCGACGAGGAGCACGCAGCGTGTCCCGGTCGCCTCGGCGATGGCCATGAGCGCCGCGGCCTCCTCTGGATAATTCCCACGATGTACGCCGATGATGTTGGCGCGAGACGTCTCGAGAAAGCGCCGACAGATCGCGCCCCCCGCTCCGACGGTACAGCCCAACACCAACACCCAGGGACGCTCACTCACGACGACTCCAAGCGAAGATAGGCTCCCATAACCAACCTCAGGGCCAATCACCATCGGGCAGGTCGACCTCAGGCCCACGGCAGCCCCCGCGGGCCGGGATTCTCCCCTTCCCTCAACGGCTTGAGCAAGGTGTTGATCCCCGCACGAACCGACTCATCGAGGGCGCTGACTGGGTCCGCCGCGGAGAGATCGGGCAGGATCGGCCCCAAGAGCCGTGTGGTCAGCTTCACCCTCTTTGAAGGACCGAAGGGCAGGCTGTGGCTTCCCAACGGCAAGCAGATCGGGAGCAGATCGGTGCCCGTGAGGCGCTTGGAGAGCCGATACCCGTCGCCGATCACCTGGTAGAGATCGTCCGCGCCTTCGCTGGCGAAGAGCACGATCGGCAGATTGTTTCGCACCGCGAGGCGCGCGTAGCCTTGGCGTTGTCCCCAGTCGAGCGTGTAGCGCACACGGCTCGATCGAAAACACTCACGGCTGCCCCCGGGCAGGACCAAGAGCGGCTCTCCGGCGCCGAGCAGCGCGCCAACACCCGCCTCCTCACCGCTCACGAGTCCGAGACCGCGGCACAGGCCCGCGACGCCCGGCACCCCAAACCACATCGCGTGGGAGACGCCGCGCACCGCGCGCCCGCGGCGCCGGTAGAGCGTCATCGCCAACAAGAAGGCGTCGATGGCCGGGCGCCCGTGGTACCCGACGAGCAGGCAGGGGCCGTCGGGGACACGCTCTAAGCCCAAGACGTGGTGATCATGGCGCCTCGCGACGCGATCAAAGAACGGCATCACCCGGTCAAAGAGCGCCGGGTCCACACCGCCGGGGCCTTGTCCCGGCGCGCCGTCGCCCGGGCCGCTAATCCACACGCAGGACCGCCGCGCCATAGGCCACGCCCGCGCCGATGGCCATCATCAAGACGTGGTCGCCCGACTTGGGCCCCTCAGCCCGGTGGAGCAGCTCGTGCAGCCCGAACGGCACCATCGCGCTCGGCACGTTCGCTGTGCGATGAACCACCCGAGGCACCCGGGCAGAGGGCAGGTTGAGTCGAACGATCAGCCGCTCTAACCACACCGCGTTCGGCTGGTGCGGGGCCACCCAGTCCATCTGCGCCATGGTGAGCCCGGCCTCCTCCAACGCCGCGTCGACGTCCTGGGGCAGCATCTCCTCGACGAGTGAGCGGATGAGCTGGCCGTTCGTCGTGAAATGAGCGCGGTTCTTGGGCTCATGGGGGTCGCTCGCCGAGGGCGTGTAGATCCACTGCATCAGATCCCCACGCTGGCGGTGGATCGACGACAAGAGCGCGCCCCGACCGTTCGGGGGGCCGATCACGACCGCCGCCGCGCCGTCGCCAAACAGCGGAAAGGTTCGACGATCCTCGGGATTCAGGAGGTCTCGGGTGATGAGCTCCGAGGCCACGATGAGCACGGGGCCTTCACCCGTGGCGACAAAACGCGCGCCGACGTCGAGGGCGCTGAGGAAGCCGTGGCAGCCGTTGTTGAGATCAAAGGCCCCGCAGGTGGCGCCGAGGAGGTCCATGACGACGTTCACCGTGGCCGGGCCCGCGCCGATCGCCGCCGTGGGAGCAGGTGAGGATCACCCGACCGAGGGCCCCGGCCGGAAGGCCCGCCTGCGCCAAGGCGCCCCGGGCGGCCTCAAAGGCCATCGACGCGACGGTCTCGTCGGGCCCCGCGACGTGACGGCTCACGATGCCCGTGACCGCCTGAACGTTCTCCGGCGTGACGAGACCGGGGCTCCGGGCCAGCCAGTCGTGGTTGGAGACGGCCTCGCCGGGGTGGTAAACGCTGGTGCCGAGCACCCGCATCGGGAGCGCGCTCACAAGACCTCAAAGAGCTGGATGGGATCCTGCCGCCCCTTCACATGGGTCAGCTCTAGGCGGCGGGTCAAGAAGGCGCCGATGGGCATCGCCGCCAAGGTGGACTCGGAGATGAGCACCTGGCCGGGGCCAGCCACGCCGCAGATGCGCGAGGCGATGTTTACCACGTCGCCGATGGCGGTGTACTCCATACGGTCTTCGCTGCCGACGTTTCCCACGGAGACCTCGCCGGTGTTGATGCCCAGGCCCATGCCCGGGATGCGGGTGCCTTGGCGCTCCATGCCTTGGAGCCACGAGGTCATCACCTCCTGCATCTCCCGGGCGGCGAGCACGGCGGACAGGGCGTGGTCTGGGGACTCTACCGGCGCGCCAAAGATCGCCATGAGGCCGTCGCCCAGGTACTTGTCGAGGGTGCCGCCGTGCTTGAACAGGATCGGCGTGATGAGCGAGAAGATCTGGTTGAGGGTGTCGACGACGACGTTGGAGGGCATCGACGCCGACCACTGGGTGAAGCCGCGCACGTCGGTGAACAGCAAGGTCACCTTCATCTTGCGGGCGCCCAAGATGGCGAGGTCGGGGTCGGACATGACCGCGGCGGCCACCTCTTTGGAGAGGTAACGCTGAAGCTGGCGCTGCTGGCCCTTGAGCGCCTCTTGTTCGCGGATCTCTTGCTCAAGCTGGCGGTCCAGCCGCGCGATGTCGATGGCGAAGCCCGCCTGAGACGCCAACATGGTCACGAGCTGGGGGTCCATGCCCTGCACGGAGTCGCCTTGGGTGTCGGTCTCCAAGTACACGACGCCGACGATCTGTCCGATGGACTCGGAGTGCGCGATGGTCGTCAGCTCGGGCACGCTCATCGCCATCACGGCCTCTTGGCGGCGACGAACCTCCTCAGGGCGGCCCTCAAGCTCGGGGAGCAAGGAGCGCAAGGGCACCACAACGGCGTGACAGGGGCCGTTCTCGCCCCCACGCAGCCGGGTGGGCTCCCGCTCAAGGTGGATGACGGCGCCGGAGTCAATGACGCGGGTGAGCAGATCGTCCGGCAGATCGAAGCCGTCGATGCTGATCGGGCGGCGGTGGGCGTCGCGGCCAAGCTCGGGGCGAAGCTCACCGCTGCGGTCGTCCAAGAGCAAGAGCGCCGCGCGCTCGGCGACGACGACGTCCAGCAGGCGGTCGAGCACCAGACAGACGAGGTCGTTGCGGCTGCGCACCGAGGCGAGGAGCTGGGCGAGCTGGTTTACCATCGACAGGCGGTACTCACGCTGGGCGAGGCGCGCGTGCTCCACGGCGTTTGACAAGAAGCCGGAGAAGGATCGAACGCGGGGCGCGATCTCCCGCAGCGTGGCCGTGGTCAAGGGGGAGCTGGCGGCGGGGTGCAGCACCACGGCGCCGAAGGGCGCGCTGCGACCGGCGCCGCCGCCCGGCGGGCTCGGGCGCACGAGGGGGTACACCCAACATCCAGACTCTTTGCCCGGCACCGCGACGCTGTCCACACGCTCGATGTCTTTAAGCACAGCGCGTACATCGGCGGGCATGTCGACGCCGACGCTCAGCGCGCCGCCAGAGGCGTCGTGGCCGATGAGCAGCTCCGCGGTGTCTGCGCTGGCCGCGAGCCACAGCCACCGACGGCTCACAGGCACGAGCTCACCGGCCTGGATGAGCACCGCCTCAGCGACCTCGTTGATGTCCAAGGACCAGGTGAGGCGCGCGATCTGCTCCGGCGTCAAGGCGTGGGCGTCTCCGGCGGCGCCCAGCGCGCTCATCCGGGAGCTGATCATCGACGCTAGCCCCGCCTGGGCCTGGAGCGCGAGCGCCCGGCGCACAAGGTGGTCGTTCCCCAAGCTCTCAAAGATGCCGACGGCCTCTTGGAGGTGGTCCTCGGCGGCGCTGGGGTCGTCTGAGGCGGTCACCTGGGCGAGCTTGAGCCGCGCGAGGCCGAGCTGGATCGGGTTCTCAAGCGCCTTGGCGAGCTTCACCGCGCGCTCTGCGGCGGCGAGGGCGTCGCGCTGGCGACCGAGCTTAAACAGGGCGTGGGCGATGGTCCGGGTGGCGACGAGCTCGTTGTACTCGTTGCGGGTGTCTTCAGCCTTCGCCGACTCCAAGGAGCGCTCCGCGGCCATCAGCGCGCGGTGGTGCTCCCCAAGCTCTAAGAGCAGGTCGGCGAGCACCCAGTCGATGGTCTGGAGCGAGAGCGGCGCGTCGACCTCTGGGTCCATGGCCAGCCGCCGGGCCTCGTCGAGCAGCTCAAGACGGCGCTGGGCGGGGCCGGGACAGCGGGCGGTGTACAGGGCCCGCTCGGCGTCGGAGAAGCGGCCGATGTGCCGCATCTCGTCGATGATGCGGTGGGCGCGGTCGTAGAGCCCAGCCTCGATGTACGCCCAGGCCAAGCAGCGGTTGATCAGCTCCATCGTCTGGGGGCGCAAGGTCACGCGGATGCCGCGGAGCCGCGTCATCTCAAGCTCTAAGGCCAGAAGCTCACCCCGCCGGGCGTGGTGCATCGCCACGGCGAGGAGCGTTGACGCGTCAAGAAACAGCGTGTGGTAGCGGCTCCCGGTCATGTTCGGGTCGCGGAGGCGATCGAGGGCGCGCGGCAGGCCTCGGGCGGCGTCCATCGCCGCCATGGAGATGAGCACGGCGCCGTAGATCGCCTGGTGGCGGTCATAGGGGCCCACCTCACGCCCGGCGGGCCCGGTGAGCACGGCGAGCCCGTGGTCGAGCCGCGACTGCAGCGCCCGCGGGCGGCCCTGAAGGGGGTACAGCACGCAGACCGAGAGGTCGTTGAGCGCCCCCGCCGTGGAGTCGAGCTTGGGCACCAGCGGCGCCACGAAGGACTCCGACTCGGCGATGGCTTGGCCGAACTGGCCCATCCAGGCCATCGAGATGATGCGCCGCACCGCCGCGAGCACCAGCCGCCCATAGAGCGCCTTGATGTCGCGGACCTTGAACGACTTGTGCTCCCGGGCGAGCATCACGCCGGTGACCAGCACCGCGAGGGTGACACCGAAGGGCCCCAAACGCCGCCGCCACTGGGGCACCCGGGACAGCACGCCGAGCTGAAGCAGCCGTCGGCTCATCGCCTGGCCACGCGCCGCGCAGGCGATGGGGTCTACGGTGAACAGCACGTTGAGCAGCAGCAGCTCGTTCTGGTCACGATCCCCGTTGGGCACATAGGGCTGGGCGGTGAGCAGCTCGTCTACCCAGGTGAGGATCTGCACGGCCTCCTCTTGGGCTTGCAGCTCAAAGGCGCGTTTTCCGGCCTCCATCAGGATAGGCAGGGCCTCGTCATCGCGCCCGGCGAGCATGAGGTTACGCCCAAGCTCGGCGCCGCTGACCACCGCGCCGTCGGCGTCCCGCACGGCGCGCATAGCGTCCGCGAGGTGGCCATGAAGCTCTCGGGCACGATCCGCGCCGACGCCCTGGCGGATACGAACCCCCATGAAGGCGTGCTGGAGCCCGACCAGGTCGTCATCTTGGGAGACGATGTCCTGATCGAGGAGATCCTGAACCAGCTCACCCAGGGGCCTGGCCGGGGAGAGCGCGCGCTGCAAGAGCAGGCGATCCAGCGGGCGTCCGGCCACGGCGAGCAGCTCGGCGAGGCCCTTTGAGTCGGCGGGACACCGATCGAGGCGCGTGTAGACCCTGTCCACCAAGGCCGAGGGCAGGCGCAGATCGTCGAGGCGCTCGGGCAAGACCCAGCGGCCCCGCCGATAAGAGACCTGGCCGTCCTCTACCAAGAAGCGCAGCAGCTCATGGAGAAAGTACGGGTTGCCCGCCGTCTCGGCGAGGAGCACGGAGATCAGCTCCTCGCTGGGGTTCTCGATGGCGAACTGGCGCTGGAGCAGGTCGCGGACGGCGTGTTTGTCGAAGGGGCCGAGGTTCAGCTCAATCTGCGGGTGCTCGTCGAGCAGGCGGGAGAGGCTCGGCGCCTGGGTGAGCTCATCGCTGCGCGCCCCGCCCAACAACAACAGCGGCTCACGCTGTCCACGGCGGCTCAGCACCCGCTCAAAGAGCTCGATGGTGTGGCGGTCGGCCCAGTGGAGGTCGTCGATGACCAACACCACCATCTGATCGCGGCAGAGGCTCCGCAGGAAGGCCTCTAAGGCGTCTAAGCGGCGGAGCACCTCGGCGTCTTTGTCGTCGAGGCTCGGGGCGGGCTCGACGTTGGGGAAGAGGCGCTTGAGCTGCTCGGAGACCCGCACGAGCGCCGGGGCGGCCTCTTGAAGCGCGGCGTCTTGCCGGGCGGCGGCGGACTGAAAGGCCGGGGCCAAGGCGTCGAGCACCGGGCCCAAGGGCATTCTGGCGCCGGGCGAGGCCGCGCCACGAAACACCGACGCGCCGCTGACCTGGGCGTCCAGCACGAGCTCTTCGAGGAGCCTGGACTTGCCCGAGCCCGCCGTGGCCGTGAGCAGCACCACCTCGGACTGGCCCTCGCGGGCGCGGCCCTCGGCGTCGCGTAAGACCTGCAGCTCGCGGGCCCGGCCCACCAAGGCGGGGGTGGCGAGGTAGCTGCGCTTTTGTTCTTCCGAGAGCTCCACGGCCTTGGCGCCGGAGAGGCGCGCGAGCACCTCGACGATGGCGTCGGCGGAGCTGGGGCGCAACGACGGCGAGGCCGCGACGAGGCTGCGGATGAGCCGGGTGAGCGTCGCGGGGTACGAGTTGATCGGGGTGAGGTCGAGCCAGGTGCTCGACGTGCGGGTCAACGCGCCGCCTTGGGTGCGCGTCTGCCGGGGCAGGTTGCCCGTGAGGCCCTGAAACATCAGGACCCCCAAGGAGTAGAGGTCAGAGCGCACGCCGCGCTCGCCGCCGTGAAACGCCTCGGGGGGCAGGTGGGACAGCGTGCCGGACATGCGCCCGCCGCCGGCGTCGAAGGGGCTCACCAGCCCAAAGTCGAGGAGGATGACCCGATCAACCCGGCCATCTTCGCGGAGCTGCACCCGGACGTTGGAGGCCTTGATGTCGCGGTGAACCACCCGGCGCGAGTGAACAAACCCCAAGGCGTAGGCGAGCTGGGTGAAGATCTCGTAGTAGCGCGCCGGGGGCAGGGGCAAGAGCTGGGTGAGGTCGACGCCGTCCACCAGCTCCATCGAGAAGTACGGCACCCCCGGGCGAACCTGGCCGTAGTCGTAGACCTCGGGCACGTTGGGGTGCCTAAGGCGGCGCAGAGAGGCGAACTCTTGCTGAAAATGCAGGAGCCCTCGCTCACTCACCCCGCCGGGAAGATCGAGCACCTTGAGCGCGACGACGCGGCCCATGAGCTGATCAACGGCCTTGAGCACCGCGCCCATACCCCCGTGCCCCAACACGGTCTCGACGCGGTAACGCCCGTCGATCAGCTCTGGCAGGTCCAAGCTCGGGATCACAGGGCGCGCGTTGCCTCGTTGCGGAACGCTCACCTTAACCCGTGGCGCCCATTCACCCAAGGAATGAGGCGCCAGGGCCGCCGGAAAGCCGCTTTGTCCGACGGGCTGGGCTCACGCGGCCTGGGCGCGCACGACCGCCTCAAGCTCCTTCACCAAAGCGAGCTGACGGCAGCGCGGGAGGCGCGCGCAGCGAAGACACTGGTGATCTCGTTTCTCGGGCAGGCTCACGATGGGCTGGCGCGTGAAGCCGAGCGCCTCATACGGCGCGGCGTCCGGGGCCATGACGAAGGCCCGCGACACGCCCAAGGCCCGGGCCTCGTCCAAGGCGGCGTCGAGGAGCAGGCCAAGCTGGGCCGCGTCTTGCCACACGACCGCGCCGACCTCCGCCAGATCTTCGCTCAGCAGGCTCACCGAGGCGAGGCCGACCACCTCACCGCGGGACTCGACGACGACGTAGTCACGGAGGCGCTCGACGACGGCGCGGGCGCTGCGGGGGAGCAGCGCCTCGTTGCGCACACCCGGCGCCATCAGCTCGATCATGCGGGGGACGTCACGGACAGTGGGCTTACGAAGGAGGAGCATCCGAGGGGTCTCGCGGCAGGATTGGACGCATACTTATGCACCGTTCTGCATGATCATGCAAGGCGCTCGTCGTGTTTGTGAGGCGCTGCGGGCGCGCAGCACGACCAAAAACACGCGCAGACGCCGACCTCAACCCTTGAAGCGGCCCCAGAGCTGTCGCGGGAGCCCCCGGGTGAGGCGATCGGCGGAGCTCAACAGGCGCCAGGTCGGAGACCGCACCACCGCCGCCAGCTCATCTTCAGCCCGGGCGAGGCGCTGGGCCATGACGACGCCGGGGTCTTCGCAGGGCTCGGCGCGGCGCGGCGCCCGCAGCCAGCGCAGAGCGGCGCGGCGGTCTGCTCTACGGTCGCCCGCGCGCCGAGGTAACCCTGGAGGCGGCCCGACGCGGCGCCCTCCTCGCCTTCACGCCACAGGTGCTCAATCCCAGCGGCGAGAGACTCCGGCGAGCCGGGCTCGACGGTCTGGAGGAGCCGCACCCCCGCCAGCTCCCGGGCCAGCTCGCAGCGCGCCGTGGCGAGGATCGGCATGCCCAGCCAAGCATAAAACAGCAGCCGCGTGCGGGTGCCCAGCTCGGGCTCAAGCCCCGGTCGGTCGAGGCACACCCCCACCTGCGCGCCGCTCAGCCGCCTCGGCAGCTCGCTGTGAGGAACCCAGCCGCTCAGCTCAAACCGGTCGGCGTAGGGGCTGGCCAAGGCCCCGGCGGCGAAGGTGTCCCAGGTGGCCTCGTGGTGGCCGGGGATCGGCCCGCCTGTGGTGATCAGCCGCAGCTCGGGCAGCTCCTCCATGGCCAACAGCACCCCAGCGAGCAGCGTCTCCCCGTCAAACCAGGTGTTGAACCCGCCGCTCACGGCCAAGGTGAGCGCCCCCTCGGCCTCCCAGCGCCGGGGCGTGCCTCGGGGCAGGCCGCCGAAGTCCATCGCCGCGGGCACCACCTGCACCTCGGGGCTGCGCTCTGGCGTCGAGGCGAGGCGGCCGAGCAGGCCGAGCTGCCCCAACAGCGCGAACCTCTGCGCGTGGGAGATCACCCCGAAGGCGTCGGCGCGGGCGTACCCGGCGGCGTACGCGAGGCGCATCGTCGCCGTGGCCTCGGCGTCTTCACCCCGGGCGCGTTTGGCCTGGGCCTCGGCGAAGGGGTCTCCAGGCACGTCGAGCCAAAGCGGCTCCTCACCGATGGTCAGCGCCGCCGCCCGCGCGGGCTCATAAGGCCCCGCCGAGACGACTACGTCCGGTCGCCACGCCTCCCGCGCCGCCTGCACCCGCGCGAGCCAGCCCGGCGCGTTGATCTCCACCCCCTCGACGACGCAGCTCGCCGAGCTGCCCTCGATGGCCTCGGTCTCCGGCGGCCGGTCCTCCTCGCCCAAGAGCACGACCTGCACGCTGTGACCGGCGCGTAACATCGCCTTGAGGAGCTGGGCCGTGCGCAGCTCGGGGAAGCCAAGTCGGCCAGGGTCATGCTGAGGGAGAGGCCCCGCGCCGATGAGCAACACACGCGCCATGAGCGTCGGATACCACACCGACCGGGGGTGCCGCCACCCACCCGGCCTCTCAGCGTGTGCGGTCGGTGAGCTCTACCCGGGCGCCGTCCCCTTCGACGTGTGTGATGAGCCCCCAGGCGTGCTCTAGCCGCACGAGCCCATGATCTTCGACGTCTTGAGCCACCTCAAACTCATAGAGCCGGTTGTGCCAGACGTGCGGCTTGAGGTGGGACTTGTCGAAGACCGCCACGCTCACGAGGTACCGCCCGGAGAGCAGCGGCAGGCGCGGGTAATGCAAAAAGTAGGTGTAGATGCCGTGGTAGGTGCCGTCGAGCACGCCGTCGAAGCGGGTGTTGGGCCCGAAGACATAGACGTCGTCGTTGCGGTGTAAGGCGACGCCTAAGATCGGGCGCTCGACGGGGGTGGTGGTGCGGAAGGTCACGGCCACGACGAGGCTCTCGCCGGTGCGAAACCGCTGGCGCGGCTGGCCGTGACGATCGAGGAGCTGCGTGTCGAGCACCCGCACCTCTCCCGAGCCGATGATCACCGGGCGCTCGCCGTCGTAGGTCTCAAAGCTCTGCGTCGGCGTGTGCTCCGCCCAGCGCGCGGCGGCGTCGGGCATCGCGCAGGCCGCCATGATCGCCCGGCGCAGCTCGGGGTCGTCCGCCGTGGTCAAAAAACGCGGCGCGGCGCTCGGCGAGGGGATCGTCACCTCGGGGGCGCTGGGCACGGGCCAGGCGCTCTTGTGCCCACGGCTCGCGGCGCGCTGGCGATCGAGGTCGAGGTACTGCTCCACCACCTCCCGGGCGGGGCCCATGGCGCGCACCTGCCCCTGATCAAGCCACAAGGCGTCGTCACACAACGAGCGGATCGCGTGGAGATCGTGGGAGACGAGCACGATCGTCCGCCCAAGCTCCAGGAACTCCTCGATCTTCCGCACACACTTGCGCTGGAAGTACTGGTCGCCCACGGCCAGCACCTCATCCACCAGGAAGATCTCGCTGTCCATGTGGGCGGCGATGGCGAAGCCCAGGCGTAGGGCCATGCCTGAAGAGTAGGTTCTCACCGGGTAATCGAGGAACTCCCCAAGCTCTGCGAAGCCGATGATCGCCGGGAGCCTCGCCTCGATCTCGTCCCGATCCATGCCCAGCAGGGTGCAGTTGAGGAAGATGTTCTCGCGCCCGGTGAAGTTCGAATGAAAGCCCAGGCCAAGATCCAGGAGCGTCGAGAGCGGCGCCTTCACCTCCAGGCGGCCTCGGGTGGGCTCGGAGATCCCGGCGATGAGCTTCAACAGCGTAGACTTGCCCGCGCCGTTCGCGCCGATCACCCCAAAAGAGCGGCCTCTGCGCACCTTAAACGAGAGATCCCGCAGCGCCCAGTGCTCCTCATGGTGGCGTCGGCGGCCAAAAAACTCGAAGAAGCGGCTGCGATCGTTGAGGTAGATCTCAAACCGTTTCGACAGCCCCTCGGCCTCGATGACCCAGGCGTCGCTGTTGGTGAGGGGGTCAGGCCCGGGATCGGGGAGAGGCACGCACGGGCTCCGCGTCTGCGTCGTCGATCTTACACCCTGGACGGGCGGCGGCGGCGGGGCTCCCGGCGAGCCCGCCTCGCAGATAGACTACACTGGCGTTGGCCTCCGCCTCCCGCTCGCCGCTCACCCGGGCCGTCATGCTCTCGCTCCTCGTCCTGCTCCTCGTCGCTTGTCCCCGCCCCGGTGAGGTCACCGTGTTCGGCGGCGACTCCGGCGTGGTCGCGGGCCGCTGCGCGCCGACGGTAGACGTGCGCACCTTCTGCGTGATCGACGGCGACACCATCGACGTCGGCGACTGCTCCGACGACGCCGACCGCGTGCGCCTGCTGGGCCTCGACACCCCCGAGACGACCACGTCGGAGTGTTACGCCGAAGAAGCCAAGGCTTACCTGGAGTTTTTGCTGCGTGACGCCGAGGCCCTGCGCCTTGAGTTCGACGCCACCTGCACCGACAGCTACGGCCGCACCTTGGCCTACGCGTCGATCCTCTACGACGTAGACGACACCGCCTCAGATCCCGTCTTCATCAACGAGGAGATGATCCGTCTGGGCTACGCGTTGGTCTGTGACATACCGGGCCTCACCGACAACATCCTCTACTTCGACTGGTTTAAGAGCCTGGAGGCCGAGGCCCAGGCGCAGAGCGCAGGGCTGTGGGGCGCCTGTGAGTCCCCGACGACCCTCGGAGAGTGCAGCGATGAGTGACGACTCGACCCGCGATGGACTCGCTCCCGAGATGGAGTCCCCTGCCCTGCTCGACGCCCTGACCGGCATCGCCGCGTGGCGTGAGCGGGCCGAACAAGAGGCCAACGCCGCGATAAACGAGCTGCGCGCCGAAGAGGCGCGGCTCAACGCCTCGATCGGCGATCTCAAGCGCCGTCTCGTGTTGGTCGAGGAGCGCCGCGCCCAGACCGAGGCGAAGCTCGGCCAGCTCGACGACGAAGAGCTGCTCCGCTCTCACCAGGCCTTGCTCAGCGCCCTCTCCCACGACCAGGCCCTGCTCGTCGCCCGATCGGGCGCCATCGCCTCCTTACGCGCCGCCGCAAAACAGCGCGCCGAGGTGCTGCTTCGTGATGACGAGCTGCAAGGTCACCTGCGCGAGTTCGCGTCCTTCGCCGAGGTCGAGGTCACGCTCAAGAGCTTACCGCCTGGGTATCGTAAGGCCATCCTCGCCCACCACGACAACGTCCGCCGCACCGTAGAGCCCGTGCTGCGTGAGCTTCGTGGAGACACCGTCGCGCTCACCGCGCCGCACGCCCCCGTGGCGCTCATCGCGTCCGTGGAGCCCAGCGTGGGCCCACCCCAGGCCCTCGTGCTCCTCACCCCGGTGAGCGCGGATCTTCAGACCGCTTGGGATCAGCAGCCCCAGGATCTCTGCGCGTCTGTGGCGTACCGGGTGATGGCCGCCGCCGCGGAGATCGCCGCGCGCCTCGGAGCGGCCGACGCCCCCATCCAGGCGCGGCCCTACGGGCGTTTTTTGGCGTTCCAGATCTGGCTGCGGGATCGCCCCGTCAAAGGCGACGTCAAAGAGATCGCCACCGCCGCCCTGCAGCGGGCGAAGGAGCAGGCGCGTGACCTCGCCGCCGCCCAGGTGGAGCTCTTTGTCCTGTGGCTGCCCGCCGCGGTGCTCAGCCCCCCCGAAGATGACGAAGACGACAGCTCTGTAGATGAAGACACCGAGGACGAGGCTCTGCGCATGATCGCGTCAGAGAACGTCCGCGATGACCGGCTCCCCGACTTCTTGATCGCCGATCCCGACACGGAGGCATGATGCCCCTTCCCGGCCTCGACGACCGGAGGACGCTCAGCGAGGCGTCCCTGGCCCTTGGCGTACATCCTTTCGATCTGATCCGCGTGCTCGTCGCGTTAGGCGCCTTCCCGCCGGACCTCCACCTCAACGCAGAAGAGGTCGAGCGTGTGCGCACCTTGGGCGGTTTAGAGCGTTGGTGGGAGCCCGACTCCCAAGGCGAGGCCGTGCGACGAAGCGACCCCATCGCCGCGCGTGGCATCGCCCGCGGCCTGTGCGTTCAGCTCATCGAGCACGGCCTGCTCGATCCCACGAGCGCCCGCCTCGACAACATCTTCCGCGGCCTCGACGCGGACGCCCAGGCCGTCGCGCGCGCCGTGCTGCACGCCTTGGTTCAAGAGGGTTACCTTCGCACGTTCACCACGCCCTCGGGCGTGAACGTGACGATCGCCTCCCGACACGGGGAGGATGTGCTTAAGATCGCGAGCGGTGACGCTTTTCCCCGCGCGCTCGCGCTGCTCTGGCAGCGGTGAGTGAATCCACTCGGAGCCCCGCGCTTGGTCTCGCCCAGCCCATTCAACGACAAAGCCGTAAGGATCGTGCGCGAATCCTTGCGCGTGATGCAGAGATCGGGCACCATGAATGGAGCGATGGGGACGCTGCAGCAGGGAAGCGGGAGGGCAGATGCCCGATAACGATGGTCAGAACAAGCCCAAAAAGAAGAAAAACAGCCTCTTTGATGGGCCGGATGATGTGTTCGCTAGCTTGGGGCCGGTTCCGCCGTCCCCGGTGACGCCTGAAGGTCCGTCGCGGGGTGCTGCGTCCACGACGCCATCCTCGGCGCCTGTCCGCGTCTCGGCGAGCCCTCCGACACCGCCCAAAGACGCCGCGGGGCGCCCTGTCGTCAGCGCGCGGCCTGCGGTCACCCCGCCCATCGCCCCCGCCGTCCCAGCGGCGCCGTCAGGCGGCCTCCCCCCGCGGGTGACGCCCGCGCCCCGGGCCGCCGCGCCGCCCGCCAACGAGCGCACAAACCCGCCGCCTCGCGTCGCCGCGCCGCCCGCCAACGAGCGCACGAACCCGCCGCCTCGCGTCGCCGCGCCGCCTGCCAACGAGCGCACCAACCCGCCGCCTCGCGTCGCCGCTCCGCCCGCGAACGAGCGCACGAGCCCGCCGCCGCGCCGCCGCCGCGCCGCCCGCCAACGAGCGCACGAACCCGCCGCCTCGCGCCGCCGCGCCGCCCGCCAACGAGCGCACGAACCCGCCGCGAGTCGCCGCGCCGCCCGCCAACGAGCGCACAAACCCGCCGCCTCGCGCCGCCGCCCCGCCCGCCAACGAGCGCACCAACCCGCCGCCCCGCGCCGCCGCCCCGCCCGCCAACGAGCGCACAAACCCGCCGCCAGCGCCGCGCGTGGCCGCTGCCCGCCCCGCCGGCGCCCCAAGCTCCCCCCCAGGCGCGCCCGCCGCCTCAAGCTCTCCTCCAGGCGCTCCCGCGATCGCCCGCGCCTTGAGCGGACGCGCCGCCGTCGGCCTGCCCCCGGCCTCCCGCGCCGGAGGCCTCCCGCCCGCCGGGGACGCGCCCGCCGCCGCCCAAGCCGCGCCCCGTCCTGCCGCGCCTCGCCCCGCGGCGCCACGCCCTGCGGCCCCGTCGTTGAGCGCGGCGCCGAGCAGCGCGGCGCCCATGGACGCCCCGCGGCTCAGCCTCCCCCGCGGCGGTGGCGCCAGCGGCGGCGTCGCCTCCGCCGTCTCCCCAGAGATCGCGCCCCCACGCGGCACCACGTCCCCCCTCCGTCTCCGTCTTGAGCCCGCTGAGGGGGGCCGCGGCGCGCTGTCCGCCCGGGCGATCCCCGTGACCGTGGAGGGCGAAGACGAAGACTCTTGGCCTGTCGAGGACGAGCCGCCGACCCTTCGCCCCACCCCCGAGCCTCGTCCCACCGCGCCGCCGCCGCCGCTGTTCATGGGCAAGTCGATGCCGTTTGGCGGCAGCTTCCTCGCCGCGCCGATGGAGGACGAGACTGAAGAGCTTCCGAACGAGACTGAAGAGGTCGCGCCGCCGCGTATCCAGCCGGGTCTCGGCGCCCAAGCCCAGAGCGCGCCCCGCGGCGGCCTGCTCGGTCGCATGCAGTCCCGGGCGCCGTCCAGCCCGGCCCAGCCGTACAACGCCCCCGAGCCTCGCGGCGGGCCCGACACCCTGGCCAACCTCAGAAACGCGCTGCCGCCGCCTGCGCCCGCGAGCACGCTGCCGATGGACACCATCGGCGATCACCAGCGTAGGCTCGCCTCCAAAGAGCGCCGTGAGCGCGTCGTGCTCGCCGTGTTGGCGCTCATCGTGATCGGAGCCCTCACGTTCTGGGTCGCGCCGCGGGTGAAGACGCTCATTGAGGCGCGGCGGGCCGAGCAGGCCGAGGCGGCGAGACAGGCCGCGGAGACGCCAGCTCCAGCGCCAAGCGTCGAGGCTCCCGCGGTTGAGGTCTCCCCGACTCCGCCCGTAGACGCGGCCGCTCCTCCGACGGAGCCCCCCAAGCCCGTCACACAGCCGGCCACCACGACGCCCAAACCCGAGGCGCCCGCGCCTGTCGTCGTCGTACAGCCGCCGCCCCCGCAGCCACTGGAGACCCCCGTTCAGGCGCCCGCCGTGCTGCGCATCTCTTCAGACCGCCGCGGCGTGGTCTACCTCAACGGAAAAAACGTCGGCCGGGTGAAGCCCGGCCAGTCCCTTCGGGTCGACGTGCAGACCGGTCGCCAGACCGTTCGGTTTGTGCCCGAAGGCGGCAACGCGCGCAGCGGACGGTCAACATCAGCGAAGGCGACTTCCCGGAGCTCAAGCTCTGAGCCCGACGAGCTGGGTGCCTGCTCAGCCCGGCCTCACCCGCTCCCCGAAGATGGCGGTGCCGACCCGCACCAGGGTCGCGCCCCGGCGGATCGCCTCCTCAAAGTCGTGGCTCATGCCCATGCTCAGCTCGGTGAGCGGCAGGCCCCGGGCCCGGCCCTCGGCGGCCAGGCTCGCCAAGGCGTCGAAGTATTGGGCGGCCTGCTCCGGGCGCTCCACCGCGGGGGGGATGGTCATCAGGCCACGCAGGGCGACGTTCGGCGCGGCCATCACCGCCGCGCAGACCTCCAGAGCCTCGGCGACGTTGACCCCGGACTTGCTCGACTCGTCGCCGACGTTCACCTGAACGAGCACCCCCTGCGGCGTCCCCGGCGAGGCGCGACGGCCAAGCTCCACGGCGAGGCGGGCGCTGTCCACGGTGTGCACCAGGGCCGCTCGGGGCACGACGTACTTGACCTTGTTGCTCTGCAGGTGCCCGATGAAGTGCCAGACGGCCCCGGGGGGGAGCTGGCCGTCCAAAGCGGCGCCCTTGTCGCGCAGCTCCTGGGCGTAGTTCTCGCCAAAATGAAGCTGCCCCGCCGCCGCGGCCTCCAGCAGCTCCTCGGCCGGGCGCGTCTTCGACACGGCGATGAGCTGAACGGTCTTGGGATCACGGCCCGCCTGGTCGCAGGCGCGTTGAACCCGATCTTGAACCGCCGCGAGGCGCTGGGCGAGGGTCGTCATGACGTCTTGGCCTCCATCGTGAACGGCGCGGGCAACCCCAGGCGCGTGAGCTCATCGAGCAGCTCGGCCAGCGGCAGCCCCACCACATTAGAGTAGCTGCCGTCGATCGTCGCGACCAAGAACCCGCCGACCCCTTGGATTCCGTAGGCGCCGGCCTTGTCCATGGGCTCACCCGTGGCGACGTAGCCCAAGATCTCGGCGTCGCTGAGCGCGCGGAACCGCACCTTCGTGGTCACCGCCCGGGTGATAAGCGCGTCGCCGACCCGCAGAGCGAAGGCCGAGGTGACGAGGTGCTCCCGACCGGAGAGCGCGCGCAACATCCACGCGGCGTGGGCGGCGTCCGTCGGTTTGCCGAAGATCTCGCCGTCGAGGTGAACGACCGTGTCGGCGGCCAAGGCCGGGCTCGGCGCGCTGGCGACCTTCTCTTGGGCGACACGAAGGGCGTAGACCTCGGGGGCCTCGCCCGGCAGCGGCGTCTCGTCGATGTCCGCCGGGCGCACGTCGAGGGTGTAGCCCAAGGGCTCCAGCATCATCCGGCGGCGGGGTGAGGCCGAGGCCAAGGTGAGCCTCAACGGTGGCTCCGCCGCTCAGCGCGGGTCTTCAGGCGGTGATCGCGGCGAAGCTGGGCTTCGTGGTGGCGCCGACGCCAGATCTCCGCCTGGTCGACGAGCAGCTCAGGGAGCACGATCTCCGCGTCTTGGCCCTCATCGGAGTCGCGTAACGCCACGAAGGTGAGGTACGCGGAGCAGCAATGCGAGCGCTCCCCGGTGCGCGGGTGCTCGGCCTCGATACGCACCCCCACCTCCATCGACGTCGTCCAGGCCCGGTTCACCATGGACCGCAGCTCGACGATCATCCCGACCTTCACGGCCTGCAAGAAGTGCAGCTCGTCGATCGACGCCGTCACCACCGGGCGCCGGGCGAACCGCTGGGCAGAGACGGCGGCGCAGATGTCTGTCCAGGCGACGATCTGCCCACCGAAGGCGTTCCCGTGGGCGTTTGAGTGCGACGGCAGCACGATGTGGGTCTGCTGGGCCTCCGTCTCTTGAGGGGACACACGGCGCATCTTGGGCTCCTTCGATGAAGCAGAGCAGGCCCTCACGGACCGGGAGAAGCTGGGGGGCTCGGCAGCGCGTCAAGCATGGCCAAGAAGCCGCCTTCGGGCACCTGCACGGCGCGCCACTCGACGTTCTGGATACGTCTCGCGCCGATCTCCTCTAGGGGCAGACCGTCGATGAGCCCGAGCAGGGCGCGGTTGAGGCCGCCATGGCCGACGAGCAGGCTTGGGGCGTCTACGGTGGGCAACGAGGCGAGGATGGGCAACGCGCGGCGCATGAGGTCGTCGTGGCTCTCGCCGCCTGGGGGCCGACCCCACCACGAGATCAGCCGCGCCAGCTCGCCTGAAGCCCGCAGCGCCTCGCGCCGCACCTCGGCCCACTCGCCAAGATCCCGCTCCCGCAGGGCCTCGGTGATGAGCCAAGGCACCCCCACCCTGCCCTCAGCGATGGGCCGCGCCGTCTCCACCGCCCGGGTGAGGTCGGAGGAGATGACACGGCCAAACGGCACAGCGGCCAGCTCTTCAGCGAGGGCCCGGGCCTGGGCCTGCCCTGTTGGCGTGAGCGCCACATCCTTAAACCCCGCGAGCCAGCCCTGGGCGTTGGCCACGGACTCGCCGTGTCTCGCCAACACCCAGACGCCGGGCCCCTCGGGAAGGAGCGGCGGCCCCGCCTGAATCAGCGCAGCACCACGGCCCGGAGCCGCTCCTCAGCGACGAGGAACGCGCCGACGTCGGCGCCGCCGGCGAGGATCTCCTCAACGGCGCCGGAGATCGCCGCCAGCTCACCCGCGCGCAGGCGCCGGGCGAGGCCGTCCACGTCCAGGCTGAGCTTGGCGTCGAGGGTGGCGCTGTCGAGCAGGCGCCGCAGGAGCGTGCTGTACCGGCTGCGCAGGATGCCCATCGCGATGGGATCCCAGCTCCCGACGGTGCGGCGATCTTCGATGGCGCGCACCACCCGCAGCACACCGCTGGCCTGGCCGACGCTGAGGTACCGCACCACGGCGTCGCGGTCGGACTCCCCGGTGCGGGCCTGGGACAAGGCGATCTCTCGGGCGAGGGTGAGATCCGCGAAGGTCGCCACACGCTCGGCGAGCTCTCGGCGAACGCCCTTGGCGACGAGCTGGTTCACCCGCTCAACCGCGCGGTCGGTCTCGGCGTGACCGCGGTGATCCCGCAGCGCGACGAGGATGGCCTCGATGCGGCTGAACTCCTCAGCGGTCGGCGTGGCCTCACCCGGGGCGAGACAGACGCCCAAGAGGCCCTGCACGCCGTCCGTCGCCATCAGCCAGCTCGCATAACGACCCTCGAAGCCCTCGCACTGCTCACGCAGCGCCGCGCGCAGCCCCGCGAGGTCAAAGGCCTCGGCGACGCGGAGGTAGGCCCCGGCGATCTCCACGGGGTGGCGCCCGGTGAGGTCTTGCAGCGTGGGGAAGAACGCCGCGCCGTTGTCGGCGACGACGTCGGTGAGCACCACCGTCATGCCGATGGCCTTCGCCAGCATGTGCCGCGAGACCTGCTCGGGGTAGGTCGCGCGCACCTTCGCCGGGAAGTAGTTCAGCAGGCGCTCGTTGAAGCTCGGGATGTGGGCGCTGTCGCCGTCGAGCAGGGCCTTGTAGACGTGCAGCTTCACATGGGCCTGGAGCACCGCGAGCTCCGGGCGCACGAGGCCTTTGCCCGTGGCGCCGCGCTGGCGCAGCACCTCGTCTGAAGGCAGGCGCAAGAAGTCGCGGGAGGCGCCAGAGCGCTGGCACACCCACTGAATCGCGCGGCTGTAGTACAGCGGATCCCGCGCCGAGCGGAGCTGGTCGAGCGAGAGCTGCCGGGCGTGGGTGGCGTTGTTCGCCAAGACCGCCTGGGCCACCTCGTCGGTGAGCTCCTTGATCAGCGCGTTGCGGGACTCATAGGTGAGCTCGCCCGCGGCCACCATCGGCGAGAGCAGGATCTTGAGGTTCACCTCGTGGTCCGAGGTGTCCACACCGCCGGAGTTATCGACGGCGTCGGTGTTCAGGCGACCGCCGAGGAGCGCGAACTCGACGCGGCCGGCCTGGGTGAAGCCCAAGTTACCGCCCTCACCCACCACACGGCAGCGCAGCTCGTTGGCGTTCACGCGCAGGCTGTCGTTCGTCGCGTCGCCGGCGTCGGCGTGGCTCTCGGTGGAGGCCTTAAAGTAGGTGCCGATGCCGCCGTTCCACAGCAGATCGACCTGCATCCGCAGGATGAGGCGGATGACGGCGTCGGTGGGCAGCTCGTCCTGGAGCACCCCGAGCATCTTCTTGACCTGGGGCGAGAGCGGAATGCTCTTCGCCGAGCGGTCAAACACGCCGCCGCCTTCAGAGATCAAGGAGCGGTCGTAGTCGTCCCAGCCGCGCACGGCGTCAAACAGGCGGCGGCGCTCGGTGTAGCTCTTCGCGGCGTCGGGATCGGGATCGAGGAAGATGTGGACGTGGTTAAACGCCGCCAGCAGCTTCATCGTGGGGTACTGGATGACGCCGTTGCCGAACACGTCGCCGCCGGTGTCGCCGATGCCGATGCAGGTGAAGGTCTGCTTCTTGGGGTCGAGGCCCATCTCGGCGAAGTGGCGGTCGACACACTCCCAGGCGCCCCGGGCGGTGATGCCCACGGCCTTGTGGTCGTAGCCCTGAGAGCCGCCGGACGCGAAGGCGTCGCCGAGCCAGAAGCCGTACTCATCCACGGAGATGCGGTTCGCGGTGTCGGAGAGGTGCGCCGTGCCTTTGTCGGCGGCGACGACGAGGTAGGGATCGTCACCGTCGTGGGCGACGACGTTCGGCGGGCGGACGATCTTGCCCTGGACGTAGTTGTCGGTGACGTCGAGCAGGCCACGCACCAAGAAGCGGTAGAGCTCATCGGCCTTCGCCCGGCGCACCTTGGCGTCGGGGATGGCGTGCTTGAGGAAGAAGCCGCCCTTCGCGCCCTCGGGCACGATGACGACGTTCTTCACCATCTGGGTGCGCACGAGGTCGAGGATCTCCGTGCGGAAGTCGGAGCGGTCCGACCAGCGGATGCCGCCGCGGGCGATGGAGCCGCCGCGCAGGTGCAGGCCCTCCATCTCGTTGTGGTGAACGTAGATCTCGAACTTCATCCGCGGCTCGGGCAGGTGCGAGACGAGGTTGTGCTGGACCTTAAAGCTCAGGTAGTGCGCGCGTTTGTCGTCGCGGTAGTAGTTCGTGCGCATCGACGACTGCATGAGGTTGAACAACAACCGCAGGAGCATGTCCTCGTCGTGGGCGCGCAGGCGGCGCAGGCCCGAGTCCACCACCTCGGCGGTGGCCGTCATCGCCACCTTGCGGGCGTCGGCGTCCAAGGCGGGGTTAAACCGCGCGTGGAAGTAGCCGACGAGGGCGCTCACCAGGCCCGCCTGGTTGAGCAGGATCTCCTGAATGCGCGGCAGGGTGAGCGTGAGGCCGATCTGGCGGGCGTAGCCGCGGTAAGCGCGGATGAGGTCGACGTCCTTCCAGGGGATGTTCGCCGCGAGCAGGAGCCGGTTGAGGCTGTCGTCGGGCATCTTCTTGGCGAAGACGGCCTCCAGCGCCTCGACGAGCAGGGCCCTCCGCTCCAGGAGCTGCTCCGTGGTGAGCCCGTTCACACCCTGGATGCGGAAGGTGTCGATGTCTTTCGGATCGCCTTTGCGGGGGTGGATGGGGTCGCTGTACTGGTCGTAGATCAGCAGCCCGAAGTTGTCGAGCACCGGCAACATCTCGGAGAGGATGAGGTTCCCGAGCTGGTACAGGCGCAGGCTGGGGCGACCCTTCTCGTCCAAGAACAGGTCGGCGACGATGGGGCGCGCCGGGGTGAGCTGCTCCAAGAAGTGGATGTCGCTGGCGGCGCGGGCGACGGGGTTGTGGGCGGTGAACTCCTCACCGAAGGCCTGGCCGTAGCGCGTGATCAGCGCATCCGCCTGCTCGTCACCATGCTCGGCGACGAGGGCCTCATACAGCCCGTCCTCCCAAGGCGTCGCCATGCGGCCCAGATCGGCGTGGAGCGCGGAGAGCTCCTCGGCGGACAGCGGCTTGGCGCCCGTGAGGTAGAAGTAGGCGAGCACCGTCTCGTAGCGGCTCACGAAGAGCCCGTGGTCGGAGTAGCTCGCCGAGGTGCGGCCCTTGAGCGTCGTCTCCATGCGGCGGCGCAGGCGGTCGGAGTACTGAACGCGGGGCATCGCCGCCAAGAAAAACACCATCTGAGAGGCGGCGTTCTGGCTCAGGTGAACGCGGACCTCTTGCTCGGCCTCGGCGTCGAGCACGCGGTCCACCATCTCGGCGATCTCTTCGTAGCTCGCCGTGAACAGGTACTCCGTGGGCAAGGAGTCGAAGACGTTCGCCACGCCTTTGTAGCGCCAAGATCCCGGGCGGGACTCCTCTTGGCGCAAGATGCGGGAGAGCACGCGGCGCAGAATCGGCACGTTGCGTGAGGGCTGGGTGACCGCGCGGTAGGTGAACATGCCGCGCAGGACGAGCTCGTGGCTGGGGTTGCCCGCCTCGTCCGGCAGGCGCACCAAGATCTCGTCGATCTGGCCCGAGCGGTGAACCGGGGACTCCACGGCGCCTTTGTGGACATGCACGGGGAGGTCGAGGGGGTTCTCGCCCCAGCTCGCGGTGTCCGCGGGGGCCCAGGTAGACACGCCCTCGACACGCTCAAAGCCCAGGCGATCCGCTCCGCTCATCGTGCCCATGAACACGAAGTTGTCGGCGAGCAGCCAGGTCATGAAGTCGGCGGCCTCGCGGTAGGCCTCGGCGTTGGACGGGATGCGGGCGGCGACGCGGTTGAACAGGGTGGCCGCGCGCTCAACCGTCTGGGACATCGCCGTGAAGTCGCGCACCATCGCCTGGGCGAGGCGCAGGTTGCTCTCTAAGGCGGCCTGGGCGCTGGCGAGCACCTCGGGGCCGAGCTTTGACGCCTCGATCTGAAGCACGGACTCCAGACGACCGGCGCCGCCGACGCTGGTGAGGCGACCCGACTCGTCACGGGTGACGGGCATGACGGCGTTGACGCCGCTCTCGTAGACCGCGCCCCGAGCGGCGAGCATCAGGCGCACGGTGTCTACGATGAAGGGCTGGTCGGGCATGCAGGTGCGCACGACGAGGGAGTCTTCGCCCCGCGGCTCGGCCTCGACATGAACGCTGTCGCCGGAGCGGTTGGCGAAACAACGGAAGAGGGGCAACAACGCGCGCACCGTGCCCTCGGCGCCGTGCCGAGCGACGAAGGGGGCACGAACCTGCTTGGCCACGGCCTGAACGAAGTCCCGGAAGAGTCCACGCTCGGACTCGGGCAGCTCAGCCGCCACCTCCGGCGCCGCACGGACAATCTTGGCCACTCGGGTCGAAGTCTCGACGTTGTTGCTCATGGTCTCCCTCACTCTGCTCGCGTCAGTGAATCACTGGATCTCTGGCTGTTCCCCCCTACTTCGGCGGCGCTCTCAGGACAAACGTTCCCGCGACCGCCCCCCATCAAGAACTCGTCAAACCCCGCAGGCGCCCGTGCCGACTCAGGGATCCTGGAGGTCCTCGGCGCCGGTGGGATAGATCGCCCATGCGTCACCTTTCTTGAGCTCCACCGCGGCGAGGTGCCCGCCGTAGTGAGACGAGATGCCGGTGTCGATGCCCAAGAGCGCCCCGCCGCAGCGTGTGGCGACCTTTCCTGTGCGCTGGGTGGTGTGGCCCACGACCATTCGCCGGGCCTTGAGCGACCGCAGAGCCTTCGTCAGATCCGCGCAGATCGCCGGGTCTTCGCCCTGGAGGTAGCCCCGGAACCAGATCGGCGAGTCGTCGCCCAAGGCGTCTGGCGGCGCGCTGCCCCCGAGCACGGCGGGGACGAGGCCGTTGAGCCCCGCCTCACCCAAAGCGGCGTACTGCGGGGTGATACCGCCGTGGACAAACGCCGTGCCGTCCACCACCGCGACGATGCCCAAGCCGCGCAGGTACTTGCCCAAAGCGCCGCCCTCGGCGAAGGCCTCCCGACGCTGCGCCTCGCCGCCGAAGTCCGCGAGGTCACCTTCGCTCACATACCGCCAGTCGCCCATGAGGTTCATCACCTCGTGGTTGCCCAGCAGCACCACGACGCGGCCCCCGGCGGCGGCGGCCTCGCCAGTGAGGCGCTCCAGAAGCTCAAGCACCTCCTTGGAGTCGGGGCCGCGGTCGGTGGTGTCGCCGGTCTGCACCAAGGTGGCCGTGCCGCCCGACCAGCGCCCGGCGTCATCGACGAGGCCCGCGAGGCGCAACACCGCGAGGGCCTGGGGCAGATCGGCGTGAAGATCGCCGATGGCGACGAGGCGCTCAAGGCTGCCCGCGGGCGGCGGCGGCGCGGCGGCGGGCGCGGCGGCGGGGGTGGCCGCGACGCTCGGCGCGACGGCGGGCGCGGACACCTCGGAGGTGGCGCAGGCCGCCAGGGCGAGGCCGCTCCAGCCGATGGCGCTCCAGGTGGATATGTTGACGCGAGGCGCGCGCTGCATCGGGACTCCGGGCGATTGAGCGAGCCTCCCTAACTCGGAGCGTCACACGATGGATCGCCGTCAGGACGAGCGCACGAACGTCCCCGCCCTCCTCAAGATCATCGACGAGGCCAAGGCGCTCGGCGCCGAGCACGCGGAGCTGCTCGTCACCCGCGTCGATCGTGCGGAGCACGTCTGGGCTGAAGGTCGCCGGGCCCCGGCAAAGAAGGACTCCAAGACGGTGGTGAGCGGCGTCGTCACGCTCCACGAGGGCCAGGCCGTGCCCTTCACCCTGCCCGACCTCGCCGGAAAGGGCGTAAAGCCCGCCTTGGAGGCGGCGATCAACAAGGCGAAGAAGCTCCCAGCAGACCCCGACGGCGGCCCTGCCGAACGTTACCCGATCACCCTGCGCGGCCTGAGCGTCGATGATCCCCGCTACCCGAACATCAGCGAAGAAGACCGCGACGAGGTGCTCCTCATCAACCGCGAGGCCTGCGCTGAGTCCCCCGGCGTAGACCCCACCCGCATCACCTACCAAGAGCAGCGCCGCGCCCGCAGCTTCGTCTCCAGCCGCGGCTTTGACTCCGTCGCCGCCGACACCCTCTACCACGTCATCGTCGAGGGTCGTGACAGCCACTCTGGCCGGGTGTTGGCCCACTCCGCCGTCGCGCGAAACTTCGCCAACGTCGGCTCTTTGCCCTACGGCGTCGAGCTGACCCGCCGCCTGATGGACCTGCGCGACGAGGTGCCGATGCCTCCGGGCGAGCCCGCGCTGATCTTAGAGAGCCGCGTGCTCGCCGGGCTCTTGCGCTCCATCGCCCCGGCCTTCTCCGCGGAGCTCGTCGAGCGCGGCGCCAGCTTCGTCTCCAAGGCCCCCGGCGGGAAGCTGGGCAACGCCCGCATCCACCTCATCGACGACGGCGGCCTCACCGGCGCGCCCTACACCCTCGCCTTCGACGACCGGGGCGTGCCGCCGATGCCGATCCCCATCATCCGTGAGGGTGTGCTCGGCGGCCTGTACCACACCCCGGCCACGGCCCGGCGGCACAACGCCCGGCCCACCGGGCACCAGCTCGGCGGCGCCTTGGTCCCGTCCAACCTCGGCTTTCGCTCAGGCAACCGCTCGCGCACCCAGATGCTCGGCGAGGTCAACCTGGGCCTCGCGCCGGATCACCTCACCGGCAAGATCGACCTCAACAACGGCACCGTCGATCTGCGCGGCCCCGCCTTGGTGTTGGAGCGTGGCCAGCGGCGCGGCGCCGTGCGGGAGATTCGTGTCAAGACCACGATCATCGAGCTCTTCACCAAGGTGGTCGAGGTCGCCTCGGACCAAGAGCGCCACGACGGCGTCGACTGCGCGACCACGCTCATCCGGGGCGTCCCCCTCGTCGCCACGGCGACTTAGCCCGCGAAGCCCAACAGCCGCCCGCCTTGGTAGATGACGAAGCTCACCGTCCAGGCGAGGCTCGTCATGTACACGAAGAGGAACGCTGGCCAACGCCAGCCGCCGGTCTCTCGTTTGACCACGGCCAGCGTGCTCATACACTGGCAGGCCAAGGCGAAGAACGCCATGAGCGACATGCCCACAAGCGGCGTATACACCGGCTTCCCGTCGTCGCGCAGCTCCGAGCGCATCCGCTCCCGCAGGGTGACGCTCTCCTCGTTGACGTCGCCGCCGACGCCGTACACCACGCCCATCGTCGAGACGAAGACCTCTCGCGCGGCGAAGGCGCCGATGAGCCCGACGCCGATCTTCCAGTCAAAGCCTAGCGGCTGAATCACCGGCTCGATGGCGTGACCGAGGCGACCGCCGTAGCTCCCCCGCAGCCGCTCACCGTCTTGGGCCGCCGTGAGCTCGGCCACCTGGGCCTCCGTCTGCGCCGCGGCGATCTGCGCCTCATAGTCTTGGGTGAACGCCACGTCTTTGGGGAAGCTCAGAAGCGCCCACAAAAGGATCGTGAAGCCCAAGATCACCGTGCCGGCCTCACGCAAGAACATCGAGGCCCGGGAGGTCATCATGCGCAGCACGTCGCGAAGTCGCGGGGCCCGGTACGGCGGAAGCTCCAGCACCAACGCCACGTTTGGCGCCTTGAGCACCGTTCGGGAGAGCACCCACGCCGCCGTGAGCGCCATCACCACCGAGAACAGGTACATGAACACCATCAGGAGGCCCTGCACCGGCACCACCCCCCACAGGCGATCCGGCGGGAACAACGCGCCGATCATCAAGGTGTAGATCGGCAGCCGCGCCGAGCAGGTCATCAGCGGCACGACCATCATCGTGAGCAGGCGGTCGCGCTGGCGCTCCATGGTGCGGGTGGCCATCACCGCCGGGATCGCGCAGGCGAAGCCCGAGAGCATCGGCACGAACGCCCGCCCGTTGAGGTTCATCAGGCGCATCACCCGGTCCATCAGGTACGCGACCCGGGCCATGTACCCCGAGTCCTCCAACAGCCCGAGCATAAAGAACAGCAGCAGGATCTGCGGCAGAAACACAACCACCGAGCCCATGCCGCCGATGACGCCGTTCACCAGCAGATCATTGAGGATGCCCGGCGGCAGGCTCGTGGCGACCCAGCCGCCCACGGCGCCAAACACGTCCTCGATGAGCGTGATCGCCGGATCAGCCCAGGCGAAGAGCGACTGGAAGACCACAAACATGATGCCCAAGAACACCACGAAGCCGAAGATCGGGTGGATGAGCACGGAGTCGACGCGGTCGGTGAGGCTGCGCTCGGGCGGGCCGCTGAGCGCCGGGGCGATGTGCTCGTCCAACCAGCGGTATCGGGCGGTGATGACCTCCTCGTCGATGTCCTCACCGCTGGGCCCGCCGATGAGCACCGCCGACCGCACCGCCGGGGGCACCCCATGAAGCTCGTCGGTCTCGGTGACCGACATCAAGGCCCACAAGGCCAACGCGTCGTCTTTGGGCCAGCCGGAGGGCGCCGCGGCGCTCACCCGGTCCATCGCCCCACGCAGCAGGCGCGACGGGGTCCACCGCCAGCGCGGATCCGCGTCGGGGGTGGCGAGGCGATCCCGAATCAGCTCCACCAAGGCCGGCACCCCCTCGCCGCTGCGGGCGACGACGGGGGCGATCGAGCACTGCAGCACCGCGCCGAGCTTATGCGGCTCAGGCAAGATGCCCCGGGCCTCGTCCATCATCGTCAGCGCGATGACGAGGTTCACGCCGAGCTCTTGAAGCTGGAGCGCGAGGTAGAGGTTTCGCACGAGGTTCGTGGCGTCGACACACAGCACGACGAGGTCTGGGCGACGCCCACCGCCCAAACCCGTCAGCTCCCGGATCGCGATCTGCTCCTCGGCAGAGCGCCCGACGATGGAGTAAGTGCCCGGGATATCGACCAGATCTGCGTCTTGCCCCGGGCCCAGCGACATCGTGGCCACGCGGCGCTCGACGGTGACGCCGGGGTAGTTGCCCACCCGCGCTCGGGAGCCCGTGAGGTGGTTGAACAGCGTCGTCTTGCCGGTGTTGGGGTTGCCGGCCAAGGCGATGAGCGGGCGCGGGCGCGGCTCGCTCATGCCTTCACCCACACCACCTCGGCCTCGGCCCGGCGGATCGAGAGGCGACAGCCGCGCACCTCAAGCTCGATCGGGTCGCCCAGCGGCGCCGTCTTACGCTTCTGCACCGCGGCGCCGGGCACGAGCCCCAGCTCCATCACCCGGCGCCGAAACGCCCGATCGCCGCCCACCCGAGTGAGCAAGGCCGTCGCCCCCGTCGCCAGCGAGGCCAAGGGGATCTCGTCACTCTGATGTTGCTCAGCCATCTTCGCCTCGGGAGCGACGCCGCTCTTGAAAACGACTTTCAAGAGCGACATACCACAGCCCAAAGCGCCTCGCCACCCCCGCCGCGACACCGCCGCGGTAGAATGCAGGCGGTAAGAACTCGCCTCTCAGGAGCCTTCGATGCCCGCGCTCACCGCCTTGACGCTCCTGTGGTTCGCCTGTTTGCCCGCCCCTTCTCAGGGGCCGAGCGCCGCCGAGCGCCTCACCCTGGCGCCGCCGACGCTCAACGAGGTCAACGAGGCCCAGGCGGTGATCACCGTCACCCTACGCCTGGGCTCCGCGAGCGACCCGACGGGCAAAGAGGGGCTCTCTGCGCTCCTCGCGGCGATGATCACCGCCGACGCCAACGCCCGCGCGGCGACCACCGGCGGTCAAGCGAGCCACCGGATCACCCGTGAGCTGGCCTCGTTCACCGTCACCGGCCCTGGAGACGCCGCCGCGGCCCTGGCCGAGGCCCTCGGCGCCGCGATCATCACGCCCAATCTCACCCAAGAGGGCCTTGAGCGCGCCCGAACCGCGGCGCAGCGCACCTTGACCGAGCCCGACCCCGAGAGCCTCGCCGCCTGGGGCCTCATGGCCTGGCTGTATGAGGCGCACCCCTACCGGCACCCGCCAGAGGGCCGGCTCGGCGCGCTCTCCACCCTCACCTTGGACGACCTGCGCGCCCAGCACGGCGCCCGTGTGGTGCGCAGCGGCGCGTTCTCCGGCGTGTCGGCCCCCAGCGCACACCAGGCCGACGCCGCCGCGCGCCTGCACGCCGCCTTGGCGACGTTGCCCCCCACCGTCGCCACGCCGCCCACACCCAAGCCCGTGGCCAAGGTCGAGGGCGTCAAAGGCGCGGTGGTCGTGCGCCCAGGAGACGCCGCCTTCGCGCTCGGCCACCCCCTGCCCGCGCTCAACGCCGCCGAGCGCGCGGCGCTAGACCACGGCCTCGCCGCCGCCGAGGCGGAGCTGCTCGCGCCGCTGCTCAAGGCCCGCGCCCCAGCCCCGCGCCTGAGCCTACGCCGCGTGCCCGCCCCGGCCTTGGGCGACGAAGACGCCGCGGGCACCCTCACCTTGTTGGTGAGCGGCCTGCCCAACCTCCGCCTCGCCGAGACCCTGGGCCTCACCCAGCTCGCCTTAGAGGCCGCCGCGCGGGGTGACCTCGACCTCAGCACCGCCGCCCCCGCCGCCGCCCTCGGCCTGCCGGCCTTGCTCACCGAGGCCGCCCTTGGCCCCGCCGGTCGTTGGCCCGAGCCCAACCCCAGCCCCAACGCCGACGCCGCCCGCGCCGCGCTCAAGGCCCACCTGCACCCCCAAGACCTGCGTGTGGTCGTGGTCACCCCGGATCCGGCGATGTTTCTTCCGTTGTCTGTCGAAGGTCTGTCACCTGGCGCCGTCCACCCGACCGACGCGGCGGCGGCGACGCCACCCCGCTATGATGAACCTGGAACGACCTGGATCCCTCTCTCGGTCGAGGAGCTCACACGATGAACGCCCGCACCCTCAAGCTCGCCCCCGCCCTCGTCCTGGTCGCGGCGCTGAACACCGCCTGTGAGGACTTCGACATCGAGCCGTACATGCCGACCGTGAGCTTCTCCGAGCTTCGTGTCAACGACGTGGACTGGGACGGCATCGAGTCGGACTTCGTGTTCAACGTCAACAACCCCAACCCCCTCACCATCAACCTCGACCGTTTTAACTACTCCCTCGCGTTTGAAGAGGTCGAGTGGCTCAACGGCGACAGCCCAGACGGCTTAGAGCTCGCCGCCGCCGACGCGAGCGAGCTGGCCTTGCCGGTCTCCTTAGAGTTTGAGACCCTCTTCGACATGGTCCAGGCCGTGCGTGGGCAAGACGAGATCGGCTTCGGGCTCCAGGGCTCCTTCGGTTTTGACACCGACCTCGGCCCCGTGGACCTGCCGTACAACGAAGACGGCGGCTTCCCCGCCCCGCGTCGCCCGACCTTCTCTCTGGAGAAGCTCAAGGTGAAGGACATCTCGCTCTCAGGCGCTGATCTCAACCTGCGCGTGAACGTCGACAACGACCACGGCTCAAACCTGTTCTTCCAAGACGTCAACTTCGCCGTGAACCTCGCTGGCGTGGACGTCGGCGGCGGCTTCTTGGCTGATCTTGGCGACGTCGGCGCCGCCGCCTCGACGCAGACGGTGAACTTCCCGATCTCGGTGAACTTCCTCGACGTCGGCACGGCGATCTACGACATCCTCCAGGGCGAGAAGCTGGAGGTCGGCTTCGCCGCGGACATGGACGTCGACTCGCCCTTCGGCCTCATCCCCTTGGCCGTCGCCGAGACCAAACGGATCGAGATCGAGCGCTGAGCGTCAGGCGTCGCGGCGCCTCAGCGCGCGACGGGCCGCACGAGGGTTGGCCCGTCCGTGGCGCTGCTCACCTTGGTCACCTTCACCGGGGCCTGCTCGCCCATCCGAATCACGGCGTGATGATCAGGGTCTACGGTGACCTTGCCGTCGAGCACGAGGGTGGAAGAGCCCATCTTGACCGAGGCGGCCGTGGCCACGACCTCGTCCCGCGGCACCTCAGCCAAGGCCTGGGCGAGGGCCTGATAGGCGTAGCCCGCGGGCTTCATCGTCAGCGGGTCGTTCGGGGTGGCCCCGGCGCGGTACAGCGAGTTCGACCAGAAGTTGTTGAGCCCTTGGGGGCGAACCGGCGGGTCGTTCAGGCTGTGCCAGAAGACGTGCGCGACGCCGCGCTGTAACGCCAGGGCGATCATGCGGGCCAAGGTCTGGGCCTGGTACGTCTCGTTGACGTGGGGCACCTTGTCATCGACGGCGGGAACGCTCGTCTCGGTGATCCACACCGGCTTGCCGGGGGCCACCTCCGCCGCGAGGTCGATGGCGCGCTCTAACGCGACCACATCTTTGGAGGAGAAGTAGGCGTGGATCGACACGGCGTCGACGGCGTCGAGCACCCCTGGCGTCTTGAACAACGAGCGCATGTACTCCGCGCCTTGGGGGGTGTGCGGCCGATAGAGCCCGCCGTTGAGCACCGTGGCGCCAGCGTCCGCGGCCTTCACGGCCTTCGACGTCATCAGGAGCACCCGCGCGTACTGGGTGGGCACACAGAACTTCGCCGGGTCGTAGCGGTTGGCGCCCGCTTTGGGCGGGAGGCTGTTCTTGAGGTCGGGCTCGTTGTCGACCTCCCAGTGGCGAATCGGCGCCAAGAGGCCGGGCATGTCGTCTACGCCGTCGCCGTCGTAACGCTCGACCGCCGCGGTCACCCAGGCCGTGTAGGCGGCCTCGTCGGCGACGACGTACTCCGACGTCTCAACCCCGGTGGCGTTGCCCGACCACGGGGAGAGCATGATCAGCGGCTTGAGCCCCTCCTCTTGAACGACCTGCACCCAGACGTCCATCGCCGCGTAGCCCCGGCCCTGGGCCTGGAACTGATGGTGACTAAAGTTTGGGTAAACCGCGGTGTGAGACCTCACCCAGCGGGCGCCGACGGCTCGCGCGGCCTTGGCGTCTTCACGCAGCCAGGTCTTGACCTGCTCGGGGCTGGGGCGCTGGCGGGCGAGGATCTGCGCGGGGATTGAGACGGCCTCGTTGATCCCCAAGATGTCGTCCGCCATCACCCGCTCGGCGGGCGCGGCGGCGCGGGCCTTGGACACGGGCGCGACGTCGGGGACGGCGCTCGGCGCGGGGCCCTCGACGCCGCCAGCGCAGGCGAGCATCCCCAGCAGCAGCGCGCTTGACGCGCAGAACAACCCTCGTTTGCCCGGGCTCACTTGACGAGCCGCAGCGCAGGACGGCCCGCCGGGGGCTCGTCGGGGGTGGAGTCATCCGGGCTCACGGGCTCGGGGGCGTCTACGGCCAAGATGAGCTGGCGGATGGCCGACCAGGGGAAAAAGCAGCTACGGACGGTGTCGAAGCTCAGCATGAGGCTCACCCCGTGCTCGTGGTACTCGGGCTTGTTGTACCGATGATACGCCGCGTCGAGCTGAATCGGCATCGCCTCGGGGAAACGCCGCAGCACGTCGGCGGGCACCCCGCTGTTCTTGAGCTGGGCGGTGTCGGCGACGAAGCGGAAGTTGACGCCCATGCCGAAGGCGAGGCGGATGATCTGCTCGGCCTGCACCCCGAAGGGATCGATGACGTAGCGGGGGTCGTCGGGCTCCCGGGGAGGAGGCGGCGCCGGGGCCACGGCGCGCGCGGCGGCGCCGGGGAAGCTCAACAGGCCTGGGGAGTGGGCGTCCTCGGCGTCGTCGCCCTCCGTGTCGTCGGGCTCGGGGGACTCGGTGGTGTCCGCGGCGTCCTCTTCAGCTTGGGCGGCCAGGGCGAGCTCTGGGGGGATTCGGGCGCCGAGCACACCGAAGTCCTCCATCTTGACGTCCATCACCCGGCACCAATGCATGAGCTGATCAACGGTGAGCGGCGCCCGCTCGGCGAGCACCTGGCGCACATCCGCGCGCTTCTCCCCGCTGGCCTCGGCCAAGGCGGCCACGTTCAAGCCCTTGGCCTTGAGCGTCTGGCGGAGCCACGCGAGTATGGGCTCTGAGGGTCGTTGAGACACAGCATTCCTCCGAGAACAGACGTATACGATAACCTGACCAAGGGCGCGGGAACACCACCCGCGCACGACGGTCTGAGGGCCACCATGACGACCATGCTCACCAGCGCGCTCATCACCCTCGGCATCTTCTCGACCTTCGGCGGCGGCCTGTCGCTCTACCGGCGCTTTCGCCGCCAGTCGGGGGCGCGGCTCCCCGACGGTGAGCCCCTCGTGCGGCAGGTGCGCGGCGCGTCCGCCCGGGTGTTTGTGGAGCGGGACGTGCTCGGCGGGCCCAAGTCGATGAGCATCAACTCCACCCGCGCCGACCTCTCGATGAGCGACGCGCGCCTCGTCGTCTCGACGCACCACGGCCGCGTGCTGGAGCTGACCCGTGACCAGCCCGGCTCCGTGCGCTGCACCGGCCCGCGGCGTCTGGTGATCGAGGGCGCCCGACAGCGCGCCGATGGCCCGATGAGCGTACGCGCCGAGCTGATCGTAGACGACGCCGAGCGCTGGGCCCAAGAGGCCGCCGCCCGCCTCGGCGCCCGGCAGATCGCCCTGGCCCTCTGATCGCGCCGCCTCTGGTAGCCTGAGCCCGGCACAAGACGGCGAGGCGACACGAAGATGGGCAGACGGACGCTTCTCACAGGGGCCGCGGGCCTGCTCGGCGGGGCCTGCGCGCGACGGCTCTTGGAGCGCGGCGACGAGGTGATCGCCTTGGTGCGGGATCGTGATCCCCGCGCGTCGCTCTACGCCGATGGCCTCGTGGACCGCTGCGTGGAGGTGCGCGCTGAGCTGAGCGACGCCCCGCGCCTGCTCGCCGAGTACGCCCCCGACGCCGTCGTGCACCTCGCCGCCCAGACCCAGGTGCCCGTCGCCGCCCGGGCCCCGCTCTCGACCTTTGAGTCGAACCTGCGCGGCACCTGGCTGCTGCTTGAGGCCTGCCGTGTGGCCCCGCGCCCGCCCCAGGCCCTCGTCGTGGCCTCCACCGACAAGGTCTACGGCCCGGCGCCGGTGCCGTATGTCGAGGACGGGCCGCTCCTGGCGAGCGCGCCCTATGACGTCTCGAAGCTCTGCGCGGAGCTGATCACCCGCTCCTACGCCGAGAGCCTGGGTTTGCCGGCGGTGATCACCCGCTGCGGCAACCTCTACGGCCCCGGCGATCTCAACTTTGAGCGCCTCGTGCCCGGGGTGTGCCGGGCGCTCCTCGAGGGTCGCGCGCCGGAGCTGCGCTCTCGTGGGGCCATGACCCGAGAGTGGCTCTTCGTGGACGACGCCGCCGAGGCCACGCTCTTGCTCTTGGACCACGCCCCGGCGCTGCGTGGGCAGGTGTTCAACGTCGGCGGCGAGGAGCGCGCCACGGCCGGAGAGCTCGCCGAGCGCCTGCGCGCCATCGCCGCCGCCGCCGGGCTCACGCCTGAGCCGATCCGATTCGCCGAGGCCGACCCTCCCGGGGAGATCCCCCACCAAGCCCTGCACAGCGGCCGCCTGCGCGCCTTGGGCTGGGCGCCGAAGCGCCGCCTCGACGACGCGCTCCCCGAGACCTTCGCCTGGTTCCGTGGCATCTTGCAGAGACCATGAAGGTCCTGCTCATCAACCCCACGATGGGGGACTACTACCGCGACGCCAAGGTTCGCGCGGCGATCACGCTGAGCCCGCCGCTGAACCTCGCCTTGCTCGCCGGGGCCCTACGCCGGGCCGGGCACACGGTGATCGTCTGGGATGAGGAGGCCGGGGCGATCCCCGAGCTAGAGCGCCGCATCGCCGAGGCCCGCCCGGACCTCATCGGCGTCACCTTTCGTACGCCGCTCTTCCCCCGGGCCAAGGCCATCGCCCAGGCCGCCCGCCGGGCCTGCCCCAGCGCCCTGCTCGTCGCCGGGGGCGTTCACCCCTCCACCCGGCCCCTGGACTGCGTGACGCTGGCGCCCTTTGACGTGGCCGTGCGCGGCGAAGGCGATCAAACCCTCGTTGAGCTGGCCGACGGCAGACCCTTCGCCGAGATCGGCGGCCTCACCTGGGCCGGCGGCGAGACGCCCTCCCGGGCGCTCATCACCGACGTCAACTCCTTGGCCATGGGCGCCTGGGATCAGTTTGACCTTCGCCGTTACCGCCAGACGAGCCTCGTGGCCCACACCGCCCCCGTGGCGGATCTGGAGTTCTCCCGGGGCTGCCGGGCGCGCTGCGTGTACTGCACCAAAGGCGTGTTCGGCGACGCCTGGCGGGCCAAGGCCCCCGAGCGGTTTGTGGACGAGGTCGAGCACGCCCGCGCCGCAGGTTTCCGGGCGTTTAACCTCGTAGACGACAGCTTCACGACGATCACCTCTCAGGCCATCGCCACCTGTGAGGAGCTCATCCGGCGCGACGTGCGGATGCCCTGGACGCTGACCAACGGCATCCGCGTGGCCAACGTGAACGAGGAGTTCTTCCGGGTGGCCCGTCGCGCGGGCTGCTACCTGCTCGCGTTCGGCTTTGAGTCGGGCTCGGACGAGGTGCTCAAGCGCATCAAGAAGGGGGCGACGGTGCGCCAAGCCCGCCGGGCCGTGGCCTGGGCGCGCAAATACGGCTTCACCATCCTCGGCTACTTCATGGTGGGCCTGCCCGGCGAGCGCCGGGACACCATCCGCGAGACCGCAGAGCTGGCGGCGTCTTTGGACCTCGACTTCGCCAAGTTCTCGATCACGATGCCGCTGCCGGGCACGCCGCTCTATCGGGAGTGGGCGCCGTACATTCGGGACGCAAACTACGACTTCTCGATCCACCGCCCCGACAACGGCCTCTATGAGCACCCCGACTTCACCTGGCCCGAGCTTGAGGCGAGCGCACGAGAGGCCTACCGCACCTTTTATGGGCGACCGAGCTACGTCTTGCGCCAGCTTCGGCGCAGCGCCGAGCGTGGGCAGCTCCTCCGTGAGGCCCGCTACACCTTGGCCTTGGGCGCCACGGGGCTGATGAGCGCCTTCGCCCGCCGATGACGCCCGGCCCGTTGACAACCCCGCCGATCCCGCGCACCCCGCGTTACCTTCGTCGCTCTCCCGACCCCGGAGCCTTGATGATCTCCTGTCTCCTGCCGCTGGCGTTCGCCTGGTCCCCAGCGCACGCTGAAGAGCCCGCGCCGAGCCCCGAGCCGACGCTGCTCTCCGAGACCCTGCCCAACGGCCTGCACGTCACCGTGCTCTCCGATCCCTCCCTGCCGGTCGTCGCCACCCAGATGTGGGTGCAGGTCGGCTCGGCCCATGAGACCGACTCCGAGGCGGGGTTCGCGCACCTCTTTGAGCACCTCATGTTCGGCAAGACGACGAACAACGACAAAGAGGCCTACTCCCGGCACCACACGATGAACGGCGGCTCGGAGAACGCCTACACCGCCTTCGACAACACGGTGTACATCTCGACCATCGGCCCAGCCTGGCACGACCAGGTGCTCGTGTTTGAGGCCGACCGCATGCGAAACCTCATCCTCGACGCCGAGAACCTCGAGAACGAGAAGAAGATCGTCACCGAGGAGCTGCGCCTGCGCACAGAGAACGACCCGGTGAGCCGCCTGCTCGACCCGGCCTTTCACGCGATCTTCGGCGATCACCCCTACGGCCATCTGCCCGCGGGCACCAAAGAGGACCTCGCCGCCGCGGATCTGGCCTTGGTCCAGAAGTTTTACAACGGCTACTACCACCCGGCGAACATGCACCTCGTCATCGCGGGCCCCGTAGACGGCCCGGCGACCATGGCCCGGGTGCAAGAGCTGTTCGGGCCCTTGGGCGGCGAGCGCCTCGTGCCGCCGACCATCCCCGACCTCGCCAGCCACGACTTCCCCTCGCGGGTGCTCTTGCAAGAGGACATCCCGCCGATCAAGGTCGCGGCCCTGATGTACATCGGCCCCACGATGCGGGACCCCGACTATTGGGCGTTTAAGGTGATGACCGAGATGCTCGCCGGCGGAGAGCTCGACGCCTTCCGCGAGGAGCTCGTCACCGAGCGCAGCAAAGCCATCGAGGCCATGACCGTCGCCGAGACGCTACGCTCGGGCTCGGTGCTCGCCTTCGCCTCGATCAACCTGCCCTTCCGCAGCGAGCGCCGGGCGTTCAAGCTCCTGCACCAGACCCGCGACACCCTCACTGAAGAGGCCGGGTGGATGACCCAGGCCAAGCTCGACACGGCCAAACGTCGGCTGTTGCGGCAGAGCTTAGAGCGCCGGTACTACGCCGAGTCCCAGGCCGACGCCTTGGGCCAAGCCTACGCCTGGCAAGGTGACGAGACCTTCGCCATGGGCGGCGCCAGCGCGGCGATTGATGAGGTGACCTTGGAGCAGGTTCAGGCGGCGTGGCTGAAGTACGTCGTCCAGGCCGAGCCCGTCGAGATCTTCGTGAAGAAGGGTGAGCCCAAGGCTGAGGAGGTCCAGTGAGCCCCATGTCTCTGTCGTTTGGCCTGCTCTTCTCGCTGAGCGGCGTCGCCTCCGCCCAAGACACCCGCATCCCCGCCTATGACGACCAGGCTCCGCCCCCGGCCGCCGAGGAGGTCGCGCCCAAGCCCAAGGCCGTCCCGGCGATCTGGACCGTGTCTGAAGGCACCGAGGCCGTGCTCGTCGAGGACCACCGCGTGCCCGAGGTCGTGCTCGTCGTGGAGATCCCCGTGGGCACCTACTCCCCTTGGCTCAACGCCCAGCACGGCGTCGAGGCCTGGGAGCTCCAGATGTACGACGCAGACGGCGCCCTGCGCGCCCGGGCGGACGCCTTGGCCGCGGATCTGAGCGTGTACTGCGAGGCCCGCACCTGCACCTTAGAGCTCGTCGCCCTCAAGCGTGACCTAGAGGCGTCGGTGGCCTTGGTTCAGGACGTGCTCAAGAACACGAGCTACGACAAAGCCGAGCTCAAACGTACGGATCAAGGCCGCAAGATCGGCTGGGAGGGCAGCCAGACCGACCCCGACTGGCGCCTCTCCCAGACCACCGCCCAGCTCCTCTACACCGAGGGCGACCCGCGCCTGCAGTCGTATGTGGAGCCGGAGAAGGTGCTGCGCGACCCGAAGGCCCTCGCCGCCGCCCGAGACGCCGCGCTGCGCCTGCCCGGACGCCGCGTCGGCTTCGCTGGGGATCTCACCCGCGCCGAGGCCGAGGCCATCGCCGCGACGCTCCTGCCCCCGGTGAACACCGTCACCCCGGCGGACCTCGCCCCGGCCTACCTCCCCCTGCGCGCCGACCGCCCGGCGAGCCTCATCGAGCCCATGGACAACCTCACCCAGATCTACTTCGCGTTGATGCGCGACGGGATCACTCTGGAGGATCCAAACTACCCCGCGTTTTTGGTGGCGAACCATGTGCTCGGCGGGCACTTCTTCTCGCGGCTCTACGTCTCTCTGCGCCATGAAGGCGGCGAGACGTACGGCGCCTACACCCGGGGCGGCGGCGGGGCGACGGCGAGCGTGTACTCGCTCTCCACCTTCACCCGGGTCGAGAACAAGGCCACCACGGAGGCCAAGCTGCGGGCGGTGCTGACCACCTTCCATGAGGGCGGCGTCACCGAGCAGGAGCGGATCGAGGCCATCGGGTATCTCCAGGGCTCGGAGCTCTTTGACCAGCAGTCGCCCTCCAACCTGCTCTCGACGACGCTCACCGAGCTGACCCTGGGCCTGCCGCCGGGCTTCTTCGTCGAGGCCACAAAACGCGCCTCGGCCTTGAGCACGGAGGAGATCAACACCTTCATCAAGGCCCACTACGACCCCGCCGCGTTCTCGATGGTCACCGTCGAGCCCGAGCCCTAAACGGCGCGTCGTCGGCCAACTGAAGAAGATGAGCGAGAGGGTGCGTCCTCGGCTATGCTGGGGCGCATGACCCTACTCTCGCTGTCGTTTCTGCCCCTCGCCGCCGCTGGCACCCTCACCGCGGGTGACCCGCTCCCCCAAGCCGCCGCCGTGCAGATCACGGCCGCGGGCTTCTCCAATCTCGGCGGCGCCGTGGGGCAGCTCGTGCCCGAGAGCGTGCTCGAGGACCTCGTCGAGGGCGAGTTCTCCTGCGATGACTCCAGCACCCAGAAGCTCAGCTACACGGTCACCAACCTAGAGCTCTTCCTCAACGTCGCCCGCAGCGAGATCATCCCCTCCGATGGCCGCTTGGACGTGTACCTGGGCCTAGAGGCCAGCGCGACGGCGGAGAAGGTGCGGGTGACGGGCAAGTGCTCGTTCCTCACCTTCAACGAGACCTGCGACCTCGACATCCCCGCGGACGACCCCATCCTCATCGACCTCCACATCGGCCTGGGCATGGCGCTCAACGACGCTGGGGTGATTGAGGTCACGGTGGATGAGCCCGAGCTCACGCTCAGCCCCATCGACAACCCGCTCATCGAGTCCACGAAGTGTGGCATGAGCGACGTCATCGCCTGGCAGCTTGAGAACGACCCCGAGTTCATCAACAACCTCATCTGGGAGTTCTTGGGCCCCACCCTCTCCGACCTCGGCCCCAGCCTTGAGGAGCCCTTAGAGGACGCCCTGGCCTCGCTGAACCTCAGCACGTCGTTGGCCTTGGGTGACGCCAGCGTCGATCTCGCGCTCTTCCCCTCGGCCTTAGAGCTAACATCGGGCGGCATGTTCTTGGGCTTAGGCGCCGAGATCGCCCCCAGCGCCATCAGCGAGTGTGTCGAGGCCGGTGACGGCCCTGAGGTGACGATGGGCGGCTGGCCCAGCGTCGGCGACCGCTCGTGGGACGGCGCCATCGAGCACGACGCGGCGATCCTGCTCTCCAAAGACTTCACCGACGCCCTCCTGTGGAGCGTCTGGGCGGGCGGCGCCTTGTGTGTTGAGGTGAACGAGCTCGCCGGGGCCAGCCTCGGCACGAGCCTCTTGGGCCAGCTCTTCGGCGATGACTTCCAGGCGCTCTTCCCCGACGACGTGCCCGCCGGGCTCAAGATCGACCCTCGCCTGCCGCCCACCTCCCACTTCGACGGCGAGATGCCGCTCTACCTCGACGTGGCGGGCTTAGGCATCGGCGCCGCCGCAGATCTTGATCACCGCATGGCGCGTATCTGTGAGGTCGGCCTCGACGGCTCGATCGGCGTGGCCTTGCCGATCACCGACAGCGCGCTCGTCCCGGAGCTGGTCATCGACGAACAAGCCCTGGCCTTCTCCGAGACCTGGACCGAGCTCATCGGCCCCGGCTACGCGGCCGGCGTGGCCGACTTCTTGCCCACGGTCATCGGCTCGGTGCTGCCCGCGGACCTCCTGCCCACCGTCGCCCTGCCCTCTTGGCAAGGCATCGGGCTCGGCGCCGCCGACTGGCAGGCCAGCGAAGACGGCCAGTGGGTGGCGGCCTACGCGACGCTGTCCACCGAGGCCGTGACGCCCCTTGAGATCAGCGGCTGTGACGCCTTGGGCTGCGGCGGAGACGGCGGCGGCGACTTGGGCTCGATCATCGGCTGCGACGACTCCACGGGCTGCGGCGGCGACGCCGGGTGCGAGGACTCGTCCTGCGTGTCGTCACCGCGCCTGCGCTTCCCTGGTGGTCGTTTGCTCCTCTTCACGGGCTTTCTCGCCTTGGCGATGCGCCGCCGGAAGCCTTGATCCTTGCCCCAGAACCCCGCGCTCAAGCCCCTCGGGCGCGGCGGTCGAAACCATTTTGTAAAGAACGAATCAAGGGGGGGACGAAACAAGGTCTCATGGTTCATCGTATCGACTTCTGAAGTCTTCATTCACTCTGGCTCTCGAAGACTTTCTCGCCCCGCTCCTCGCCACGCTGGCGGGCTACCCGGCCAAGGAGGCATCTATCAACTCCTTCTCTTCTGGCAAGAACCACAGCGAGCGCCTCACCGCGAAACAAGAGAAGACGCTCGCCCGTCAGATTCACGCCGCCGAGGACCGCGCTCGTCTCGCGCTCAAGGGCATCCCGTGCGCTGAGGCCATCCTCTCCCGCACCTCCAAACGTGCGGAGCGCACCCGCGCCGCGAAGGTGGACCGTCTCGAGCGCGCCGTCGAGGTCGCCTGGGAGACCTCCCGCGTCGAGCCGCCGCTGCGCGCCGCCTCCGCCGAGGCCAAGCAGGCCTGGGCCGAGGCCGAGGCCCTTCGTTGGCGCCTCGCGATGTCCGGTCGCCGCATCGCCCACGGCGAGGCCCGCAAGCTCGCGGGGCCGTTCTTGGACGAGGCCGACCTCATTCAAGAGGGCTACATCGGCCTGCTTCGCGCCGCCAAACGGTTCGACCCCGACCGCGACATCCGCTTCTCCACCTACGCCCGCTGGTGGGTGCGCGCCCAGATGACCCGCGCCATCGACCACACCGGCCGCCCCGTGCGCCTGCCGGGCTGCGCGGTCGAACAGACCCGCAACCTGCGCAAAGCCATCAAGCGGTTTGAGTCCTTAGGCGCAGACTACAGCGTCTCCGACCTCGCGAATGAGGTCGGCCTCGACGTCGAGCGCGCTGAGTTTTTGCTGTCCCAAGGCGGCACGGTCTCCCTCGATCAGCCCGTCGACGAGGGTCCACGCTCTCGTACGCTGGAGCAGTTCTTAGAGGACGACAGCGTCGATGTGCCTGAAGACGCCGCGATCCGCGATCAAGAGATCCGCCGGATGCAGGTGGCCTTTGAGGAGGTGCTCAGCGAGCGCCACCGCTACGTCTTGGCCCGGCGCTACGGCTTAGAAGACAGCGAGTTCCGCACACTCTCCGAGGTGGGCCGCGGCATGAGCCTCTCCCGAGAGCGTGTGCGCCAGATCGAGCGTGAGGCGCTCTTGCGCCTGCGGGAGCACGCACGAATTCGTGAGGGCGTCGCCCCGGTCGCTGACATCACCCTCTGAGCCACGCGGGGACGACCGCCAGGAGTCAAGATGATTCCGTGGGTGTTGGCCATGATGGCCTGTAAACCCGATGTGTCCCCGAACGAGACGGCGCCCCCCGATGACTCCCCCTCCGGGGACTCTGGGCCCGTGGCCGTCGTCGATGAAGACGGCGACGGCTTCCCCGCCTGGTGGACGACGGATGACCCAACCCTCGCCGACTGTGACGACAGCGAGGCCTCGGTGACGCCAGAGACCGAGCGGTATGTGCGCCCCGGCACGTTCTGGCGCGGCGGCGGAGAGAACGCCGACACCCAGCCCGCGCGTGAGATCGAGCTCAGCCCCTACTGCGTTGACCGGTTTGAGGTCACCAACCGGCAGCTCGTCACGCTCTTGGAGGAGCGCGCCGCCCGGGGCTTCGACAACGTCACCGATGACGGTCAGACGATCTACGACTTCGATGACATTGATGACCACGTCCCAGAGCGTATCGAACGCGCCGAGGATGGATCGTTCAATGTGTTAGACGGCTACGATGATCACCCCGTCGTCGAGGTGTATTATTGGAGCGCGCTGACCTACTGCGCAGACAACGGCAAGACCTTGCCCACCGAGGCGCAGTGGGAGAAGGCCGCGCGGGGCGACACCGATCAGCGCAGCTTTCCTTGGGGAGACGAGGTGCCCGACTGTTCACAAGCGAACGTTCGGCCCACCTGGGAAGGGGAAGGCGCGAACACCGTTGAGCCCTGCGTGAACGACACCGTCGCGGTCGGAAGTTACCCCGACGGCGCCTCACCGTTCGGTGTGTTGGACATGGCGGGCAACGTCGCCGAGTGGGTCGCGGACTGGTATCAGCCCCAATACTACGAGACCTCCACCAACGTCGACCCCGACGGCCCCGACCAAGGATGGGATGGCTATCCCGCGGATCAGCCTAGCCTCGCGCGGGTGAGCCGAGGCGGAAACTTCGCGACGGGGTACGCCGCCATCCAGGTCTTCACGCGGTATGTCGAGCCCGATTGGGCGTCGAGCAACGGCCTGGGCTTTCGCTGCGCGCGGCCCCTCACCCCGCCGAGCTGAGCGGCGGTCGTGGGCTTGGCCCGTCGGTCGGTGATCGCCCAGCTTGGTGATCTCGCAGATGGCCCGACGGGCGCGGGCAACACCTGTTGCTTCGTAGATCAACAAGGTGAGTATTGTCGTCTTCTTCATCCTTTGGGCTGCTAGAATGCCTTAAGAGAGATGAGGAGACCCGCATGCAGTTCTCAAGAGCCGTCCCCGCCAAACCTCCAGATGGCCTGTGGCTAGAGCGAGAGGTTGACGCTCAACGGGCGCTCATTCACCGGCTCCAGCACGCGCCCTGGACCCCGTGGGTGCGCCTCGACCGTGAGGGCGCCCCCCTGGAGGGCAGCGAGCCCCTGCAGCCGCGGCTCCTGCAGCACCCCCACGCGTCCGTCCACGCGCTCGGGGACGGTGAGCGCCTCGTCTTCCTCCAGCCCCCTGCCGAGACCCAAGACAGCCGGGCCCGAGCCCACGCCTACTTTACCCTTGGCCTCGACCACTCGTGGTTCGGCTACGACTACGCCGCCGGTGTGTTCTCGATGCGAGACTTTGACCGTGAGGTCTTGCGTGTCGAGGGCGCCGTTGAGGTGCTCAACCTCATGCGTGACGGTCTCGCCGTGGTCATCCCGGAGGACCGTGAGCGCTCTTGGCGCGCCATCGAGCGGGGCTTTATTGAGCGCCAACCTTACCGCGTGCAGTGCCGGGTGATCAAATCGACCGGGAGCTGCGCTGGCGGGAGGTGCGGGCGGAGGTTCCACCTCGACGCCCACGGGCAACCCAGCTCACTGTTGGGCCTCATCGTAGACGTCACCGATCTCAAAGACACCGGGCGACTCTTGAGCCTCGCCCGGGCGGCGCTGGACAGCGCGTCGGAGCTGATGTTCACCTTCAGCGTCGACGGGCGGCTGCTCGACGTGAACCAGCGCGCCCGAGACCGTTTAGGCCTCGATTTAGAGCCGCCCGGCGCGCGGCGTGTGGAGGCCATCTGCCCGGCGCTCGACGCCCGACGCTGGCAAGAGGCCCTGGGCGACACCCACCGCGGGCAGACCCTCGAGCGTCGCGCGCAGCTCACGCGCCATGACGGCGAGCGGGTGGAGGTCGAGCTGACCTTGCGCCGGGTCAGCCTTTATGGCGAAGAGGTGATGTTGCTCAGCGCCATCGATCTCACGCGTCGCCTAGAGGCCGAGCGCCGACGCGCCGAGCGTGAGCTCTTGGAGCAGCTCAGCGCGCGGGTGGCGAAGCGGGTGGCGCGGGCGGACACTGAAGAGCTAGAGCGTGTCTTAGAGGCCTGCCTCGCCGACCTCACGGCGACCTTAGGCTGCGCTCAAGCGTGCCTCTACGACGCTGATCAGCCGAACAATCGCTGCGTGCGTCGCCTCTATTGGTGGCGTGAGGGCGAAGACACCATCGGCCTCGCCGGGCACATCCCCCTCGCGCCGATGCTCTGTGAGGGCGGCTCATCGAGCGCGCTGTACCTCGACGGCGGCGCGCTCTGGGACAACCCTCCCCTGCACCGCCTGCTGCCCAAGGACCGCTGCGCCCTGGTGATGCCCCTCGTAGACGCCCAAGGCGTGATCGGCCTGCTCACCTTGGTGAGCGCCGCGAACACCGCGGTGCCCGCGCCGACCCTTGGCGACGATCCCTCGATGACCCTCATCGTGGATGTGCTCGCCCGAGCGCTGCACCGCCTCAACGTCGCCCAGCAGCGCCAGGCCCAAGAGCGCGCCACCCTGGAGCTCATCGAGCGCCTCAACTGCACGATGTACCGCTGCCGCGCCGACGACGACTGGACGCTGGAGCTCATCGGGCCCACCTGCGAGGAGCTGCTCGGCTACAGCGAACAGAGCCTGCTGGACACGACGGGGCCGAGCTTTCGTTCACTGTTTCACCCAGACGATCAGGGCCGGGTCTGCGAGGAGGTGCGCGCGCAGCTCCGCGTGTCCCAACATTTTGTCGCTGAGATGCGCGTGTTCACCCGAGATGGCCAAGAGCGCTGGATGTGGACCCACGGGCGCAGCCTGCGGGACGCCGCCGGGCGCCTCATCGCCTTAGAGGGCTATCTATTCGACACAGACCAGCAGAAACGCGCCGAGCGCGAGCGCGACGAGCTGTTCTTGCTGAGCCCCGACCTGCTGGCCATCGTCGACATGGAGACCACCCTTCAGCGCTACAACCCCGCGTGGAGCGCATCGCTCTGGTACACAGACGCCGAGCTGCTTCGCCTGCGGCTCTCGACGCTGATTCACCCGGACGATCTGCCCGTGTTTGAGCTGGTCCGCCAGCAGACCACCGTAGACAGCCAGTTCTTTCACGTCGAGACCCGCGTGCGGCGCAAAGACAATGACTGGCGATGGATCTCCTGGAGCGGCTCTGTTCGCACCACCGAGGGCAGAGTGTTTGTGGTGGGTCGCGACGTGACCGACCTCAAGAGCGCGGCGCTAGAGCGCCAACAGATCGAGGCTCGTCTGACGACGATGCAGCGTCTCGAGGCCCTGGGCGTGATGGCCGGAGGCTTCGCGCACAACTTCAACAACCTCTTGAGCACGATCTTAGGCGCCTCGGAGCTCCTGCGCCGCAAGACGGCATCTGTGTCGGGTACGGAGCTGGAGCTGGACAGAATCGCCGCCGCCGCCCATCGCGGCGCCACACTCGCCAACCAGGTGCTCACCTTCGGGCGCCGACGTGTCGCCGACGCCCGCCCGATTGATCTCAACGAGCTGGTGCAAGACAGCCTCAACGTGCTCCAGCGGGTGATGCCCGTGGACGTGCGGGTGGTGCGCTCATTTACCGCCTCCCAGGCCGTGCTCGGCGAGCCCGCGCTCTTGGAGCAGGCCCTCGTTCACCTCATCTCAAACGCCCTGGACGCGATGCCCAACGGAGGGGAGCTTCGTGTGAGCACCGAGACGATCATACCCAGCGCCATCGACCTCCGACAGCTCGGCCTCCAGCCCGGTGAGTTTACAGAGCTGCGCGTGGAGGATACTGGCAAGGGGATGGACGAGAAGACGCTTACCCAAATCTTCGATCCCTTCTTCACCACGAAGTCTCCGGGTGAGGGCACGGGCCTCGGCCTCTCTGTGGTGTATGGAATCGCTGAAGGACATGGCGGCGCCGTGCTCGCGCACAGCTCGCCAAGCTCGGGCACGATGGTGCGCCTGCTCTTACCGGCGGCGTCGGGGTCGAACGCCGCCAACGCCCAACCCCAAGACGCGCCCACAGAGGACGAGGCGCCCCGCGGCCGCCGGGTGCTGCTCGTCGAAGACAACGAGGATCTCCGGGAGCTGATCGTCGATATACTCAGCCTCGAGTCCTACGAGACGGAGGCCGCGCTCACCGCCTCTGACGCGCTCACCGCGCTCCGAGACAACCCTCACCGCGCCGATCTGTTGATCACCGACGTGGTGATGCCGGACATGAACGGCGTCGAGCTCGCCCGTCAGGCGCGCCTCACTCGCCCCTCCCTGCGGGTGCTGTTTATCTCGGGCTACGCCTGGAACGAGCTGATCGATCGCCGTCACCTGAGCCCGAATGAGCACTTCTTGCGTAAGCCGTTCACGCCGAATCAGCTCCTGGAGGCGGCGAGGCGTGTGTTGGGCGAGTGAGGCGGCGCTGAGGCGGTCACGCGCTACAGCGAGACGACCCACAGCCAGCCGTCGGGCAGCTCCACCAGAAGGCGGAGATCTTGGGCGTCGCCGACGGTCACGCTCTCCTCAAGCGTGGCCCCCTCGGGCACCCCCAGCGGCACAAACCGCCAGTAGCCCGGGGCCTCGGCGACAGCGACGGTGAGGCCAGTCGGCGCGCCCCAGCCGGTCGGCGTGAGCTTCCCCCGAAGGCGCAGCTCACCGCGCCGCACCCGGGCCTTGACCTGCACCGGAGGCGGCGCGAGACGCCAGCCCTCGGGCGGCGATCCCACACAGTCCGAAGTGGGTTCGGGGACATAGGGCCAGCCTGGGCTCATCACACGCCGGGCGAGGCTGTGGGCGGAGCCCGGCGCCTGGGGGCCGATCCAGGTGAGCTGGGACGACCACATCGGCAGGTCCAGCGCGCGCTGCCCCGAGCTGAGATCGGTGCTCACCAGCGCGCCGAAGGCCGTCGTCCCGTCGGGCCCGGCGCCGAAGGGGGCGTCGTGGAGGGCCTCCAAGGCGCCTTGGCGGCTGACCAGGTTCAGAACCGGGCCAGGGTGTGACGCCCCGACGAGCTGCACCTGGGCGGTCCAAGGATCGATGATGAGCACGCGCCCATCCAGGTATCCAATCGCCACGTCCGCGCCCGCCCAGGCCATCACGCTCACCGGCCCTGGCGCCAGGGGCAAGGGGGTGAGGAAGTCGGCGTGGCGCTCCCAGCGGGTCAAGGATCCGTCTTCGCGCACCAGCAGGGCGCCGCGTGTGTCCACCGGGGCGCCAAAACGCACAGAGAACGGCGCGGCGAGGCTGTCTAACTCACGCCCCGTGTCGTCCACGAGGCGCAGGGCGGTCATCGGCGTCCCGCCGGGCATCGGCGAGAGCGAGAGCGTCGTCCCGTCGCGCTGGGCGATGGGATCGTGTGCGGGTGTTGTGTCGCACGGTGTCTCCGCCGCGCCGAGCGCGGCGAGCGCCCAGAGGAAGATCACGACGTCCCCACGCGGGCGAGCTCAGCGCTGAGCACCTTCTTTGTGGCGTCGGCGGTGCGTGAGAGACGGGCGAGACGCGTCGGATCGGGGCTTGGGCTGCTCTGCTTGAGCGCGCCCTCCCAGTCTGCGCATTGGGCGTTGAGGCGAGAGGCGCCCAGCGCGGCCGCCGCGCCTTTGAGACGGTGCAGCGCTCGGGCCAGCTCGTCGCTGTCCCCCTCTTCATCGAGGCGCTGAATCCGGGCGAGCTCCCGCGGCAGCTCCTCCAAAAACGTGGCCAGAACGCCCCGAAGCGGGCTCGGCTCGCCGGGTGGCGCCAACGACTCTAGCTCCAAGAGCGGCGTGAGATCCAACAGCGGCGAGGCCTCGACGCTGGGCTCATCGGCGCTGAGCGTCTGACGAACGGCCTGCAACGGCGGCATCAGCGCGTCGCGGCGGCGCTCCTCTGTGTCTCGTGAGTCGGTCACCCAGCGCGCGAGCACCCGACCCAGACGCACGAGGTCGATGGGCTTGGCGATGAAGTCGTCCATTCCGGCGCCGATACATCGCTCACGGTCCCCACGCAGCACATGGGCGGTCATGGCGATAATCGGCACCCGGCGACCGTCGCCCTCGGCGGCGCGCACCCGGCGAGTGGCCTCAAAGCCGTCCAGAACGGGCATCTCGCAGTCCATGAGCACGGCGTCATACCCCCGGGTGCTCATGGCCTCAACGGCCTTGGCGCCGTTGTCGACGACGTCCACCTCGTAGCCCAGGCGCCGCAACATCGCCCCGGCGACGCGCTGGTTGACGGGGTTGTCCTCGGCGACGAGCAGCACCCCCAACGACTCATCCCAGGTGACCACCCCGGCGCTGCGCGCGGTGGCGGTGGGGGTCCCGTTGAGCTGGGCGAGCAGCAGCCTCGCCGCCGCCTCTACCTCTGCGGCAGACGCGGGCAACGCCAAGGTCCCGAGCGCGTTCGCGTCGTGGCGTAGGGCCTCGTCATCCCGACGCCGCGGGCCGGTGAGCAACACCAGGGCGCCGGGGAAGCTCAGAGACCGTGGATCGCGCAGATCCAGAAGCTCCACGTCGATGAGCGCCGCGTCGGGGGCGCCGGCGCCGCGCACCCGGGCGGAGTCGAGGCTCGCCCCGGCGATGACCGTCGCGCCCCAGGCCGAGAACAGTCGGGTGAGGGCCTCCAGAAGGGCCGGGCTCTTGTGGGCGATGAGCACACGACGCCCGCTGAGATCGGGGCGCTCTTGAACCGAAGGCGCCCCAGCCGGGGTCAAGGGCAGCTCAAACCAGAACGTCGAGCCGCGCTTGGGGCGGCTGATCACGCCGATCTCACCGCCGAGATGCTGCACAATCTGCCGTGAGATCGCCAAGCCCAGGCCCGCGCCGCCCACCTGCCGCGCGCTGCCGCCTTCTGCCTGGGCGAAGGCCTCAAAGATGCGCGTTTGATCCTCTTCAGAGATGCCTACGCCGGAGTCGGTGACCTCCACGCGCACACGCTCGCCGAGGCTGTGCTCGCGGAGCATCACCCGCACGACGACGTCCCCCTCGTCGCTGAACCGTGTGGCGTTGTTGAGCAGGTTGGAGAGCACCTGCCGCACCCGGGCGGGATCACCACGCACCTCCGGGGGCAGCGCGGGGTCGATCATCGCGACGAGGTTGAGATCACGACGCCAAGCGCGCTCGGCGTGCAGATCGACACACTGCTCCACGACCGCGCGAAGATCGTACCGAACGTCGTCCACCTCGAGCTTTCCGGCCTCGATGCGGGAGAGATCGAGGAGCTGATCGACGATCTCTAACAGCGCCTCACCGCAGGCGGCGATCGTCTCAAGCTGCTGGCGCTGGCGCTCGGTTACCTCCGAGTCCAAGAGCAAGCTCGACATGCCGAGCACCCCGTTGAGCGGCGTGCGCACCTCGTGGCTCATGTTGGACAAGAACCGCGCCTTGAGCTGGTTCGCCTGCTCGGCCTCTTCACGGGCGCGGGCGGTCTCGGCCAAGGCGTCGCTGAGGCGCTCTTGTACGGCGACGGCGCGCTGGCGGCGCGTCTCGGCGACGGCGAAGAAGTAGAGCGTCGCCAAGGCGAAGAACAGGCTCCCCCACGACAACGCCGTGAGCCCCTCCCAGCGACGGTCCATCTGGGCGTTGAGCGTGGCGCTGGCCAGACGTTGGGCCTGGATGAACCGCTCAAGCGACAACGAGAGCGCGCGGCGATCGGCCAAGGCGTCGCTGCCCGAGGGCTCGGGCAGGTCCGCGAGGGGTGAAGGTCGGCCGGTGAGGAGCTGGTGCTGGGCGTCGAGGGCCTCCACACGCGCCTGAAGCCCGGCGACGGGGTCTCCCCCCAAGGCGGCGTCGAGCAGCAGCTCCGCCTCTTGTTTGAGCGCGGCGCGCTGGGTGAGGCGCTCGCGGCCCGCGGAGACGCTGGCGCTGAGCCAAGCGGCGAAGATCCCGACGAGGATCACGAGCCCAAGGCCAACCTTGAACGTCCACGGCAGCGGCCCAAGGCGCAGCTCTACCGCGGCGCCATCCGGCGCGTCGAGGTCTGCAGCGGCTGTTGGGTCAGGGTTCGTCACCACCCCAGAGCCTACACCATCCCTTGGCCTCAGGGCACCCCCAGGCTGCACAAAGGCGCCACGCCGCGGCCCGCCGTGGGTATGATTCGACACGCCCTCCTCACGACGACACGCCGTGTTCCGGCGGACCGGAGCCCCATGCACCCACGGATCTTCACCCGCACACCCACCGGAGCGCAATGATGGACTGGGAGATGGCCGGGCGACATCTTCACGACACCTGGGGCCAAGCCAAGGCCCGGCGGTGGGGCGCGTTGTTCCACACGCTCCGCCGTGGGTCTGAGGTCTACAACCTCGTGGCCTGGACCCTCCTAGGCCGCGCCCTAGATCACCTCCTCCACCCCGGCTTCCGGCGTCAAGAGATCCGCGCGCCGGTCTTTGTCATCGCCCCGCCCCGCAGCGGCACGACGCTCCTGTTCAACCTCCTCGAGCAAGACCCGGCCTTCGTCGCGTCGCCCCTCTACGCCACGGCCCTGCCCGCGCTGAGCCTCCAGCGCCTCGTGCAAAGGATCGCCCGCGCCGACGCGCGCCTCGGTGGCCGCCTCGGTCGCGCCTTTGGGGCCTGGCAAGAGCGCAGCTTCGCCCCTACAGACCACATTCACCGTGTTCGTATGGATGAGGTCGAAGAGGACACCTTTCATTTTGGCGCGCAGCTCGCCGACGTCGGCTCTTTTTACGTGTTCCCCAACCTGCACAGACTCCCCGACCAAGGGTTGCTCGACGACCGCCCCACCGCCGTACAAGACCGGATCATGGACTTCTACGAGGGCACGCTCCGCCGCACGCTCTACGCCGCGCCCGGCCGCCGGTACCTAGCAAAGAACGTCTACTCCGGCGGACGACTGGAGCTGCTCAACCGGCGATTCCCCGACGCCCAGCTCATCCACATCGCCCGTCACCCCGCCCAGGTCATCGCCTCGGCGACAAACCTCGTGCGAATGCTCACCCACGCCCGTGGCGACGAGCAGACAAAGCCCCGACCGCCCCACCCCCTCTGGCGGGCCGTCGCGTTTCACTTCGTACAGATCTATCGACGCATCGTCGCGTTTGAGGCCAAGGCCGATCCGCGACGCTTCAAGACCCTCCGCTACGACGCGCTGAGCCAAGATCCCAAAGCCGCGGTGAACCAGCTCTACGATCACTTCGCCTGGCCCCGCGACGCGGCGCACGAGGCCCGCCTCACCCGCGCCATGACCGAGCGCGCGACCCTTCGCCTGCACGACCGCAAGGCCAACCACTACCGTCTGGCCGACTATGGCATCACCGAGGCTGAGCTAGAGGAGGCGATGCCCGAGGTGTATGAGCGGTATGGATTTGGGCGGAGCGCCTAACCTCCCGCTCAAACGCGCCCCCGCCGCCTCCCCGCCAACGCCACCAAAGCCGCGCCCAAGGCCAGCCAAGAGGCGCCGACCGGGGTCGTCGCGCAGCGTTTGTCCTTCGGAGGCTCCTCGCAGGGGCCGACGTCAGCGTCCTCATCATCGCAGTCGTCTTCTACGACGAGACCATCGCCGTCCTGATCGTAGTCGGAGAGACCGTCGCAGTCTTGGTCGAGGCCGTCGTACCAGATCTCCTCCGCGCTCGGCGAGCGGTCGGGGTCTTGGTCATCACAGTCGTCGCCGCCATAGGCCACGGCGTCGTGACCATCGAGGTCGGCGTCGAAGTCGGACGCCCCGTCACAATCCTGATCGACGCCGTCGTACCAGAGGTCTTCAGCGGTGGGGAAGACGGCGGGATCGGCGTCGTTACAGTCGCCGCCGCCACCTTCTAACGCCAGATGACCGTCGCCGTCTTTGTCGTACGCGGCCCGCACCAAACAGTCCTGAATCACGCCGTCGTCGGGGAACTCAGGGGCGTCGGGGTAGACATCGGCTCGGGTGTCGTCGCAGTCGCCCCCGCCGAACATCTCCGGCAAGTGACCGTCGGCGTCTTGGTCGTAGTCGTTGTCCTCTGCGCAGTCTTGGTCGATGCCGTCGTACCAGATCTCGGCCGCGCCGCCATGGATGGACGGCTCCTCATCATTACAGTCGTCGAGGAGCACGCTGTGGCCGTCGTCATCGACGTCGTCATCAAACAAGGTCAGCGGTGAGGGGCTCACCCAGATCCACTCTTGGTCGTCGCCGCCGTCTTCACAGGCGCCAAAGCCGCCATACCATCCGGCGCCGTCAAGCTCGACGGCGATGTACAGCCACTCGGGGAGCTCAGCCTGGGGGGCCGCGCCGATCCAGCGCCCTTTGGAGACCTCGGTGAGCGGCCAGCGCGCGTCTGGGCCGACGAGCTCGACGCCGAGCACAAAGCCCGCACGATCGGCGGGGAACATCAGCTCGGCGTCGAGATCGGCGTCTTGAGGGGCGGTGAGCGCCTCTCCCAGACCGCCCAGCGGCGCGCCTTTGGAGGACCACTCCACCGTCAACGGCAGCAGCGGGCCCGTGGTGGCGTAGGTGCTGCGATCGACGATGGCGGAGCGGATCGTGCCGCGGTTGAAGGGCTCTGAGGGATCGAGCACGACCACGGTGAGGCCACCTCCGTAGAGGTGTGTGGGGTGCTCGGTGTCGAGGCTGCAGACGTCGCCGGGGCGGGTGTCGTGGGAGTCTGTGCCGCCAACAAACCCAAACATGAGGTTGTAGCCCGAGGGGCTGAGCGCCTCGTGTACGGTTGAGGAGGCCACCAACCCTACGCCGGGCACGTCAAAGCCGAGATCATCCATGCTGCTGCCGTGGTCGGAGTACACCTCGACGGCCGGCTCCCAGGTGGAGTTGAAGCAGCTCCAGTTTGTGTACATTGGGCGCTGCACCGCGGGATGGTGCGGCACGATCATCGCCCCGCCAGAGAGCGCGTCGATGCTCTCCATGAGGGTCCAGATGGCCTCGCAGGAGCGCATCTCCGCGGTGGAGGTCGAGCGAACGTCGGAGAGCGTGAGGTTCGTGAGCTGGCTGTTGTCACCAAACATGAGCAAGGTCTTGTGCCCGAACTCTACGGGGCTCTCCTGCTCGATGAACGCGAGCTCTCCCGCGGGGATGGTGATGAAGCCCCCCGCCTCGTCGTTCGCGGCGAGCACCGCGGCGTGAAGCACCAAAAAATTGGTGGGGCCCACGGAGGTGGTCGTGTTGATGTGATCGGTGAGGGCGACGAAGTCCAAGCCGTTGTCTCTCGCCGTGGTGAAGACGTCGGCGAAGTTGCCGCAGGAGCCGCTACAGTTGCCCATGTCCGCCGAGCCACCGTCGCCAGAGAAGCCGGTGTGGGAGTGCAGGTCACCGTAATAAAAATTTTGATCGCCAAAGGTCTCCCCGGCGAGCGCGACGGAGAGCCACAGGTCGAGAAGGCACGGAAGGAGCATAGATCTGGTCCTCTTGGCCGGACACTATACAACATCTTGACAAATGGCGCCGTGGTTTCATCCCGAACAACTTTGTTGCCTTAGGGGTGCGCGATGACGATGAGGGTGCCCGCGCGGCGGTGCGCGACCTCCAAGCAGCGGCGCAGCGTGGCGGGATCTAAGGCGGCGAAGCTCTCGTCAAGAATCACGAGATCTGCACCTTGAAGCAGGGCTCTGGCGAGATAAACACGGCTGCGCTCGCCGTGGGAGAGCTGCCAGCCGGACTCGCCGACGAACTGCGCGAGGCCCGCGGGCATCTTGCTCAAGAGCGGGCCGAGCCCGAGCTCCTCCAAGAGCGCGCGGGCATGCTCCAGATCATGGTTCTCCGCGGGCCACTCCCCGCCGAGGAGCACGTTGAAGGCGAGGCTGTGGGTGAAGACGTAGTTCTCGTGAAACTGCGGCGCGGCCACCGCGGCGCCGCGCCAGCGCCCCGCCCCAAAGGTGCCGAGATCGAGCCCCCGCAGCAGGAGGAGCCCGGCGTCGGGGGGGCGCTGGCCGGACAACAACGCCGCGAGGGTGGACTTTCCGCCCCCCGACGGCCCGCCGAGGAGCACCCGGTCTCCGGCGTAGAGGCTCATCTGCACGTCGTCCAAGGTGGGGCGGCTCCGGCCCGGCCAGGTGAAACGTAAGCCCTGGGCGCGCAGCAGAAGCTCACCGGGCCTCGGCGCGGCGGGGTTCACCCGCAGATCGCCCAGCTTGGGCGCGGCGCGGGCGGCCTGGGCCAGCGGCTCGATGGCGCGCCAGGAGACCACCGCCGCGATGAGCCCGTCCAAGGAGGTGTTCACCCCCAACAGCGCGCCTTGGGCGAGCAGCACGCCGCCAACCCCCAAGGCCAGGGCCTCGGCGGGCAAGGCGCCGAGCGCGAACACGCCGCCGAGCAGGGCCGCGGCGATCACGGTGAACCCACCGCCGAGCAGCAGGTGCAGGCGCAGGCGGTGGCGGTCGAGGCGCTCGACGCGCAGGTGGTGCTCCGCCAAGGCCTCGTCCTCCCCGGCGGTGCGCCGGTCGGGGTGCGCCTGGGCCAGCCGGGTGCGGTGCCCCACCATCCGCTCGACGAGCAGGCCCGCGAGGGTGAGGCGGCCCTCGGTGAGCTGAAACGTGAGCCTCCCACCCCGCACAGTCGCCGCGACGAGGGCGATCAAACACAGAACGAACAGCCCGAAGAGCGCTGGGCCCGCGGGCGCGATCCACAGAACCCCCGCGGCGACGAGGAGATCAAACACGCCGAACACCACGCTGAGCCCGCCGGAGAGCACCAGATCTTCGATGGCTTGGGACTCCGAGACCCGCGCCAAAGACCCACCGGAGCCCTGTCGGCGGTGGTGTTCGGGATCCAGGTTCATCGCGCCGCGCAACAACAGCCGCTTGACCGCCGCCCCGCCGCGCAGGGCGAGCTGGCCTTGTTGCCAGGCCCCCCACTGGCCGATGACCAGGCCCGTGAGCCCCAACAGCGCCCAGCCGCCCACCCACGCCGGGCTGAGCTGCCCCGAGAGCGCCCCGCCGCCGATGATCACCCATGCGGTGAGCCCCAACACGAGGCCCACCGCCCGGGCGCCGAGGAGCTTGATCAGCGGCGGCAAGAGCCCCGCGTCTCGGGCCAAGGCCAGAGGGCTTGACCACGGCGCGGCCCGCACGAGCATCCCCCCGCCGAGGCGTGAGGCGGCGAGACGCTCGGCCATGAGCCGCGCGCGCGCCTTCGCCCGTCGTCTTGGGGCGAGCCCCGCCTCGTTTAGCAGCGCGTCGATCGCCGGAGCCTCCCGCTCCTCAAGCGGCCCGCAGAGCCGCGCGGTGATGTCTTCGACGGGCACCCGCCCCCGCCGACCGTCTGGCCCCAACACGATGAGCGCGCCGAACAACCCCCGGCGAAGGACGGCCAGCATTGGGACCGCGGCGCCATACCCCAAGGGCAACACAAACGGCGGAGCGCGGCGCAGCATGTCCCGGAGCCCAGCGACGTCACAGTGGACCGCGTGAAGCTCGACGCCCAGTCGCGCCGCGACCGCCAATGGCGGCTCATCCGGCGGCGCCGTGGAGGTGTCAGAGCGCGCCAGGCCACAGGCTCGGGAGAGCGCCCTCGACCACCTCGCCGAGCCGCTCAGGCCCCCACACAAACGACTCCCACGCGGCGGACGCCGTGGTGGCCGACATCCCGGTCTCCCGCGGGCTCATCGCGCCTCCTCGACGAGACGGCCGGCCTCGACACGCCAGCGCCGCCAGTCCGCGCCGCCCTCCAAGGCCGCGAGCACGGCCTGCTCCTCGGCGACCAAACGCGCGTAGAGGCCCTCTGTGTCGGAGAGCAGCGCCTCGGGCGGGCCGTCTTGCACCACACGCCCGCCGTCGATGACGATCACCCTGGGAAAGCGCCCCGCGTCGGCGACGTCATGGGTGACACAGACAAGGGTCGCCTTCGCCCAGCGCGCCCGCGCCGACGCCGTGAGCGCCCGGCGACGCCCACGATCCAGGCCTCGAAACGCCTCATCCAAGAGCGCGAGGCCCACATCCGGCCGCCCCAGCGCACGTCCCAGACGCACCCGCTGGCCTTGCCCGCCCGAGAGCAGGCCGCCGCCTTCACCCAGCGGGCTCCCCAGGCCCTCGGGCAGCTCCGCCAGGACACCCTCTAGCTCGGCCTCCTGCAGCAGCGCGCCCAGGTCGAGCTCGCTGTCTTCATGGCCGTACCGCAGGTTCTCCACCAGCGACCCCCGCCAGAGCTGCACCGCTGGGTCCACCCAGGCCACCCGCCGCCGCAGCGCTGGGAGCCGCGCGGCGTCCAAGGGCACGCCGTTCACCACGATCGCCCCCGCGTTCGGGCTGTGCCAGCCGAGCAGCAGGCCCACGAGGGAAGATTTTCCGGCCCCTGACGGCCCGATCACCGCGACATGTTCACCCGGGCTCAAGGCCAGGTTCACCTCAGCGAGCACCAGTGCCCCGCCCGCCCGCACCGTGACGCCGTCTAACTGTACGCCAAGGGGGCCCGACGCCCACTCCGGCGGCGGAGGCCCGTCCTCACCGCCCTCCTCCGGGGCGTCCAGGGGCTCCATCACCCGGGCGGCCACAGACTGAAGCGCCGGGAGCGTGCGGGTTGAGGCGGCCAGGCCACGCCCAAGCGCCGGGAGCTGCGTCGCCCAGAACACCAACAAGAGCGCCGCGCCCGCCTGCTCAGCGCGCTGAAGGTGCCCCAAGACCAGCCACGCGGCGAGTACGAGGCCCAGCGCACCTTGGGCGAGCCCCGCGAGGATCGACGCCCGCAGCGCGTCTTCACCGGCCTGAAGCCACTGTGTCAGGAGCGACTCGTGCTCCCGCCGAAGGGACTCCTCGGCCCGGTGCGCCCGCAGGGGGATCGCCCCCAACATCGCGTCGAGGTAGCTGCGGGCGAGGGTGCCGTCAAAGGTCTGGCGCCGCAGCTCACGGCTCGCGAGCCAGGGGTGGATGAGCAGCGGCGCGGCGATGGCCACCGACGCCGCCAAGAGCGCCGGGCCCAGGGCTGAAGGATCTAAGGTGGCCACCCCGGCGGTCACCGCGGCCAGGGCCATCACCGTGCCCATCGCCCCACCAAACACAGACGGGACGCCACGAAGGGCGGCGATGGCGTGGGCGCGCTCGGCCAGATCCGACGGCAGGCGGCTTGAGAAGTACCGATCGGCGAGGCGGGGCAGCTTCTGATGAAAGAGCAGGCGCAACCGAAGCTCTAAACGACGCCCCGCGCGCTGCAAGAGCGCGGTCAAGCCCAGCCCGAGGGCGAGGTTCAGCGCCATCAGCCCCACGAGCGCCGCCACACCCAGGCCACGCTGGGCGGGGGTGCGCAGGGTGAGGCCGAGATCGATGAGCGCCCGCAGCAAGAGCGCCTCGACCACCCCGCCGAGCGCCCCCGCCGCCGTCGCGAAGAGGAGCTGCCACGGCAGGCCCGGCGCGACCTCCCGCACCAAGCTCAACAAGGCCCAGAGCGGGCGCTCGGGGGGCGCCTCTAAGGCCCGGGTGAGGGCCTCCGGGCGCGGCGGGGCGCCCTCCGCCAACCCTAGGCCCGTGAGCGCCGTCGGCGCGCTCAGACACAAGACCACCGCCCCGGAGATCTGCCAGGCCGCGGGCTCCTCCCAGGCTCGCCAGGCGCTCCAGCCCTCTCGGCGGTGCTCGCCGGGGCGATCCACCTCAGCGCGGGCCGCGAGGCTGATCACCAGACGTCGCGCCTCGTCGCCCGCGGCCACGGCCCCCGCCCGCCGCAGCGCCTCGACGCGGCGGGTCGCCCAGTCCAAGGCGGTGATCTGCGCGGGATGTCCTTCGCCCACCAGCGCGTCGAGGGACTCTTCAGGCACCCCCAAGGCCAACAGACGCGTGGCGAGCCCGCCCAGCACCGCCCGGCCCTGAAGCCAGCGCCCGGCGAGGCCCTCGTGGGTCTGCATCACATGCACATAAAGTTCACGTTGGAGGCGGCTAAAACGCACCCAGCGGCGCCCGCTGCTGGGGTCCATGATCTGCGCCCAAGGGCCCACCCGACGCCAGAGCAGCACAAAATGCAGGGCGCCGTCGGGACGTGAGACGACGATCACCGCGGGCAAGGTCACGGCCTCGTCTACGCCGAGGTGCTCCGGCGGGCACAAGGTCTGCCGCGGGCTCATCCCCAACGACGTCGCGAGGGCCTCCAGGGTGCTGATCGACGTGCCGTCTACCTCGGTCTGGCACGCCTCACGCAGCCGCCCCAGGTGAACGGACACCCCAAAGCCCTCCAGGGCCGACTTGAGCGCCGCCGGGCCGCAGTCCATCGCGGAGGTCTGGATCACCTCGGGGGCGAGCCAGCGGCGTCGGCTCATCTCGCCCCGCCGGCCGCGTCGAGGGCGATCTGCAGCGGCGAGCGGTGATCGACGGTGACGATCACCTCGGCGACGAGGCCGTGGGTGAGCGTCGCGGCGTTTGACTCCGCCAAGGCCAGCTCCACCAGGACCACGCCGTCTCGGGCCTCCCCGCTCACCCGCGAGACCGTCGCCGGGCGATAGGCGAGCGCGCCCTCGCTGCGCACCCGCACCCGCGCCGCCTGCCCGGCCATCACCCGCCCGATGGCGCGCTCGGCGTCAAAGCTCGCCTCGACCACCCGCGGGCCGTCAGGCGCGAGCACCACCAGCAGCGCCCCGGCCTCCACCCGCTGACCGGGGCTGAGCGGCGCGCGCTCCACGACGATCCCCGCGACGGGGGCGCGTAGGCTCCTCGCGTCGAGCGCCCGACCCAGACGGGCGAGCTCCGCCTCAGCCTCGGCCCGCTCGGCCTGGATCGACTCCGCGCTGGCGACGAGGCGGCTTCGTGCGGCGTCTCCGGCGTACCCCTCCGCCGCCCGCGCCGCGCTCGCCCCGCGCCGCGCGCCGAGCAGCGCCGACACCCGCGCCGCGCTCGCCCGCGCCTCGGCCTCCGCCGACTCCAGCTCCGCCCGGCTCGCCGCGCCGCGGGCCAGGAGCGCCGCCACCCGCGCGCGCTCGGCCTCGGCCTCAGCGGCATACGCCTGGGCCTCCTCGACCTGGGCGTCCGTCGTCGCGGCCTCGGCGGCCAAGACCTGCTGCCCGGCCACCTGCCCCGCCGCGCTCGCGGCGGCCTCGTCTCCCAGGCGGCGAGCCGGGCGGTGAGCTCTCTCACCCGCGCCTCGGCGGCGGTGACGCGAAAGCGCAGATCCTCATCCTCCAAGGACACAAGGAGCTGCCCCGCCTCTACACGCTGCCCCACGGCGACGGCGACCTCACGCACCACCCCGGCCTCGGGGGCGCTCAGGCGCGCCGTGCCTTCAGCGACGATCCGCGCGCCTTGGGCCTGCTCCTGCACCTCCACCCGGGCGAGGCTCATCCACAGGCCCCAGCCGACCATCAAGGTCATCGTCGCGCCCAAGGTCCACGCGGCGACGCCCCGGTCGGCCTCCATCGCCCGCAGAGTGCGGCTGAACTCAGGGAGCATACACGCTCAGACCTCGCCGCTCAGGAGCGCGTCGGCGAGAGACTCGGCGATGGGGAAGCCGAGATCCCGGGTGAGCATGCCCCACTCACCCGCGGGGTTCACCTCCAAGAAGATCGGCGGGCCGTCCATGGGCACCATGAGATCCACGGCGCCATATCGCAGACCCATGTTGCGCATCAGCACACCGAGGGCGCGCGCCGTGGGCTCATCGAGGGCCCCAGGTCGCCAGTCGCCGCCGCCGAGGCGCCAATCGACGCCGGAGCCCACCCCGCCGATGGCCCCGACGTGGCACACGCCGTCTACCCACGCCACCCGCAGCTCCTCCCGGGGCACGATCCGCGGCTGCAGGCACATCGGCCCCAAGCGCAGCTCGTCGATGTGCTCCAGGTGCTCCTCGGTGAGCCGCTGGGTGTGAAAGAAGCCCTCGCGCCCGGTCATGCTGTGCGAGGTCGGGGTCAACATCTTGCCGATGATGTCGCCGTGATGCGCCGCGAAGAAGGCGCGCGCCTCGGCGGGATCGTTCGTGATCAAGGTCGGCGGCACGGCGAGCCCGGCGGCCTGGGCGGCGCGGAGCTGGGCGAGCTTGTGGCCCTCGACCGCGGCCTCCGCCCGCGGCGGGTTCACCCAGACCCGATCCTGCAGGAGATCCCCCAGCGCCACCCAATGCGCCTGACACTCGCTCACGACCGGCCCGGCGAGGGCGGGGTCGAGGTCTTCAGGCAAGCTCGGCGAGGTGAGGCGCCGCGCCCACACCCCGCGCACGTCCTCCACCGGCACGTCCCCTACCCGCCCGGTGACCGCGCCGCCGAGGCCCAGATGAAGGCTCAGGTCGAGGGTGGTCGGGTGGCGATCGGTGTCGATGCGCACCGGCCGGGCGCCCCGGGCGGCGAGGGCGTCCGCCACCAGCTCGGTGACATAAAAGTCGCGGCTGTGGGTGAGGATCAGCACGGCGTCGCGCGGCATCAGGCACCTCTCATCGGAGCGCGAGCCTAACACGGCGCCGCCGCCGCCCCGCCCGCGGACGCGCGGCCGATGGGTTGGCGTAGGGTCTCGCGCGCAGCCGCGCGCACCTGTGCTATCGTCCTCAAATGACCAAGTTTATCCGTCTAATGTCCCGTGGTTGTGTGCTCATCGCCCTCTTCGCCCTCTGCGGCGACGCCTTCGCTGGCGCTGAAGAGAAGGCCGCGAAGCTCTCCAACAAGGCGGTCATCGCGCTCATGGACGAGCAAGATCCCGCACGCGCCTTAGATCTCGCCTCCAAGGCGCTCAACAAGAACCCGGAAGATCCCAACGCTTTGGGTGTCGCCACGGTGGTCTTCATCGGCGCCGCCTCCGCCGCGCAAGGAGAGGATCGCGCCGGCCTGCTCAACACCGCGAGCGAGCTGCTCACGAAGCTTCGCGCCACCACCCCCGACTCCCCCTGGATTGGCCTCGCGAGCCAGCTCTACCTCGAGGTGGCCGGTGGCGTGGGCATGGCGCTCGTGAAGCCCGTTGAGGTGAGCTGCCCCGCGGAGGCCGTCGCCGCCTTCAACAGCGCTGAAGAGCGCTTCGCGCGCTCCGACTACAGCCAGGCGCAGCCCTTCTACGAGCGCGCCGTGGGCCTCTGCCCCGAGAACGCGCACTACAAGGTGATGTACGGCGACGCCTTCTTCGCTTTGGGCGACATCCCCAACGCCCGCGCACAGTACGATCTCGCCATCGCCCAGAGCCCCCACGACTGGCAAGCGCTGCGCTTTCGCGGCAACAGCTTCGCCAAAGAGGGCGATCTCAACCGCGCCCGCCAAGACGTGATCGCGTCCGTGGCCGCCAACGTCACCTACGGCTTCGGCTGGTCGTACCTGGAGGGGCTCCAGCGCGAGACCGGCGGCGCCTTTCATTACGTCCAGGTCCAGAAGCCGCCGCCTTTGACCAACGACAGCACGGGGCAAGAGCAGGTCATCGTGGGGGGTGACGTCGCGATCATGCGGTACCAGCTCGCGAAGTTGACGCTGACGCGCCTCCAGGCCAACCCGAACGGCAACGCCGACCCGATGGAGCTGGAGCGCACGGCGATTCGAGGGACGATCACGGCGAGTCGCGACTCCGACCCCACCTTCCTCGACCGGCCCGAGAACGCCCTCTGGCGCCTCTTCGCTGAGGCCGACGCCGCGGGCTATCTCGACGAGGCGATCTTTGTGCTCTGGCTCGATGAGGCCCTCGTCCCGGCCTACCTCGCCCACCGCGACGCCCACCGCGACCGCATCGAGGCCTACATCAGCCTCTACCTCGCGCCCGCGGCGCCGGCTCCGTGATCGGGGTTTGTGGCCCAAGAAGCAGGAACCTGACCAGCCCCAGCGCTTCGACCAAAGGTAAGTGTTGTAAGCCGCGCGGTCATCTGCCAGAATAGGGGCGGGCCTGACCGGCATCCAATCCCCGGTGGGCTCAACACTCTCGCGCTGTCTCCCCCGCCCAACTCCTTCTCGTGCGGCAGCTCCCCACACAGCCCTCGCGGCCGGGATCTCCGCCATAGGTCTTCATCATGGTTAACGGCTGCGTCATCGGAATCGTGCTCGACAACGTCGATCCGGACAAGATGCACCGCATCCTCGTGCAGCACCCGGTCGAGGGTGAAGAGGCGCCGTCTTCGTCGTGGTGCCGCATCGCCACGTCGATGGCGGGCAAAGACCGCGGCCTGGTGATGATCCCCGACAAGGGCACCGAGGTCGTGATGGGCTTCGCCTATCGCACGATGACGCCCTACGTCTTGGGCGGGGTCTACAACGGCGCCGCCGACAAGCCCGAGCCCTACCACAACGACGACAAGAAGAACAACCTCCGCGTCTTCTGGTCTCGCAACGACCACCTGCTCATCTTTGACGACACCTGCTGCGCCGAGAAGGTCAGCTTAGGCGCCAAGGCCCCTACCCGCTTAGACGTCAAGTCCGGCCCCATCTGGCACATCCTCGACGCCAAAGAGAAGATCATCACCACCTTCGTCGAGAAGGACTGGATCACCGAGGCCAAAGAGAAGATCTCGGTGAAGTGTAAAGACCTCAAGATCGAGGCCAGCAACAACGTCGAGGTCGAGGGCGGCCAGACCGTCGTGCTCTGCGCCCAGAGCATGACGATGGACGCGAACACCGCCGATTATTCGGCCACGGCCGTGGCGGTGAACGGCGG
>JADKFE010000035.1 GCA_016717595.1 Deltaproteobacteria bacterium | reverse complement strand
CGCCCGGCTTGAGATGCGCTGCTTCGCCCGCCGCTGCATGCCCGAGAGCGCCCGCTTGGCCCCCTTGTCGAACTCCTTGACCGCGTCCCGCTCCAACGAGTCAAGGAGCTGCTCTACCTTGTCCTTGGTGTTCTTATAGATGGCCTCGATCTTGTCCGTGACGCCCTTCCGCCGCGCCTCGTCGTTGGCCTTCGCCGCTTGCTGGCGCGTCTGGACCGCCCCAGCGCCTTGGCGCGCGGTCGCGCCCATCGCCCCGACCGCCGCCCGACCGTCCCCTCTGGCGGCGGCGACGCCCGACGAGAGCGCGCGGTTCTCACCAGCCCGGTACCGCCCAGGCGTGCTCTGAACGGACTGCTGCAGCTTTTGTTCGGAGGCCTTGACCGCTGAGAAGCGCGGGTCGTTGGCCTTCGAGAGCTGATCATCGGTGATCTCGGCCTCACGCTTTTGATCGGCGACTGCGCCGAGCTTCGCGCTGGCGTCCACTTCGGCCGCGGGCTTCGGCGGCGGGACCGCGCAGCTTGGGTCGGGCGGGCTCCCGGCGACGGGCGCCTCACGCGGGAGCGCCGTGGCCTCACGGCTGGGGGCGGCGCCTTCGTTTGGCGGGGCGCTGGCCGCCTGGTCAACCGGCGCGGCGGCGTCGCGCGCGGTGGTCTCCACCTGAGAGGCGACCCCGGCGCCTGCCCCGGTCATGTCCTTTTTGCCGTCGACCAGATCCTTCGCTTCGCCGTCCGTCTTCGGCATGATCTTGTCGATCTCTGCCAGGAGCAGCGCCTCGAAGCCGTCGGTCTGCGGCGCGTTCGGCTTCGCCGCCTCCATCGTGTCCACCGATCCGGCTTTCGCGCCCGCGGACTTCTCGTTGGGCGGGCTCTTCGCGGCCGCCTGCGCCTCTTCCGCCTTCTTGGAGGCGGGTGGGTGCTTTCGTAGCGCCGCGGACTGCTGCTCGACCTGGAGCAAGACCCGTTGAAACCGTTTGTCTGTCGCGGCCTTGCCTTTGACCCGCGCCTTGATGGGCGGACGCGAGCGCTCGCTGGAGGCGACCTTCGGCGCGGGGACGGCGACGCGGGCGGCCATCAGCGGACCCCGCGTAAGGGGCTGCTGCCGCCGAGCTTTCGATACTCGCGCTGGATGGCCGCGATCAGCTCGGCGTCGCCCAGCGGAGCGCCGCGCTCAAGGGCCAGGAGCGCGGCGTGTAACGAGGCGTTGCGGATCTGCCCCCCGCTCAACCGGCAGCGCTGCGCGACCTCCTCCAGCAGCGTGGCGCTGACCTCGTGCCGCTCGGGCAGATGGAGGGCCCAGATGCGGGCGCGCTCGACCAAGTCGGGGAGCGGGAACTCGACGATGACGTCCATACGCCGCTGAAACGCCCGGTCTACCCGGTCCACGGCGTTGGTCGTGATTAGGACGATGCCCTGGTAGCTTTCGATGCGCTGGAGCAGGTAGTTGGTCTCCAGGTTGGCGTAACGATCCACCGAGCTCGAGACTGCGGTCCGGGGCGTGAGCAGCGCGTCCCCTTCATCGAGCAGCAGCACGACGTCCAGCGCCTCGGCGCGGGAGAAGAGGCGCTCCAGGTTCTTCTCGGTCTCGCCGATGTATTTGTTTACGATCGCAGAGAGATCGACGCGGAACACATCAATCCCCAGCAGCCCCGCGAGCAGGCGGGCGGCCAGAGTCTTGCCTGTGCCGCTCGGACCGTGCAGCATCGCCTTGACCCCCGGGCCGAGCGTGGCCCGCGCGGCGGGGCCCACCTGCGCGCCGAGCTCCTCACGTCGCCGACAGCGGGCTTCAAGGGTCGCGAACTCAGCGGTGACCACCGGAGGGACCGCGAGGAGAGCGCGGTCGGTGATCGGGCTGAGCGGCGCGGCGAGCGTCTCAAGGGACTGGGCGCCGAGCCGGGAGAGCGCGGCGCGCGCCTCGGCGGGGCCAGGGGAGGGTCGGCCCGGACCGCCGATGCGCTGCGCGGGCGGCGCAGACGAGCATCCCCGCGCCGACACGACGCGGGGCGAGCGCGGCGCCCACGTCCGGGCTCCCGGTATGTTGCGCCCACAGCAGAGCGCGCACCGCGGGCTCAGGGGCCCGCACCCGCAGCGTCTCGGCGGCCTCCGCGAGGGCGCCGCTGATGCCGCCGGTCAGGCCAAGGATCACGCCGACCTTCGCCGGGGCGGCGGCGGGGCGCTCCAGCGAGATCGCCTCGCCCGCCGCGAGCTCCAGGCGCAGGGCGAGATCCGCGTTGAGCGCCGTCGCGAGCGCGCCGGCCTCACGCCATCGGTCACGATCCGGCGCACCTTCGAGCTCGATCAGCCCACGCCCCGCCGCCCGGGCTCGCGCCCCGAGCAGAGCGCGCCGGCCGCTCCTGCGCGCCCCGCGCAGGGCGATCACGTCAAGCCGCTCCACCTCCTCACGCGTGCCAGGCGGCAGCGTCAAGTCTTCCCAGCGGGCCAGCGAACCCGGCGGGGAATAGCTCATCCCCGGCTCCAGAGCGGGCGTGGGGTCACCCCCCAGGGCGTCCCACATGGACAGAGGCACACGCAGCGCCCACTCGGATCGGGGCGCGTCCCGGCTCTCGACTCGCGCCGCCCCCGCCGCGAGCAGCGCGGTGAGCGCCGGACGAACCTCTTCTCCCAGAAGCTGCGACAGCAGGCCCCAGCTCGGACGATGCTGGCCTGGGCTGTTCTGAAGGGCCTCAAAGAGCACGCCAAAACGACCGTCGTCCTCGACCAAGCCCAAGATGAGCAGCGCGTCGACGCCCGCCTCGGTGAGCCCGAGCGTGGTCGCCAGAGCGCGCAAACCTGGGGAATCCTCGACCTCGTCAGGGTCGCTCACAAATCCGGCATATCCCCTGAGGAAGCCGAACTCGCTGAACAACGCCTCCTCGGAGCCAAACTGACGGCTGAGCGCGTCGATGAGCCTCCCCACGGCCAGGAGCGCGCGGGCGTGGAACGGTCTGTCGGTGGGCCGGGGGGCGCTCATACGAACCGAAACCTCAGGCTGCGGGCGAGGTCGGGCACCCATCCAGGGTCACGATCCAGTCCTGAGAGCCGTATGGCGATGGGGTGCTCCTCCAGACCAAAGCTGGCGTCGATCGTGGTGTCGCTCCACTCGACCAGCGCAGGACGCCAAAGCAGAGTGGCCGCGATCTCTTCGTCTGGGACAGCGCCGAGCAGCCTCAACCGCGCGCGGGCATAGCCGGCGATGCGCTCGATCCAGCGCTCCCGAAGCCCCTCAGGCAAAACGACAGGCTCGACGACGCGGGTGGGCTCAAAGCCGAGGCCGCTCGCGACGGCGCGGAGATCCCGGCGATCGGTGACCAGCTCGGCGATGAGCCCGCCGTCAGGGTGTATGAGCTGAGTCCACGCCCCCGAGCGCGCGACTCCCCAGGCCGAGGGCAGGCCGAAGAGCCTCCAGCCCGTGATCGGCGTCACGAAACGCTCGGGCAGCGCGACGTCTGGATCGCCAGCGAACGCGGCCAATCGTTCGACCAATGGATCGTCGGGGAGCGGCCCGCCGAGGACGCGGGCCACCTCAAGGGCCAGCTCTGGCGCCGGAATCGGGAAGCCGGCGTCGAGGGGGCGCGTGAAGTCTGGATAGAGCTCAAGATCCTGGAAAACAACGAAGAGGAGGAGCAGTCCGCCCAGCCTCGTGATGAGCGCGGCCCGCGTGGCGAGCCCGAGGGAGACGCCCAGGTCGGGGAGCGGCAGGCCGGCTTCTAGGGAAGGCCAAGGGTCCCAGGTCGGGACGAAGGGCTCATTGTGGATGTCCGTGCGCGGTGAGTCGGGCTCGGGCACCTCGGGCACCACGAGCGGGCTGATGGGCGAGGATGACGGGGCGGCGCTCTCCGGCTCGCCGCGCTCAGGCGCGCGGAGGTGCAGCGGCGGCGCGCGCGGGCGCTGAGGCGGAGCCAGGAGCGTCTCACCCTCAGCGGCGATGGCGTCGTAGGAGCGCGGAGATTCGGCGGTGGTCGGCGCACGGGGAGACGGGGCCGAGTCGGCGGTCGGCGCTGCGGGGGCGGGCACCACCACCGGCGCGGCGACGCGCAGCGCGGCGGGGCGCTCACTGAGCGGGAGAAGGGCGCGGGCGTCGTGGAGCTCGCCCCGGGTTGTGGGCGCGCCCTCTGGGTTCGTGTTGGGCGATGGGAGCGTGATGAGGCTCTTTAGCGCTAACGAGAGCCGCCGCTCCACCAACGTCGGGGCCTCCATGAGCAGGCGGGCGACGAGGAGGAGGCGGGCCGACTCCGGCTCAACCGGCAGAACCAACGGCCGGTTGAGCGCGTTCGCGAGGAGCATAGGATCGGCTCGTGCAACGCGCGGCGCGAGCCTGCCGCAGGCCGCGGCTCGCGAGCATCGCCGGCCAGAGGGCGCGAGAGAGCTCGGGGCTCAGCGCGCGCGCAAGGATCTGCTCCGCGCCGCGCGGTCCCTCCTCCCCTCCGTCCAGCCGCGCGAGGGCCGCGGGGAGCTCGGCGGGGTGGCTCATCCAACGCGACGGAAGGACCTGGCGCGCCGAGCCCCCATACAGCGTACGCCACCACCAGGGGTCATGCCCAACGGCGGCGTCCCGCGCCAGCACGGCCAGCAGCTCCGGCAGGTCGGCGAAGATCACGGCCTCGGCCGAAGGATCGACGCGGCCTAGCGCGGGGCGGGCCGCGCGCGCAGCCAAGCTCGACAGGTGATCACGCAGACGCGTGGGCCAGACGCGTCGCTCATCCCCAGCGGTGAGCTCCGGGGTCTCAAGCCGCCGCAGAACCAGGATCGCGTGGGGGGACAGGCCCGGCGGAGTCAGGTCTTCGCCCGCGCACAAGAGCTCCAGACCCGCTCTGAAGGCTCTGCTGTCGCGCACTGGGCCAAGAAGCCGAGCGCGCCGGGCGTGGACCGGCTGGGTGGTCACGGGGAGCGGGCCCCAAGCGCTCGCCGCGCGTAAAGCGCCTTCATGGTCACCGCTTCCTCGTCACGGCCGCGCCGAGCCGCTTCACCTGAGCGTTGACGGTCTCCATGTTCACAAGGTTGAACGAAGGGGCCACGCCTCCCGGTACGGCAACGGCTTCTGGCGCGGCGACGGTTCCCGGCGCTGCCACCGTTCCTGGCGCCGCTACCGTTCCTGTCGCCGCTACCGTTCCTGGTGCGGCAACGGTTCCCGGCCCCGCAACGGTTCCCGGCGCGGCCACCGTTCCTGTCGCCGCAACGCCTCCCGATACGGCCACGGTTCCTGGCGCCGCCCCCGTTCCTGGCGCCGCTACCGTTCCCGGTGCCGCCACGCCTCCCGCTTCTGCCACGGTTCCCGGCGCCGCAACGCCTCCCGATACAGCCACGCCTCCCGGTACGGCAACGGTTCCCGGCGCTGCAACGGTTCCCGGCGCTGCCACGCCTCCCGATACGGCAACGCCTCCCGGTACGGCAACGGTTCCCGCCGCCGCTACCGTTCCCGGCGCCGCAACGGTTCCCGCCGCCGCTACCGTTCCCGGCGCCGCCACGCCTCCCGATACTGCCACACCTCCCGGCGCCGCCACGCCTCCCGACGCCGCCACGCCTCCATGTGTGGCCACGGTCTCGCCGATGGTGGCGCCGCCGGCCGGAATAGTCACCGCCGCGACGGACGCCGTGCGCTGCCCCCCGACCATGACCTTCGCCGCCGTCGCGCCAATCGCTCGCTCCATGACCGAGGCGACGATGTTCCTCGTGAGATCTGCCTCCGTCTTGGTCCTCAGCGCCTCCAGCTCCGCGACGTCGAGCTTAAACACCGCGCCCGCCGCCGTTGAGCTGCCCTCGATGAGGTCGAGCAGATCGCCCTTGGACTCAACCGCGGAGCCGAGGTTTGCGATCACGGTGTCCGCCGCCCACTGGTCACGAGGGACGGTGGAGCGCGCGACCCCCTGGAGCCTCATGCCTACGTTCCCAAGCTTCGCGACGACGTCCGCCGACTTCGCGTTCGCGATGACAACCGGATCCTGGAGATCCTCGCCGAGCTTGTCGAACTCCTCACGGGTGATGCCGAGATAGAGGAACTTCTCTTTGGCTTCTCCCGCGACGGCGGTCCACTCGTTGCTGATGGCGACGACCTCCTCAAAGGGCACTGGCAAGATGAAGTTGAGGTACTGCTCGGGGAGCGATGCGACCTCCGCCAGCGTGCGGAGCTGCGCGAACTCCGTGTACTCGTAGAGCCTTGGGTCGATCCCACGTCGGAAGTCATCCCGGTCTGGGCGGATGTTCCTCGGGTGGAACATGGCCACCGGGATGACGTTAATCGGCACGTAGAGCGGCCCAAAGGTCGCCAGCACTCTGAAGTCCTTCGGACGCGCCGTCGCGCCGAAAAGATCCAAGCTCGCGCCGCTCGCGATCAACAGACCCGGGCTGTTGTCCTTGCTGATGGCGCTGGACAGGGCCCGGTCGGCCCAGCTCTGCTTGATGAGCCAGGATTTCCAGTCCAGAAGCCATTTTTTGCACTCCTCGGGCGCGTTCGTCCACGTCGTGAAGCCGGAGGGATCCGGCCCGTCGTCCAGCGGCACGCGCCCCTTCTCCAGAACCTTTGTGAGGTTCAGGAAATTCTTGCCGAGGACGTGTCCTTGCTGTTCAACGTAGCTGAGGGAGCTCCCGCTTGTGGTCCGAGCGTAAGCAAGCTGCAGCTCGGCTCCGTGAAGACGCTCCGCGACGCCAAAATACCAGCTCTGCGAGGACTTCTTGTCGTAGACCATCTTCTCTTCGGCCTGAAGCAGGGTCGCGACAGAGGACGCTTGAGGGCGCCGATCCGCCCACAAGTAGGCCAGCGTCTGCATCAAACAGAGCTGGCCCGTGTGGGTGTTCGTGCCGACCTTCACGTTGACGTTGAGGCAGCCCGGCTCGACCGTGTCGAGCAGGCTCAGCGAGAGCTGCTCCTCCATCGGGATGATGTCGGAGACGCCCAACCGCTTTGAGCTGGACTTGTAGCCCGCAGCGCTGACGCTCAAGGTCCAATCGCCAAACTTCAACGGCGAGAGCACAAAACGTCTGGTGGCGCTGTCCTTCGTGGCGGTGATCCCCGCGCCCCCGTCCGTGGGCGACGCCGTGACCGTGGCGCTGTCGAAGAGGTTCGTGGAGCCGCCCTTCACGGTCACGATCACGCTGCCTTCTTGGGAGAGCGTGCCTTCGATCGTGAGGCTCGTGACCCGCCCACCGATCACCTGGACGTTTGACGCGCGCACCTCATCGGTCAGGGCGAGGCCCGCCAAGGTAAACGTGTAGGTCCCCGGGGGCAGGTTTCCGGTGAGGGTGGCGCTGGCGGCGCCGAGCGCTGTGACAGCGCCGGTCCAGAGCGAAGACCCATCGTTCGCCCGCGCGGTGAGCGAGAGCGACTCTAGCTGCTCGGCGGTCGGGACCGCGCTTAAGGTGATCTCGACCCGCGCCCGCCCCCAAGAGCTGCGGATGAAGACGCGCTCTTGCCCGCTGGCCTCTTGGTAGATGTCCACCGCAGGGATGGTCCCATCGTCGAGATCGATGGCCCGCTGCGCCATGCCCGCCTGGATCACCGCGGGCAGCAGGGCGCCGTCCACGGGGATCGGTCCACGGGGCGCCGACACGCCGAAGAAGGTCGACGCGTCCAGCCCATCAGGCAAGGATCCACTCGGCGGGAGCGCCAGGAAGCTCGCGCGGGCCACCACGGAGCTTGGCAACGAGGCCAGGTGCGACTGAAACTGGAGGAGGCGGGCCTCGGCGCGCGCCTCCTCAGCGAGCACAGGCACGAACGCGTCAGCGGCGACGGGGCGGGCGCTGCGTCGCCGCACCGCCCAGACGTCCACCCACAGAATGGCACCGTCCCTCACGGCGATGAGGGCCAGGGGGACGTCCCCCTCAGGAATGCCGCCCACGGGAGGCGGGCGCATCTGTGTGACGAGCGGCCGCAGATCCGGCGGCGAGAGAGGCGCAGCAGAGCGCTGGGCGGAGCGACTCGGCTCAAGATCGTGGCCTAGCCCAGCGCGCGCGACCGCGCTCCTCGCTGTGGCGCTGGAGAGGTCCAGCCCAGCGAGCGCGGTGACCTCGTGGGTGATGAAGCAGACGCCGTCCTGCGCGCGGTCGGCGGTGCAGGCGTCGGTGCCGTAGACGTCTCGGCTGACCCGCGCGTGGCCCTCCTCCGCCGTCGCCCCGCGGATCACCAGCAGGTAGACGCCGTCCGTGGGCTCGTCCCCCTTACTCGCGGGGCAGTCGCCGAAGGCGCCGCGCCCGGCCGAGGCGGTGGGCTGCACGACGAGCTGCACCTGCGCGGGCTCTGAGAGCACAAGGACACGACCGCTCCTGTTGATCGCCCGGCCAGCCTCGACGCTGAGGACATTGATGTCGCTCCCCATGCTGACCCGCGTAACGCCGAGCCCCTCGACGACACCCTCGCCGATCGCTAGCCCCAGCCGGTCTTGGCGGCGATGCTGATCCTCCTGCTCCCGCGTGAGATCCTCACCTGTGAGCAGGCGCCCGTTGAAGAAGCGCACCGAGGCCGCGCCGTCACGCTCGGCGGCGCCAGCGCTCAAGAAGACACCGAGTTGCACGAGTGACACAGATCAGCCCTCCCCAAGCAGGTGAAGAGTGAACATGAGGCCCGGTGGAGGCGCCTCGGAGATCGCGGAGGTCAGCCGGACCACGCCGATGTGACCCTCGACGAGCCTTCGCGCGAGGCTGCGGGCCTCCGCCCCCGCTGAACCCGACGCCATCCAGATGCGACCCAGCACCTTCATCAGGGTCTCGTAGCCCTCGGGAGAGGGCTCCATGACCTGAAACGTGAAGGGCGCTGTGCTCCCGAGGCCCACGGGACTCACCGACGCGGTCCAGGCGCCGATTCGTAGGTCGAGCGAGGTGATCACGGCGATGAAGTAGTCGGTCTGACCCTCCCGTCGAACGGAGCTTCGGCCCAGAAACCAAGCTTGTTCCACCCCTCGAGAGCCGAGCAGCTTCAGCGCTTGCGGCTGGTCCGGGCTCGGGAGACGGAGATCGATCCAGGCTGCGGCGTAGACCGCGTCTCTTCCAGGCCCCCCCGGTGAGCCGTCGGAGCCGCGCTCGCCCGGGAGACCACGCTCTCCCGGGAGACCACGCTCGCCTGGGGAACCGCGTTCGCCTGGGAGACCACGCTCACCCTGAGGGCCAGTGGGACCGACTTCGCCTGAGGAACCGCGCTCGCCTCGAGGGCCAGGGGCGCCTTGAGGGCCAGGGGGACCGACTTCGCCTGGGGAACCGCGCTCGCCTTGAGGGCCAGGGGCGCCTTGAGGGCCAGAATCACCCGGGGAGCCGCGCTCGCCTCGAGGACCAGGGGGACCGGCTTCGCCCCGAAGACCACGCTCGCCGGGAGGGCCGGGGTCGCCTTGTGGCCCAGGGTCGCCACGGGAGCCGGGTTCGCCCGGAGGGCCCACCTCGCCCGCAGGGCCGGGGTCACCTTGAGGGCCACGCTCACCCGCAGGGCCGGGGTCACCTTGAGGGCCACGCTCGCCCGCAGAGCCAGGGTCACCTTGAGGGCCACGCTCGCCCACAGGGCCCGCTTCACCTTGAGGACCACGCTCGCCCGCAGAGCCAGGGTCACCTTGAGGACCACGCTCGCCCGCAGAGCCAGGGTCACCTTGAGGGCCACGCTCACCCGCGGGGCCCGCTTCACCCTGAGGGCCACGCTCGCCCGCAGGGCCCGCTTCACCTTGAGGCCCACGCTCACCCGCAGAGCCAGGTTCCCCAGGGGGACCGGGTAGGCCTTGAACGCCACGCGCGCCTTGTAGACCTGGCTCGCCGGGGAGCCCACGCTCGCCACGCTCCCCTACCCCTCCTTGCGCTCCAGCGGGGCCCGGCGGCCCCTGGGGTCCGGGTGGCCCCGCTGGACCCACGGGGCCCGGCGCTCCGCCGCCTGCGCCGCCCACGCCGAGCGTCGCCGTCCACTCCTGAAGCGCCGCGAGCCCGATGAGCGCAGGCGCCTGAACAGACTCGACCCGGACGAGGTCGGCGTCATAGGTGGGCACGCCGCCGGTCACCGTCACGGCCGGCAACACCACTTCGGCCAACAGCAGCGCGTCGGCCGTAGACGCGCTCCCTCGGACATGGGTGCACCAGACATGGAAGGCCGCGCGGACGAAGCGCTCACGATCCACATCCGGGACAGAAAAGTTCGGCGGCAGCGCGTTGGCGGGCAAGGCGGAGGGCTCGGGCGCGTCCACACCGAACCAGAATCGGGCGGCTCGCTGGGCGAGCTCGGCCTCTGACAAGGAGGATCTGCGCTGAGCGGCACCGCACGCAATCGTGGGAAAATGAGCGCGCGCTCCGAGCTCGGGCTGAGGCAGCGGATCAAGCTCCAGATCAAGCTGAAATCCGTCGATGTAGCGCGTGTCTTGGTGGATGCTGCGCGCGTCTGCGCAGGCGTCGCCGGGGATAGAGACGGAGAGCCCCGTGGTCTCGCGGAATCGCAGCGTGACGTACAAGCGGCGCGGCGCGCTGAGGTCGCCCATCTTTCCCAGCCTGAGCTGCTCCTGAATCCAAGCGCGCAGATCGACACATTGTGAGCGCGTCACCTCGACGAGGCTCCCGTTCGGGAGCAGCGCGGTGCCCGGCGCGACGCCGATCTCCACCTCACCGCCCTCTCTGCGTGTCACGACGGAGAGCCCACGAAGCACCCCGTAGCCGACCGTGTCTTGGGCGAGCCATCGGTCTCGCCCTGCGAGCCAGGCGTGCTCCTGCTGGAGCTCCTCCACACCGAGCACCATCCGCGGGACGAACCTCACCCGGACGTGGGGGTCGGTGGCTTCAAGCCTAGACATCGCAACCTCCCTGACGAACGTGTTCTTTAGCTGAAACGCACCAGAATCCGCGGCCCCGCGGCGCGCGTGATCAGACGACCTTGGAAGGTCGCCACCAACACCGGGCGCAGCCAGGCGTCTGTCCACCCAACCGGGACGACAAACTCCCGCGCCTGCGCTTCAGCGGGCAGGTCGTGGGCGACGACACGCGCCCCGCCGGGCCCCTCTACCGCGAGGTGCAGGAGCGCCCCGTTGAGCGTGACGTCCACCGTCCAGGCGATGACCAGCCGCCCGCCGGGCTCTACCGAAGCCTCTGTTGAGGGCTCCGTGATCTGTAGCTCGCCGGACGGCGCCTGAGGCTCGGGGCGGGCGGGATCTGGAGGGCCAGCGACCCCGTATCCGACTCGACCGAGCCCCAGCACCATTGCGTCGGGGCGCTGGGCGTCGGCCCCAGAAGACGAGAGCGTCGTCTCAGCGCCAAGCGCCGCGTCGCCCAAGAGCAGGGCGAGGTCACGGAGGACCACCTCGAAGCCTAAGAACGCCGGGGCCTCCGCGCGGACGACCCGGCTGGCGATGCCCTGCAGAGTCGCGGCGCGCGCTCCGCTCGGGTCGTCGCAGGGGGTGGGGAGCGAGATCAGCGCGAACCATGGGGTGCCTTGCTCCCGCGCGAAGCCCTCGGTGATCCGGATCAGCCGGTTGTCGGCGTCTTCCAGGTCGAAGATGGCGTCGGTCGGCGTTGGGTCCAACGACAGCCGCAGGGCGGCACGAAGCCCACGCGCGGTGCCGCGCCACCTGAAGAGCTCAGACAGGTTCGAGAGCAGAACCCTACGTCGCGCCTCCTCCCAGCCCAGATCGAACGCGAGCCCAAACCAGCCAGCCAGCCAAGGAAGGAACTCTGGCGGGCTGACCTTGGGATCGAGCAGGACCTGAGAGGCGGCGACGCGGTCCTCAAGGCTGGTCAAGAAGCCCTCGGTGAGGGCGAGGAAACGCTCGGTGAAGGACGTGTGGTCCGCTTCGCGCCGGTAGACCGCAGGCAGGTACTCTTGTCTGTAAGAGAAGCGCGGGAACGAGGCACGAACGCTTTGGATTCTTGGTGTTCTCCGGCGTCCGCCCTCCACCGTAAGACGAAGCTGCAGGTGACGGCCCACCGCGCGCTGCAGCAGCAGCTCCCAGCCGGGGCTCTCCGCGCGCAGCCAAGGGAGGTCACTTCGTGTCTGCAACACCAGCGTAGGCTCTTCATCCCAGGGCAGGCTCTGAAGCTCATCCAGCGTGTCCGAGGCGCGGCTCGCGACACGAACCCAGGATCCCGCGGGGAGCTCGCCCTCGATGACCACACGATGCCAGACGCAGCCCGGCAGCTCGCCGTCCATTGGCGGAAGGAGGAGATGCCCGCCTCCGACAAAGCCGGGTCGAGGCCAGCGCGCCATCGACACGAGCGTAGCGCCCGAGACGTAGCGCACCCCGTCTGGCGATTCCAGCAGATCTGCGCCCGAGTAGTCGCGCAAAGGAATGTACGCGGCGACGGCGCGGGGATCGGCGGCGAGGTCGTCGATCACAAAAGCAAAGGCCTGGTTGCCGCTCGCGCCGACCACGACGAGGGCGGGGAGACCATGCTCACCGCTGGCCGCGAGCGCGCCGAGCAAGGGTCGCCCGTCCTGCATCACGACGAGATCGTGGGGCTCAACGCTGAGGTTGAGACGACTCTCCTCTGCGACCAACGACCACAGCGAGGCGAGGGAGCGGTCGGCGGAGGTGACCCCATCGTCCCACCGAATCCCAAGATTCTCCAGTCCTACGGAAGATCCTAAGGCGACGGAGAGCACCCACGCGACCTCGCCCCCGCCGGTGGCCACGGCGATGGCGTTTGGCGGAGCGGCGCGCACCTGTGGTGAGACCGCAGGCGCTACGGTCTCCGGCTCGCAGGCCTCAAAGAGCGAGGGCACCCCAGGCTTCGGGCACTCCTCCCCCGCAGGTCGCGGCGCGATCGGCCCCTGGAAGCGGGTGAGCGTCGCGTGGACACGATCGAGCGCCACGACCCCGCCTCCCGGCAGCGCCGCGAGATCCCAAGGTTCGAATTCTGGCGTCGGCCCGGGGATCCACACTGGCGCGGCGCGGCGCTCTAAATCAAACGCCCACAGCCCTTGGCGGCCAAGATCGCCGGCCACGAGCCAGCCATCTGTCGTCACGACCAGCGCCCGCAGGCGCACCCCGCTCGGGTCAAGCAGCCCCAGCGCCGCGCTGAAGTAGGGCTCCTCCTCGGCGCAGGATCGCCGAATCAGAACGATCTCGGTCTTGGAGGGGCGAACTCGATAGACGTTCCCAACCTTGTCGATCGCCATCCCGCCCCGGTCCGCGAGGGTGACGACCTTGTCTACGCTGGCCGAGAGCTGCAGGTCGAGCACGGTCCGGAGCTCGATCGCGCCCCCACGAACCTCAAAGAGGCTCGACTCGAGCAAAGGCCGCGACTCTCCGCCCCAGACGGGCTGGGCGCGGCCGCGGCCCCAGTCGTCGGGGCTCAGGATCAGGCGGAATCGGGTGCCGTTGGAGTCCATCTCAGTCGCAGATCTCCGGGAGCACGGGGACGGGCAAGGTCTTTCTCTCGCCGGTCGAGGTCGTGCCCTCGCCCAGCGCGCTGAGGCTGAGCGCGGCGGCGCCGACCGCGACCTGGGCGAGCCAAGGAAGCTCAATGCCCGAGACCGGCACACGCTCCACCTCGACCAGGGGGGTCAAGGGGCTATCGGGCAGGCGGGCGAGCTTCACGGCGTTTACGGCGGTGACCCCCCGCGACGCGGGCGACCACCACCTCAAGCTCCGCCCGGCTGACCGCCTTGGAGCGGGGCCAACCCGGCTCGGGCGTCGGCGACAGCGCCGCCTTCAGGGCCGCCTCCACCTTCGCCGAGACCTCCGCCAAGCTCCTCCCGGCCTCTACGCTGATCCCAACAGAGACGGCCAACCGAAGCCATTGGGGGGATCGGATCTGTAGCTCCACGCCGACCAAACGGCGTGGCTCCAGCCATCGGCAGATCGCCGCCAAGAACGCGCCATCCACGGTAGGAGGCCCCCCGGGCCGCCCCTCCTTGGGCACGACCATGAGCGTCACCGTCCCGGCCGCGCGTCCAGGCGGATCCATAGGCCTATCAGCGCTCCAGGCGGGGATCACGTCTACTCGCCCGAGGTCAACGCCCGGCGTCTGCCAAGCGATGTCGTGGTGGTCCTCAGGCGTGACCAAACGGTCCCGATGTCGGAGGAGCTGCCCGATGCGCTGCTCGCCATCGGAGACGCGCTCCGGGGAGCGCCCGCCTTGGCAGTTGAGCGGGCTCGTCACCTTGAGGCCCGCGGGCAGCACGCCGCAGGACTTGATCGCGCCCGGCGCGACGTTGCCCGCAGCTCCATGTGAGCGTGTCCAGGTAGCGATCACCGAGGCCCCCCGCTGTGGGCGCGCGCCTCGAAGCCCGTCACCGAAACGAATCTCTCCGCCCTCAGCGTCCAAGACATAGCCGCGGTCTGCGCCCGCGCTGGCGCCCTCCCGGGGGAGAGCGTAGAGGTCCATCACCTCAGCCCAGTCGCGGACGTCCTCTTCAACGCCGGGAGAGGTTGAGCGCAGTCGTGTCTGGAGCTGCACCGTCCCAGGGACCACCGGCCCCGGCGTGAGCGCGAATCGCTGGTCGGGCTCCCCGTCCCCCGTTCCCACGAGCTTACGGATTCGCTCTCCTTGACGCACGGGCACCGCGTTGATGCCCGCCCATCGCACGGTGTAGGCCGTCCCCTCGGGGAGACGCAGACGCAGCCACACGATCAGCCGTGCGCTCTGCTCGGGGTCGGGCAGAACCGGCGGGAGATCTCCCGTCCCCTCCTCCGTCGCCTCAAGGCGATCCCAAAGGACCAGCCCATCCTGCTCGGACGGGAGACGCACCTGGATGACGCCCTCGCGCCACAGCAGCGACCCGTCCACAATGGCAGGGAGCGGACGATAGCGTGCCTCCGACGCGCGGCTCACGATCCCCATGGGGGTCATCACCTCGATCTTGGGCGGCTCCTGATCGATCGCCTTGATCGTGGCCGCGGTGGGTCCGACCGGGGAGAGCCCGATGGACAGCGTCCGCCCGAGCAGCGCCTCGCGCAGCGCGTCCTTGTCGGCGCTCGGATCCCTCGAGGCTGGGACCAAAAGCGCCAGCCAAAGCGAGCGCCCCTCGGTCTGGTCCAACGCGACGGGCGCGCCACCAAGCGGCGTCGTCTCATACGCCACGATCGAGGCGCCGAGCTCTTTTCGCTGCGACTGATACAGGAGCTCGTAGTAGCTCAAGGCCTCCCCCGAGAGGGCCACCTTCTGCTTCACACAAGCGAAACCTTCCACCGGGAGGATGTCCAGGCCCATCTCCGTGCGGAAAGGGATCTCGCCTGCGCGCACCTCCGTGTCGCTCGGGAGCGTGAGCGTCTCCAGCGGCCCGCGCTCGTTCTTAAACTGCACGAGCCCACGGGCGACGGCGCCAGGGTCGAGCTTGAGCCCGAGCAACGCGAGAAACTGGCGTCGATTGCGCTCAGGGATCTGGTTCACCCTGTAGATCAGGCTCTCCCGAGCCACGAGAAGAGCTCCAACAGCGTGATCCCAGGATCGCCTCGCCCGTGGTTTGTCCACTCCGGCGCGTGCGACGGGATGCGCGCGACCAGCTCAGCCAGTATGTCCGCCGCGGCGCGGTCGTCAATCGGGGGTGGAGTTAGCGGCATGGGTCAACCCTGAAGTCGGACGACGACGGAGAGGCTCCCCGGCGTCTGCGTGGCGACGAGTCGGTAGGTGATGGTGGCGATGGCGCTCGATGGCTCCTCCGGGTCTTCGTGGACCTCGACGGAGGACACGCGCACCCTGGGCTCCCATCGAGTGAGGGCCGCGCGAATGCGCTCCTCGATGCGCGCGTGGGTGGTCAGCGTGTTCGGCAGGTGCAGCAGATCACGCAGCCCGCCGCCAAACTCCCGGCTCCCCAGCCGCTCACCTTGTGCTGTCTCCAGCGTCAGCCGGATGGACTGGCGCACGTCCTCCTCGCCCTCGGACCACCGGACGTGACCATCTCCTCCCACTTGGAGCGGGAAGCCCACTCCGCGGCCAAAGAGCTGTGCGGGGTCAATCTTCATGGCTTCGCCTCGGATTTCGGGATGGGGAGACAGATGCGCAGGAAGGGCAGCCACCAAAACACGATGTTCAACAGCATCACTAAGATCATCAACACTATCATGGCGCAGCCCGTGATGATCGGGATGGAGCAGCTGCAGATCTCGGCGAAGGTGAGCCCGCCGCCCTCCTCCAGCTTCCCTTCGAGGAGGTCCTCGAGCGGCGTGATGCGCTTCATCTGCTGCTGCAGATCAGGCGAGATCACGAATCCCACCCCTTTGCGCGCGCGGCGCAGCGCTCCGATTGAGACGTCGCCGGGGAGCGGGATGCGCAGCTCACGCGCGGGGGCGTCGGGGTCGTGGTAACCGGCGAGGACAAACCGTGCGCTCGGCTCGCTGATCACGGTCTCAGGGGCCCGATCGCAGCGTTTGCGGCGGTAGACCATCCGGACGACCCACTGCACATCGTCGCCCCCTTGAAGGCGAGGAACGCGGCTCAGCTTGGGTGGATCGTGCTTACGCGCCGACGGCAGGGCGTCCAAGATCTTCTCAAGCAGCTCCTCACCGCCGTAGATGACGGTGTCCTCAAGACGATCTCGCGAGACCGCGACGGGCACGTATTGGCCATCGAAGGTCCCCGACACGAGGGCCGGCACCGCCGCGAGCGCGCTGAACATCGCGCTCCAAAGCGAGGTTAGCCCTATGGACGCCGCGCCGTGGGCTCGCACACGGAAGAGGAAAGACGCCCCCAGCACGCCCCTCAAGTCAGCGGCCGAGACGCTCGGGTGGGCCTCGGTGCCTAAGGGACCGAAGGCGTCCTCGGCGGAAAGCACCTGCCAGAGATCGGCAAGAATCCATGGATCTGCTCGGAGGCCGCTTCGCGCTCCTTCACCGAGAGCAAGCCCCCGAGGCGCTCCAGCACGCCCAGGAGCGGATCGAACACGCGCCCACGGAGCTGCATCTCAAGCACCGCTCGACGAGAAGGCAGCTCACCGGTCTGCGTGAGGGGCGCGCCGAGGCGGGTCTCGCGGCTCGCGGTGGGGATTAGGCCCGCGCGCAGCGTCCTGACCCGTCCGCCCTTCATCCATCGCAGCGGGAAGGTAGGGATGACCTCCTCTTCACGCGGCACCTCATCGGCGCTGAGCGCCAGCGCGCCGGTTGACGTCCGCACCCAGGCGCCACTCTGGGCCAGGGGCGCCGGATCCTTGACCCATCCGTACTCGTGGGTGCCGTCTTTCTCAGTCACGAGGCGTCGAAGCACAAAACCACAAAGCTCGCCGCTGCCGACCCGATGATCGGGGAGCCCTGCCAACTGACACACCAACGAGGCGGTGACGAGCTGGAAGCGACCGTGCACAGGCTGGTAGAGCTTGAGAACCTTCGGCGTTGGAGCGGCCCGCTCCCCGGGCAGAGGCTCCGCGTAGCTCTTCGGCGTGGCGACCAGGGCGGCCATCGCCGCGGCCGTGTCGTCTGCGGCCAAGGCGCCGCCCACAACGTCCATGAAGTCGTCGCCATCCAGCGCGAGCAGCGTCGGCACAGAGAGACCCACGCTCATCCGGGCGGGCCAGAGAGGCGCAGGCGCTGTCCAGATGACGGGGTGCGGGCTCACCAGATGTTCCCCGCGCCAGGCGTGTAGGTCGTGCCCACCACGGACGTAGCGATGAGCGTGTCGCACTTTACCGCGCCGTTAAACGTGCTCATCCCAGCGTTCACGGTCACCGTCCCCGCGGAGACCTCAACCTGGGCCGCGCTCACGCTGACTTTGGCGCTGGCGTTGACCGTGACGCCGTCTGTTGCGAGCTTGATCGAGTTGCCGTTGGAGTCCTCGACGAGGACCTCACCCGGGCCATCCTGTAAGGTCAATCGTTGGCCGCCGGGCGTCTCGACGACGAAGGACTCCCGCCCAGCCTCATCGCTCAGCGTGACGGTCACGCCGTTTCGACTCTTGAGACGCTTCGTCTGGTTGTTGGTGTCCATTCGGGCGGGCGGCGCGTCTTGACCGTTCCAAAGCGCGCCCAGCACAAAGGGATGACCAGGATCCCCGGCGGCGAAGCTCACCAGCACCTCGTCATCTGGGTCGGGCACAAACCAGCCGCCCCTGTCGTTTCCCGCCATGAAGGTCACAAGCCGCGCCCACGCCTCGTAACGTGCCGAGGCGCCGTCGGGCGCGAAGAGCAGCGCCACCTTCACGCGACCTTGCCCGTCTGGGTCTTGGTTGTCGATCACACGCGCCGGAAAGACGCCGTACCAGCGCCCGCCCAGCCCGGTCGATACGCGGGCGTCGAAGATTCTGTCCAGCGGCTCGCTCACGCGACCCTCCCGATCCACGGCCGCTCGGCCTGAAAGCTGGTCGTCACGCCCGCCGCCGTGTCGCAGCGCAGCTCCGTCGCTACGACGGCGTACACCCCCTCAAAGAGCGAAGAGACGCCCCGAAGATCGACCCGCTGACCCACGCGGATGCGGGGATCGCCCTGGGTGACGCCGTCGGCCACGACGAAGCGCCGGGCCAAGGTCCGCATCAGCGCCTCGGCCTCGGCGCGGGTGGCCTCGCCGGAACCAGCGAGGGTGTGGGCGAGGGTCTCGGGCCGCGCGCCGAACTTTTGCCGTAAGATTGAGGCTCCCGACTCGCCGTCGCGGGTCTCCGAGCCCAGCGCGCTGTCCGTCGCCTCGGACGTCACGCCGTCCCTGTCTGCCACGCTCCAGCCGCCGACCTTGACGCTGGTGCGCTGGTGCGCCAAGTCCGCCTGAATCTCGACGGAGAGCAGATCGGACGCACGACTGAGCGTGATGGGCGTGTCGCTCCACCGGTCGCGCGCGGAGGTTCAGGCGACCATCAGACACCCAGAGATCCAGCCCCGCAGAGAGCGCGCGCCTGCGCAGAAACGCCAGATCGCTCTCGCTGAGCTGGGCGAGCTGCGGCCAAGTGGGCCCGTCATCCGCGTCCACTCGCACGTCAAGCCCGTGCTCTTGCCCGATTCGACGCGCCAGATCAGCGTCCGTGACGTCTACAAACACGCGGGTGCGGCGCGTCATCCGAAGATCCTGGCAGGCGTCTTCAGCGAGCACGGTCAGCGACGGGAGCTCGCTCTTGGAGAACTGCGCGCTCAGGCAGGTGATCTTTCCTTTGAACACGACCGTGTCCTGATGCTGCACCTCAAGCTCGGCGCCGTAGTCCAAGAGCTTTCTGTCCATCAAGTCGAGGTCGGGCTCGCCCGAGGGGGTGCCAAGCGCGCCAAACGTGGCCGACAGCGAGGCGAGCCCGTCGCGACGCTCCCGAACGGTCAACGCCAAGAGCGAGATCGCGAGCCGGGGCTCGACCCTGCCCGCGACCTTAAAGGCCATCGCCGCGTCGCGTGCCTCCTGCGGCATCTCAGTGAGCCCTCAGCCGGGAGGAGCTGCGCTCGAGGTTACGGACCAGACGACGCAAGGCGGGCGCAGGATCCTGCGTTGGCGTCGTCGCACGTTGGGGTGCTTCGGGGGGCGGACTAGAGATGGGGATGACGAGCTCATCAATGACGATCGGCATTTAGCGCTCCTTGTCGAGGCTGAAGTCCAAGAGCGTCCCCGCTGGGATCCGCCTCGGGTTCTCGATGCCGTTGGCGCGGGCGATCTTCGCCCAGTCGCCGGGCACGCCCGCCTCGGACGCCATGGCCTGCGCGCTCGAGCCTTCCCGTGCCGCCGTGCGTGGGCTGGCCCCAGGCTGCGGGCTCCCCTGATGCGGGAGGTCGGATGCGTTGAAGGAGGGTTTCTGGATGCGCTGCTGAGACATCGTCATGGCCACGGTGGCCCTCAGCGCTCGGCCATCCGCCGAGAACAGCTCAAGGGTCTCCTCCACGCTCTCCACGATGCCTTCAAACCAGTAGGTCCCCCACTCAAAACGCGTCGCGGGGGGCACAAAGGAGCCCTTCTTTTTGGGATCTTCAGCGGGCGTGATGAAGTGGAGCACTTGGTTGGTCCAAGCGCGCACGTCGCCAGGTCGGCCTGGACTGTCGGCGGTCACGTCGAAGACCAAGGTCACCGCCAGCTTCGTCGTGCCCACGCCGACGTGTTGAATGGCCGCTCCCCCCTTCTGATCTTTCTTCTTCTCGCCGTTGTCCGCCTGAATCTGGTTCGCGTAGGTCAACTTCAGCGAGTCGGGGTTGAACTGCACCGTGAGCTGTCCTGAGCTGCTGACGTCGAGGTTCGTCCCTTGCGCACCAGGCACCTTCGGCAGCCCTTGCTCAGCGCCCTCTCCAAACGCCTTAAGCTCGACAAGCTTCGCGCGGGCGGGCAGCTCACCCTGCTGGGTTTTGGACTTTGTATCGTTGGGGTCTACGAGCTCCAACGACTCGTAGGCGATCTGACACTCTTCGATCGCGACGAGGCCATCCTTGGCGTTTAACGGCGGCGCCTTGACCTTCATCGGCAAACATCGCAGAAGCCGGAAATGAGCGACAACGGCGCGCTCCTGGCCGTCTGCTTGCGCCGAGGCCGCGTCGTAGATCAGCACATCCACGTCCGCCCGCGAACGGAGGCCATCCAGTCGGGCGTAGGAGGTAAACCAGCTCCAGAGTCCAAAATCGTTCGTCATCCCCCGCTTGAGCGTGAGCGTGCCGAAAGTAACCGGGCCGATCAGCCGGACCTGGCGAAAGTTCTCACCGCCAGACCGGATGGTCTTGATGTCCATCGACATCTCAAGGCCGTCACACTCGGCGAACGCGGCCTGGACGAGCGGGCTGCTCACCTGGTCGTGCCGAATGTAGACCCCGAACGCGAAGGCGCGGAAGAGCGCAGTGGAGGCGGCGTCTGGCATCAGCCCTCCGACGCGACGAGGGCGCCGCTGTTGTTCTGAACCAGCCGCACCGTGAGCCAGCGCAGCGGGTGGGCGGGGTTCACGGCGATCTCGGCGATAAGCCGGGCTTCATCCGGTCCGCTCGACGCGCCAGGCCGCACCTTCACCCGAAAGCCCGACCTTCCGCCTAGCCCGCCTGCGGCCTGAATCTTGCTGAGCGCCGACACCAAGCGGTTCTCTAGGGCGCGCGCGGTGGCGTTGCTGTTGGGCTCAAAGAGCAGCTCCTCGCCGCGCGCCCGCGCCAGACGGCGCAGCAGCACGAGCAGCCGCCGAACAGAGACCTCGTCGAGGTCCGGGTCGTTCGAGAGCGTTCGTGCGTCGACGAGCTTAAACCCACCAACGTCCCGCACGACCGGCGAGGCGCCCGCGCCAAGCGCACGTTCAGGAGAATCCAGCGTTCGGTCTACGCTGACCACGTCGAGCAAGAGCTCCCCGCCAGGCGAGCGCCAGGGGCCCTCTTGGCGCGTCAGCGCCGACAGACGGCCAAGGACGTGACCCGCTGGAGGGATGAGGCGCAGCCTGAGGGCGACATCGGGCCGATCCACCACCCACGGGTGGGCGATCATGCCGTAGCTCAGCGCAGGATCTTCGCCTCGAGCCGGATCGGCGAGGGCGGCGCGCTCGGCCTCAATGTCGGTAGACTCGGCGCCGCAGGGCTGACAGAGGACCGCGAAGCGGTCACCACGCGCTAGGCAGAGGTTTAAGAGCGCCCTGTGCGCGATGATGCGCGCCTCAGAGGTGGCCGCCGGATCCGCGGCGCTCGCTTGGGCGCTCAGCTCGGGCCAGGTCAGCACCAACACCTCGGAGAGCGCGCTTTGAAGGGTGATCCCGATCGCCCGGAGCGACCAGCGCACCTCCCCTGGTCCTCGGTCCAAGAGCCTGAGATCGAGGGGTGATGAGACGGGAAGCGTCTCTATCGCCAAGCCAGCGTCGTCGAGGCGCTCGAGCCGGTAGCCAATGGCATCCTCGACGGCGGCCCAGACGAGCGTCGCCCCCACGAGGGTCGGGCGCGGGGTCCGCAGGAGCGCGCAGTCCTCGAAGCCGACAGAGCCCATGTCCCCCTCAAACCGCGCTGACGGCGTCACGGAGCCTTCGGCCGGGAGGGCCCTTAAGCTGGGCAGGGCGGCATCAGGCATCGCGACCAGCGCCGGCTCATCCACCTCACACAGCGCGTGCAGGCCCCGAAGGCGTGGCGCGTCGCGCTGGGCGCGGAGCGCGCCGGCCTCGCTGTACAGCCGCTCGGGCCCCGCGCTCGTCAGGCGCTCGTCGAGCAGAAGGCGCGCGTCCCCCGTCCCGTCGTCCCTCAGGCGCCCGTCGCGTCGCGATCAGCCAACGGGAATCGTGGGTGGCGGACGGCCTCGTACAGCGCCTCGCGACCCTCCGGCGGACGGGCGCCATACAGGGCATCGTCGTTGGGGAGGGCCAACAGGGCCCGTGGATGGGAGGGGTGAAATCCTAAGCCCGAGACGCGCAGGTCGGCGCCCCCAGGGCTGAGGGTGTTGACGGTCAGCTCTAGGCGCCGTAGTGATGGCAGCGCGCGTATCGCCCCACCGAGGCTCAGAACGCTCCTCAGGCGCTCTACACGGAAGGCGCGAAGCTGAACCAGCGCTGAGTTGGCGCCTGGAGCGACCTCGTCGAGCACACCGTAACAACCGCTCCCGAGCTCGATGACATCTCCAGGCGCGAGGCGGTTTGGCCAGTCCTTCGGCGTGCCCGGCGGGGGACGGCTGAGCAGGCACGCGCCGCCTTCGTGGCTTGTGAACGTCAGGGCCAGTCGCTCTCCGGGCGCAGTCCAGAGCACAGGCTCGGGCTCCAGCAGCTCAGAGAGCGCCAGGGGTGTCACACGATGCAGTGAGGACAACGGGCATCGATTGTTCGGGTGCGCCCGCTCCACCACACCATAGAGGGCATGATCCCCAAGGCTCATCAAGATCAGCTCACCCTCGCCCAAGGGGGCGCCCGCGCGCGCGTCGAGGGTGAAGCGCGCGTCCGCGATCTCGCTCGAGGCCTCCGCGATGAGGGTCCCCGCCCCGCGCGAGTCGAAGGTCAGCTCCGTGGTGACTCGGAGCTGATCAAAGGCCGTGCCTGGCGAGCGCGCGCGCATCCAACAGGGGGCGAGCCCACCGCTCGCGCCAACAGAGAGCAGCCCCGGGAGCGCCACCCTGGAGGCCTCCGACGGCGCCCCCGCCCGCACGATCCACACCGCCTCTCCGCCGTTTCGAAAGTAGGCCCGCGCCGCGGAGGCCAAGAGGCCGTCCCCCACGCCGCTGTCCACGGGCTCCTCGCCGAAGATGGAGGCGAGCTGTACGCTGTCGAGCACACGCACGGGGAGGTCAAAAGGCCCGGCGCTCGTGTAGCCCACCAGCGCCGCGACGTCGGTCCGCGGCAGCTCCCCTCTCGGAGAGGCGGCCACCGTCTCAAAAGAGACGCCCGAGAGTCGCCGCGGCTGAATCATCCTACTCCATCTCCAGACGCTCGTAAGACAACACCATCTCTTCCATCGCGACGTCCGTGCCCTTGGCGTTCAGAGGTCCGCAGTTGTATTTGATGATGCGCGCGTTCTTCAGAATCCAGGTCTGCACCACCTGAGAGTGGTCCTCGCTCTGGAGCTGGATCACCACGGTTCGCCCCTTCACGTCGCGGCCATCACGAATGTCGTGCAACCACTTGTACAGATCGAGCTGGCCGATGACCCCGCGCTTCAAGGTGATGTCAGAGCTCTTGTTCAGCCCCGATACCTTACGGGTGTTGTTGTCCTTGTCGTTGCCGTTGCGATACTCGGCGACAGTCACCTCCATACCAATGGTTGAGACCTCCTGGAAGCCAGCGGCGAAACCCTCAGACGAGCCACCATCGATGCTCACGAGGAAGTTAAATTGAACGTAGGGACGCACCGGACGGGGGACAGCCATGAATCCTCCTTAACGCTCAGGCTTTGGACTCGGCCGTCCATTGGCCGATCCGGAAGATGACGAACTCGGCGGGCTTTAGCGGCGCCACGCCGACAAGGCAGATCAGGCGACCATTGTCCAGATCGTTCTGGGTCATGGTGGAGCGGTCGCACTTGACGAAGAACGCGCTCTCCGGGCGCTCGCCGAGCAATGCGCCCGAACGAAACTCGTTGAACAGGAAGTCGGCGATTGTGCGCCTTACGTTCGCCCATAGCTCCGTGCCGTTGGGCTCAAACACCGCCCACTGCGTGCCGCGATCGATGCTGCGCTCTAGGTAGATGAAGTAACGGCGAACGTTGACATACTTCCACTCAGGGTCCGAGCTCATCGTGCGGGCACCCCACACTCGCAGGCCGCGCCCCTCAAAAAAGCGCAGGCAGTTAATGCCCTCAGGGTTCAGGACCTCCTGCTGCGCGGTGTTGATGGTCTGCTCAAAGCCCAGCGCAAGCTGCACGACCTCATTCGCCGGAGCCTTGAAGACCGCGCGCTGAACGTCGTTACGAGCGTAGATCCCGCTGATGAAGCCGCTCGGAGGCATGTTGACCTCCTTCCGCGTGACGGGGTCGAGGATGCGCACCCAAGGGTAATAGAGCGCCGCATACTTCGAATCGAAGCGCGCGCGGAACGCCCGCACGTCGGCGATGCTATGCCCCTCGACGCTGTCCAACACCGCGATGCGGTAGCGCATACGCTCGCAGTGCGAGATCAGGTTCCCGCTGACAGAGAGCGCACGGATCATCGCCTCTGCCGCGGAGGCGAGCGCTGTAGGGACCGAGGCGGTGAGTCCGGGGGCGGCGACGATCGAGATGTCCTCGATGTCTTCGAGGGCCTTGAGGCCCGAGCGCGCGGAGGAGTCAAGCTCAGCCCGGCCCTCATAAGCGCTTGCTGTAGGTAGATCACCGTCTGTGCCCGCAGAGAGGGACACAGACGTGGGCGCCTTCAGCGCCGCCGCCTTCGACAGCGACGCCCCTGTGACAGGGTCGTTCGCGGAGCTCGGGAGGAGGCCGCTGAGGGGCCCCGCCGCGAGCCAAGCGTCCGACATCCGGCGCACGACGATGGGCAAGGTGCGCTGGAGGCCCAGCGTCGGCGGCGAAACGGAGAAGTACTCCGTCACGTCCGCGGGCCGAATCCCCGACCAGCTCCGGTTGGGATCCCCGCCCGGCGAACGCCACGTCAGGTTCAAGAGCACCGGATAGACGCCGGAGATCCCCGTGTTGGCGGTCGGGAGAAGATCTGTGCCACGCAGACGCTCGGCCAGCGCGAAGCTCACCGCGCCGCCGTCAGAGACAGCGACCGTGGCCAGCGCGACGTTGGCGCCGTATACCAGCAGCACGCGGTCTCCGCTCGCCAAGCCGTTGAATCGTACGCTGACGGGCGGGCCCGTGAGGATTGGCGCGCCGTTGCCGTCGAGGCCCGTGAGCGCGTTCGCCCCGATAACCGGCGATACCAGGAGCGTGCCGTTGCCAGCGGCCCCAGGGAACCGCGCGTGTACATACAAGGTGAGGCTAGTGTCCAAGGCGCCACCGGGGCCCTCAGGCTCCGTGACGGTGTCAGGCACAACGACCCGCGCCTGACCCGTGCTGCCGGTGCGGGGGGTATAGGTGCGCGCGATGTAGAGCCGCTTCCCACCGTTCTCGAAGAACGCTCGGACGGCGTGCCACATGTAGTTGTGCACCTTCGTTGACGAAGCGCCTGCCAAGCTGGTCGGCGCCGCCGTAGACCCACTCATACTCGCTGAGGCTCGTGACTACGTCCGGCTCGATGTCGAGCGGACCGTAGCGGGTGGGGCCGACGAAGGCGGTCGTGGTGGTGCTCACGCCTTCGATCGACTTGGATCGAAAAGAGACCTCTTCCACGAAGACGCCAGGCGCGAGATACTCGGGCATACGGACTCCTTCAGGCTACGGGCGCCACGAACACATGGGAGATCGGCGCCCAATCGACGCCCATGGAGCGAACGACGGTTGGGCGGCCATAAGAGACTTCAATGTTTGACAGGGTGGCTCCTCCGAGTCGCCAGAGCAGACGCGCCGTAGGCTGCGCGACGAGGGCGTCCAGGTCTGGACGCTCCAGCGCGCCGTACGCCACAGCGAGTCTCAGCATCCACCGCTGCTCGGAGAGGGGGGGAACACTTCCGCCCGGGGGGGCCTTGGGCTCGGGCCAGTCGAACGGCACGGTCACGTGGCCGGTCTCATCGGCGTACGACGCGCCGATCACCGTCACGCCATCACGAACCTCTGGGCGGGCCCCACCGCGCGGGCTCACCGGACGTGGCCACGATCAGACGCGCGCGCACACAGCCGTGCTGGGGCGTTGGGTCGGCGTCGGGGCCCGCGTAGAGCGGGAGGCTCCCTTCGACGGCACCAAATGCGCCCACGGGAGCGCTCAACAGGCCCGCAGGCCGCGGCAGAGACAGCGTCCGCTCAAACTTGAGGAACCGTCTCGCGCTGTCGGAGACGACGAGCCGCCACGGAGTGGTCGCCGTTGAGCCAACCGGGACGACAGGGGGGATCCCCGGGAGATCATGCCACGCGAACACGCCCGTGCGTGTTGTGTTCGCCGCAAATCGCCGCTCGCTTGACCAGGGCCGCTCTAGCCAGCACTCGACACCTTCGGCGACGGTGAGGCCCCGGAGCGCGTCATGGAGACGCAGCGCCAAAGGCGGCGAGATCCGGAGCGGTGGGGTCATCATCGCTGAACCACGTCAACGCCGCGTGTGACCACTGGCGGGGCCTGCTCTTGCACGACGAGGCTGTCTAAGTAAATCACCCGCACGACGTAAGGCATTGACGGCTGCATGTTCGCCTTCGCCGCCTCCCAGATGGCGACCATCTCCGTTTGGCTCACGGGGCTCGGGATGAGCTCCACCTCTTCGTTTGTTCCGAAGACGTCGTGATCACCTGTAGCGGCGTTCAGGGCGGCGGCTGGAATCCGCGCTTGGTCGTGCAGCGAACGTAAGGCGAGCCCAAGAAGCCGCTGCTGCTCAGGCACATCCGCACCCCAGGCCGTGATCAAGAAGGAGAGCTCAAGGGGCATGGAGGGGCGGAACGTCCGACCGGAGGCCTCCGTCCGAGGAGCACGATTCCGGGTCACGCTGTGTATACCGACCCGGTATAAATGTACGGTGATCGTCCGGCTTGAGAAGCCGCGGGTGAGGTCGGCGGCGCTGGCCTGTTGGACGGGGACGCCAGACAGGTCGGCGGCGTCGAGCGACGCTCGGAGTAGGGCCACGATGGCCTCACCCACGACTGCGATGGCGTTCTGGTTCGCCAAGAGAAGCCCTCTTTACTACTTGAACTCCACTCTCTCCCAACGAGCTCCCGCTGTCAAGCTTCCCCAAAAAAAAGTTTCAAGGCCAAGTCTAAGCGCGCGCCAAACGTCTGGCGCGCTCGCCGCCCTGCTCTTGTGGGCTCGCCCGATTGGCGTGATAGCAGAACTACGCCCGAGCAGGTCGTCTTCATAAGTTACGCAGGTGAGCAGACGATCGACAGCATGTCTATCGGCGGCGGCTCGCTCAATGTGAATGATGAGCCGGGAACTTGAGCGCCAAAACGATAAGGGCGGCGGCGGTCACCACGACGGCCACCCATCGGCGCTGCGCGCGTGGACCGCGGCGACCCCGTGGGTCGAGGGCCCCATGTCGGTACCCCTTTCGGCCCCTGACTCTCCCCCGACGGTGAGGCGGTCCGGGTCAAGGGGAAGGGCACAACCGGAGACGAGACCAAGCCCGTGCTCACCCGAGGGTGGGGTCAGCGGAGCAGGCGCAGAGCACCCTCATCGTCCTGCGCCATGTATACAGCGTTGCTCGCCCCCGTTGATCGGCCTTGCGCTATGCGTGTTGCCGTGTGATCTGGCGTAAAACCCGGAGTCCACACATGCCAAGAGCCTATTCTGTCGATCTTCGCGAGCGCGTCGTTGCCGCCTACCACGACGGCGAGGGCACCTACACCGAGCTAGCCGACCGATACCAGGTGGGCGAAGCGAGCGTGAGCCGCTGGCTCGGTCTTGACCGCCGGACTGGCTCTCTACAACCCAAGAAGCCGGTTGGCCGCCCTCAGACCTTGGTGAGCGTGGAGGGACTGGAGTTCATTCGGGAATGCCTGGAGGCGGCGCCAGATCTCACGATGGTGGAGCTCTCTGCGGCGTACCTGGAGGAATTTGGCGTGACAGTCTCCCGGGCGACCATGAGCCGAATGGTGAACTCCAAGCTGGGGTTCACCCGAAAAAAGGGGGTCTCCGCTCGCCGGCTGCGCGCCATGAGGACATCCAACGAGAGCAAGCGGCGTTTGTTGAACGACAAGCGGCGCTGAGCGCGCGCTCGCTGGTCTTCTTGGACGAGTCCGCGATCAGCACCACCCTGCACCACGCCTACGGGCGAGCGCCCTCGGGCCAGCGTGTCACGTTGTACGCGCCCACGCACGGTGCGCGTCGGACGCTCGTCGGGGCGATCAGCCTAGACGGTCGAACCACGCTGGCGGTGCTTGAGGAGGGCCTCAGGGTAGACAGCTTCAAGACGTTCATCCTTGATCAGTTGGCGCCTATGCTTCGCGCAGGCGACGTCGTGATCATGGACAACCTGAGCACTCACAAGAATCCCGAGGCCGTCGCGGCGATCGAGGCGACAGGCGCAGAGGTGGTGTTTCAGCCCCGCTACTCGCCCGAGTTCAACGCCATTGAGATGTGCTGGTCCTGGATAAAGCACGATCTGAGGCGCATCGGGTGCAGGGCGATAGACCGCCTGGTCACCTACGCCGAGCGAAGGTGGGCGGAGATCACGCCGACGCTCTGCCGCGCCTGGGCGCGCGGCTGTGGCTATGCCGTCTGAGGAGGGCATCAATGTTTATGATCGTCGCTGTAGTGGTCACGAGCGGCGGCGAGTGGGTCCTCTATATGCCGTGGAAGGTTCACCAGGGCAGACTGATCCCGGTCAGTTCATTCTATCGGCCGCCCGGGACGGGTCCGACGCCGTACGGCAGGGTCAGTCAACGCCCGGCTGGCTCGCGCTCCTCTCGCCAGATCTCTGGCTTGAGCGCCTCTGGCGAGCTTGGACGAACGAGGTCGGGCAAGTTCTCGGTGTGGACACTTCCACAGTGCCTTCTTGGATGTTTGACCACGCCCCTCAAATTGGTTTACACCCACAAACAGCCACGGACCGGACACGCGGCTCTCCGTGTTGCTGCCCCTCCAGCACATTCTGTAATTCGTGGGCTCAGAGAGCGCTGGACTGAAGGCTGCTCGCCCACAGCGGCGAAAGCCTCGAGAATAAAGGGTTAGGACCAGCCAGAAATTAATCACGAACACGGGAGACCCACTGTAGCGCACCTCGGTAGCCGTCACTGGGATGCGCTTTCATCGAGACATCCCTGAAAGGGTGCCCCGTGTCCTGGCTAGTGTCCTGACTAGCGGCCTGACAAGCGCCCTGCCATCTCCCCTCACCACGCCGCTCTCGCCCACACCGCCCTAGGACAGCGCCCGCCGACGACGCCACCAAGCTCAGCCCCCCTCACCTCGCGCCGAGCACGACCGCGCCGCGTCCTCACCGTGGCCCCCGCGCGTCGCGCAAGGCCCCGGCGCGCCAAACACGGCGGCCTGGCGCACCGCCCCGGGCGCGTGGCTGATGAGGCCGCCGAACAACAGCGCGGTGAGCAGCGCGGGCAGGCTCAGCGACGGGGCGATGACGGCGACAAACGCGAGGCCGAGCTTCACGCCGACCACCCAGGTGCTCAGGTGGCCGAGGGCCTCGGGGCCCGCGCGGTGGAGCTGCACCCCCGCCAAGGCGCCGCCGCTGATGAGCACCGCCGCGGGCGCGAAGCTCACCGCGCCTCCGCTCAGCTCGGCGCCGAGCCACCACGCCATCGCGCCCAGGTGCGCCGTGCGCGCGAGATCTCGGATGAGTCGGTCCAGGGGGTACAACGGCATGGCCTCGCCCTCACGATCTTGGCGCTGATAATCGGTCTCTTCGCCAGCGCGAGGCGAAGGCGCCGAACGCTGCGGTAGGTCATAGCCCGGCGCCGAGGCCGTGGTGAGGGGGCCCCGCGTATGTAAGAAGACTCCCATGTCCACTGATCGATCGGAGCCCCGATGCCCCTCTTCACCGCGCTGACGCTGCTTCTGGCCTGCGATCAGGGCTTTGTGGACCCGTCGCGGGAGTACGGGCCGCCTGTGGCCGACGCCCCGGCCAAGGTCTCCCGGGTGCATGTGCCCACGAGCCTCGGCGCGGTCGACACCCCCCGGCGAGACATCCACGGCGCGCCCATCGGCGTGTCCTGCGCCACCTGCCACGCCGGGCCCGGCGAAGACGCCATCGTCGTCGGAGACGAGGGCAACCCCGAGCAGATGCACGGCACGATTGAGCTGCTTCACGGCGGGCTCGCCTGCGACGCTTGCCATGAGCCCACAGACCGGCGCCTGCTCCACCTCGCCGACGGCGCCAAGATTGAGATGGCCGAGGCGATGAAGCTCTGCGCCCAGTGTCACGGCCCTCAAGCGCGCGACTATCAGAAGGGCGCCCACGGCGGCATGACCGGCTACTGGGACCTCCGCCAAGGTGAGCGTGTGCGCAACCACTGTGTTGAGTGTCACGCGCCGCACAGCCCCAAGCCGCCCCAGGTCCAGCCCGCGCCGCGCGCGGTGGACCGTGTCGTGTTCCCCGCCTCGGAGACCCACTGATGGAAGACACAAGCCGCCGCACGACCCTCAAGGCGCTGGGCGCGACCCTCGGGGCCGCCGCCTTCGCCCGGGCGATGGCGCCCCTGGCCGCGTGGCCTGAAGATCTGTCCATTGATGAGCTGCTCCAGCGGCACTACAAAGAGCTCAGCCGCGACGACATGGTCCGGGTGCTGCGCCGCTTAGAGCAAGAGACCCTCGATCAATACGGCGCCGTCGTCACCATCGACGACGTGCGGCCCATCCCTGAGGTGCAGTTCGGCTATGCGCTGAACCTCAGCGTGTGTGTCGGCTGCCGCAAATGCGCCGAGGCCTGTCATGTCGAGAACAACCACGACCGCGCCACAAACCAGTCCTACATCCGTGTGCTGGAGATCAAGAACGGCTCCGTAGACCTCGCCATGGGCACCGTAGACTACGACCACGCCGTCCCCAAGAAGGGGCGGAGCTACATGCCCGTGCAGTGCCACCAGTGCGACAACGCGCCCTGCGTGTCGGTGTGCCCCATCGAGGCCACCTGGAAGGAGCCCGACGGCATCGTCGTCGTGGACTACAACTGGTGCATCGGCTGCCGGTATTGTGAGGCGGCCTGCCCCTACCACGCCCGCCGCTTCAACTGGCACAAGCCGGAGATCCCCGCGGAGGAGATCAACCCCGATCAGGCCTACCTCAGCAACCGTGTGCGGCCCCAAGGTGTGATGGAGAAGTGTACGTTCTGCCTGCATCGCACCCGCAAAGGGCGCCTGCCCGCTTGCCTGGAGGCCTGCCCCACCGGGGCGCGGGTGTTCGGGAACATGCTCGACCCCAACAGTGAGATTCGTTGGGTCTTAGAGAACAAACGCACGTTTGTGCTCAAAGAGGATCTCGGCACACGCCCGCGCTTCTTCTACTTCTTCGACAAATAGGAGGGCGCATGAACCACGCTCGATCCTACCCCGCGTTCTTACGCGACGCCGTGGGTGTCGCCACCGACGGCGGCTGGCCGTTTTACACCTGGATGACCCTGCTCACGGCGCTGGCGCTCGTGGGCGTGAACGCCTGGGCCCAGCAGGTCGTGGGCGGCATGGGCCTCACCGCCATGAGTGACCACGTCTCGTGGGGGCTGTACATCGCCAACTTCACCTTCACCGTCGGCCTCGCCGCCGGGGCGGTGATGATGGTGATCCCGGCCTACATCTACAAAGACAAGGCCATGCACGACGTGGTGATCGTCGGTGAGCTCCTCGCCGTGGCCGCGATCCTCATGGCGCTCTTGTTCGTGAACGTAGACCTCGGGCGCCCCGACCGCGCCTGGCACCTCATGCCGGGGCTGGGCCGGTTTCATTGGCCGGTCTCGATGTTGACCTGGGACGTCGTGGTGCTCGGCGGCTACCTGCTCATCAACCTGCACATCTGCGGGTATCTGCTGTACACGCGGTTTTTAGGGCGCCGCCCCGAGAAGCGCTGGTACCTGCCGTTCGTGATGTTGAGCATCGCCTGGGCCGTGTCCATTCACACCGTCACCGCGTTTCTGTTCAGCGGCCTGGGCGGTCGCCCGTTCTGGAACACGGCGATCTTGGCCCCGCGGTTCATCGTCTCGGCCTTCGTCTCGGGCCCGGCGTTTATTGTGCTGGCGTTGCAGGTGATCCGCCGCGTGGCGAAGGTGCCCATCCCCGACGCGCCCCTGCACACCCTGCTCGGCATCTTGCGGGTCACGGTGCTGCTCAACCTGTTCTTTGTGGGCTCCGAGGTGTTCACCGAGTTTTATTCGGGCGGCAGCCACACCGCCTCGGCGAGCTACCTGTTCTTGGGCCTGCACGGACACAACGCGCTCGTGCCCTGGATCTGGACGGCCCTGGCCTTTCACAGCGTCGCCGCGGTGATCTTGCTCTCCGCCCGGGCGAAGGAGCAGCTCTGGCTGGCGGACATCGCCTGCGCGCTCACCTTCGTCGGCGTCTGGATCGAGAAGGGCATGGGCCTGATCATCCCCGGCTTTGTGCCCTCCACCCTGCATGAGCTCGTCGAGTACATGCCCAACGAGCTGGAGTGGCGTGTGGTCGTCGGCATCTGGGCCGCCGGGCTCATCGTGTTCACCTTGGGCATCAAGATCGCTGTCGAGATCTTCGCCGGTCGGATGCGCCACCAGCTCCCCGAGGTTGAGCCCGACGAGCCCCAGCACGCAGGAGGCGCGTGATGCCCATCGTGAGCGCCGTCTTGACCTTGAGTCAAACGTCCACCCTGCGCGCCGCCACCCTCGCCACGCTCCGGTCCACCCCGGCGGTGACGCTGGGCGAGGCCCACGGTGACCGTGTGCCGGTTGTGCTCGACACCCCCGACCGCGCCCAAGACAAGGCCGCCTGGGACGCCCTGGAGTCTCTGCCCGGCGTCACGTTCATTGAGCTGGTGTTCGCTGACTTCTCCGATCTCTCACCCCACCAGGACGCCGACGTTGGCGCCGTGGAGAGCACACCATGACCCCCGACCGCCGCGAGTTCCTCAAGCTGAGCGCCTTGGCCGCCGCGAGCGCCGCCGCCGCGGGCACCTTCGCCCAAGAGGCCGCCGCTGAAGACCCCACCCGCGCCTACGGGCCCGGCGTGCGCTGGGACAAGGCCCCCTGCCGGTTCTGCGGCACGGGCTGCCACGTCCAGGTGGGCGTCGAGAAGGGCAAGATCGTCGCCATCGCCGGAGACCCCCAAGCCGAGGTGAACAAGGGCCTTCTGTGCGTGAAGGGCTACCACGTCGGCCTCGCCTTGTACGGGGAGGACCGCCTGCGCACGCCGATGTTGCGCAAGAACGGCCAGCTCGTGCCGATCTCTTGGGAAGAGGCGATCCAGACCATCGCCGACCGCGTGATGATGGACCCGGCGGGCTTCGCCATGTACGGCAGCGGCCAGTGGACGATCCCTGAAGGGTACGCCGCACAGAAGCTGATGAAGGGGGGCATCGCGAACAACCAGATCGACCCCAACGCCCGGCTCTGTATGGCCTCGGCGGTGACCGGGTTCTTGGCGGTGTACGGCGTAGACGAGCCCGCGGGCTGCTACACCGATCTGGACGAGTGTGACGTGCTCATCTGCTGGGGGAACAACCCCGCCGAGATGCACCCCGTCCTGTTCTCGCGGGTGATCGACCGCCGCAACCGGGGCGAGGAGGTGCTGCTCATCGACATCGGCACCCGGCGCACCCGCACCACCGCCCACGCCCAGCACTTCTTAGAGTTTGAGCCGCACACCGATCTGGCCATCGCCAACGGCATCGCCCACCTGCTGATCAAGAGCGGCACCTACGACAAAGACTTCGTCAGCAAACACTGCAACTTCCGTAAACCTTCAGAGCCCGCGGCTCTGGAGGGCGCCGCGATGAGCTTTGAGGAGTTCAGCGCGGCCTTGGCGCCGTTCACGCCGGAGTATGTCGAGAAGCTCAGCGGCGTGCCCGCCAAAGACATCCGGATGCTCGCCGGGCTGTTTGGCCGTCGTGACCTCAAGATCACGTCTCTGTGGTGTATGGGCATGAACCAGCACACCCGCGGCACGGCGATCAACAGCCTCGTGCATGGGGTTCACCTGCTCAGCGGGCACTTCGGGCGCCCCGGCGACGCCCCGACCAGCCTCACCGGCCAGCCGAGCGCCTGCGGCACCGTGCGTGAGGTGGGCACCCTGTCCCACGCCTTGCCCGGCGGCGGCGTGGTCACCAAAGACGAGCACCGGGCCAACGCCGAGAAGCTGTGGAACCTGCCCGCCGGGCGCATCAACGCCAAGCCCGGCTACCACACCGTCGAGATGTGGAAGCGCTGGTCTACGCCCAAAAAAGACGGCGGCGACATCCACACCATCTGGGTGCAGGTCACCAACCCCGGTCAGACCATGCCCAACCGATCGCTGCTCGTGGACCCCGGCGTCAAAGACCCCGACAAGTTCCTCATCTGCTCCGATGTTTACCCCACCGCCACCACCCAGATCGCCGATCTCATCCTGCCGAGCGCGATGTGGGTGGAGAAGAACGGCATGTTCGGCAACTCCGAGCGCCGCACCCAGCAGTGGTTCAAGATGGTGAGCCCGCCCGGCGACGCCCGCGACGACTGCTGGCAGACCATCGCCTTGGCCAAAGAGCTGCACCGCCGGGGCCACCCGGGGATGCTCGACAAAGACGGGCGCTTTCTGTTCACCTTCGCCGACGCCCAGGGCCGCGAGGTGCCGGTCTGGGAGTGGCGCCGGTACTACGAGCTGAACGTCGATAAGGCGCTGTTTGAGGAGTATCGCCTGTTCAGCCGCACCAAACACAAAGACCTCGCCCCCTATGACGAGTATGTGAAGGCGCGCGGCTTACGCTGGCCCGTCGTGCAGCAGCCTGACGGCACCTGGCGCGAGACCCGCTTCCGCTTCGCCGAGTTTGACGATCCTTACGTCAAGAAGGGCGCGGAGATCGAGTTTTATCACTCCACGACCAAGGATGGCCGGGCGCAGGTCTGGTTCCACCCCGCCGACCCGCCGCCCGAGTCCCCCGACGGGCAGTACCCCTTCTGGCTGTGTACAGGCCGGGTGCTGGAGCATTGGCACAGCGGCACGATGACGCGGCGTATCCCCCAGCTCCGCGCGGCGATGCCCCAGGCCTACGTCGAGATGAACCGCCACGACGCCCAGAAGCTCGGGATCCGCAACGGTGAGACGGTGCGGCTGACCACCCGGCGCGGGTCCATCGAGCTGCCGGTGTGGATCGACGGCCGCGGTGATCCGCCCCCGGGCAGCCTGTTCGTGCCCTTCTTTGATGAGCGCGTGCAGATCAACCTGCTCACCCTGCACGAGTACGACCCCTTCTCAAAGCAGCCCGACTACAAAAAATGCGCCGTCTCCGTGACGCGCATCGTGAGCTGAGCCATGTCCACCCCCTCCTCTGAGCAGGCGCTTCATGTCGGCTTCGCCGTGATCATCGGGATCGCGCTCATCGGCTTCTTCGTCGGGGTGCAGAGGCCGCCGGAGGCGATGGATCTCGGCGACGTCGAGGTCTCGGAGTCGGACGAGGCGCCCCCGGCGATCACCTACGCCGAGAAGCGCCACATCCCGCCCCGGCTGGGGAGCGACTGGCCCACGGAGCTCGCGCGGTTCGCCGGGCCGGGCGTGCTCGACCCGGTGAGCTTAGACGGCACCTCCAAGGCTGAGGATCTCGCCGCCCGCGCCGCCCTGCGGGCCTATGACGGCGCGCCGCCCACCATCCCCCACGACATCCGCCAGCAGAGCGTCTCGGAGTGCCTCGCCTGCCATGATTCGGGGATGCAGATTCGGGGGCGCCTCGCGCCGCCGATGTCCCATGAGGCCTACACCTCCTGCACACAATGCCACGTCGTCAACGAGGGGCCGTCCCCCGGCGCGGCGCTGCCTCCTGACGCCGCGTTTGGAGAGAACGCCTTCGTCGGCCTCGTGTCTCCCACCGCCGGGGCGCGGGCCTGGTCCATCGCCCCGCCGGTCATCCCCCACAAGACGACGATGCGGGAGCGCTGCATGTCGTGCCACGGCCCCAACGGCCGCGACGCCCTGCGGAGCACCCACCCCGACCGCTCAAACTGCGTGCAGTGTCACGCCTCCTCGGCGGAGCTCGACCTTCGCCCCGGCGTGACGCCGTGAGCGCCCCCACGGATGAGCCGCCCCTCGTGCTGCCCGAGCTGCTCCAGCAAGACATCGACGAAGACACGCTGCGCGCGCTCTTTCGCGACGTGAGCGCCTTGGGCGAGGCCCTGGAGGTGCTCGTGAAGACCACGCATCTCCAGCACGCCAGCCCCGAGCGCCTCACCCCCGAGCGCGCGCTGGACGGCCTCCTTCGCGGTGAGTGGCGCGCCGTGCAGCTCCGTTATCGCCACGAGGGCCAAGAGTGGCTCGACACGGTGATGCGTCTGCCCCACGGCTACCGCGTCGTCCGGATGGCCCCGCTGAGACCCTGACGGGGATCATGCGCACAGCGCCCCGTCGAGGACTCGGGGCTCCTTCAAGTTAATAGACATGCAAGTCTGTTAACAGAGGAGACCCCCAATGACCTCCGCGCTCCTGCTCTTCTTCCCCGCGCTCTGGGCCGCCGAGCCCGCTGCGGCCCCCGCGCCTGCGCCCAAGCCCATCGAGATCTCCGGCGCCTACACGGCCTGGGCGCTGAACCAGCGGAACTTCTTCTTGGGGGATCCCGCCCAGCCCTACGACGACGGCGACTATGTCGTACAGAACCTGCGGGTGCTGGTGAAGTTTAACCAAGAGCACTTCGGCGTCGTCACCCGCTTTGACGCCGCCCAAGGCTGGTGGGGGGTAGACAACTCCCCTGACGTGGAGCAGACCACCACCGTCGCTGAAGACGGCACGGTGACCACGGCCTCGACCTACAACCCCTACAAGCTGTTTCGTGACAAAGACACCAACTACACCGTCCACTTTGACCTCGCCTACGCCTGGGCGGAGGTGCCGAACCTGCCGGTGAAGGTCATGGTGGGCCGCCAGTTTTATGGGGTGGGGCAAGGCTTGGTGTTGGACCAAAACGCCGACGGTGTGCAGGTGCTCATCACCCCGATGAAGCCCCTCAACATTGATCTGTGGTGGGCAAAACTCTCTGAAGGGGAAGGTTCGACCAAAGCGCCCACGGGGACGCTGATGAGCGACGCCGACACGATGGCCGACGCCGACCTGTTCGGCGGGCGGGTGCGTGTGGCGCCGAACGATCACCTCAAGGGTGAGCTGTATGGTCTGTACTACCTCGACAACAGCGGCGGTGGCTCGGCGACCTATGTGCCCAACGGCCTCGGTCACAACCTGGCGCGGTTCCGCCCCAACATCAGCTCGGCCTTGGCCTTGGGCGCGGCGGGCTCAGGCACCGCCCCGGTCCTCGGCGGGCTGAGCTGGGCGGCGGAGGCCGCGTGGCTCCAAGGCCAAGACGACGTGGCGAACCTCGACTCCGCGGGCGGCACCCTCGACATCAACAACGGTCAGCTCAAGGGCTGGGTGGCCTACGCCTTGGCCGATCAGACCTTGGGCGAGGCGCTGCCGGTGAGCCTCGGCGCGGCCTTCGGCGCGGGCAGCGGCGACGCCGACCGCGCGGGCGGAGATGGCAACCTCAACAAGATCATGACGATGGGTCAGTTCAACTTCACGAACGTCTGGGAAGACTCCGTGATGCCCGACCAAGAGGGCATCAGCCCCCAAGGCTTGGGCTCGCCGCTCAGCCGGGGCTATCGTGAGTTTGAGAACACCATCGCCGTGCAAGGGCGCCTCGGCGTGAAGCCCCATGACAAGGTGAAGCTCCTCGCCACCTACACCTTCCTCCAGGCCACCACGCCGATTCAGGGCTGGGACGCCACGGGCGCGCTCACCGACGCCCAGTCGTCGTCCCTGGGCCAAGAGGTCGATCTCAACCTCGACTGGAACGTGTGGAAGGGCTTCTCGTACCAAGCGCAGACCGGCGTGTTTTTGCCCGGCGACGCCGCGGGCCTGCTCATCTTGGGCCACACAGACAACCTCGCGCCCGCTTGGGAGATCAAGCAGGTCGTGACCGCGAAGTTCTGAGGTGGACGTGGATCAGACGCTCAACGAGCTCGGCGACCCGCCGCGGCCACCAGACGGCGAGCCCCTCACCGGGGGCGTCGCGGTGTGGATCTTCATGACCGTGGAGGTGGTCACCTTCGGCATGTTCTTGATCTGGCACGCCGCGTCGTGGGCGGGGGATCCCGAGGCCTACGCCGCGGCCCAGGCCCAGCTCAGCCTCAACTCAGCGACGATCGGCACGGCGCTCCTGTTGACCGGGAGCCTGTTCGTCGCGCTCGGCGCCCAAGCCAACGCGGCGGGCGCTCAGCGGGCGACGGCGGCCTGGCTCCTCGCCGGGAGCCTGACCGGCGTGATCTTCACCGTGAACAAGCTCATGGAGTGGGCGCCCCATCTCAACGACGGCGTGACGCTCTCCACAAACGGCTTCTGGTTCACTTACCTGTTCTTGACCCAGCTCCACCTGCTCCATGTGTTGCCCGGCGTCGGCCTGCTCGCCGTGGTGGCGTGGCGGGCTTGGCGAGGGGACTACGGGCCCACAAACGCCCTCACCGTAGAGGGCAGCGCCGCGTACTGGCATCTTGTGGACGTGATCTGGCTCTTGCTGTTCGCCGTTCTGTATGGGATGAGACCATGACCCACACCCGCCGCGCCGTGCTCGCGTACCTCGCGCTGATGGCGCTCACCCTCACGTTTAACGGCGTCGCCGAGGCGTCGTTGGGGGCCTGGGCCCTAGCCGGGATCAGCGTCGTCAAGGTGATGATCGTCGGGATCGTGTTCTTGGAGCTGGGTCGGGCCTGGTGGGTGTGGGCGGTGATCGCCGCGGTGGTGATCACGGCGATCTTGGGCGGCGCCGCGGCCTTGCTCACCGGCTGAACGGCGCACCCCGCCGGGCCTCAAGACCCAGCGCGCAGCGCGGCGAGCAAGGGCGCCGGGTCTTGTTTGAGGCCGTCGATGGCCGCGCGTTTGCGCCCTTCGCCATCCAGGAGCGTCACGCCCGAGGTGTGGTTGATGTTGCCCGGCCCCATCACCCGCCAGGTGACGCCGAGCACGGCGGCGACGTCTCGCACACGGTCCGGCGCCGTGGCGGCGAGCGTCCAGCGGCTCGTGTCGAGGCCGTGGGTGACCACGACCTTCTGGAGCTCCGCCGGGGTGTCGGTGTTTGGGTCCAGGCTCACCAGGAGCACCCGCAGCCCGTCACGCTCCTCGGGGGTGAGGCTCGCCTCGATGGCCTGAATGTCTTTGATCAACATCGGGCAGGCCGAGGGACAGGTCGCGTAAAACATCGAGATCAATACGGGGTGACCCCGATGCACCGCGAACGGCACCTGCTCACCGGCTTGGTTCGTGAGCGTGAGGTCGAGCTGGTACACCGAGTCGCCGGGGATGGGCCCCGCCGGGGGCGCCTCGGCGTGGGTTGCCTCGGGCGTCTCACCGCAAGCGACGAACAGAAGCCCGCTGAGCAGGCCGATCAAGGGGAGTACGCGCATCGAAAACCCAGGTTGGAGGTGGTGTAGCTGGCCTTGAGGCTGGAGCGGTACGCGAAGCGCATAAACGAGGCGTAGTCGGCGACGTCCGTGGCCGACGCCGCCCCCGATCCGCAGAACCGTGAGCGGTCCTCGTCCCCGGCCTCACGCACGTCGGCGGAGAGGAGCTGGCTGTCAAAATCGAGGGTCCACTCCCACACCAGCCCGAGGAGATCGTGGGCGCCGAAGTGGTTGGCGGCGTGCTGGCCTACGGTGCCCGGCGCCGCGTCACCGCTTCGACCGTACCAGTCGAGCACCCGGGCGGTCATCTGCGGGTCGCTTCGGGCGCCGGTCGGGGCGGTCAGGGTGGCGTCGGCGGCGCGCTCCCACTGATCCGTGGTGGGCAGCTCGCCGCCTTGGGCCCGGCAATAGGCCCGGGCGGCGTGCCAGCTCACGTTCACCACGGGGCCGTTGGGCAGAGCACCGCCGAGGCTCGTCGGGCTCCCCCAATGGCTGAGGTACTGGGGGTCCACAAACAGCGCCGGGGCCTGGCCGCGCGTCCAGCTCGGAGCGCGCGTCACAAACGCCAAGAACTCGGCGTTGGTCACGGGCGTCACGTCGAGGCGAAACGCCGGGACCCACACCTCCGTCTCTTCAGGGGAGAGCGGGTAAAAGACGCGATGGCTCCCCGCCGGGATCAGCACGGTCCCGGCGGCGAAGGCGAGGTTTGTGAACAGCGCGAACATCAGTGGGCCGCGCCCGCAGGACGGGTCGTCGAGGTGCGCACCTGGGCCACCTCAGCGGCGCTGACCACGACGCCCGAGTTGCCCCAGCTCGCGTAGACGTAGGTGAGGATGTTCGCGATCTCGTCGTCGTTGAGCTGGCTCATCGGCGGCATCACCGAGACGTAGTCTTTGCCGTTGACGGTGACCGGCCCCGAGAGCCCGTTCACCACCACACCGATGGCCCGTTTGGGGTCGGCGTTGAGGTAGTCCGAGGCCGCGAGCGGCGGGAACACACCCTCAAGCCCGGCGCCGTTCGCCTGGTGACAGGTGGAGCAGGTGCCCGCGAACAGCGTCTCACCGGCCTTGACCTGGGCCGCCGGGGTGAGCTGGCCCGCGGCGGCCTGGGACGTGGCTTCAGCGATGGCGCCGCCCGGCGTCACCGACATGTCGGCGAGGTAGACCGAGTCCACCTCTTTGCCCGAATAAATGGCGAGATCGTCCGCGCCGTCTACCTTGAGCATCCCCACCGCGCCCTTGTTGAACGCGCGGAAGATGCTGTGATCGACGATCACATAGGTGCCCGGGGCCTCCACATAAAACTCGATGATGGCCGAGCCGCCCGCTGGGATGAGCGTCGTCTGTACGTTCTCTTGAAACCGTGTGCCGCCCTCGTAGTAGACCTTGTCGAAGATCTCGCCGATGACGTGGAAGCTGCTCACGAGGTTGGGGCCGCCGTTGCCGACGTAGAGGCGCACGGTCTCGCCGACCTTCGCGGTGAGCGCGGCGTCTCCGGCGATGGCGCCCTCGGAGCCGTTGAACAGCACATAGGTGGCGTTCTCTTCGATGGCCTTCTGCATGTCGAAGGGCTGGAGCCCCTTCTCACGGTACTTTCCGACGGTGTAGAAGTCGCCCTGCATGACGTAATACTCCCGATCGACCGGGGGCATCCCCCCGGGCGGCTCAACCAGGATGAGGCCATACATGCCGTTGGCGATGTGCATCCCCACCGGCGCCGTGGCGCAGTGGTACACATACAGCCCGGGATTGAGCGCCTTGAACGTGAACTGTGAGGCGTGCCCAGGCGCGGTGAAGCTGCTCGCCGCCCCGCCGCCGGGGCCCGTGACCGCGTGCAGGTCGATGTTGTGGGGCATCTTGCTCGACGGGTGGTTCTGGAGGTGGAACTCCACCGTGTCGCCTTGGCGAATGCGGATAAACTTGCCCGGCACCTCGCCGCCGAAGGTCCAGAAGGTGTAGTCCACACCCTCGGAGATGGCCTTGGTCACCTCACGCACCTCCAGCTCGACGACCACCTTGGCGGGCTGGGTGCGCCCGGTCGGCGGCGGAACGTCGGGGGAGTTCGTGAGCACCGCCTGAATCGGCTCACCAACGGGCGGGCCGAGGTCGCCCTTCTTGGAGCCGCCGGTCTCGTCCGAGGCCGCTTTGGAGGGTGTGCCGGGCGTCTGAGCCCCGTTGCAGGCGAATGAGAACAGAGCGAGGAGCAGCAGCGAGCGAGCACGGATCATGGGGGACTCCTTTGTCACCAGACATCTATATCTATTGATAGTGTGGAGGGCGCGACGTGTTCAACGACGTTCGCCGCGAACGCACAAATGTAGGATCTACGTCAGCTCTCTACGCGCTTGTTCCCACACGGACGCTGAGGGGCGCGCCTTGGGTGAGCGTGTGGCGAACGATCCAGACCACCCCCAGCGCCCACAGCGCGGCGACGACGCTGCCAAACACGGCGGCGAGGCGGGGCTCTCCGACGAGCAGCGCCGTGGCGAAGGCGCCGACCGAGACGGCGTAGCTCCAGCGCGCCCAAGCCGGGGGCCGCGCGGGCCAGAGGGGGCGCGTCAGCGTGACGAGCAGGGGCCCCAGGGCGGCGAAATGAACCCCCGCCACGGCGAGGTTGTGCCCGGGGACACGAGGCCGACCCCCGGCGCGACGAGGCCGAGCGCGAAGGCGAGCCACAGCCCCCGCTCGTCCCAGCCCAAAGACGGCGCCCGCAGCGCGGCGCGGCCGAGGAGCACGCCGACGACGAGCAAGCCCAGGCCCAGCGCCGGGTGCGGCAGCGGCCCCAAGAACGCCGCGCCACAGAGCACCGCGCCGAGCCAGATCGGCCAGGGAGGCGCCGGCGCGCGCAGGGCCGCGAGGGCGGCGGGGGTGACCGCGCCGAGCAAGAGCAAGGTCAAGAACATGCGCACCAGCCCCGTGGCCAAGACCGGATCTCGGCCCGAGACGACGGCCACGGGCCCAATACAGAGCGCGCCGAGCACGATCGTCGGCGCCGCGCCGCCGAGCCACGACCGCGGCTGCATCATCACGCCGCGCAGGCGCCAGGCCGAGGCCAACCACACCCCGAGCACGATCGTCGAGCCGATGATCGCCGGTCGGCCATAGCCCTCGCGGGCGAACCCGACGGCGCTCATGACCACCCCGACGGCGTACAGTCCGAGCAGGCCCAGCCCCGGCGCGCGCTGCCCCAAGCGGCCCCACGCCCACCACATCAGCGGAAAGAGCACACCGTAGTAGCCCAGGTGCGAGTGGGCGTGCCGCAGCTCGACGAAGCCGCCCGGCAGAAGCGGCACCCCGGCGAGCGCCCAGCGCAGCCCGACGCCCAGGGTGAGCGTGCCCACGAGGCTCAACAGCACGAGGGTCGTGAGCGTGGCGACGGTGAAGCCCTGGGACTCGCGCTCCATCACACGAGCCTCCCGTAGATCTGCGTGATCGCCTCGGGGAGCCGGTCGGGCCGCGGCAAGATCGTCCAGCCGCCGGGCCCCAGCATCGACGGCAGATAATCTCGGGCGACGGCGTCGATGGCCAAGGCGTGAACGTGCACGCCGTCTCGTTTGGCCTCGCGGAGCGCTTGGCGCACATCGGCCACACCATACCGGCCCTCATACCGATCGTGATCCGTCGGTTTTCCGTCGCTCACGATGAGCAGCAGGCGCTCCCGGGCGTCTCGTTTTCGCAGCCCCGCGACGGCGTGGCGAATGGCCGGGCCGATGCGGGTGTAGCCCTGCGGGCAGAGCGCGCCCAGCCGACCCCGGCCCACAGACCAGGGCTCACTCCAGCCGCGCACCTCCCACACCCGGATCTGGTTGCGGGTCTGGCTGGCGAAGGCGAGCACCTGCAGGGAGTCTCCCAGCCGCTCGGCGACCTCACCCAGCACAAGCACAGCCTCGCGGGAGACGTCGAGCACCCGGCGATCCTGCACCCAAGAGTCGGTGGAGAGCGAGAGGTCGAGGAGCACCGTCGTGGCGACGTCGCGGCGCTGCCGCCGGGCACGAATGTACAGCCGATCCGGCGGTGAGCGGCGGGCGCGCAGCTCCGACCAAGCCTCCACGACGGCGTCCAGATCGATCTCTTCGCCGTCCGCCTGTCGGGGCGCCGGGGCCAGCGCCGCGCGCTGCTTGGCGAGGTCTTGGTAGAGCCGCTCGACGAGGCGTCTGTGTCGGGAGAGCGCCTCCATCGCCCAGCGCTGATCCCCTCGGGGCGCCTGGGTCGGGTACACCTGGCACCAACCTTTGCGGTAATTTTTGGCCCGGTGATCCCACTCATCGTAGAGCACCGCCCGCTCGCCCGGCGAGACGCGGGAGATGTCGGGCACCTCCACATCGAGGCCGATCTCCGCCTTGAGCACCGAGCTCGCCCGCGGCCCGCCCCGCACGAGGTGCGAGAGGTCCACCTCGTCGAGCGCCTCCATGTGATCGTTCAGCTCGTCTTCGCCGTCGAGCTGGCGCATCGAGCCGTTGAAGCCCTCGGCCGTCTCGACCTTCTCGAAGACGTGGGTCGGCAGCTCAAGGCCCTCGTTGGGCTTGAGCTGGACGAGCTTGAGCTCCTCAATCGCCCCGGCCTCACGCTCCGTCGCCTCCGCGCTGGGCGGCTGCTGGTCGAGCTTGTCCGGGGACTCATCCCCACCCAAGGCGTCTTCAGGCGACGCCGGGTGAAGCCGACCCCACAACGGCACGGGTGGGCTCGCCGCGCCGCGCTCGGGCGTGGCCCGCAACAGAGCGAGGCGCTCCGGGGTTCGCCAGCTCGTCTCGCCGCGCAGCGCCGATTGACGCAGCTCCTCGATGAGCCGCGCCCGGCCCGACAAGCTCGCGGGATCGGGGCGACCCCGCAGCACGAGGGCGCAGGCCTCGGCCCAAGCCTCGGCGAAGCGTGGCAGGCGCGCTGAGAGGCCATTCGCGGCGTCTTGGGCGGCGCTGACGCTCACGAAGAGGTTCTCCAGCTCCTCTTCTGGGGCGACGAGGCGCAGGCGGCGAAGCTCGGCGGCGACGACCACCCGCAGGGCCATGATCTCCCGGTTGAGCGTAGGATCGGCGCAGACCTCAATCCAGGCGGGGATGAGCAGATCACGACCCCGAACGCCGCCTTCGCTGCGCGCGGGCTGAAGCCGCACGGCCTCCCCGGCGATCATCTGGCCGAGCACCCGCAGCGCCGGGCCATGGGCGGCCAACGTCGCGGCCCGGGCGGGGTCAAACAGCGGCGCGGGGCTCGGCGCGACCGCGCGCCACAGCGCACGGACGGCCTTAAACAGCCCCAGCTCCCAGTCGAGATCAAACGAAGGTCCAGGCACAGGGCACCTCCGGCTCAGAACACCAGGTTCACGAGGTCCATCAGGCCGTCGCGCACGTCGGGATCGTCGGTGAGCGGCTCGACCACACCCGCGCGGCAGGCCGCCCGAGCCCCAAGCCCCGAGCGGATCAGCAGCGCGGCGTCCACGAGCAGCCGGGTGGACGGCAGCTCCGCGAGGCCCAAGGTCTCTAACGAGCGCACCTTCGCCGCCAAGGCCACCAGGCGTTTGGCCACAGACGGCTCTACCCCCGTCTCACCAGACACGATCCGCGCCTCCAGATCGGGCGCCGGGTAGTCAAAGCGCAGGCCGATAAACCGCTGGCGGGTGGACGGCTTCATCTCTTTGAGGGAGCGCTGATAGCCGGGGTTAAACGAGACGATGAGCATAAACTCAGGCGGCGCGCTGAGCTCCTCATCACAGCGGTCGAGGTACAGGCTGCGGCGGTGGTCGGTGAGCGGGTGCAGGGCCACGACCACGTCCGGGCGGGCCTCGGCGACCTCGTCGATGTACAGGATGGCCCCTTGGCGCACGGCGCGGGTGACGGGGCCATCTTGCCACACGGTCTCGCCACCTCGGATGAGCCAGCGGCCGAGCAGGTCCGTGGCCGAGGTGTCGTCGTGGGCAGCGACGGTGATGAGCGGGCGGCCCAGCCGCGCGGCCATGTGCTCCACAAACCGGGACTTGCCGCAGCCCGTGGGGCCCTTGATCATCAGCGGGAGGCGCTGGCGATAGGCGTGCTCAAACAGCACGAGCTCATCACCGACCGGCTGATACCAGGGCAACGAGGCGGGTTGGGGATCGACGTGCTCGTCCTCGAACAGAGACATCTTCGCTCCAGTGGCCAGCCCGAGGGTGATGGCCGAGGCGCGGGCGCTGATCTCGCAGCGCCCGCGCGGTTCAATCACTTCGCGAGGCTCGGCGCCGGGCTCGGCGCGTCACCTGAGACGTCACTGGACAGGGCCACGGCGCCATAGCGGCTGAAGTTCCAGATGTAGAGGCTGATGCCCAAGGTGAACAGACTCGCGGCGAGGATGAGCCCCAAGAAGTGCACCTCGACGGCCTCCTGGGCCAACAAGAAGTCCATCCCGACGCGGCGCTCCAGATACACCTGGGTGATGCCCGCGACGGCGAAGGCGCCGGTCATGGAGATCATGCCGATGTTGCTCAGCCAGAACGCCCACTCCGCGACCCAAGAGTCGTAGTGTTTGCGCCCGGTCATCTCCGGCAGGGCGTAGGCCATCATCGCGAAGATGAGCATCGCGTAGGCGCCCCAGAAGGCCATATGTCCGTGCATCGCGGTCACGAGCGTCCCGTGGGTCCAGATGTTGACCTGTGGTAAGGTGTGCGCGAAGCCCAAGAACCCCGCGCCGACGAAGCTCATGATGCCGCAGCCCACCGACCAGGAGAGCGCGACGCTGTTGCTGTGTTTGCGGCCGCCCCGGCGGGCCATGGCCACGGTGTAGAGCGCCATGCCCAGAAACGCCAGAGGCTCCAGCGCCGAGAACAGTCCGCCGACCATGAGCCAGTACTCCGGCGCGCCGATCCAGTAGTAGTGGTGGCCGGTGCCGAGGATGCCGCTCAAGAAGGTGAGCCCGACGATGACGTAGAGCCACTTCTCGATGATCTCGCGGTCAACACCCGAGAGCTTGATGAGCAGGTACGACAGGATCGCGCCCATCACCAGCTCCCACACGCCCTCGACCCACAGGTGCACCACCCACCAGCGGAAGTACGAGTCGATCACCTGGGAGTCGAAGGTGATCATGCCCGGCAGGTACAGAAGCGCCGCGGCCGTGAGCCCGGCGAGGAGCGTGAGCGCGGTGGTGGTGTACCGTTTGCCTTTGTAGACCGTCATGCCGATGTTCAGCAAGAAGGCCAGCACGTTGACCACGACGAGCACGTCCAGCGGCCGGGGGATCTCCAGAAACTTGCGGCCCTCCCAGTAGTTGAAGTGAAAGCCGATGACGGCGGTGACGCTGACGGCCACCAGCGAGCCCCACTGCACCCATCCGAGCTTCATGCTCCAGATCTCGGTCTGGGCCTCATCGGGGATGATGTAGTACGCCGAGCCCATAAACCCGGCGAGCAGCCACACCACGAGCAGGTTTGTGTGGGTGGCGCGGGCGGTGTTGAACGGGAGCCACTCGTGCAGACCGTCATAGCCCATGTGCGCGAAGCCCATGATGAAGCCGTAGACGATCTGGAGGGAGAGCAGAAGCAGACAGGTCGCGAAGAAGGTCCACGCGATCCGCCAGGACTGAAACTTGAGCGGGTTGTCCATGGTGACCTCTCAGCGCTGAGACATGAGGAAATCGGTCAGCGCGTCGAGGTCGCTGGCCGAGAGGTTGAGATCGGGCATCGCCGTGCCAGGCTTGACCGACTGTGGGTTGTCGAGCCAGGCGCGCAGGCCATCACGATCGTAGCGGGTGCCGACGCCGTCTAGCGCCGGGCCGACCACGCCGCCGGTGCCGCCGAGGCTGTGGCAAGCCACGCAGACCTGGGTGAACAGCGCGGGAGCGGCGACGGCGCTCGGGGCGCCCGCGGCGGGGGCGACGGTCGCGGCGGCCGCGACGGCGACGGGGGCCATGTCGGGCTTGGCGGGGAAGCCGTTGGTGTCGATCTTCCCGATCCAGTCCAAGAAGGCGATCACGTCGGTGATCTCTTCTTCGGTGAAGTTGTACTGCACCATCTTGCGGCGCCCCGGGTACATCGCCTGGGGATCCTTGAGGAAGATCCGCAGCCACGCCTCACCGCGGCGCTCCACGGCCTTCGTCAGCTCCGGCGCGTAGTAGGCGCCTTCACCGAGGATGGTGTGGCAGCCCATGCAGTTGTTCTTCTCCCAGATCTCTTTGCCTCGGATCACCGAGGCGTTCATGTTCTCCTCATGAGAGCGCGCTGGGACCTGACGAACCGTATCGACCGTCAGCCACAGAAACACGCCTGAGAAGCCGACCGTCGCGAAGAGGAAGAAGCTCCTCGCCTGTGACTTCGAGAGCATTGAGACTCCTTCAACAGACATCGGTATCCGTTGTTTCGCCAGTGTAAGGAGCTTGGGCTGCGGGCGGTACTGACCCAGAGCAGGATTCGGGCTGGGCCCGCCCCTGGACGCTGCCCAAGGCTCGGGATACCGCATCCGCTCGCAGAGGCCGACGACATGCTCCTCAACCACACCGCTGAGTACGCCTTCCGCGCGATGGCGATCCTCGCTGGGAACTACGACTCCGGCGAGCGGGTGCGCGCGAAGGAGCTCGCCGAGCTGGCGGCCATCCCCGAGCACTACATCTCCAAGGTGATGCGCCACCTCGTCGTCGCGGGGCTCGTCGAGGCGCTGCGGGGCCACGGCGGCGGCTTTCGCCTCGCCCGCGCGCCAGAGTGCATCACGTTCATGGACGTGCTCGACGCCTCGGACTGGTCGTCTGAGGACCGCCGCTGCGCCTTTGGTTTCGGGGCGTGTAACCCCAAGAACCCGTGCAGCCTGCACAACGCCTGGTCGCAGCTCCACGGCTGCGTGAACCAGTGGGCCCGGAAGACGACGCTGGCGGAGGTGCGCTCCCTGGAGCACCTGCACGCCGAGCTGGCGAGCCAAGCGCCGCCCAAGGAGTGAGCGCGTCGTCACGATTGGGGGTGAGGGTGTGATCCCACACACCCGGCCTGTGTCAACTGCCGCCAACTCAACAGATGTTCTTGTCAATTGAGCGTCTCTGGGCCTGGACCGCTTCTTGCAATGTGCGTCTCCCTGCCTGTCCCCGAGGCGCTCGCCATGACCATCGCCCCCTTCACACTGCACACCCGGGTCTCCGACGCCTTGGCCGAGAAGCCCGCCCTGCGCACCCTGCTCCCGGCGTTCCACCCGGCGTTTGAGCGGCTCAACCACCCGGTCTTGGGCCGGGTGCTGCCCAAGCTGGTGACCATTGAGTCCGCCGCCCGGGTGGCCGGGGTAGACGCCGAGTCGCTCTTGGCGGTGTTTAACCTCCAAGGGCCGCCCGCCGCTGCGGGTGTACCCGCCGCCTTGCCCGCCGCCGCGCGCCGGGACGACCCCGAGCCGCCTTGGGCGAGGGGCGCCCCCGTGGAGCGCCTCGACGTCTCGCCGCTCATTCAACAAGGCCAAGAGCCCTTCGGCGCGGTGATGACCGCCCTTCGTGGCCTCAAGCCCGGGGCCGTCTTGGCGCTCTCCGCGCCGTTTGAGCCCGCGCCGCTCGTGGACCTTCTGGGCCGTCGCGGGTGGTTGGCCTGGGTGCGCTGGGAGGGTGAGGTCTGCGTCACGTCGTTTTGGCGCGCGCCCGAGGGCCACGGCGGGGCGGTTGATCCGGGAGCGCCCGACGCCGACACGGCCCGCCTTGGCCAAGCGCGCCTCCGGGCGGGTGTGCTCGACGTGCGTGGCCTGCCGCCGCCCGAGCCTCTGCGCCTCATCCTCTGGGCGCTGGACCAAGGCACGCCGCTGACCGTGCTTCATCACCGTGAGCCCGCCCTGCTCTTTCCCCAGCTTGAGGCGCGGGGCCTCGTCTGGACGATGACGAAGCACGAGGACCACATTCAGCTCCAGATTCATGCGCCCTGACCCCCAGACCCTCATCCCGCCGAGGGTGGTGATCCCGCCCGTCGCCGTCGCGCTCATCGCTGAGCCCCTCGCCTGGGGGATCTTGGCCTGGCCCGGGGTGCTCGACGGCGCGGCGTGGTACGGGCGGAGCGGGCTCTTGGTCGCCGTCCACCTGATCACCGTCGGCACGTTGATGATGGCCATCGTGGGTTTGGGCTGGCAGCTTGTGCCCGTGGTGACCGCCCAGCCGCCGCCGCCGGGCTGGACCCGCCTCGCCGCCGTCTGTGACGCCTTGATCCTCAGCGGCGGCGCGGGGTTGATGCTCGGCCTCGGCTGGCCCCAGGCCCTCGGCCTGCTCGGCGCGCTCGGCGCGGCTGGGCTGATCTTTGGCCTCTGCCTCCGCGCCGCCGGGGTGCTCTGGGCGCTCTCCCGGGCGAAGGGGCGCCGGGTGACCCGGCTGTGGCTCTTGTTCGCCGAGCTCTCGGGCCTCGCTGGCCTCACCTTGGGCGCGCTCCTGTACGGCGGGCGGGCGGGGTTGTGGTTTGTGTTGCCCCCGATGGTGGGCATCGCGCACCACGCCGCGCTCTTGCTGTTGGGCTGGGTGGGCGGCTGGATGCTCGGCCTCGGCGGGCTCTTGTTGCCGATGTTTAGCCTCTCCGCCGAGCCTCGCCCCTGGCCTTGGGCCCTCGCGGCCACCGCCTGGTTTGTCGGCCTCGCCCTGGGCGTCCCGGCGGTCTGGGCCATCGGCGCGGCCCTCGCGGCGCTCACGCTCCTGCTCTCGCTGAGCCGCAGAGCGCGGCGCGGCGTCGATCCAGGCGTCTGGGGCGCCGCGCTGGGCCTCGTCGCGCTCCTCGGCCTCGCGGGGGTGAGCCTAGGCTGGGGGCCGCGCCCTGAGGCCGTCGCCCTCGCGCTGGGCCTGTGGGCGCTGCCGTTCTTGCGGGGGGTGGCGCTCAAGATCCTGCCGTTCTTGCTGGAGGTTCATCTGTTCGTCGGCCAGCTCCAGCGCGCCCCGACGGCGAAGGCCCTCACCGGGGAGCGCCTGCCGAGGCTGTCGATGGCGCTCTCGATCCTCGCGGGCCTCGGGGTGAGCCTCGTGCTTCTCGGCGCGCCGGTCGCCGTGGGGCGGATCGGCGCGGTCCTGGGGCTGCTCGGCGCGGCGCTGCACATCGTCCTGCTCACGCGGGCGGCCGCTCGGGGCTGGCTCGCTGTCGTCAAACGCCGGGCGCTGCCCGGTCTGGAGGCCACATGACCCTCGTACACACGCTCTCTGAGCGCCTCAGCGCGCTCCTCGCCCCGCCGCCGTCCCCGGCGATCTACGCCCTCGCTGGCGCCGAGGGCGCGCTTCTGGACAAGCTGCGCGACGTCATCGACCCCGAGGTGGGACTCGACATCGTGAGCATGGGCCTCATCCGCTCCGTCACGTTTCGGGACGCGGTCGCGGTGGTGCAGATGACCTTCACCACTGAAGGCTGCCCGGCGGCGTTTGATCTCTACGAAGACGTCAAAGAGGCCATCGTGTCGGTGGGCTTCACGCCTCAGGTGGAGGTGGTGTTTGACCCGCCGTGGAGCCCGGAGCACATCGCCCCCGAGGCCCGCGCCGGGCTCTAAACGAAGCGGCGCTCCCGGGCGACGTTCGCGTCCGCGCCCGACTCCACGAAGCCCCCATCGGCGGAGAGCTCCCCTTTGCCGCAGCCCGCCGAGACCATCTGGTCGTAGTTGTCGGGGTCGCAGGCCGTGATGAAGCCGAGCAACAAGAAGCGGCTGGGCACCTCCTCCAAGTTGAACCCGCGGGCGAAGAGGCTCTCCAGGCGCAGCAGATCCGGGGCCAGGGGCAAAGCCTGGGGGCGTAGACCTTGGCGAATAAACGACGGGATGAGCGCGGCCCGGGCGAGGTGAGGCGAAGACTGCGCACGATCGGCGTACCGATCACAGGCGGCGGCGAGGCGGGAGAGATCCAGCGCCTCTGAGATCGGCTTGTATCCGCCTTTTCCGTCGCGGCTGAGCAGGTAGTGCTGCACATACAGACACTTTCGCACCCGCATCGCCGAGAGCATCGTGAAGTAGATCTTGTTGAAGTCACGCACGTCTTGGCGCCGCACCGCGGGCTCCTGGGCGCAGAGCAGGTCGAGCACCTCATCGGGCATGAGCGCCTGCCCCACGAAGTCCCCCGACGCCCGGGCGCTGCCCAAGGACCGCAAGCCCAGATAAAACACCTCTCGGATGTGGCTGTTCTCGGGCTGCAGGGCAAACCGTAAGGTCTCGCCGACCTGCTCTTCATTAATGTCTTTTCCGATCACGACGATGAGGCTCACGGCCACGCCGATCTCACGCAGGTTCTTGAGCGCCGCCAGTCGCGCCTTGAGCAAGGGCCGCCCCCGCAGCGTGACGTTCGCCTGCTCGTTCAGGCCGTCAAACTGTAAGAACACCTCGCTCACCCCGGCCTCTTTGAGCGCGCGGACAAACGAGCGGTTCGCGAGCTTGAGGCCGTTTGTGTGCAGCGCGGCGGTGTGCCCGGCGGCCTTCACCCGGCGCACCCAGTCGAGCAGATCCTCGCGTAAGGTGGGCTCGGCGGCCATGAGGTCGATCTTGAGGCCCCGGCGCGCGCTCAGGAGCTCCTCCAGGCCGCTCAGCGGGAGGTCGGGGGTGTCCTGGGTGTTCGCCTTGGCGAGACAGATCGGGCAGGCGAGGTTGCACCGCTCGGTCATCCGGACGATGTAGTCGCGCTGGGGGCGGGCGTCGCTGTTCACCTGAAAGAAGAAGCGGTCGAGCGCGGCCCACTCCGCGCCGTGACGGCTGAGGAGCTGGGTGGTCTCGCCGTGCTCAGGGCATCGTTTGACGAGGAGGGCCTCACCGTGTCGGATCCTCACCGCGGCGGGGACGTCCGTGAGGCAGGTGGAGCAAGCGCCGCGCGTCTCACGCACCAGCTCGTCGCCGTCGGGCATCGTCGGCGCAGGCGCCTCCTCGTCGTCACCCCCCAGCGCCGCGCGCTCCAGAGCCACCGCCGCAGGGAACAGCAGGGTGTCCTCGGTCTCCGCGTGAACGCTCAGATCGTCGAGCAGCGCCAAGAGATCGGCCTCCAGAGGCCCCGCGTCTCTCGCGGCCTCGCGCAGCGCCGTCTCCAGCAGGCGGATCTGCTCGTGCTCGTGCTGCATCTGCTGAATGGGGCCAAAGAGCCCGCAGCCATGCGCGCCCTCGCCGCCACAGAGCGCGAAGATCGCCGGGAACAGGATGCGCTCCTCTTTCATCAGGTGGTCATCGAGGAGCGACTTGAGGTGGCCAAACGGCGCGCGGAGCGAGCGCGGCGCGGCGCTGAGCGCGGCGTCGAGCCGAGGGAGCTCCCGGTGCAGGAGCGCGTGGTGGGTGCCTAAGATGTGCTCGGCGAGAGCGGTCAGCTCGGCGGGGGTCATCGTGACGGCGCTGGGGGTGTTCATGGCGCGCTCCGTTGGGGGAGGAGGTTCACCAGGGCCTCTTTGAGGGCGGCGGGTTGTAAGGAGAACAAGCCTTGAACCTCGGTGAAGCAGGTCGCGAGGCAGGCGCGGCAGGGCGGCGCGGTGAGGCGCTCAAACGCGGCGGCGAAGCCCTCGGTGACGGCGTTGGGCGGGTTCTTTTGATCCGGCCACAACGAGCAGGCGAAGAGCTGGCCCTCGGGGTCGATGTTCACCCACAGCTCCCCGGCGAAGCAGCGGGGCCGACTCGGGGTGTAGGAGCATCGCTGGCCGTAATCGGGCCAGGTGATGAGGTGATGGAGGGTGCCTCGGCTCACAGCGACGGGGCGCCCGGCGTCTTTGGCCGCGAGGAGCGCCCGCAGAGCGTCACGCAGCGCCTCGGGCTCTGGCGCCAAGGAGCCTACCCCCGTCGAGGCCACCCCCGGCGGGTGATGAAGCACCTGAAACGCCGCCCGACCGCCGGTCAACTCCGCGAGATCCAAGATCATCCCGATGTCGCCCAGATTGTGCCGGGTGAGCACGGTGAGCGTCCAGAACGGCTTCTTCATCTCAGCGGCGCATTGAATCGCCGCCATCACCTTGTCATAGGCGCCCGCCTCACGGTTCAGCTCATGGTTTGTGCGGGATCCGTCCAGCGAGAAGACGACGTGGTCCAGGTTTTGTAGCTCCTGGGCCCGCTTGGGGAAGAGGTAGCCGTTGGTGTCGAGGCTCGTCCAGAGGCCCCGGGCGTGGGCGTGGTCAATCAAGGCGCCGAGATCCGGGCGCAACAACGGCTCGCCGCCCCAGAAGCCGAGCCGAGCGCAGCCCGCCTCGGCCAGCTCATCAATGAGACGCAGAAGCGCCTTGCTCTCTAAGCCGGGCCGCCCCCGCGCCGGGATGTCACAGTAGGCGCAGCGGGCGTTGCATTGGTCGGTCAGGGCGATCATCGTGTTCAGCGGCGCGCGCTGGCCCGTGAGCTGGTAACGGGCCGCGACGTGGCCGAACCGGAGCAGAGTGGACGTCTTCATTCACCTCTCCTCGGGGGATCCGCCCGATCCAGATCGTGGGTTTTGCCACACAGGATCGGGCGGTATGACACAGGCAACGGAGGGCTCAGGGGCTCTGACGCCGGGCGAGGAGCTCTCGCAGGATGGCCTGCTGCTCGTCTTGAGGCAGGCGCGGGATGTGGGGGAAGATCAGGCGCTCCTCAGCGTCGATGTGCGACAGAAGAAGGGGCGTGAGGTGGCCCATTGAGACGACCGGGAGCGCGGTGTGATGGCTGACCACCCGCTCCAAGCCCAGGACCACCTCACACCGAAGGGCCTCGATGGTGACGTGCTCGTCTTGTTGGGTGGCCAAGGCGGCGAGCACCTCGTCCGGCAGCGCCAAGGCCAGGAGGCGCGGCGTGACCGACTCATCCTCGTCTTGGGCGTGGAGCGGCAGGCCCACGCGCAGGTAACGGGCGACACGCTCGGCGGTGTTCACGACGCGGGGGTCGTCGGGATCGGGCTGCTCACAGAGGAGCAACATCCCGCCGCAGAACCGCCGGATTCGCTCGTGGCAGTCCAAGAGCGCTTGCAGCGGCGAAGGCGCCGCCGCGGGGGTCGGGAGCAGGCGCGGTCGCATCGTGACCTCCGAGGGCGGCAGATCAGGCGGCTTCAGCCCCGTCGTGCAGCGCCTTGGGGAACAAGATGTTGTTCTCCAGGTGGATGTGCTCGTGCAGGTCGGCCTCTAGATCAGCGAGGCCCTGCCACAAGGCGCGCCAGGTGCCGCAGGCGCCGTCTGGGGCGGTGAAGTCATCGGTGAGCGCGCGGATCTGTCGCAAGAGCGCCCCGACCTCCTCATGCTCGACGTGCATCACGGTGATCGGCCCACCCGCCAACATGCCACGGCCCCCACGAATGAGCGGGAACAACACCAGCTCCTCCTTCTGCATGTGGGGCAGCAGGTCATCCTTGAGCGCGATGACCCGGGCCACCAGCTCAGCGATCCGGGGGTCTTTGTCGCCGTGGACCTGCTGCACACGATGCGCCATCGCCAAGATCCGCGGCAGCTCGGTGATCAGCGGCTCGTGGTAGCGGGTGAGGATGTGGTCGATCAGCTCGGGCAGCGAGCGCTCGTCCCAGCGCACGGCGTCAGCGCGCCAGCGGACCTCCTCGGCGTGGACCTCCTCCAGAAGCGCCTGCGGATCGATGCCCCGCGCGGCGCAGGCCTCAGCCAGAGGTCGCGCTCCGCCGCAGCAGAAGTCGATCTGCCGACGCTGAAGCACGGCGACGGCGCGGGGATGGGCGGTGACGAGCTCACCGACGCTGAGAGAAGTTGAAGTCACTGGACCTCCATGTCTGTTGAGTTGTTGCGCTAAGCCTAAGCAAGATTCGTGCCAATATTCGGGGGACCGTGGTCGCGGCGGAGCGGGACGCTGTGCTCGGCTGAGTTGGTGAGGCCTTGATTGACGTGGGAGCGCCGGCCGCGCCAATATGAACGTCTTGCCCCCCTCCACGCGCCCCCGCTGGCTGGGTGAGGCCCGAGAGGCCGGCCGCCCGATGCTCCCGCAGCTCCGCTCTCGTCGCTCGCACAACGCCGTCAACGCCGGCGTCCTCGTGAGCATCGTCGTCTCGGTGGCGCGGCGGACCTGGGCGTTGACCTGGCTGCCGATGCCGGCGTTCGTCTCTCTCGGGGGGCTCGCCTACGGCCTGACGGTTTACGCCGGCCTCGCCGTCGTCGTACACGAGGCGTCGCACCGGATGTTTTTCCTGGTCGGCGGCGCGGCCCAGACCCGGGCGGTGAACCCCGGGCCGCAGCTCGTGAAGACTGTCCTGCTGCTGGTGCTCGTCCCCGGGCTCTCCCTGTTCCACCGCCTGCTGCAGCGGCGCCCGAGCGGCCACGGGGGCTCCAGCCGCGGCGTGGTGGCGCGCTTCGTGCTGATCTGGCTCGCCGTCGGCGCGCTCACGGTCTCGTCCCGGGGTGGCATGTGCTGCTCGCGCAGATCGTTGGGCTCCAGGTGCTCTCCGCGCTGAATCAGGTGAAGGGCGCGCTTGAGCACGGTGGGCCCATCGCCACAGATCCAGACCCCCTGCTGCGCTCCCGCGACACGATCTTCGTGGGCTGGCCCCTCTTCTGGCCGTTCTTCGTCAGCATCTTCCACTTTGAACACCCCCTCGTGCCGAGCGTGTCTTGGTATGCGCTGCCGAGGTTCCACCGCGCCCTGCGCGGCGTGGTGCCCCAGCCCCTCCACGGCGACGTCTTCAACCGGGCGCTGCTGCGGCCGCTCGCCGGTCGGATCGGGCGCATCTCGGTGCCGTCGTGAGCCCGTGGCTCGTCTTTGCGCTGGCGGCCGCTGGGATCGCCTTCGTCTGTTTGGACCTGCGCTCGCTGCAGCGCACCGGCGAGTACGAGAACCCCCCCGCGCCCGCGCGCTCAAGCTGCTGAGCGTGCTGCTGCTCACGCTGCTCGTCCTCTTTGAGAATAAGCTCCTGCCTCGCCACCCCGAGGTGAATCCGCTGCCGCTGCAGGTCGCGTTCGTCTTCACGCTCTTGGGCGACATCTCGTTCCGCGTCATCGGGCGCTTCCTGCTCGGCGTGGCGTTCTTCGCCGTGGTGCAGCTCATCTACGCCTGGCGGCACGCCTACGGCCTAGCGCTGACCCTCACCGACCTGGGCGTCTTCGTGGGCGCCGCGATGATCAGCGCTGTTGTGTACCTGAAGATGGTCCCCGGGATGGCCGAGCGGGGGCTGCGGCTGCCGGTTGGGCTCTACATCGCCGTGGTCGGCGTCGCGCTGTGGGCGGCGGTGGTGCAGGTTCTCCACGGCCGATTCGTCGAGCCCGTCGGGACCCGCATCGTCCTCGGAACCCTGCTGTTCACGCTCTGCGACCTCGCCATCGGCACGCGCATCGTGCTCACCGGGCGTCGCAAACAGGTGATGGGCGTCCTCGTCTGGGTCTTTTACCTGCCTGCGCTGGCGCTC
>JADKFE010000034.1 GCA_016717595.1 Deltaproteobacteria bacterium | reverse complement strand
CGCTGGGCGCCCCTCGGGCAACGTCTTGGCGGTCCCGCCGCACCAGACCAGCTTTGAGCAGGGCCTCCGCGCGCTCTCCGCCAAAGATTTCCACACCGCGGCGCGGTGGTTCCATGTGGCGCGTGAACAAGAGCCCAACTCGTCGCTCTACGCGGGCTATCTCCGGCAGGGCGATCTGGAACAACCCCAGCTCGACCTGCGCCGCCGCCACGCGAAGGGGGCCGTGAGCTCCTGGAGATCGCTGATGTGAGCGGTGACCCGTCGCCGCCACCCGGACCTTCCTCGCCGCGGTGGAGGCCGACTCCGGCGAGCACGAGCAGGCCGTGGCCCGGGTCGCCGGGCCCTGCGCCTCGACCCCCCGGTTTAGCCTCGCCAAACGCTGCAGCGGCGCGCCTGCGCGATCGCCGCGTCGTCGATGAGGACTGATTGATGGCCCCCAAGGCTCGTCTCGGCGATGAGCTGGTGATCTGCCTCGTGGTGGATCGGGCTGATCTGCGCCTGCGCTTAGAGCCGCGGTCATCGACGCCAGCCTGCCCGGGCGCCTGGATGTGCTGGAGACGCTGGCGCGCTCACCGGTCTCAGCGGCGAGGAGTTCGCGCTCTTCGCCGGGGAGGCGCCGCCAGGCCTCATCCTGCTCGACCTTCAACCGCCGGGCTCCTGCCGCTGATCACCACCCTGCGCGCCGATCGCCGCGCCCGCGCCGTGCCCGTCATCGTGATCACCCTGGCCCCGTCGAGGGCGGCTGGAGTCAGGAGCTCTACGCCGCGGGGTCAGCTCCGTGGTCATCCGCCCGCCGAGCTTCGACGGCCTGGTGGACCTGATGAGCCTGCTTGGGCGATACTGGCTCCAGCTCGTGACGCTGAGCGCGTAAGGACTCCGATGCCGACGATCCCCGAGATAGGCTGGGCGCAACGGTCTTCCGGATGTCTCCGGACATGCCACAGGGCATCCTTGATCTGGAGTGGCGGCTCAAGAAGGTGAACCCCGCGTGGGAGCGCTCGCTGGGCCTGCCCTCGATCAGATCTTGGGTCGGGCGCTCATCGAGCTGAGCCACCCCGACGACCGCGCCCGGTTCGGCGCCGTCGCTGAGGAGCTCGCCGATGGCCGCGAGGTCGTCGGGTTTGAGCTGCGCCTGGCCACGGCGGACGGCGGGTGGCGCACGGTCTTGTGGAGCGCGTCGGCCTCTGCAGAAGAGCAGCTCATCTACGCCATCGGCCGCGACATCACCGATCGCAAGCAGGCCGAGCAGCTCTTGGAGGAGAAGTCGCGCCTCGTCGCACCTCAGGCCCCGGTGCGGAAGATCATGCTCTTCGCCGAGCGCCTGCGCGCGCTCTACGGCGATCAGCTCCCCTCCGGCGCCCAGGTACCTCACCCGCATCTACGGCTCCTCCGAGCGGGTTCATGGCCTCATCGGCGACCTGTTGAGCTACTCCCGCGCCGCGGCGAACCCATCACCTTCCAGTCCGTGGATCTCGGCGTGGTGGTCCGCCAGGTGCTCTCCGATCTTGAGGAGGTGATTCACGAGAAGGGGGGGCGATCGTGAACGTCGGGCCCTTGCCGACGCTAGGAGTCCACCGCACGCTGATGCACCGGCTCCTACAAAACCTCATCGGCAACGCGCGAAGTTCCACAAAAAAGACGAGGTGCCCCGCGTCGAGGTGAGCGCCGAGTGGGACACCCGCGTAGCGCGGATCACGGTGCGAGATCACGGCATCGGCTTAGACGAACGGTACGCCCCGCGCATCTTCGGCATCTTCCAGCGGCTTCACCGCGCTGAAGAGTACGGCGGGAACGGCGTGGGCCTCGCGATCTGCGCCCGAATCGCCGAGCGTCACGGCGGCCTCATCACCGTGCGCAGCCAGCCCGGCGAAGGCGCGCGGTTTCAGGTGGTGCTGCCCATTCACCAGCCGATCCCCGGTGAGCCCAGCGGCCTTTGAGGCGCTCCCGATTGACGTGAGCGCTGATCCCCGGCAGGATGGTGAGACCCCGGGTGTGTGATGCGCTGCCTTCTCTCTCTACCGCTCTGCCTGATGATGGCGTGTCTACCCGAGAAGCCCATCGGCGTAGAGGACCGTGAGCCCGTAGACGACACGAGCAGCTCCAGCGACGACAGCAGCGGCGGAGACGACGACACGGGCGCGCCTGTGGACGCCGACGGCGACGGCGTGAGCGCGGCGACGGACTGCGACGACAACGACGCCAGCCGGTACCCCGGCGCGGACGAGGTCTGCGACGGCGAAGACCAAGACTGCGATGAAGAGATCGATGAGGACGCCATCGACAGGGTGACGACCTACGCCGATGAAGACAAGGACGGCTTCGGCGATCCGGCGGCGCCGCTCGTCGCCTGCGAGCCGCCCGCGGGCGCCGTAGACAACGCTGAAGACTGCGATGACGGGGACGCCGAGGTGAGTCCCGACGGCGTCGAGACCTGCGACGGCCGCGACGAGGACTGCGACGGGGAGCTTGATGAGGGCCTCACCGCCGACGCCGAGACCTTCTACGCCGACGGTGACGGCGACGGCTACGGCGATCCCGACCTCAGCGTGCAGGCCTGCGCCGCGCCCTCGGGCTACCTCTCCCAGGCGGGCGACTGCGACGACGGCGACGCGGGCGTGAACCCCGACGCCACCGAGGTCTGCGGCGGCGCAGACGAGAACTGCGACGGCGAGACCGACGAGGGCCCGCCGATCGACGCCGCCCTCTACTACATCGACGATGACGGCGACAGCTTCGGCGACCCCTCCGCCACCACCCGCGCCTGCGCGCTCACCGCCGGGCTCAGCGAAGACGACACCGACTGTGATGACAGCGACGCGACGAGCTACCCTGGCGCGTCAGATGTCTGCTACGACGCCGTCGACTCCGACTGTCTTGGCGACAGCGACTTCGACTGTGACGGCGACGGATACGACACAGACGCCATCAAAGGTGGGGATGACTGCGACGACACCGCCATCAGCATCAACCCCACCGCCAAAGAGATCCAGGACGCCGCCGACAACAACTGTGATGGTCTCTGTGACGAGGGCTTTATCAGCTACGGTGACCTCGTGATCACCGAGATCATGCAAGATCCCAAGACCCTCAAAGACAACGAGGCCGAGTGGTTTGAGCTGTACAACGCGGGCAGCGCCGACATCTCGATGTGTGGCGGCTGGACGATCTACGACGGCGGCAGCGACCTCCACATCCTCAGCGGCGACGTCCTCATCACCGCCGGGGCGCACGCGCTCTTCTTACGCAACTCCGACACCGGCAAGAACGGCGGCCTCACCGGCGACTACACCTACGGCAGCGACATCCAGCTCGACAACTCCGCCGATGAGCTGTTCATCGAGTTCGACGGCGTGATCATCGACGAGCTGGAGTACGACAGCGGCGGAGATGACTGGTCCGCGGCGATGGCCCAAGGCTTCTCGATGCAGCTCAACGCCAACCTCTACAGCGCCCTTGACAACGACGACTCGTTGAACTGGTCCAAAGGCACGTCCAGCTACGAGAAAGACAACAAAGGCACCCCCGCCGCGCTGAACGACGCGCTCTGAGCCCACCCATTGAGCCCACACAGAGCTGGGGCTCAGGGCGTACTCCTCGCCATCAACATGCGCTCGGTGCGTAAGCTGAGCTGGAGCTGAAGCCAGCGCACCAGGCCCGCCGCGCCTTCGTCTGTGCTGCCCAGCTCCGCCTGCTGGGCCACACGCCGGGGCTCGTCTCCTCGGGCGCGGGTGGTCCAGGCGCGCACCAAGGAGCGCGCGGCGCTGGCGTCGAGGCCGTGCTCTGGGCTCCACAAGACGGGCAGAAAACGGGTGGGCCACGCCGTCGCCGGGCCGCCCCGAAGCTGGGCCGCCGTGGCGTCGGCGAGCACCATCACCGCGTCTCGTTCGGCCTTGAGGCAAAACACGCCCGCCGGGGGCGGCAAGGCGAGGCTGAGGCGGCGGCTGAGGTGCAGGGCCTGGGCGTGGCGATGGCGGCGGCCTTGGGCCCGGGCGTGCATCGCCAGCTCGTGGCGCCGCTCCAACAATGACTGGCCCATGCTGCGACGCAGCAGATCGACGGCGAGGCCGACGTTCGGCGGCGGCGACTCCGCAAAGCCCCAGGCCAGGGCCCCCAAGGAGTCGTGCCCCTCGGGATCGAGGGCGCCGACGGCGCGGCCCAGGGCGGCGAGGTCGTCCTCGGGCCGCGGCGGCGTGGGCAAGACCGGGTCGAGCCAAGCCAGGCGCACCCCGTCCAAGGTGAAGATCAGGTGCTCCGGACCCAAGGCGCCATGGCCGAGCCCTTGTTGCTGCAACGCAGCGAGGCCCCGCAGACCGGCGACGAGGCAGGCGGCGATGAGCCGAGGCTCGGGCCAGTCCTCGACGGGGAGCAGCTCCGCGAGGGACGGCCCGCCGAGCGCCACCCAAGGCCGAGCCTCGCCGTCGTCATCAAAGCGGCTCTCAAAGCTGAGGATCGCCTCATCATGCTGCCCCATGGGGCGCAGGGCGAGGCGGCGGCGGGTGACCGGGTCGGCGGCGAGGGCGGGCCGCGGGAGGCGCAGCGCCCCTCGGCGTCCTTCGTTGTCCCACGCCTCCAAGGTCACCGAGAGGAGGTCTTGGGCCAAGGCGCGGCCTCGGGCGAGGCCGCGCCCGCCGGGCAGGTGGCCCTCTTCAGCGAGCTCCAGATCGCGCAGGGCGACGAGCAGCCCGTCGAGCCCTTGGGCCTGGTTGGGCTTGGCGGCCATCGCCGCCTCGGCGGACTCCGCAGGGAGCGCGCGCTGTGCGGCGGAGGGCGCGTGTTGGCCCAGGCGCTCGGCGGCGAGGGCCTTTAGGGTGTCTGGCGGCAGGCAGCGCGGGTCCACCATCAGCGTAGCTCCGCCACCGCCGCGGTGATCACGGGCTTGCCGTCGGGGCCCAAGGTCTCAACCGCCCAGACATCTTCTCCCGCGCGGCGGGCGGTGACGGTGAGGGTCTGCCCGTTGAGCACAGGCCGGGCCCAGCGCACAGAGAGGCGGCGCAGGCGGCTGGCGTCCCCTTCAGCGAGGCCGTCGGTGAGCGCGCGGGCGGTGAGCGCCATCGTACACAGGCCGTGCAAGATCACGTCTGGCAGGCCCGCGGCGCCTGGCGGTGGCGGGGTCCACATGAATCGGGTTGACGTCGCCCGAGGCCTGGGCGTAGCGGTACGAGGCGTCGGCAGAGACGACGACCGCGCTTGACCAGTCCGGCGGCGGGGGCGGCGCGGGGCTCTCCGCGGGCTTCGCCGCGCGCTCCGCGGGCTTCTCACCCGTCGGTTTGGCGCGGATAAAGAACACGGTGACGCAGTCCACCACACGCTCCTCGCCGACGTCGCCGGTGAGCCGGGCGGTGATCACCAGCCCCGAGCGCTTCTCAACGGCGCTCAGAAGCTCCCCGGCCACGCTGAGGCGCTCCCCGGCGCGGAGCAGGCGGGAGAAGCGCGCGTCGTGCTCGCCGTGAACGAGGCGCAGAACGTCGAGGTCAAGGCGGGATCTTCGATGATCAAGAACAGGAGGTCCCGCATCAGCCGCACATGGAACATCGGCGGCGCGACGGGCGCGTCCCCGGCGTAGCGGGGGTTCGTGTCGTCGGTGGCCTGGGCGAAGGCGGCGATGTCCGCGGCGGTGACCAGGTGCTCACCGCCATCCCAACGGCGCCCGATCAGCGCGGCCTGGGGCGGGGGCGGGTTGTCTTGGCTCATGCGGTCCTCTCGCCTTGGGGTGACCGCTCGGCCATAACCGGCCCGATGCGGGTATGCTGCGCTGAGGAGGCCTGATGCGTGTGAGGCTCGTGATGAAGACCCTCGTTGGGCTCGTGCTGCCCAAGCCCGACCCCGCCGACCCCCGCGGCGGCTCGCTGAGAGATCGGCTCTGGCTCAAGGTCTCTAAGCTCGTCGCCCACCCGACGAACAAGAGCGGGAACAACATGAGCCAGCGATAAGCGCCGTGTGGGGTGTTGGGGTCTGTGTGAGGTTGTCCCAGCACAGACCCCGCCGCCCTTCAGTCCGCGCAGCCGGTCAGCCAGGCCAGCTCGTTGGCGTACAGCTCGCCCATGTCTTTGAGGCCGTCTGAGTCGTCATCGGTGCTCTGGTAGTCCCAGGGCAGGTGCCCGTTGACGATGACCTGGCCGTTAAACGTGGCGACGATCGCGTCCTGCGTGGAGGAGCCGCTAAAAATCGCCAAGGTCTCTGAGGTGGCGGCGTCGATGGGGCTGAGCACGACGCCGTTGGTGCCCGCGTCGTGACTGTAGGTCTTGATGGAGCTGGGCAAGGTCTCGAATCGTCCACAGGTCGCCGCCCGTTGCGACGGAGAGCGGCAGGGGCGAGGTGAAGCTTGAGTCGACGGTGACGCCGAGGACGGTGGCCAAGGCCGGCTCGCCGCCCAGGTACCAATAGCTGATGATCACGAAGCTGCCCGCGGCGACGGCGTCCTCAATACGGTCCTTCACCGCTGTTGGGAGGGCGCTGCCGGGCGTGTCGATCACCAGCACGTCCCAGCCGCCGCTGTCGAAGGCCGTGGCGAAGGTGGACTCAGAGCTGCTGGCGTTGAGCGTGAAGCCGAGGATCGCCTGCGCCTTGTCCAAGGGCGAGCCGCCCGCGGTGAACGAGTCATAGTACGCCACGACGCTCAGATCATCACAGACGGGGCAGTCCTCGTCCACGGCGCCATCACAGTTGTTGTCGGCGCTGTCTTGGCAGACCTCCTCCGCGTCAGGGTTCACCCCGTCGTCGCTGTCATCACAGTCGTCATCATCGGCGACCACCCCGGCGCTGAGCGCGCAGACGACACGAACGTCCCCCGCGTCACCGAACCCGTCGAGGTCGCCGTCCCCATACGCCGTGAGGCCGTCGGTGAGGCTGTCATCGTCCAGATCGATGAGGCTGTCACAGTCGTTGTCTACGCTGTCGCAGACCTCATCGGCGGCGGGGTTGATCCCGATGTCGGCGTCGTCACAGTCGGAGTTGTCTTCGGTGAAGCCCGCGGGCACCACGCAGGTCAAGGCGCTGGAGCTGGGGTCGCCGTAGCCGTCGCCGTCGGTGTCGGCGTAGCTGAGCACGCCCTCGTTGGGGAAGAGGCTGTCGTCGTCGTCGTCGATGAGGCTGTCGCAGTCGTTGTCGAGGCTGTCGCACACCTCTTGGGCGCCGGGGTTTACCGCCGCCTGGGCGTCGTCGCAGTCGGTGTTGTCGGCGACAAACCTTCGGCGGCGCACCTCCCGGCGGATGGTGGTCGAGGCCGGGTCTCCGAAGGTGTCGCCATCATCGTCGGCGTAGAAGACTAGCATCACCCCTTCGTCCAGCTGCTCGTCGCAGTCGTTGTCGAGACCGTCGCACACCTCAGCGGCGCCAGGGTTCACGGCCGCGTTTGAGTCGTCGCAGTCGTTGACCTCGGCGAAGAAGCCGTCGCCGTCTCCATCGGTCTGCGCGGGCTCGCCCGTGTCCGTGTCAGAGCCCGTGTTGGAGTCTCCGCCGCTGTCCGTGACAGCGTCGTTGGCGTCTTTGCAGGCGAGGGCGAGGGTGAGCGGGAGCAGGGTCAGCAGCGTCTTGCAGTTCATCAAATCCTCCAGGTGAGAGATTACCCAGAGGATTCGTGGGCCTGCTCGCCCATGACATGTTTCTGACTACCGCCCGAGGCCCACAGCGACCGCGCGCACCTCAACCGCCAGGGCCTCCAAGACGGCGGGCCCCTCGGCCTTGGCCCGGGCCGCGGCGTCTAACGCCCGCCAGCGACGATCGAGGCCCAAACCCGCGAGGGCCGCGCTGACCACGGCGGGGCGACCGGCGTGCAGCTCATCGCGCAGGCAGGTGAACAGGGCGGGGCGTGGGTCGGCGCCGTCCGCGCTGAGCAGGGCCAGGGCCTCCCCGCAGCGGGCCGGGTCACGCAGCAAGAGCGTGGCCAGGGGGCGGCGGGTGAAGTCGCGCAACGGTCGCAAGAGGCGGCTCGCCAAGGAGCCGTCCTCCAGGGCGTCGAAGAAGTACGAGGCCAGGGTCTCGGGCAGGCAGGCGGCGACGGTCTCGCCGTCTTGTAGCAGCAGGTCCGCGCTGCGCAGCAGACGCTCGGCCTCGTCGCGGCGATCTTGAGCAGTGAGCAGAGCGCCGAGGCCCGCGAGGAGCAAGGGGTGCTCCGGGCGACGGGTGAGGCCGCGGCGCAGCTCGGACTCATCGGCGTGCATCGGCAGCCCACCCTCGGCCACGGCCCAGGCGGCGGCGACGGGCAGGCGGTCGTCTCGTACCCCGCGGCCCAGGCGGCGGCGACGGCCTCTTTGACCCGGGCGTCGAAGCTGGGGAAACGCGCGGCGGCGATGGCCCAGGCCAGCCGCGTGCCGCCGTCAGACTCAAAGGGCATCGCCAGCTCGTCGAGGTCACCTTCAGCGGCGCGGCGGGCGGCGCGGGTGAGCCGGACCAGGCCGAGCAGGCCCGGCTGTCGCAGACGCCGCGCGGCGGACTCCGCGCCGGGCAGGTCATCGGGCCCGGAGAGCTCACCGGAGAGGCTGGCCTGGGCGAGGGCCTGGGACGTGGCCTCCCCGTGCAGCAGACCGACGAGGCCCAGGCGATAGGAGAGCGCCAGCGCGACGTCTTTGACCTCCTCGGGCCCGGCGGCGCGGAGGCGCTCCAGCACACGCTCACGGGCGCTCAGGGAGATCGGCGCGGTGAGCAGCACCCCGGTGAACAGCTCTGAAGACCAAGGCGCGGGCCAGTCCGGGCGGGTGCTCGCCACCCGGCCACGAAGGGCCGTCATGCGCTCTTTGCGAATTTTGCTTCAGTCTTCCAGGTCGGGGTCGGCGCCGATGAACGGGGCCAAGGCGTCGTGCGCCTGAGGCGGCGCGGTGAGGCTCACCAGCTCGGCGAGGCCACGCTCGGCAGGTGTCGCCGCGCAGAAGTGACAAGGCGAGGCCACGGTCACAGAGCTGAAAGCCCAGGCGCGCGTGCTGGGGCAGGTCCACCTTCTGCACGAAGCCCAAGGACGTGAGGCGGCTGAGCTGGGCCGAGGCCAGGCGCACCTGCATACGCAGCGCGCGGGAGAGCGGGCCGGCGGCGATGGGGTCCCAGCGCTCGGCGATGGCCGCCAACACCTGCTGCGACTGCGGCGGCAGCTCCGCGAGGCGCGCGGCGTGAACGGGGCGCAGGGCGTCGAGGAGACGCAACAGATCTGTGGAGGCGTCGCCAGAGGGGTCGTCACACCAGGCGGCGCCGAGGAGGGCCAAGGGGCGGGGCAGGCGCAAAGAGCTGCACGATGGCGCGGAGGCGGCCGGGCTCGGTGGTGACGACAGGCTGGGCGCCGTCGCCGAGCCGCGCGACGAGGGCCTGGGCCTCGGCCTCGCTGAGCGGGGAGAGGGTCAAGGTGGAGAACACGCCCTTGAGCGCGGCGTCGGTCACGGCCTCGTCCGCCGTCGCGAGCACCAGCAGCCGGGGCTCCTCCTCCAGCCGCCGCGCCAGGGCCGCGGCCCCGCCGTCGATGCGGCCCAGCGTGTGGTCGAGCCCGTCGATCAGCAAGGCCACGCCGCGCCCAGCCCAGGCGCAGAGCAGGTCCAGGGCCTCAACATCAGCCTTGTTGTCATCCTCGATGAGCAAGAGCGCGTCGAGCTGCGACTGAAGCAGCGCCCCGTCTTGGCCCTCGGCCACCAGCGCCGGGCGCAGCGTCTCTAAGGCCATGAGCCACACATCCGAGAGCCGCGAGGCCCGCCACAGCCGCTCGGGCAGGCGCACGGCGCGCCAGCGGGCGCTCAGCTCCTTGTGGTCGGTGACGGCCACCTCCACCCGACGCAACAACATTGTTCTGCCCGAGCCCGAGGGCCCCACCACGAGAGGCGGTGCGGCGGCTCGGCGCTCTCGGCGCTGCGCCCCAAGCGGCCCACCAAGGCCCGCAGAACAGACGTCTGACCCACAAAACGGCGGCTCAGCTCTTGGGGTGAGAGCCCGGCGGCGGACCAACGAAGGGAGGGCGCGGCAGAGAGCGAGGGCAAGGCGGCCATAGGAGGCTCCGAGGAGGGCGCGCGGCGGCGAGGGGAGGGGGCTCCGGGGAGGAGCAGCGGCGGAGGAGTCGGCCCAGGGAGGAGCCGAGGAGGGGATCTTCTGTGTACATCAACGGTGTTGTGCTTGCAAGCGACCTCGTCTCCTTTACACTTCTTCACAACTCCTCACGCCACTTCGGGCGCATCACACAGGCGCACAACATCGGCGCCGTAGATTCAAGGCGTGGACAGGATGTGCTGTCCCGCTCAACAACGGAGAATCCTATGACCCGCTCGATTCGTGTCGCCCTCACCGCCGGTCTCTTCGCCCTCTCCTTAGGCGGCGTCGCCATCGCGGGCGGTGGCGGTTTTGGCGGCCACGGCTTCCACGAGCTGATTCGTTCCCTCAACCTCACTGAAGACCAGAAGACCCTCGCCATGGAGCTTCGTGAGGAGGGCCGCGCCGACAAGGAGGCGAACAAGGCCAGCAAAGACGCCATCGTCGAGGCGATGATGCTCGAGCTGGAGAAGCCCCAGCCCGACACCAAGAAGGTCCACGACCTCATCGACGACATGCTGGACCAGAAGCGTGAGGAGGCCCACGAGCGCGCCGACGCCATGCTGGAGCTGCACGCCACCTTCTCCGATGACCAGCGCGCGGCCTTCGTAGACGGCATGCGTGACCTCAAGGACGAGCACGAGGCCCGCCGCGAGGAGCACGAGGGTGGCCCCCCTGAAGGCCACGGCGGCAAGGGCGGAAAGGGCGGCAAGGGCCGCTGAGCGGTCTCACCTGTCGCATCTGTCGCGTTAATTCCTGACTCGCCGAGGGCGCCGTGTCTCGCCTGCTCATCTTGGATGATGACCCCCGCACCCGCACCCTGCTCGCCGAGTATCTCGGCGGTCGGGGCTACACGGTGGACACGGCGCCCGACGGTGACTCTGGGCTGCAGCGCCTTCGGGCCGAGCCCCCGGACCTCGTCGTGCTCGACGTGATGATGCCCGGCAAAGACGGCTTTGAGGTCTGTCGCATCATTCGTGCGACATCGCGGGTGCCGATCATCATGCTCACCGCCAGGGGTGACGAGCTGGACCGCATCGTGGGCTTAGAGCTCGGCGCCGATGATTACCTGCCCAAACCCTTCAACCCCCGAGAGCTCCTCGCCCGGATTCAGGCCGTGCTGCGCCGGGCCGCCCCGGCCCCCGCCGAGGAGCGCGCGACCCTTCACGCCGGGCCGGTGAGCGTCGATCCCGACCGCCGCGAGGCCCGGCTCAACGGCGTCTTGGTCGAGCTGACCACCACAGAGTTCGACATCTTACGCACCTTGGTCGCCAACGCCGGGCGGGTCATCCCCCGAGAGCGGCTGATGGAGCTGGCCCGGGGCGAAGACTACGCGTCCTTTGAGCGCAGCGTCGATGTTCACGTCAGCCACCTGCGCCGTAAGCTGGGCGACGACCCCAAACACCCCACGCTGATCAAGACCGTGCGCGGCGTCGGTTACCTCTTGCCCAGCCAAGGCGCGGCATGAGCGCCGGGGCGGGCCTGCCGAGCCTCTCCCTGCGGGCGCGGCTCACGCTCAGCGTCGCCGTCGCCGTGGTGATCTCCTCCGTGGCCGTCGGCCTCACCACCACCCAGGCCGTGCTGCGCCCGCTGGAGCGTGAGCTAGGCGATCAGCTCGCGCACCAGGCCGTCTACGTCGTCGAGCGCATTGAGGCCGGGGATGACGCGGACGAGCTCGCGAACCGGCTGGACCTGGAGATCAGCCGCATGCCAGAGCCGCCCCGGGCCCGGGCGCGCCGCCTCAACTTACACGGCCACGAGGTGGCCCTGAGCGGTCGCCGCCGCGGCGGTGGCGTCGCCGTGCAGCGCGCCGATGGCGCCTGGGTGGGCGTGCGCCCCACCTTAGACCTCGAGCGCCCCCGGCGTCGTTTTTGGCTAGGCCTGGGCCTGTTGACCGCCGCCGCGACGGCCTTGGGCGCGCTGTTGGCCCGCTCGGTGAGCCGCCCCCTCAACGTCGCGCTCACGGCGATGGACCGCATGGCCGAGGGCGATCTGGGCCACCGCCTGCCCGAGCGAGGCCCCAAAGAGCTGCAAGACGCCGCCCGCGGCTTCAACCGCCTCGCCGAGCGCATCGACGGCATGTTGCGCCGCGAGAAAGAGCTGATGGCGGCCATCTCCCACGAGCTGCGCACGCCGCTCACCCGCATGCGACTAGAGCTAGAGCTTTTACGCGACAGCGGCGCTTCAGAGTCCCGCGTCGCGGCGATGGAGGGTGACCTCATCGAGCTAGATGAGCTAGTGGGTGAGCTCGCCGAGCTGAGCCGCCTGGAGCTAGGCGCCGCCCGCCTCACCCTAGAGCCCCTGGGCGCCCGAGCGCTCATCGAGGAGGCCGCGCGCCGGGTGCCCCTGCCCGAGCACCGCCTGGAGGTGGTGGGCGATGGATTTATGCTACAAGGCGACCGCCGCCTGCTCCTTCGGGCCTTGGAGAACCTGCTGCGCAACGTCGGGCGCTACACCCCGCCGGGGACTGTCGCAAAAATTGTCGCACAAGGCCGCGAGCTGATCGTCGAGGACGAGGGCCCTGGCGTGGCCCCCGAGGCCCTGGCGCGCCTCGCCCAGCCCTTCTTTCGTGTGGAGTCCAGCCGCTCCAAAGCCACCGGCGGCTTAGGCCTGGGCCTGTTCATCGCCCGGCGGGTCGCCGAGGTTCACGGCGGCGAGCTCATCGCTGAGGCCCGCCCCGGCGGCGGCCTGCGGGTGCGACTGCGGCTGCCGGAGCTGGGGTGAGCGGCTGAAACAACGCATTGGCCCGGTCCGGCGGCGGATCGCTGCAACAGACGGACACATCGGAGCTATCCGGCGCCGGATCGGTCCGACAGACGGGCACATCAGAACGATCCGGCGGCGGATCGGTCCAACCGACCGCGCACCTGCACCGATCCGTCGCCAGATCGGTCCAACCGACCGCGCACCTGCACCGATCCGTCGCCGGATCGGTCCAACCGACTGCTCCCTTGCACCGATCCGGCGACGGACCACGACAACCGACCGCTGACCTGGACCGATCCGTCGCCGGATCACTGCAACCGACCGCTGACCTGCACCGATCCGTCGCCGGATCACCCCAACCGACGGACACATAGGAACGATCGGGCGGCGGATCGCTGCAACCTACGGAAGCAATGGAGCGATCCGCCGCCGGTTCACTCCAACAGACGGACGCATGGCCCCGATCCGCCGCCCGCTCGCTCCAACCGACTGAGTCAGGGCTCCAACCCACCCTCGGGCGGCCTCATCGCCCGAGACCTCAGCGCGCCCACTCCCCAGCACGGCCTCAGCGCCGCGCCACCTTCTGCCCAGCCCGCGCTCGGGGGGGCTCCAGTCCCGCCCCGCGCCCCGCACAACTTTTTCTTCAGATCTTCGCCCACCTTGTGTTAGGCTCAGCATCCCTACGGAGCCACTGGATGTCCGCGCCCCTCATCATCGGCCTCACAGAGCTAGAGCAGCAGCCCTGGGCCGATGTTGGCGCGATCGTCATGGCGCACGCGCTCGGCGGCTATGGGTATCGCGTCGTGCTCCTCGACGCCGATCCTTGCTCCGCCGTGCTCGGCCCTTGGGGCGCGGCCTTGCCGCAGAGCGGCCCGTCGCTCTTGGGCCTGATGCGCTCGTGGATGGTCGGCTTCGCCACGGTGCCCGCCACGGATGAGGTCTTGGAGATCCTCCAAGACGCCGAGCTTCCCGGCGACATCGGCTTTGTGCGCGCCGCCGACGCGCCGATGACCGAGCGCCCCGGCGCGCCGACGCCTCGGGCGGTGCAGGCCGCTCGGGACGCGCTGCGCCGCGCCTTCGTGGCCCATGAGCGCGCCCACGTCGTGATCGTGCGCCTGCCGCCGCTCTCGACAGCCCTTGGCCTCTCCTTGGCCGCCCAGCTTGTGGACGTGCTCGTGCCCTTGGTGCCGCGCGCGCAGCTTCGGGATGTGGCCTTGGCGCTCAGCCAGGTGTTGAGCCTTCGTGGCGCAGAGCTTCCCGTGCTGCCCGTCGAGGTGAACGCGGCGGCGGACTGGTCGGCGGAGGACGCTGAAGACGAGTGGCTGAGCCTCACGCGCCTTGTGCCCATCGCCCGGGTTCACCCGGCCATCATCGTTCAGAGCGCCGACGACGACCGCATCGGCCTGCCGATCGCCGTGGCTGAAGACTTCACCGCCCTGGCCGACGCCGTTCGGGAGCACACGCGGCTGCCCCACCCCGACGCGTATGAGCAGGTGTGGGAGGCGGACGCGCGTGAGGATGGCCCCGCGGCGTACGCCGGGTTTATGCGGCTGATCGAGGCCGACGTCGCCGGGGCGCAGCGGTTCTTCAAGGCGAGCCTCGCCGGGCGCGGCGCCACGCGGCGCAGCGCGGTGGAGGCCATGCGCGCCATGGTGGACAGCGGCGTGGTGGGGGAAGAGGGGATCGCCGAGGCGTTTAAGTATGTGGTGCAGAAGTTTCGGCGGGTTGAGCCGGATGCGCTGGCGGAGTATGTCAGCGAGGTCGGGCAATCGCTGCTTGCCGCGCTCCGGTTGGGGACGCTCCGCGCGCGCGCGCCGCGTGTGCTCATCGACGTGGCCGACGCCCAGTTGAGCGCTTCGTTCTACCGCCAGACGGTCGGCCAGACGGTTGACGGGCTGCTCGACCAGGCCGAGGCGCTGTTGCTACAGGCCAGCAAGGAGGCAAAGCTGGCGCCGAGGCTATTCGCGCCGCTGTGGCGCTGGGTCGCCATGCACGAGCTCGCAAAACGGGTCGAAACGTGGATCTGGCCGTGTCGCTGCTCGTGCGCGGGATGATGGGGGGCGTGGAGGTCGGGCTTGTTCAGGAAAGAACTCTCGACGTCTTGTGGGACTTCGTCGTCGG